>JAYSEK010000012.1:0-47673 GCA_041913905.1 Burkholderiaceae bacterium | reverse complement strand
GCTGCGCCGAGCACTCTTTGTCGGCAGGCATGCGACGGGTGACCGGCTGCCCGGCAGAGCCGGATCAGCGGTGTTCGCGCGGGGCGAGTGCCGGCTGCGCCGAGCACTCTTTGTCGGCAGGCATGCGACGGGTGACCGGCTGCCCGGCGGAGCCGGATCAGCGGTGTTCGCGGGGCGAGTGCCTCCTGCCCCTACCCTGACCTCAAGCACTGCCCGCGCTGGCGTCCGCTGGCTTGAAAATGCCATTCCCGCCCCCAGCTGGAATGGCTATGAACGCATCCGCCTCCCAAGACCCGGTGTTCCACGGAACCACCATCGTCAGCGTGCGCCGCAATGGCCAGGTCGCCATCGGCGGTGATGGCCAGGTGACGCTGGGCAACATCGTCGTGAAGGCCAGCGCCCGCAAGGTGCGCAAGCTCTACAAGGAGCGCGTGCTGGCCGGCTTTGCCGGTGCCACGGCCGACGCCTTCACCCTCTTCGAGCGCTTCGAGTCCAAGCTGGAGAAGCACCAGGGTCACCTGGTGCGCGCCGCCGTGGAGCTGACGCGCGACTGGCGCACCGACCGCGTGCTGCGCCGCCTGGAGGCCATGCTGGCCGTGGCGGACGCCGAGACCTCGCTGATCATCACAGGCAACGGCGATGTGCTGGAGCCCGAGATGGGCATCGTGGCCATCGGCTCCGGCGGCGCCTATGCGCAGGCCGCCGCCCGTGCGCTGCTCCAGCACAGCGAGCTGGGCGCGGCAGACATCGTCAAGCGCTCGCTGGAGATCGCCGGCGACCTCTGCATCTACACCAACCAGAACCACACCCTGGAGACGCTGGACGGCGTCGCCCGCGTCTGAGTCCGCTCAGGCCGTAGCACCGAACGAGGACGCCCCATGTCCATGACCCCGCAAGAAATCGTTTCCGAACTCGACCGCCACATCGTGGGCCAGCAGGAGGCCAAGCGCGCCGTGGCCATCGCCATGCGCAACCGCTGGCGCCGCCAGCGGGTCGATGAAAAGCTGCGCGCCGAAATCACACCCAAGAACATTCTGATGATCGGCCCCACCGGCGTGGGCAAGACCGAGATCGCGCGCCGCCTGGCCCGGCTGACGGACGCCCCCTTCATCAAGGTCGAGGCCACCAAGTTCACCGAGGTGGGCTATGTGGGCAAGGACGTGGACAGCATCGTGCGCGACCTGGTCGAGATCGCCGTCAAGCAGGAGCGCGAGCTGCAGATGCGCCGCCTGCGCACCCGTGCCGAGGATGCAGCGGAAGAGCGCATCCTCGACGTGCTCGTGCCCCCGCCCCGCGCGGGCAGCAGCGACTTCGGTTTCACCGCCGCCACGCCGGCCGCGCCCTCGCCCGACAACACCGCCCGCCAGGTCATGCGCAAGCGCCTGCGCGAAGGCCTGTTGGACGACAAGGACATCGAGCTGGAGCTGGCCGAACCCAAGCCCACCATGGAAATCCTCGGCCCGCAGGGCATGGAGGAGATGACCGAGCAGCTCAAGGGTCTGTTCTCGCAGATGGGCGCTGGCAAGAAGCGCAGCCGCAAGCTCAAGATCGGCGAGGCCATGAAACTGCTGGTTGACGAAGAGGCCGCCAAGCTGGTCAACGAAGAGGAGATCCGCGCCGCCGCCCTGCGCAACGCGCAGGAGAACGGCATCGTCTTCATCGACGAAATCGACAAGGTGACCAGCCGCTCCGAAGGCAGCGGCGCCGAGGTCTCGCGCCAGGGCGTCCAGCGCGACCTGCTACCCCTGGTCGAAGGCTGCACCGTCTCCACCAAGTACGGCATGGTCAAGACCGACCACATGCTCTTCATCGCCTCGGGCGCTTTCCACCTGGCCAAGCCCAGCGATCTCATTCCCGAGCTGCAGGGCCGCTTCCCCATCCGCGTGGAGCTGGGCTCGCTGAGCGTGGACGACTTCGAGGCCATCCTCTCCAGCACCCACGCCAGCCTGGTCAAGCAGTACCAGGCGCTGCTGGCCACCGAAGGCGTCACGCTGGAACTGCTGCCAGACGGCATCCGCCGCCTGGCGCAGATTGCCTGCGAGGTCAACGAGCGCACCGAGAACATCGGCGCCCGGCGCCTGGCCACGGTCATGGAGCGACTGCTGGATCCCATCAGCTTCGATGCGCCCAACATGAGCGGACAGACCGTGCGCATCGACGCCGCCGCCGTGGACGAGCGCCTGGCGGCGCTGGCGTCCAACGAGGATCTGTCGCGCTTCATCCTTTGAGTCGCGCCCGCTGAAGCGGGCAGCGGCCGCTTGACGGACGTCAAGTCAGCAAGACCCGGCACCCTTTAGGCTTGGTGCATGCCGCACCGCATCAGCACCCGCAGCTGGGGCCTGTCCCGGCCCAGCCAGCTCAATGTCGCCGCCGCGCATGCAGAGCAGCGCTGGCGCTGGCCGGTGCTGGTGGCGCTGCTGAGCACCATTCCGGCCTTCTACATCGAGCTGATCGAGAGCCTTCCCACGCCCGTGGCCGTCGCCATCTACCTGCTGGCCGCAGGCATGGTCGGGCTGTCGCTGTGGCGCGTGGGCCGGCTGTGTTCGCATCCGCAGCAATACTGGCGCAGCAATGGCCTGGACCTGGTGCTGATCCTGGGCCTGCTGGCCTCGGCCCTGCTGCCGCCCAGTGCCGAATCCGCGCTCGCGCTGGCCGGACGCTTGTTCGTCTCGCTGCTGACGCTGCTGCGCATGGTCTGGGCCATCAAAAGCTGGGTGACGCGGGGTGGACTGGGCTACCTGCTGCTGCTGGCGCTGATGGTGCTGCTGTTCTGCGGCGTGGGTTTCTGGGTGCTGGAGCCGCGCGTCAAGACGCCGGCCGACGGCATGTGGCTGGCCTTCACCACGGCCGCCACCGTGGGTTATGGTGACCTCGTGCCCACCACGGCCGCAGCCAAGATCTTCGCGGTCTTCGTGGTGCTGCTGGGCTATGCGGTGCTCTCGCTGGTGACGGCGGCCATTGCCGCGATGTGGGTGGAGAGTACCGAGCGCGAAGTGGAGAAGGACATCCTGCGCGACCTGCATGCACAGTTGCGCGCGGTGCATGAAGAGCTCGGTGCCGTGCGCGAGGAATTGCAGCAACTGAAACAGCGGGACTGAGCACCCCGCCGGCGCATCCGCTCGCCACCGTCTCAAGGCAGGCTGTCCCCTGCACCGGCCGCTTTGTCGCATCACCGGGCTGGACAGTGCGCCGCCCTGCGTATGCTGCGCCCCAGATTCACGAGGAGGCGCTGCCGTGCTGAGCATTCAAGACCTGGTCAAGACTTTTGGCAACCATCGGGCCATCGACGGCCTCAACCTGGAACTGGGCGCCGGCCTGGTCGGTCTGGTGGGTCACAACGGCGCCGGCAAGACCACGCTGATGCAGATGCTGGCCACGCTCAGCAAGCCCAGCCAGGGCCGCATCCTGCTGGACGGCCAGGACATCGTGGCCCGCCCCGGGCTGATGCGCCGCCGCCTGGGCTACCTGCCGCAGGACTTCGGCGTCTACCCGCAGCTGACGGCCCGCGAATTCCTGCAGTACTTCGCCGCGCTCAAGGGCGTGCGCGACGGTCGCCGCATCCAGCAGCTGCTGGAGCTGGTCAACCTGCACGAGCAGGCCGACCGCCCGGCCATCGGCTTCTCGGGCGGCATGCGCCAGCGTCTGGGCATCGCGCAGGCCCTGCTCAACGATCCGGACGTGCTGATCGTCGACGAACCCACGGCCGGCCTGGACCCCGAGGAGCGCCTGCGCTTTCGCCAGCTGCTGTCCGAGCTGGGCTTCTCGCGGCTGGTGATCGTCTCCACCCACATCGTCTCGGACATCGAGAACATGGCCACCCACCTGGCCATCCTGCGCCAGGGTCGCCTGCTGGCCTTCAGCAGCCCCGAAGCGCTGATGGCGCGCGCCGAGGGTCAGGTCTGGACCGCGCTGCTGGAGCCGGGCCATTACGAGTCCCTGCGCCAGCAGGTCCACGTGCTGCAGGCCCAGCGCCAGGGCGGACTGATCCAGGTCCGCATGGCCCATGCGGAGCGTCCCTGCGCCGAGGCGCAGTCCGTCCTGCCCAGCCTTGAAGAAGCGCTGATGGCGCAGCGCTATGCCGACGCACAGGGTCTGGCCATGAACCTGGGGATGGCCGCATGAAGACATTCGCACGGCTGCTGTTGACGCTGGCCCGCCACGAATGGCGCCTGCGGGCCCGGCGCGCATCCAGCCTGGTGATCCTGGGCGCCGTGATCGCCGCGACCTGGCTGATGATCCCGGACAACACCGGCGACGTCACCCTGTTTGCCGTCAAGGACCAGCGCATGGCCTACGACAGCAACGCCCTGGCCGTGGGCGGCGGCATGATGGCCAATCTGCTCTTCGGCCTGCTGGGCTTCTTCCTGGCGCGCGGCCGCAGCCAGCAGGAACTGCAGTGCGGCGTCGCGCCCCTGCTGGCCACCTCGCCGCTGTCTGGCGGCTGGCTGCTGCTGGGCCGCTGGCTGGGCTCGCTGGCCTTCCTGCTGAGCCTGGCCGGCCTGACCCTGCTCACGCTGATGGTGCTGCAACTGCTGCACGGCGAAGGCCCGCTGCAGTTGCAACCCTATCTGGCCATGTGGCTGCTGGGCATGGCGCCGCCGCTGCTGCTGTGCGCCAGCATGGCCCTGTTGTGCGATGCCTGCGGCCCTCTGATGGGACGGCGCGGCGACCTGCTCTTCTTCGCCTGCTGGGTGGGCCAGTTCGCCACCCTGCCCTTCACGCTTGGCAATGGCACGCAGGCGCTGAGCCTGCTGCATGCGCTGGATGTCTCCGGCATGTCGGTCCTCGCCATGCGACTGGCGCAAATCGTCGGCACCTCTGAGCTGAGCATCGGCGTGTCAACTTTCGATCCGCAGCTGGGCGTGGGGCATCTGCCCGACGGCGTCTGGACCGAAGCCCTCGTCGCCCTGCGCCTGTGCTCCGCCCTGCTGGCCCTGCTGCCCCTGCTGCCCGCCTTCTGGCTCTTCCATCGCTACGACCCGGATCGCGTCAAGGCTGCCGCGGCGCGCGGCGGCTCGCGCTGGCGCACGCTGCTGGCCGCCGGCCTGCGTCCGCTGACGCAAGTTGCCGGTCGGCTGCTGCCCTTGTGCGCCCGCGTGCCGGGCTGGCCGGGGCAGATCCTGGCCGACAGCTGCCTGGCCCTGATGGGACAGTCCTGGGCCCTGCTGGCGCTGCCCGTGCTGCTGATCCTGGGGGCCACTCTGCCGCTGGCCGATCTCGGCGCGGTGATGATCGCCGCCACGGCGACCTGGGGGCTGATGATCTGCGGGCTGGGCGCCCAGGACCACCAGGCCGGTACGCTGGCGCTGAACGCCGTCGTGCCTGGCGGGCCGGAGCGCCGGCGCCTGCGCCCCTTCGCCAGCGCGATGCTGCTGGGCCTGCTCTTCAGCGCGCCCATCCTGCTGCGCTGGAGCGTCCAGGCCCCCGTGCAGGCACTGGCCCTGCTCAGCGGCCTGCTGCTGCTGAGCAGCCTCGGTGCGGTGCTGGGGCACTGGACGCGCGGCTCACGCACCTTCCTGGCCCTCTTTCTGTTCTGGTTTTACGTCGCCACGCAGGCCCGCATCTTCCCCTGGCTGGATCTGATGGGCTTCAACGGCAGCGCGCAGCTGCTGACGGTCGGGGTCTATGCCATGGCGGGCCTGGGCATGCTGGCGGCGTTGCGCGGCCGGGGCTGAGTCGTCGTCCGAGGGCGGCCAGGGCGCTGCCGGCGAACAGGTCAGAGCGCCAGCCGGTGCGCCTGCAAAGCCAGGATGCCGTCGAAGAGCAGGCTCTCGACCAGCTCGTGGCGGATCTCCAGCGCAGGCGCCACTTTCCAGCCGGCGCCCCCCGTCATCAAGGTCAGGGGCTCATGACCGGCCCGCTGCATCAGGTGCCGGTGCATGCGCTCGATGGCACCGGTGATGGCATAGGTGCCGCCGCTGGTCAGCGCATCTGACGTGTTGGTCGGGAACAGCCGGACTTCGCCGGTGGGCACATGCAGTCCGGCCGTGCCGCTCTCCAAGGCGCGCAGCATGATGCCGTGCCCCGGCAGGATCAAACCGCCGAGGAAATGACCCTCGGCGTCAAGCGCATCCACCGTGACGGCCGTGCCGACCATCACCACCAGCGCCGCGCGTGGCTCGCCTCGCTGCAGCACGTGCGAACGCGCGCCGACCAGCGCCACGAAGCGGTCCGCGCCGAGGCGTCCCGGATGGTCGTAGCCATTGATGACCCCACCGGCCTGGTGCGTGGAATGGACCCAGCGCGGCTCCAGGCTCCAGGGCTCCAGGTGCTCGATCTGCTCTTCCACGCGATGCCGCACCGCATCGCCTGCGACATTGCAGCCCAGCATGCTGTGCGGCACGGGCAGCCGGCGCCATTCATCTTCGGCCAGCCGCTCGATGTTCTCCAGGAACACTGCGCCATGGGCCAGCACCACCGCGCCCGGCTGGGGCGATGCGTAGAGCGCCCACTTGAGGCGGGTGTTGCCGATGTCAATGGCCAGAAAGCTCATGAAAGGGAGGCAGTGCTGGAAACAGGCGCGAGCCTACCAGCAGTCCGCCGGTTGTCGTTGCGGGAATGCCGCAGATGCGGCGGCGGCCCGCGAACAAGGCAACGCAAGGGCACACGACCTGAGCGCGGCAGGCGCGTCCTGTGGCGGATTTCGCACCCGGCCTGCCGCGTCCCGCATGGGCGGCGCCAACCCCACCCAAGTTGCCGGTGGCCATGCACAATGGGCCCCAGGGAGCCCGTGAGCCCCCGGACCACCTTCGCAGCAGGGAGCGGCGATGAGAAGCCCTCAGGGCCCGGTGAGGGCATCGACTCAGGCACCCGTTCGCCGGCCCGGCGTTCTGCAGTGGCTGGCTCGGCTGGATGCCAGCGAGGGATTGGTCCCGCAGGCCTTCGCGCGGCGGCGCGAGCACGTGCTGCGGGTGATGGCCTGGTTGACCATCCTGGGATCGCTGCCCTGGATGGCGCACTTCCTCTACATCGGCCGCGCCTGGGTCGCCTGCATGCCCGGCCTGGGCGTCGCCGGCTCGGCCTTCACGCTGCTGCTGCTGAAGTTCAAGCTGCCGCGTGCGGCCTCGGTGTTTTACTGCTTCAGCGCCTGGCTGGTGGTGCTCGCCCTCGGCCTGCTGGTGGACCTGCCGCGCGGCAGCATCCCGCGCAGCACGCAGCTCTACCTGATCCCGCTGTTCGTCTGCAGCTACTTCCTGCTGCAGTACCGGCCGGGCTGGCTGCTGAGCCTGATGTCCGTGCTGATCCTGGGGGCCTTCGTGGCGCTGCAGACCTTCGAGCTGCATTTCGTCGAGATGCCCGAGGTTCCGCTGGAAACCCGCCGCGTCGCCGTGGGCCTGGTCGCGGCACTGACGGCCCTGTTGATCTACGCCTGCGTCGTCACCATGCTGCGAGACGCCCGCCAGGCTTCGGCCCTGGAACTGGACTTCGCACGCGGCATCGCCGCTGGCGAGATCGAGCCCTTCTTCCAGGCGCAGTGCAATGCCCAGGGCGAGCTGATCGGCGCCGAGGTGCTGATGCGCTGGCGCCACCCCAGGCGCGGACTGGTGTCGCCGGCCGAATTCGTGCCCATCGCGGAGGCCACGGGCTTGATCGAGCCCGCCGGGCAACGGCTGCTGGAGCAGGTCTGCAGCCTGCTGGCCGCCTGGCAGGACGGCGGGCCGCTGCAAGGCATTCCCATCTCGATCAATGTCAGCTCCTTCCAGCTGCAGTCGGAAAGCGCCACCGAGAAGCTCATCGCCACGGTGCCGGCGGCGCTCGCCGGTGCGGGGCTCGTGAAATTCGAGCTGACGGAATCGGCCTACTCGAACAACTTCGAGCAGCTCCAGAAGCGCATGCTGCGCATGCGGGCCCATGGCATCCGCCTCGCCCTGGACGACTTCGGCACTGGCTTCTCTTCCCTGAGTCGGCTGCGCGACCTGCCGCTGGACCAGCTGAAGCTGGACCAGTCCTTCGTGCATGACCTGCCGGACGACGCCGACGCCTGCCGCATTGCCGTCACCATCGTGCACCTGGGGCTGGACATGGGCCTGGAAGTGGTGGCCGAAGGCGTGGAGAACGTGCGCCAGCTGGACTGCCTGCGCGAGATGGGCTGCACGGGCTACCAGGGTCACTGGTTCTCGCGGCCGGTCTCGGCCCCGCGCTTCGTGGCCCTGGCCGAGAAATGGCAGCAGCGCGAGCCCGGCCAGCGCCGCTTCATGCAGACCGCGCCGGCCTCGCTGCCGGGGCTTTGACCGTGCCGCATCACCGGTCTCCGCCCGACTTGCAGGCCGCGCCGCCTCAGACTCGCCGGAACGCGAAGGATTGACGTTTACGTAAACGTCAAGCAACACCTAGAATCGGACCCTTGTTGCTGATAGAACCGGGCCCATGCCGTTACCCCGGCCGGCCCCGCAGGAGACCCGCGATGACCGATTTGTCCGCAGAGTTCAAAGCTTTGGCCGACTACCGCCCCACCCACAAGGTGCGTTTCGTGACGGCCGCCAGCCTCTTCGATGGCCACGATGCCGCGATCAACATCATGCGCCGCATCCTGCAAAGCATGGGCGCCGAGGTGATCCACCTGGGGCACAACCGCTCGGTGGACGAGGTCGTCACCGCCGCGCTGCAGGAAGACGCCCAGGGCATTGCCATCTCCTCCTACCAGGGCGGGCACGTCGAGTACTTCAAGTACATGGTGCAGCTGCTCAAGGAGCGCGGCGGCGAGCACATCCAGGTCTATGGCGGCGGCGGCGGCGTGATCGTGCCGGCCGAGATCCGCGACCTGGCCGAGCATGGCGTGCGCATCTTCAGCCCTGAGGACGGCCAGCGCATGGGTCTGCAGGGCATGATCGGCGAGATGGTGATGCGCTGCGACAAGGACATCAGCGCCTACGCCCCCAGGAGCATCGACGCCATCCAGGGCCAGACCGAAGGCGCCTGGCGCGCCCTGGCCCAGCTGATGACGGCCCTGGAGAACGAGAAGGCGGACGCCGGCCTGGTCCAGGCCCTGCGCGAGCGCGCCGCCTCGATCAAGACGCCCGTGCTGGGCATCACCGGCACCGGCGGCGCCGGCAAGTCCAGCCTCACCGACGAACTCATCCGCCGCCTGCGCCTGGACCAGGAAGACCGCCTGCGCATCGCCGTCATCTCCATCGACCCGTCCCGCCGCAAGAGCGGTGGCGCGCTGCTGGGCGACCGCATCCGCATGAACGCCATCAGCCCCTGGCAAATGCCTGCCCCCACGCCGCCTGCTTCGCAGGAGCTGCCCCCCGAGGGGGCGCGAGTCGCCTCGGGGCGGCCCAGCGGCGACTCGGGCTCGCGCGTGTTCATGCGCAGCCTGGCCACGCGTGACTTCGGCAGCGAGATCAGCAAGGCCCTGCCCGACGTGATCGCCGCGGCCAAGGTGGCCGGCTTCGACCTGGTCATCGTCGAGACCTCCGGCATCGGCCAGGGGGACGCCGCCATCGTCCCGCACGTGGACGTCCCCATGTACGTGATGACGCCCGAGTTCGGCGCCGCCAGCCAGCTCGAGAAGATCGACATGCTGGACTTCGCCGAGTTCGTCGCCATCAACAAGTTCGACCGCAAGGGCGCGGCCGACGCCTGGCGCGATGTCGCCAAGCAGGTGCAGCGCAACAAGGAGGCCTGGGGCAAGAAGGCCGAGGACATGCCCGTCTTCGGCACCATGGCCAGCCGCTTCAATGACGACGGCGTGACCGCGCTCTACCAGGCGCTGAAGCCGCGCCTGGCCGCGCTGGGCCTGCAGCTGGCCGACGGCCGCCTGCCGCTGGTCAGCACGCGCTACAGCACGCACCAGACGCCCATCGTGCCGCCGGCCCGCGTGCGCTATCTGGCCGAGATCAGCGACACCGTGCGCGGCTACAAGAGGCGCGTGCGCCAGCAGGCCGTCCTGGCCCGCGAGATCCAGCAACTGCACGGCGCCAGCCGCATGCTGCTGGAGGCCAATCCGGAGAAGCAGAACGCCCGCGGCGCGCTGACCGAGCTGGCCACCGCCCGTGAAGCGCGGCAGGACGCCGATGCCCGCCAGCTGCTGGCCCAGTGGCCCGACATGCAGAAGGCCTATGCCGGCGACGAGTACGTGGTGAAGATCCGCGACAAGGAAATCCGCACCAGCCTCGTATCGACCAGCCTCTCTGGCACCAAGATCAAGAAGGTCGTGCTGCCGCACTACGAGGACCACGGCGAGCTGCTGAAGTGGCTGATGCTGGAGAACGTGCCCGGCTCCTTCCCCTACACCGCCGGCGTCTTCGCCTTCAAGCGCGAGGGCGAGGATCCCACCCGCATGTTCGCCGGTGAGGGCGACGCCTTCCGCACCAACCGCCGCTTCAAGCTGGTCTCCGAAGGCATGCCCGCCAAGCGCCTGTCCACCGCCTTCGACTCGGTCACGCTCTACGGCGCCGACCCGGCCCCGCGGCCAGACATCTACGGCAAGGTAGGCAACTCCGGCGTTAGCATCGCCACACTGGACGACATGAAGGTGCTGTACGACGGTTTCGACCTCTGCAGCCCCACCACCAGCGTCTCGATGACCATCAACGGTCCGGCGCCGACCATCCTGGCCATGTTCATGAACACGGCCGTGGACCAGCAGATCGCGAAATTCAAGGCCGACAACGGCCGCGACCCCACGGCCGACGAAACCGCCAAGATCAAGGCCTGGGTGCTGGCCAACGTGCGCGGCACCGTGCAGGCCGACATCCTGAAGGAAGACCAGGGCCAGAACACCTGCATCTTCTCGACCGAGTTCTCGCTGAAGGTGATGGGCGACATTGCCGAGTACTTCGTGCATCACAACGTGCGCAATTTCTACTCGGTGTCGATCTCGGGCTATCACATCGCCGAGGCCGGCGCGAACCCCATTTCGCAGCTGGCGCTGACGCTGTCCAACGGCTTCACCTTCGTCGAAGCCTACCTGGCGCGCGGCATGCACATCGACGACTTCGCGCCCAACCTGAGCTTCTTCTTCAGCAACGGCATGGACCCCGAGTACACCGTGCTGGGCCGCGTGGCACGCCGCATCTGGGCCGTGGCCATGCGTGACAAGTACGGTGCCAACGAGCGCAGCCAGAAGCTGAAGTACCACATCCAGACGTCCGGCCGCTCGCTGCATGCGCAGGAGATTGCCTTCAACGACATCCGCACCACGCTGCAGGCGCTGATCGCGATCTACGACAACTGCAACTCGCTGCATACCAACGCCTACGACGAAGCCATCACCACGCCTACCGAGGAATCGGTGCGCCGCGCCATGGCGATCCAGCTGATCATCAACCGCGAGTGGGGCCTGGCCAAGAACGAGAACCCCTCGCAAGGCGCCTTCATCATCGAGGAGCTGACCGAGCTGGTCGAGGAAGCCGTGCTGGCCGAGTTCGAGAAGATCGCCGAGCGCGGCGGCGTGCTGGGCGCGATGGAAACGGGCTACCAGCGCAGCAAGATCCAGGAGGAATCGCTGCACTACGAGATGCTCAAGCACACCGGCGAGTACCCCATCATCGGCGTCAACACCTTCCGCAACCCGCATGGCGATCCGGTGCCCGAGCACATCGAACTGGCCCGCTCGACCGAAGAGGAAAAGCAGAGCCAGCTCTCGCGCCTGGCCGCCTTCCACGAGCGCAATGCCGCCCAGGCCCCCGCGATGCTGCAGCGCCTGCAGCAGGCCGTCATCGACAACAAAAACGTCTTCGAGGTGCTGATGGACGCCGTGCGCGTCTGCTCGCTCGGCCAGATCACCTCGGCCCTGTTCGAGGTGGGCGGGCAGTACCGGCGCAGCATGTGAACGGGCGTCTTCGCCGTACGACTGGGCCTCCCGCGTGGAGGCCCTTTTTCATGGCGGCGGCAGGAGCGCCACGACGCATTCACGACAAGTCACAGGGCCTGCAACCAGGCGCCTGTCAAGCCTGCTGCGTAGTGATCCACCGCCTCCGTCATCAAGCGGACGGAAAGGCGTGGCGCTCACCCCTAGGCCAAGGGATCGGCCCCCGACCGGGCCAGGCGGACGATCCGCCCGGGTCTCGCGCTTTCGCTGCCGCGGCATGGCAAGGCGCATCGACAAAGACCTTTGCGTGCCGCTCCACCACCCGGGAGGATTCCATGGCCTCGACCCGTCGTGCCCTTTGCGTGGGCATCAACCACTTCAAGAACTACCCCGGCGCGACCCTGCAGGGCTGCGTCAATGACGCCCATGACATGCGCGCCATGTTGTGCGCCAAGCTGGGCTTTGCTGCAACGGACATCACGGTGCTCGCCGACGCCCAGGCCACCAAGCAGGCCATCATGAGCCAGCTCAAGCAAATGGTGCAGGACGCCAAGGCCGGCAAGCTGAACTACCTGGTGTTCAGCCTCTCCAGCCATGGTTCGCAGGTGCCGGATCTCAGCGGTGACGAGCCCGACCGCGCCGACGAAGTTTTCTGCCCGCACGATCTGGCGGCGGCCCTGGGGCAGTGGCATCCCGACCACATCATCACCGACGACGAGCTCCACGACCTCTTTGCCCAACTGCCCAAGACGGTGCTGTTGGAGGTCTACCTGGACACCTGCCACAGCGGCACGGGCCTCAAGGCCCTGGACCTGGCGCCGGATCGCAAGCCGCGCTACCTGCCACCGCCCAGCCTGGACGCCTTCCTCGCCCTGGACGGCCGGCGCTCCCGCGGCTTGCGCCATGCCATGGAGACCAAGCTCGGCTCGCACAACATCCTCTGGGCCGCCTGCCGTTCAGACCAGACCAGCGCCGACGCCCATATCGCCGGCGGATGGCATGGCGCGTTCACGTATTACCTCTGCAAGCAGATGAATGCAGGTGGCCAGGCGCTGGCACGCAAGGAGCTGCTGGCGCGCGTCCGTGCCGATCTGCAGGCCAACCACTACAGCCAGGTACCCCAGCTGGAGTGCGATGCCACCCAGCGCAATGTGACGCCCAGCTGATCTGACGCGAGGCCGACTACACCGGCCTTGCCGCCATCAGCAGCCTTGCTGCCTCTTGGTCTTGATTCCGGGCTTGGTCTCGGTCTTGATCCCGGCCTTGATCCTGCTCAAGCACCCAACCCCTGCTTACGCCGTATCCTGGCTCCCTTCGACAAGACGACCTGCAAAGTCGCACCACCCCGGAGGGAACACCAGGGAGTGCAAGAGATGGACAGCCTCAGGAATTTGAGGATAGGCGTGCGGCTGGGCTTGGCCTTTGGCCTGATGCTGGTGCTGATGATGACGCTGAGCGGCGTGGGCTGGCATTGGAGCCAGCGCATGCATGAGCAGGCGCAGCAGCTGTATTCGCAACGGACCCTCCCCATCCAGCAGATCGGCGCCATCGACGCACTGATGCTGCGCAACCGCGTGCTCGTGATGGAGATGCTGAGAGACCCGCAGCCCGCGAAGCTCGAATCGCTGGACCAGCAGCTGCGTGCCAATATCGCGCAGGTGACAGAGACCTGGAAGCTCTATATGCAGGGTCCACTGGCCGGCGCGGAAAAGGCGCAAGCCGAGCGCTTCGCCGAAACGCGCGGAGCCTACGTCAAGCAAGGACTGCTCGCGGCCCGTGACCTGCTCAAGCAAGGAGACAGCGCCGGAGCCGAGCAGGTGTATGGCCAGAAGATCCAGCCCCTTGGCCTGCAGGCCAAGGCCGCCATCGAGCAACTGATCGCCTTGCAGGTCCAGGGCGCCCAGGGCAGCTTTGTCGAGTTGGAGGCCCTGCAGAAGCAGGTCAGGCTGTGGTCGCTGGGGCTGTCAGCCGTCACCGTGCTGCTGGCCATCGCCGCGGCGCGGTACTGCACGCGCTCCATCGTCGCGCCGCTGGGCCAGGCCGTGCAGCTGGCCCGGCAGGTGGCGGACGGAGACCTGCGTGAGCAGGTCCGCAGCCACGGCCGCGACGAGCCGCATGAGCTCCTGGAGGCACTCAACGCCATGTCAGCCAAGCTCTCAGGCATGGTGCGGCGCGTGCGCGAAAGCAGCGATACGATCGCCACCGGTTCCACCGAGATCGCCACCGGCACGGCGGACCTGAGCCAGCGCACCGAGGAGCAGGCCAGCAACCTGCAGCAGACCGCGGCCTCCATGGAGCAACTGGCAGGCACGGTGAGCAACAATGCCGCGACGGCTTCCCAGGCCGACCACCTGGCCCGAGAGGCGGCATCGTCCGCCGGTCAAGGCGGCGAGCTGGTCGGTCAGGTGGTGCAGACCATGCAGGGCATTGCCGACTCCTCGCGCCGCATCGCCGACATCATCTCGGTGATCGACGGCATCGCATTTCAGACCAACATCCTGGCCCTGAATGCCGCCGTCGAGGCGGCCCGCGCGGGTGAGCAAGGACGTGGCTTTGCGGTCGTGGCCGGCGAAGTGCGCGCGCTGGCCCAGCGCAGCGCCGGCGCGGCCAAGGAGATCAAGAGCCTGATCAACCAGAGCGTCGAGCAGGTCGACCAGGGCAACCGCCTGGTGGAGCAGGCAGGGCAATCCATGAGCGGCATCGTGACCCAGGTGCGCCAGGTCAGCCAGCTGATCGGCGAGATCGCCACGGCCAGCCAGGAGCAGTCCCGCGGCATTGCGCAGGTCGGTGCGGCCGTCACGCAACTGGACCAGGTCACCCAACAGAACGCGGCCCTGGTGGAACAAAGCACGGCGGCCGCGGAAAGCCTGCAGCAGCAGGCCGCTCGCCTGACCGATCTGGTCAGCACCTTCCAGACAGGCCACTGAGCGACCACAGAGACCGCTGGCGCTCGCTCACGCAAGACCTGGCACCGCAAGCGAGGCGGCCCGCTGAGGGCGCAAGGCTTCGTCCTTCAGCGCCCGCAGACGCTGGCAAATGGAGGTCAGGCCGCAGCGACCGTGGACTTGCTCTCGTCGACTTCGGCAGGGCCGGCGATCGGAATCCAGACGTTGAAGCAGCTGCCCTCGCCCGGCTGGGACTCCACCTCGATGCGCCCGCCGTGCTTCTTCACGATGGAGAAAGACAGCGACAGCCCCAGCCCCGTGCCCTTCCCAACAGGCTTGGTCGTGAAGAAGGGCTCGAAAATGCGCCGCTTGGTGGCTTCGCTCATGCCGCAGCCGGTGTCCTGCACGCTGACGCAGACCCAGTCGCCCTCCTGGCGCGTGGACAGCGTGATCACGCCGCGCTCCGGGATGGCATGCGCCGCATTGACGATCAGGTTCATGAACACCTGGTTGAGCTGCGCAGCACGGCAGCGGACGGTGGGCAGGGGCGAGTAATGCTTGACGATTTCCGCCTTGTACTTGACCTCGTTCATCACGACGTTCAGCGTGGAGTCCAGCCCCGCGTTCAGGTCGGCATCCTGCCAGTCGGACTGATCCACGCGTGAGAAGTCCTTGAGGTCCTGGACGATCTTCTTCACGCGCGTCAGGCCATCGTCACTCTCGTCCAGCAGCTCGGGCAGGTCCTCCTTGAGGAACTCCATGTCCAGCTCGGAGCGCTGCCCTTCGATGGCCCGCTTCAGATCGGCCGGCAGCTGGTTCCTGTCGACGCGCTCGTACTGATCCAGCAGGCCGAACATGCCTTCGACGTAGCGCCGCAGCGTCCCGAGATTGGAGCTGACGAAGCCGATGGGGTTGTTGATTTCATGTGCGACGCCCGCCGCAAGCTGGCCGATGGACGCCATCTTCTCGGACTGCAGCAGCTGGTTCTGCGCCTCTTCCAGCCTGGCGTTGGTTTCCTTCATGCGCTCGAAGTTCTGCTGCAGCTCGGCCTGCACGCGGCGCACCTCGGTACGGTCCTGCAACAGCCACCACGTGCCTGCGTCGACGTTGTTCGGGTCGACCACATAGGCAATCAACTGGACCCAGAGCCGATTGCCACGCTGCGTGCACATCTCCATTTCATGCGAAAGAGACTCCCCGCGCGACAGCACCGGATAGGCCACCTCGCCGAGCGATGCGTAGGCCTCCTTGTCCGGGAACAGCTCGATGCTCTGGTGGTCCAGCGGACTTTCGTTACCGAACTCGAACATCTCGGCGAACTTCTTGTTGGCGCGGGTGATGCGCTGGTGCGAGGTGGTGATGATGCCCACCGAAGCGTTCTCGAGGAATGCCTCAAGTTCATGGTGCATGCCCAGCAGCTCGGCGGTCCGGTCTGCCACGAGCTCTTCCAGCTCCTGGCGATGCCGGCGGATCTCTTCTTCGGCCTGACGACGCGCCGTGACGTCCTGCAATGTCTCGATGGCCCCCACCACGCGCCCCTGGGCGTCGGTCAGCGGGGCGGCCGTCAGGTACAGCCAGCGCCCGCGTTCGCCCATCTGCGCAAAGAAGCGCTCCGCTTCGTAGGCCCCCGGAATCAGCGGCGAGGGCTGGCAGCTTTCGCCCTCCGCCGTGAGCGCCGACTCCGACAGCTTTCCGTCGATGATGAGGTCGGCCAGCAGCGGGCGCGGCCATTTGTGAAAGGCCTGCCACGCCTCCTTCTCGCCCATCATCAGGTCCACCATCTCGATGCCGGTGAGCTTGGCGCAGGCCGCATTCCATTGCGTGACCCGATGCTCGGCATTCAATACGAAGGTCGCCACCGGACTGTTCTCGATGATCTGGTGCAAGACGCGGCCCACGTCCAGCAGGCTGCTCTGCACGTGGCGCATGTCACTCAGATCCTGGCAGGTCATGACGGCCAGCACCTGCCCGTCGAGCACGACCGGCCGGGCATTGAGTTCCAGGTAGCGGATGGCGCCGCTGGCGGTGACGGCCTCGGCTTCTGCGGACGGGAGCTCGCCAGACTCGCTCAGGCAGCGCTGGCCATAAGCGAAAAGCGCCTCCTTCGTCTGCTCGGTCGCCCAGGCGTCATAGCGCATGGCCTGCAAGGCGGCCAGGTCATAGCCCAGCAGGCGCTGCATGCTGGCGTTAGCGTGCAGGACCTTGTCGCCGGCATGGACGAGGGTGGGGGTGCTCACCGCCTCCAGGGCGGTGATGAACATGGGGGGCAGCGTGAAACTCACAGCTGAACCTCGCCGGGATCCTCCAGGAGGAAGGAGCCGTCAGGCCCCCAATTCACCTTGGTCAGCCCAGGCTCCAGGCTTTCCAACCGACGCAGCTCCAGCTCCTGGGCACTGAGCTGCCCCTGCTGCACACGAACCTGGTCCGCCAGGCGGCGGTTCTCCATGTCGAGCTCGCGGATGCGCAGGATCTGGCTGAGCCCACACAGCAGCTCATGATCGTTCCAGGGCTTGGAGATGAAGCGCATGATGCCCACTTCATTGATGGCGGCCATCAATCCATTGAGGTCGGCATAACCGGACAAGATGACGCGCGCGCAATCCGGCTGCAGCTCACGCAGGCCCTTGAGAAACTCCACGCCCGTCATCTGCGGCATCCGGTAGTCGGAGACCACCAGCGCGAAGTGCACCTCCTGTGCACGCTTCAGCGCCTCCCGGGGATCGGTAAAGGCCTCGAGCGCATAAGGCCGCTCCTGAGCATCCTTGAGCCCGAGCCGCAGCAGGCGCTGCAGTGCCCGCAGGATGTGGGGCTCATCATCGACCAGGAGAATTTTCTGCACCATGATTGCCTTTTCAGACCGGTGGCTGCTGACCAGACGCTGGCACGCCGCCCGCTTCAGGTTTGGACGGATTCGCCGTATCCACGCGGATGTAGAGCTGCAGCTTGGCGCCGGCACGCTGGGCATATTCGCGGACCTGCTTCACCACGCGCGCGTCAAACACATAGCCGCGGGCCAGCAGCAAGGCGCCCTGCGGGCTGGTCAGATCGCGGGACAGCACCATCCCTTCCTTGAGATCCTGGGCCTGGATCAGAAGATCCAGGGGCCTTTGCTCGGCCAGATCCTTGAGTGCCTCTATCAGCGCCTCGACGACGGCCCTGGCATAACGAGTATCCGCGCCGCCCCGGATCATGGACAACGCCTCATCGGGCGTATAGCGACGTTCAGCCACGCGCCCGCTCTGCAGCCCGTGGTAGTCCACCGATGCGGCCAGGACCTGCGCCGCCAGCGGCAGCTGCTCGCCGGCCAGGCCGTCGGGAAAGCCTTTGCCGTCCAGTCGCTCATGCTGTGAGCGCACCAGGCGCGCCGCGCGCTGCAACTGCGCCAGCGGCATCAACGCCGCCTCTGCATTGAGCGGATGGCGCCTGAACAGCTGAAGCTCCTCGCCGCGCAGCAGCGACATGGGCTTGCGCAGCAGGGCATCGGGGAAGCCCAGCTTGCCCACCTCGTGCAGCAGACCGGCAATGTGCAAGTCTTGCTCTGCGAGCGTCCCAAGCCCCAGGCGATGCGCCGTCGACTTGGCCAGATCGGCGACCTGCCGCGAATAGCCGACCATGCTGCCGTCGCGAAGTTCGGTCAGGCCCGCGAACACATTGATGGAGAGCAGGAAGTTGCTCTGCAGCTCGGCGTAGGCCTGCTCCAGCATGCCGTTGATCTGCTGGATCTCCTGGGTGCGCGCCTTGACCCGTGCCTCGAGGCCGGCATTGAGCGCCTGCAGCTCCTGGTTCTGCGACTTGGTCAGTGCCTGCAGGCGTTGGTTTTCCTGCTCCAGGCGCCGGCGCCGCAGGCCGTCCTGCACGACCAGCAGCATGTTCTGATCGTCCCAGGGCTTGGAAATGTAGCGGTGGATCTCGCCGCGGTTGATCGCAGCGATGGTGGAGGTGACGTCGGCATATCCCGTCAGCAGGATGCGGATCACGTCCGGCCAGCGCTGCCGGACCTGCTCCAGGAACTGCGCGCCGTCCATCTCCGGCATGCGCATGTCCGACACGACGAGGTCCACCGGCTCCTGGGCCAGCACGGCCAGTCCGGCCTGCCCGCCTTCGGCCAGCAGGACTTTGTAGCCCTTGGGCCGCAGCAAGCGACGCAGCGAACTGAGGATCGCCGGCTCGTCGTCTACGCAGAGGACCACCGCCGGTTCAGCCTCGGCGGCGCCGGCGAGCGACTCGGGGGGGGTGACGGGGATTTCGCTCATTGTTGACATGACGGAATCATCCACTGGCCTGGGCTTGCGCCGGCAGATCCTCGTCCGGCGTCTCCGGCTGCTCGATCGGCAGTATCACGCGAAAGCGCGTGCCCACGCCTTGCTGGCTGTCGACAAGAATCTGACCATGGTGCTTTTTCACGATGCCATAGGAAAGCGAGAGTCCGAGTCCCGTCCCCTGCCCGATGGGCTTGGTGGTGAAGAAGGGATCGAAGATCTTGTGCAGGTTCTCGGGCGCTATGCCTGAGCCGTTGTCGGCAATTTCGATCCAGACCTGAGCCCCGTCGCTACCCGAGCTGATGGTGATGCAGCCCCGATCGCCGCTGATGGCGTGCGAGGCGTTGACCAGCAGGTTCATGAAGACCTGGTTCAACTCCGAGGGCAGGCACACGATTTCCGGGAGCTGGCCATAGTTCTTGACGACCTTGGCCTTGTACTTGATCTCGTTGTTCACGATGTTGAGCGTCGACTCCAGACCCTGGTGCAGATCGGCCAGAACCCATTCCTGGTGGTTGTCCACCCGGGAGAAGTCCTTGAGATCCTGGACGATCTTTCGCACGCGGGTGATCCCCTCCTTGGACTCCGCCATCAAGGTCGGGATGTCCTCCTTGAGGTAATCCAGCTCGACCTTGGCGCGCAAGGCGCGCAGCTCGCTGCCGACCGGCGTGCCCGCCAACAGCGGCTCAGCGGCCTCATAGGCCGCCAGCATCTCGAACAGGTCGGTCAGATAGCGTTCCAGCGTGCCGAAGTTCGAAAAGATGAAGCCGATCGGGTTGTTGATTTCGTGGGCGACGCCCGCCGCCAGCTGGCCGATGGACGCCAGCTTCTCCGACTGAACCAGTTTTTCCTGTGCCTCGCTGAGCCGCGCATTCAGCTGCTTCAGCTCCTGGTTGCTGCGCAGCAGGGCCTGGACCTCTTCGGCCCCCAGCGCACTGCTGACCTCCGGCTCATGTCCGCTCATGTTGGGCTCCCTCGCCGGGGAAAAGGGATTGGCACAAGGCCGCATGCTCGGCCTCGACCTCGGAGAACAGCAGGAACCAGCGCGGCTCGTCCATGTCCATGCGTCGCCAGCTGTGCAGGGCCATGGGCGCCACGGACTCGCTGGCCGTGCCATCCAGGCCCAGCCCATGGGCGATGCAGTCGGCCACGTGCACGAGATCGGCCATGGGTGAGCTGCCGTCCTCGGGCGGCTGGTGGTGCAGGGCCACGCTGTCGACCAGTTCCGGCGCGAGCAACCACTGCTCGGCCAGCACGGCACCGAGAGCGGCATGGTCCAGCCCCAGTGCTGCGCGCTCGGCATCTAGCAGGCGGGTGTCCTGAGTCGCGCGCGCGCGCAGCATTTGGGCGTATTCATCGGGCGCCACGCAGACCATGGCCATACGCCCCAGGTCATGCAGGAGACCACACCCGAACGCCATGCCGCCGTCCAGGCCGCGCGCCCTGGCCAGGGCTTCCGAGCAGAGCCCACAGGCCACCGCATGACGCCAATAGGCGCTCAGATCAAAGCTGGGGCAGCGTCCCGGGTCGAAGCTCCGGGACAGTCCTGCAGCCATGGCCAGGTTGCGAACGGAGCGCCAACCGATGATGGTGACGGCATCGGAGACGGCCGTCACCCGCCTCGCCAGCCCGAAAAAGGGCGAGTTCGCCAAACGCAGGACCTTGGCCACGATGCCCTGGTCAAGCGCGATCTTCTGGGTGAGCTGCTCGATGCTCAAGCTCTCATCGGCCAGCGAACTCAACAAGGCCAGCGCCACGGCATTGGGTGTCGGCAAGTCCCGCAGCTGTCGAACGACCCCTGCAGCATCAGCAACGCTCATGGTCATGCCACCTCCTCTGCCCGGCTTCTGAAGCGCTGAAGCAGAAAGTACAAAGGGCTGACTTGCCCGTCCATCAAGGTATGGCGGAAGAGGTGATCCAGCCGGCGCTGCGCGGCCGATCTGACATCGCCCGCATCTCCCGCCTTGGCTTGATCCGTGCTCGTGTTCTCGCCTGTCATATGCACTCCCTTTCGCCCACGACGGGCATCAGCACCATCAGCCGGCCACGCGGCGTGGGCTGCCCCTCGCGGGCGGCCCACAGAGACCGGCAGACGGCCTTGTATTCCTGGCCTTCGATCTGCACCATCGCGCTGGCTTCGCCCGACTCGGTCCAGAGCGACCGCAGCCCTTCCGGCAGCACCTCGTCCACGAAGCTCCCGATGGGCACCGGCTGGTGCACGAACAGCCGCTCGGACTCTTCGTTGGTGTAGCTGATCATGCCGCTCTGGTCCGCGCCGATGATGGGCAGCGGGACGCTCTCCAGCAATTCGCGCATCACCTGCAGGCTGACTTCCTCGCGGCTGATACGCTCATGCTGGGACTGCAGCAGCTGCTGCAGCCGCTTGTTGACCTGGGCGAGCTCCTGGTTGGCCTCGGTGACCGCGGAATCCAGGCGCCTGTTCTCGTCCGCCAGTTCCTTGGTCCTGAAGGCTTCCTGTACGTGCTTTCGCAGTCCGTCGTCGTCCCAGGGCTTGGTGAGGAACTTGTAGATGGCACCCTCGTTGATGGCATCCGCGATGGATTGCAACTCGGTATAGCCTGACAGCACCATGCGCACGGTAGTGGGGTAGAGTTCCTTGGCTCGCCGCAGGAACTCGACCCCGGTCATGCCCGGCATGCGCTGGTCGGAAATGATCACGTCGACCTCGTGCTCGGCCAGGCGCTGCAGCCCTTCCGCACCGCTGTGCGCCGTCAGGATCTTGTAGCCGTCCCGGCGCAGCAGCCGCTTCAGCGCGGACACGATGTTCTCCTCGTCGTCGACCAGCAGCAGCGTGCGCTTGCGGTCCGTCTCGAACAGATGCGCCGGCAGTTGCTGCTCTGAACTCAGCAGCTGTTCGAAGGTCTCCGCATCCACGGCCTGGCTGAACAAGAAGCCCTGGATGAAGTCGCACTTGTTGGCCATCAGCATGGCCAGCTGCCCTTCGGTCTCCACCCCCTCTGCCAGAACCTTCAGCTGCAGGCCATGCGCCATGTTGATGACGGCGCGCGTCATCGAGATGTCATGCTCCGCGGCTTCGACGTCGTGCACGATGCTGCGGTCGATCTTGACGATGTCTATCGGCAGGCGCCGCAGGTAGCCCAGGTTCGAGTAGCCGGTGCCGAAGTCGTCCAGCGAGATCTCGACCCCCAGCGCCTTGATGGCCCGCAAGGCGCGCAGGACGTGCGGACTCTCCTCGATGAACAGGCTCTCGGTGATTTCGATCCCCAGGTAGCGAGGATCCATGCCCGTCTCACGCAGGATGTTCTGCACGCGCCAGGCGATGTCCGGCAGCTGCAACTGGCGGGCCGACAGGTTCACGGACATCCGTATGGGCCTCAGCCCGGCCTTCTGCCACTTCACCGCCTGCTGGCAGGCCTGGCGCATCACCCACTCGCCCAGTTCGGCAATCAGACCGCACTCCTCGGCCACCGAAATGAACTCCACGGGCGACACGGCACCGCGCACCGGATCGTTCCAGCGCGCCAGCACCTCGGTGCCGATGATCCGTCCGTGCCGAAGTTCCAGCTGAGGCTGGAAATTCAGGTGCAGCCGGCCCTGCTCCAGCGCCCGGCGCAGTGCCATCTCGGTCTCCAGCCGCCCGAAGGTCCGGGCATGCAGGGTGGAGTCGTAGCGGCAGATGGCGCTGTCGCTGTCGCGCGCCTGCCCCAGCGCCGCCTGGGCCTGGTGAAGCAGCCTGGCACCCTCATCGCTGTCCAGCGGGGCCTGGCTGAAACCCAGCGAGCAGCTCATCGAAAATTCGGCATCGCCCAGGCGGACGGGTTCGTTCAGCACCGCAAGCAGCGCCTTGCCTTCCGCCATCGGATCGACCGGTTCGCCGTTGACAGCAAGGCGGCGCAGGCAGGCGTACTCGCCCTGGCCAAGGTGCGCCAGCATCACCGCGGTCTTGCCGGCGGCGGCCTCCAGTCTGCGCGCCACCAGCTGCAGCAGCCGATCTCCGCCCTCGTAGCCCATGGAGTCCATCACCATGCCCAGCTGGTGGACCTGCATCATCATCAGCACCAGGCCGGGCTCGCCGGCACGCAGCTGGGTCAGGCATTGCTGCAAGCGCTCGAGCAGGGCCTTGCGATTGGACAGCCCGGTGATGGGGCAGCTCTTGTCGAGCCGCTCGATGCGTTGCTCCGCATCGTGTCGCTCGGTGATGTCCTGCAGGATGGTCAGCGCGCGGCGTGGCCAGCCCTTGTCGTCCAGGTCGATGATCGCCCGGTGCAGCACCGTGCGCAGGCTGCCATCGGAGCGCACGATGCGGTGCTGGAACTCGCAGGGGCTCTCGGGTGACACGCGCTGGCTGTTGCGCATCACCATGTCGCGCTCGCCCCGCGGCACGCGCAGGTACAGCCAGTCCGGATCGGCGGGCTCCGAGGACACGGGTTCGCCAAACAGGCGGAACATGCCCGACGTCCAGCTGATCCTGTCGCTCATCAGGTCGGTTTCGGCACAGCCGATCTTGGCCAGTTCCTCCGCATGCCCTAGCAGCTTGGCGCGGTGGTGCATCTCCTGGATGCGCGCCAGATAGTCGCGCGCAATGAGCCGCCCCAGCGCCACCAGGCCGATCAGGAACAGGCCCAGCAGCATGAGCTGCGTCAATTGCTTGCTGCGCAGGGCGCTGCGCTGCTGATCCAGCTCGCGCCCCAGGTGGTAGGCCGCGACATCCAGCCAGGAGAACAGCGCGGCTTGCGCCTGTGCCTCCGCCTGCGGGGACGGCGAGGTGCGCAGGGTCGAAATGCTGCCCTCCAGCGACTGCAGCGGCGGCATCAGCGTGTCGGCCAGGTTGGCGTTCACCTGCACGGCCTTCTCAACCGTCTGACGCAGCTTCTGGGTGCCGAGCTCCGCCAGGCGCTCTGCAAGCTCCGGCCCCTGCACGAAGCTGGCCGCAATCAGGTAGTAGGTGTCCGCGCGCGGATCCAGGACCAGCTCATACTGGTCCAGCACCTGTTCCATCATCTTCAGGAGCTGCTGCCGCAGGGGAGCGCTCACCTGCTGCGCCTGCGCCGTTGGCATCTGCTGCAGCTCGCTGGCCTTCAAGCGGCTCGCCTGCCGCACGGCCTCCTCGGCGGCCTGGCGCAACTCGGAGGAAGCCGGCTCCGCGCTGAGCTGCGCCTGCAGCGCCGCCAGCCGCTCCTGCAGTTGCTGCGTCGCCGGTACAGGGTGCAAGGCCCCCTGCCCCTGCCGGCCCGCCACGAGTCGGCTCAGCGCTTCATGGCTCTGCATGATGGCGGTCGCATGCACGATGCCGGCACGCTCGCGATCGATCGAACGGATCAGCGACTGGCTCAAGACCAGTTGCTGCCGGAGCGGAACCGCGATCGCCGCGAGGCACAGCAGCGCGGCCATCAACAGCTTGTAATTGAGTCCCAGTCGGCGAAGCCGGGCCCAGGCTCCCTGGCCAGAAGTCGAACCCCACGTTGATACGAATGCGTTGGTCGATTCCATGCACTGCTCAGCCGAACTTCGCGCCGAGACACAGATAAGTTGATCAGGCGGCCACGTTGCTTCAGTCGCCAACAACTCCTGTCGCGAGCGCCCAGCGTTCTCGGCCCAAAGGCCTCCCCTCGACCGGCCGCGCCCCTGAAACGAACTGCCAGAGTGGGCGTGTATCCCGTCGGCAGCCCGGCCATGACAAAGCCCAGGACTGCATCGTCAGTGGACGCCTGCTGGTAGCGCACTGTCAAGCCACAATAGCGGCTGTTGCACGCGGCATATTGCACATGATCGACAAGGGAGTGCCGCCCCCCTGCTGTCACAGATACAAAGCTCGCATTTCCCATGGCGAAGGCTGGCGAATCGGTTGACTTAGGCGTACAAAGACGGCATAGGCAAATGCCTGTCGTTTTTCGGAGGTCCCCATGTTCTGGACGTCCTCTTTGCTGCCGCCGGAGGTTCAGGCGGGCTTGTCTTGCACCAGCGTCGTGGACCCTCCTGAGCCGCCGGGCTTGCCGGAATCGCCCTCGCCGCTGGAGGACCAGGCCTTGCTGCTGATCGACGTCCGCTCGTATGCAGAGTACATGGCAGGCCATGTGGCCGGCGCCCACTGCCTGCCCCTGCCCCGGCTGGCGGACGACATCGTGCACCTGGCACCAGACCCCGCGCAGCCCATCGCGCTGTACTGCGCCAGCGGCCATCGCGCCGAGCAGGCCCTGGGATTGCTGCAGCGCCTGGGTTATCGCGCCGCCTGCAATGGCGGCACGCCCGTTCTGCTGGCCCGGCGCCTGGGGCGTTCGCTGCAGAGCGGTCTCTGATCGATGCACAGGAGTCCTCCATGATGTTGTGGGTTTCTCAACTGCACTGGCCCGACCCCATGCTGGATGCGGGCGCTGAACCTCCCGCGGATCAGCCCAAGTCCGCGGAGGCGCCCATGGACTGGCCGACCGATGCCGTGCGCATCGATGTGCGCTCCTATGCCGAATTCATGGCCGGCCACCTGCCCGGCGCCCACAGCCTGCCCTTGCCTCGCCTGGCCGAGCTGATGCCTCTGCTGCACTTGCCGCCGGATGCCGCGCTGCTGGTCTATTGCGCCACCGGCGCGCGCGCTGAGTTGGCGGTGGCCGAACTCAAGCGTCTGGGCTGGGAGCGGACTTACTATGGCGGGGGCGCCTTGGAATTGGCCGCGCGCCTGCACGAGCCGCTGCTGCGCGGCATGTGAAGTTCTCCATGCAGGATCCGCGCGTCGACGCCTACATCGAAAAGTCCGCCCCCTTCGCACAACCCCTGCTGCGGTTCTGGCGCGGACTGGTTCACCGCGAGTGCCCAGGCGTCGAGGAAACCATCAAGTGGGGCTTCCCGCACTTCATGTGGGGCGGCAAGATCCTCACCAGCATGGCTGCGTTCAAGGCCCACGCCAGCATCGGCTTCTGGCAGGGCGAGGCGGTGACGGGCGCCAGCGAGCGGCGCGAGGGCATGGGTGCGCTGGGCAAGCTCAGCGCGCTTGCGGACCTGCCGCCAGAGGTCGAGCTCAAGGCCATGCTGAAGAAGGCCCAGGTCTTGATCGAACAGGGCGCGAAAGCCCCGCGGCAGAGTCGCCAGCCGCCCAAGCCTGTTCCGGCAATGCCTGAGGCCTTCGCCCTGGCATTGGCGCAAGAGGCAACCGCCCAACGCTTTTTTGACGGCCTGGCGCCCAGCCACCGCCGCGACTACATCGAATGGATCGCCGAAGCCAAGCGCGACGAAACGCGGGACAAGCGCATCGCCCAGGCCCTGCAGTGGCTGGCCGAAGGCAAGCGCCGCAACTGGAAGTACGAAAACTGCTAGCAGGCAGGCGACCGCCGCCGCGTTGCCAGGCGGCACGGTGACCTTTGCCCGTCCGGGGCCGGTGCCGCCAATAATGGGATCCTCTTGCGATCTTGTGGAGAAGGAGTCCCTCATGCCTGCGCCGTCCGCCTTGCCCCGTCCCCTGCTGATGGCCACCGGCCTGGCCTTGAGCCTGCTGGCTGTCGGCGCCTGCCTGGCACGCCCGGACGCCATCGGCGAAGTCGACACCGTGTTCAAGCTGATCGGACCGGATCACAAGATCGTCGTGGATGCCCATGACGATCCCCGGGTCGAAGGCGTGACCTGCTATGTGTCGCGCGCCAAGACCGGAGGCATCAAGGGCGCGCTGGGCCTGGCCGAGGACAAGAGCGAGGCCTCCATCGCCTGCCGACAGACCGGCCCCATCCGCTTCGCCAAGCCCCTGCCGCAGCAGGAAGAGGTGTTCAACGAGCGCATCTCCCTGGTCTTCAAGCGCCTGCGCATCGTTCGCATGGTCGATGCCAAGCGCAACACCCTGGTCTACCTGACCTATTCAGACCGGCTGATCGAAGGCTCGCCGCAGAACAGCGTGACGGCCGTACCGGTGGACCGGGCACAGCCCATCCCTGTCAAATAGGCCCGCGCAACGGGCTGCCGTGCCCTGCGCAATCGGCATTCAATTGGACTGTTTCATTGCGGGTCAGACCCGCAAACCAGTGCCCCTAGGACATGGGAGAGCCCCCGCACCTGCCGGCTCAGGAGGCGTACAAGCCCGCTTGAGGTGGTCTGGCGCGATGGGCGCCATCCGCCCAAGCAAGGAGCACTTCCATGAAACACAAACCATTGCGCGTCTGGGCACTCTTGCCTGCGCTGCTGCTGGCGCTGGCCGGCTCCGCGCAGGCGGCTCTTTTGGGCAGCACCAGCCTGGTGAGCTTCAACAGCGCCAGCGCCGGTCTGGGTAGTCAGACCTTGGTGGATTTCGAGTCCAGCCTGCCGGGCGGCTTCAGCTTCAGCGGCAGCACGGCCGTGGGCCTGCCGCCCAGCGTGCGCAACCAGCCGGGCCTGTGGAACCCTTCGGGGACGCATTTCCTGGGCGTCGAAGACGCCGGCAATCTGGATCAATTCAGCTCGGGTGACACCCTGACCTTCAGCTTCAGCAGCGCCCTGCGCGCCTTCGGTCTCTACGCGGTGGCAGGCAGCGATGTGCAGGCCGGCGACTTGAGCCTGGCGGTGGGCAGCACGCTGCTGAGCAACGGCCCGCAAAGCGGCGCCCTGACCGATGGCGCCGGCAGCTACGCCTACTTCATGGGCTTTGTGGCTGACAACGCCGGCGACGCCTTCGACACCGTCACGCTGCGCAGCAAGGGTGACTTCTTCTTCGTCTTCGACGTGGATGACCTGCGCTTCACGCCGGCCGCCCGGGCCAGCGACGTACCCGAGCCGGAGGCGCTGTCCCTGGTCTTGCTGGCCGCCTGCGCCGCCGGCGCTGCCCGCAGCCGCAAGGCGTTCGGCCGCTGACTCTCCGGAAAGCAAGACCTGACCCCATTCGCAAAGAACTAGGAGCAAGACTCATGAACACCATCCGCATCCGCAGTGCCCTGCTGGGAATCGTCGCAAGCCTTGGCCTGGCCCAGCAGGCGCAGGCCCAGGCCGAGCCCTTCATCGGCCAAATCATGTGCGCCGGCTTCAACTTCGCGCCGCGCGGTTGGGCGGCGCTGAACGGCCAGCTGCTGTCCATCGCCACCAACACTGCCTTGTTTTCGTTGCTGGGCACCACCTACGGCGGCGACGGGCGCGTGACCTTCGGCCTGCCCGACATGCGCGGCCGCGTGATGCTGCACACGGGCACCGGCCCCGGCCTGAGCACCCACACGCTGGGCGAAATGGGCGGCAGCGAGACTCAGACGCTGAACACCTCGCAAATGCCGCCACACAGCCATAGCGTGGCCCCCATCGCCAGCAGCAGTGACGCGACCAGCATCTCGCCCACCGGCAAGGCACCCGCCACCAAGGCCCGCACCACGCTGTATGCGGACCCCACCCCCGGCAATACCATGGCCCCCTCGCAGAGCAGCGTGGCCGGCGGGGGGCAGCCCTTCAACAACATGCAGCCCTATGTCACGATGAACTGCTTCATCGCGACGGAAGGCATCTACCCCTCGCGCCCCTGAGCCGGCGCTCGCGCCATTGCGTGCACGGCCGGCCCGAAACGGCTGGCCTTTTTCATGGATGGCTGCGGGGCATTCCACGCCACAATGGCCGCAAGGAGTGCCCATGAAAAAAAATAGCGCCGCCCCCTTTGTTGCCCCCGCCAGCTTCGACGACGCCGAAGCCGCCTGGCAGCAGGTCCGGACCATCTATGAGCAAGGCATTCAGCACCTGCGCAGCGCCCTGCAGCGCTTCCTGCAGGGCAAGGACGTGGGCCGGGTCCGCGCCTGCTATCCCTTCGTGCGCCTGCGCAGCGAACGCCTCACGCGGGGCGACTCGCGTCTGGCCTACGGCTTCGTGTCCGGGCCGGGCGTTTACGAGACCACGCTGACCCGGCCTGACCTCTTTGCCCGCTACTACCGCGAGCAGTTCGCCTTGCTGCTGAAAAACCACGGCACGGCACTGGAGGTGGGCACCAGCACCTCGCCCATCCCGCTGCACTTCGCGCTCAGCGAGCATGAACATCTGGAGGGTGAGCTGCCCGCCGAGCGCCGCCTGCTGCTACGCGAATGCTTCGACCTCCCCGACCTGGCTGCCATGGACGACGGCATCGCCAACGGCACGCACGAACCCTCGCCGGGCGAACCGGAACCGCTGTCCCTGTTTACCGCCCCGCGAGTGGACTACTCATTGCACCGCCTGCGCCACTACACCGGCTGCTCGCCGGAGCATTTCCAGAATTTCGTTCTTTTCACCAACTACCAGTTCTACATCGACGAGTTCGTCCGTCTGGGCCGCGAACTGATGCAGTCGCCGCCGGATCCGGCCGTGCCGAACGAGCTGGACGATTGCATCGGCTTCGTGGAGCCCGGCAATGTCTGGACGGCGCGCGCAGGCTGCGAAGCCGAATTCGCCGCGCTGACGCCGGGCCAGCAACCGCCCCGCCTGCCGCAGATGCCGGCCTACCACCTGCTGCGGCGCGACGCCAGCGGCATCACCATGGTCAATATCGGCGTCGGCCCGGCCAATGCCAAGACCATGAGCGACCACATCGCCGTGCTGCGCCCGCATTGCTGGCTGATGCTGGGCCACTGCGCCGGCCTGCGCAACAGCCAGCAGCTGGGCGACTACGTCCTGGCCCACGGCTATGTGCGCGAAGATCATGTGCTGGACGAAGAACTGCCGCTGTGGGTGCCGATCCCACCGTTGGCCGAGGTGCAGGTCGCGCTGGAGAGGGCCGTGGCCGAGGTCACCCAGCTCTCGGGCTTCGAGCTCAAGCGCATCCTGCGCACCGGCACGGTGGCCTCCACCGACAACCGCAACTGGGAGCTGCTGCCCAGCGCGCACCAGGGCGGGCCGGAGCGGCGTTTCAGCCAGAGCCGCGCCATCGCGCTGGACATGGAAAGCGCCACCATCGCCGCCAATGGCTTCCGCTTCCGCGTGCCCTACGGCACCTTGCTGTGCGTGTCCGACAAGCCGCTGCACGGCGAGATCAAGCTGCCCGGCATGGCCAACCAGTTCTATCGCGAGCGCGTCGACCAGCATCTGCGCATCGGCCTGCGCGCCATCGAGCTGTTGCGAGCCGGCCCCGCAGGCAAGCTCCACAGTCGCAAGCTGCGGAGTTTTGCCGAAGTCGCCTTCCAGTAGTCGTAGGCGCCCGCAGCGGTGCGGCGCCGCGTGACTTTTAGGTGCAGCCAGCCCCACAATGGGGGACGACCCGCAGCCAGGCGAGACACGCCCCATGCCCTTGGACACCTCCACGCTGCTGAGCCTGCTCCTGCTGGAGCTGCTGAGCCTGATGGCGATGCTGCCCATCCTGATGGGCTCGCCGATCAGCCGGGCGGCGCGTTTCGCGCAAGGCTTCATCGCATTGCAGGGCCTGGGCTGGCTGGCGCTGTGGATGCGGCAGCTGGCGGCTGCCCCACTCAGCAGCGGTGTCACGGGCTTCCTCGGCATGTTCTTCCTCAGCGCCAGCCTCAGCGCCCTCTGGCTCGCGCTGCGAGACTGGCTGGGCCGCCGCCCGGGCCGCTGGGCCATGATGGCGGCGCCGCTGGTGTTGGGCCTGGCCGCGCTGCTGCAGGACGAAGGCGCGGACAACTTCGGCTATGCCTGGGGCGGTTTGGGACTGGCCTTGCAGATGCTGGCCCTATCGCTGGCCTGCTCCTGGCCTCGGGAGCCCGATTTGCATCCGTCCGATCTGCAGCACCATGGTCCCATCGAATACAAGGACCGCGCCTGGCGCGCGCTGCTGGGCCTGGGCTTTGCGACCACGGCCGCCATCATCCTGCTGCGCGCTGGCCTGCATGCGCTGGGCCGCGAGCCCGACTGGCAGGCGCTGCTGACCCAGCTGCTGATCCTGGCGGCCCATGTGATGCTGCTGGTCAGCGTGCTGTCCATCCTGGTGGCCTGGCGGGGCGAGACCGAGCACCATCTGCAGCGCCAGGCCCAGACCGATGCACTGACCGGCCTGGCCAACCGCCGCGCTTTCGGGCATCGGGCGGACGAGCTGATCGCGCTGGCTCGCCGCCATGGCGAGCCGCTGTCCCTGGTCATGCTGGATCTGGACTTCTTCAAGCAGGTCAACGACCAGCACGGGCACGATGGCGGGGACCGGGCCTTGACCCTCTTTGCCAGCTGTGTGCAGCAGGTGCTGCGCGCGGGTGACTTGGCGGGGCGCATCGGCGGCGAGGAGTTCTGCGTGCTGCTGGCCCGCAGCGACGAACAGGGGCCGCCAGCCATGGACGCCCGCCTGCGGGCGGTGCTGCTGTCCCGCGCCGAAAAGGAGCTGGGCTTTGCGCTGGATTTCAGCGGGGGCTGGGCGCTGTTGCGCGCTGGCGATCGAAGCATCGAAGACATGATGCGGCGCGCCGACGCCGCGCTCTACGAGGCCAAACGCAGCGGTCGCGGCCGGCTCTGCAACGAGCCCGGCTGGATCCCTGCCGAACAGACGAGCTGAGCGCGTCATTGCGCCGCCACCGTTCACTGGCACGCTGCTTGCTTGAAATAGGGCGAACCCGTCTACCCGATGGGCGCAGACCCGAACTCAGGAGCGCAGCACCATGCCAGCCTTTGACGCCCCCTTCGTCCTTCCCTTGGCCAGCCCTGTGCATGTTCCCGGCACGGCAACGCAAACACAGGGAGCCGCAAGCCGGCTGCGCGTGGTGGGGCAGCCTCGGAGGCGCAGTGCCGTGCAGGTGCGCGCCTTGAGTTCGCGCGACCTGCAATGGCTGCCGGCCTTGGCGGATCTGCTGATCGACAGCGTGCACCACGGCGCCTCCCTGGGCTTCCTGGCCCCGCTGTCGCGCTACCAGGCCATGGATTACTGGCACAGCGTCTATGCACGGCTGGGCAGCCATCACCAGCTCTGGATCGCCTGCGAGGGAGACGGGCGAGGCCCTCTGCAAGGAGCGGTGCAACTGGCCCTGCCCCAGCCCTCCAACGCGCACCACCGCGGGGAAGTCCAGCGCTTGATGGTGCACAGCCAGGAGCGTGGTCGGGGCATCGCCAGCCTGCTGATGAGCACGCTGGAGTCTGCAGCCTTGCAGCAAGGTCGTCGCCTGCTGGTGCTGGAGGCCCCGGCCGATTCGCAAGCGGAGGCCGTCTACACGCACCTGGGATGGCAGCGCGCCGGCGCCATCCCCGAGCACAGCATCTGCGCGGAAGGCCGCCTGCATTCAGCCGCCTTGCTCTACAAGATCCTGTGAGCCCGACGCCGGCCTTGCTCAAGCCCCGCGGGGACATCCGCTGGCATGTCGCACCGCTGGACGCCTGCAGCCGCGAAGCAAGCGCGCTGATGGAAGAGTTGAATGCGGTGCTGGCCGCCCTCAGTGGTGACAGTGGTGCCGCGCGCTTCGACCCCGCCCAGATGCAGGAGCCGGGCTGCGCCTTTCTCGCCGCGCGCGACAGCCGGGGCCGCGCCCAGGGCTGCGGCGCGCTGCGGCCCCTGTCGGCAGGTCCGGCCGGTACCGCCGAACTCAAGCGCATGTATGCCCGGCCAGGGCATCGCGGCGTGGGCGCAGCTTTGCTGGCAGCCCTGCTGCAGGAGGCTCGACGGCTGGGCTATCAACGCGTCTGGCTGGAGACGCGCCGAGTCAACACGCGGGCCCTGGCCTTCTACCAACGCCATGGCTTTGCCGAGATTCCCAATTACGGCAGTTACGTAGGCCGGGCCGAAGCCGTCTGCCTGGGTCTCACGCTTTGAGGCCCAGCCTCAGCGAAACACGCGCAGCAGCTTGCCGCTATCGGTGAGCAGCAGCAGGGCGCCGTCCGGTGCCTGGCGGACATCGCGGATGCGCTCGCCCAGTTCGTTGAACATGGCCGTCCTCTCCAGCACCGTATTGCCAGACAGCTTGAGTCGCCACAAGGCCTGGCCGGCCAGCGCCCCGCTGAACAGCTGGCCCTGCCACTCGGGGAACATGGCGCCGGTATAGAAGGCCAGCCCGGCCGGCGCAATGGAGGTCGGCACCCAGTAGGTCAGGGGCTCGATGTAGCTCGGCGCATGCGTGCCGCCGCCGACGCGGCAGGCGTCGCCGACGGGGTCCCCGTAGTTGCAGCCGTAGCTGCGGACCGGCCAGCCATAGTTGCCGCCGGCGACGATGCGGTTGATTTCGTCACCACCTTGCGGGCCATGCTCGCTGATCCAGAGCTCGCCCGTCTGCGGATGCAGCGCAGCACCTTGCGGATTGCGATGGCCCAGCGAGTAAACGCCGGCCGCGGCGCCGGCCCCGAGCACCGGGTTGTCCGACGGCATGCTGCCGTCGCGGGCAATGCGCACCACCTTGCCCAGCGTCTTGCCCAGGTCTTGTGCGGGACTGCCCTGCTGCCGCTCGCCCAAAGTCACGAACAGGGTCTTGTCGCGGGCAAACGCGAGGCGCGAACCATAGTGCCCCGAGCCGCTGACCTTGGGAGTTTGGCGAAAAATCACCTGTCCCTCCACAAGAGCAGCGCCCTGCAGCCGTGCCTTGAAGACCGCGGTGCCGCTGCGCCCCGCTTCGCTGCCGGTTCCGGGCTCGCTGAAGCTCAGGTAGAGCAGCCCGTTCTGGCTGAAGTCCGGATCCAAGGCGAGGTCCAGCAGCCCGCCCTGCCCCGCGGCGTCAACAGCCGGCACACCGCTGAGGGACTCCTTCTGGCGTGCGTCTGCACTGAGCCGGAGCAGACCACCGCTGCGCTGCGTCACCAGCAGACGCCCATCTGGCAACACGGCCAGCGACCAAGGATTGCCGAGGTCGCTGCGCAACGTGGCCAGCTGCGGTGCGGGCGCAGGTGTAGGTGCCGGCGTGGGCGTCGGTGTGGGCGTCGGTGTGGGCACAGGCGCTGGGCTCGGACTGGCATTCGAGTCCCCCCCGCCGCCGCAAGCCACCAGAGAGGCCACCATCAGCGCCCCCGCGCTTCGATACCAGGCTGCCATGCGCTGTCTCCCGCTGTGGATGCCGGCAAAGTCTAGGTGCTTCGCCGAGTGCTCGCTGTAAGCAGCTGTGCTACTGCGGGCGCCTGTGCACAGGGGCCTTGCGCCAGGCGGGTGTCACGGCAGATATCCCAGGCAGACGCAAACCCGCTTGCGGCCTACGCCGTCGCGCACGTACACTGCGGCCCGGATTCAGGAGAGTGCAGGTTCCGGCATGCAATGTGCCCGGCAGCCTGCCGCCGAAGGCGCAAGCTCCCATACTCGCTCAGGCCCCGTACTGGATCCACCATCAAGCCGAATGCTGGAGAGTGAGGCCGGGCCCTGCGCCCGGTTTACGCCGAAGGAGCAAGGTCTGTCCCCGAGCGGATGCGGCCGAATCTCTCAGGTACCGAGGACAGCGGGAGCGGCGCGCACAGGCGCACGCTCTCTTTGGCATTCCCGCTGCCCGAGTCATGCACGTCTGCGCGTTCAACCCTCACTTCATCGAGAGTTCCGCATGCATGTCATCGTCTTGGGCGCCGGCGTCACCGGCATCAGCACCGCCTGGTATCTGCGCCGCGCAGGCCATGAAGTCACCGTCATCGACCGCCAACCCGCCGCCGGGCTGGAGACCAGCTATGCCAACGGCGGCCAGATCTCCGTCTCGCATGCCGAGCCCTGGGCCAACCCCGGTGCGCCGCTGAAGGTGCTCAAGTGGCTGATGAAGGAGGACGCGCCCCTGCTCTTCCGCCTCCGAGCCGACTGGGCCCAATGGCGCTGGGGCCTGCAGTTCCTGCGCGAATGCACGCCAGGCCGCACCGCCCACAACATCCGCAACATCGTCAAGCTGGGCCTCTACAGCCGCGAGCAGCTGCGCGAGCTGCGCCGCCAGCTCGGCCTGGACTATGAGCAGCGCACGCAAGGCATCCTGCACTTCTACACGAGCGAGGCCGAGTACGCGGCGGCGCAGGAACCCGCCCGCATCATGCGCGAGCAAGGCTGCGAGCTGGACATGAAGACGCCAGACGAATGCGTGGCCATCGAACCCGCGCTGGCCCAATGCCGGCACAAGATCGTCGGCGGCTCGATGACGCCCAGCGACGAGTCCGGGGATGCCCACCGCTTCACGCAGGCCCTGGCCGCCCGCTGCGCCGAAGCCGGCGTGCGCTTCGCCTACGACACGCGCATCCTGGGCCTGGAGGGCAGCCGCGAGTCGGGCATCAGCCGCGTGATCTGCGCCGACGCCCGCGGCGTGGTGCAGCGCCTGGCCGCCGACCGCTTCGTGCTGTGCATGGGCAGCTTCAGCCGCGCACTGGCGCGCGAGCTGGGCATCCACCTCAACATCTATCCGGCCAAGGGCTACTCAGTGACCCTGCCGGTGATCGCGCCCGAACACAGCTACCAGGTCTCGCTGACCGACGACGAGTACAAGCTGGTGTTCTCGCGCCTGGGCGACCGCCTGCGCATCGCCGGCACGGCTGAGCTCAATGGGTACAGCACCGAACTGAACCTGACGCGCTGCGAAGCCATCGTGCGCCGCACGCGCGAGCTCTTCCCGGCCATGACCGATGGTCGCGGCGCGCAGTTCTGGACCGGCCTGCGACCCGCCACGCCATCCAACCTGCCCTACATCGGCGCCAGCCACGTGCCCAACGTCTACCTGAATACGGGGCACGGCACCCTGGGCTGGACCCACGCCTGCGGCTCGGCGGCGGCCATCGCGGACATCGTCAGCGAACGCCGCCCGGCCCTGGACTATGCGTTCACGGCGGCGACCCAGGAGCTCATGGCGGACAGCGACTGGCGCTACGCCTGAACGACGTCAGGTCTTGCGCGCCCCCTCTTGTGCGGGGCCATGCCTTGCCCTAGGCTCGGGCCACGGCATTTGTGCATCGGTCACGACCTCAAGGAGCACGCCATGGCCTCCAGCCCTTCGTCCGCCGGAGGCGCTGCCTCCGGCTTGTCCGGCAGCGCACAGGATTCCCGTCTGCAGGGCCTGCGCACCCTGGCCCTGGTCGGCCCCGCGGGCAGCGGCAAGACCACCTTGTGTGAGGCCCTGCTGCTGCAGGCCGGCGCAATCAAGCAGGCGGGATCCGTCGAGAAGGGCAACACGGTCAGCGACCACGAGCCCCTGGAGCGCCGCATGCAGCACTCGCTGCAGACCAGCGCAGTCCACCTGGACTGGCAGGGCTTGCGCCTGCATGTGCTGGACACCCCCGGCGCGCCGGACTTCATCGGCCAGGCCCTGCCCGCGCTGGAGGCGGTGGAAAGCGCGGTGCTGGTGCTCAATGCCCAGGCCGGGCTGGAGCTGATGGCCACGCGACTGATGGAAGTCGCCGCGCAGCGCGAGCGCACGCGCCTGATCGTGATCAACAAGATCGACGCCCCGGAGGTGGACCTGCCGGGCCTGCTGGCCCTGCTGCAGGAGCGCCTGGGCAAGGAGTGCCTGCCGCTGAACCTTCCGGCCGGCGGTGGCACGCGGGTCTCGGACTGCTTTTTCCAACGCGAAGGCGACAGCGATTTCGGCTCCGTGGCCGATGCGCACCGGGCGCTGGTGGAGCAGGTGGTGGAAGTCGACAGCGAGTTCGTCGAACGCTATCTGAACGAAGGCGACGTACCCGCCAGCGAGTTGCATGCCCCGCTGGAACAGGCCCTGCGCGAAGGGCATTTGATGCCGGTGTGTTTCACGGCGGCCAGGTCGGGCGTGGGCGTGGCCGAATTGCTGGACGCCATCGCGCGACTGCTGCCGCACCCGGGCGAAGCCAACCCGCCGCAGTTCCTCGAGGGCGAAGGCGCCAGTGCCATGCCGCTGAAGCCCCTGCCCGACGCCGATCGCCATGTGCTGGCCCATGTGTTCAAGATCCAGGCCGACCCCTACCTCGGCAAGCTGGCGCTGCTGCGCGTCCACCAAGGCACACTGAAGCGCAATGCCCAGCTCTATGTGGGTCATGCGCGCAAGCCGGTGCGGGTGAGCCACCTCTTCATGCTGCGCGGCAAGGAGCACGAGGAGATCGAGCAGGCGCTGCCCGGCGATATCTGCGCCCTGGCCAAGCTCGACGAACTGCACTACGACGCCGTCCTGCACGACGCCCAGGAGGACGAGCACCTGCACCTCGCGCCGCTGCAGTTCCCCGAACCCGTGCACGGCCTGGCCATCAGCCCGGCCCGCCATGGGGACGAGCAGCGCCTGTGGGACCAACTCAGGCGCCTGGTCGACGAAGATCCCTGCCTGCGCCTGGAGCATGCGGCGCAGACCAACGAGACCCTGGTGTACGGCCTGGGCGAGCTGCATCTGCGCGTGTTGCTGGAGCGCCTGCGCGAGACCTACAAGGGCGAGATCCAGACCCAGCCGCCGCGCGTGGCCTACCGGGAGACGATATCGGCGCCTTCGGAAGGACACCACCGGCACAAGAAGCAAAGCGGCGGCGCAGGCCAGTTCGGCGAGGTCTGGCTGCGCATCGAGCCGCTGGAGCGCGGCGCCGGCTTCGAGTTCCGTGACGAGGTCAAGGGCGGCGCCATCCCTGGCGTTTTCATGCCGGCCGTCGAGAAAGGCGTGCGCCAGGCCCTGGCCCAGGGCGTGATCGCCGGCTTCCCGCTGGTGGACCTGCGCGTCGTGGTCTTCGATGGCAAGCATCATTCGGTGGACTCGAAGGAGATCGCCTTCGTGACAGCCGGGCGCAAGGCGCTGGTCGCGGCTGTCAAGGAGGCCCGCCCGCAAGTGCTGGAGCCCATCGTGCAGGTCGAGATCCTGGCGCCGGCGGTGGCCATGGGTGACATCACCGGTGACTTGGCCTCACGACGCGGCCAGGTGCTGGGCACGGACAACCCCGTGCCCGGCAGCATCAGCATCCAGGGTCTGGCGCCGCTGGCCGAACTGAGCAGCTACCAGACCCGCCTCAACGCCCTGACCAGCGGTCAGGGGCGCTACACGGTAAGCCTCTCTCACTACGAGCTGGTCCCGCCCAACACCCAGGCGCAGCTGATGGCGGCGCACCGGCCCCGTGAAGAGGAGGAGTGAGCAAGCGCAAGCTCCTTTGCTTCGATACCAGCGGCCACGAGTGAACAAGGCTTTATCATTACGGCATGTGTTCCGCTACCCGGGACGTCGCGCAGATCCGCCTGGACAACGCGATGCTCCTGTTTGAAGAGTTCGTCGCTTCCACCATCAAGCACCCCGATGCCGCCGCGCTGCGCGGCCTGGAGCGGCGTTTCGCGGAGCGTTTGCAAATCCAGCCCAGCTACTGGAGCCAGATCAAGAGCCGCTCGCGCCAGATCGGAGAACGCCTGGCCCGCCAGTTCGAGCAACTGTGCCACAAGCCGCCCGGATGGATGGATCAGGACCATGCGCTGGCGCCAGCCCCTGCCGGCAACGCAGAGCCCTCGCTGCCCAAGGACGACGACGAGCGCTTCATCATCGGCCTGGTGCTGACCTACTACCGCCGCCACCCCCAGCGCGCCCGCACACGGCTGCTGGACCTGCTGGGCGAGGTGCTCACGCCCGAGAGCCCGACGCCGCCCCAGCCTGCCCAGGCCGCGTCGCGCGGCACGCAGCCACGCCCCGGTGCCGCCACCCCGGCACTCGCCGCCCAGGCGCCCAGTGACATGGACGAATGGCGCCGGCTCCAGCAGGGCATAGCCCCGCTCAAGCCCAAGAAGCGTTAATCAGGGACAGGCGCCGGCCCGCCTGGCGCCCGCATGGCGCCGAACGCGCCCGGCTCCACCGCTCCCGCCAGGCACCGCCCCACAAGGCCCATGCCCAGCCGCATCCCGTGACTTTGCTGCCGACGAATCCATCGATCCGGCATTCGCACGGCGCCCCCGCTTGCTTTTCATCAGAGATAAAAAGCACTTGCGCAAGATAATCAATCGTTTATCATTTGCGCAAGTCGCGGACGGGTTCACCGCGATGAGTTCCTCACCAAGGCGCGTCGCACAGCCCCTGCAGTACCTGGATGACGCCCGCACCGTGAGCACCCCCAACCTCCATTGATCCTGGTCATCAGGGGCTTGCCAGCTGCGCGTCACCGCCGAACCCGGGCCGACGCCAGCCTCCGCCAGCCCAGGGGGCGCGCCATGCGTCCCGATGCGCCAGAACTTGCTCGCGTCCTGCGTCGACCCGGCTTGCGTGGCTTCGAACCACGGCCAGCGCCAGCGGAGTCGTCGCCATGTTCCGACCCCGGCCTCGTGCCTCCGCGTCCGCCCTGTCGGCTCGTCCGACAGCGCCGCGTTGCCACTCGTCCGTCCGTTCAACGTTCCATTGCCTGCGCCATCCTGAAGCCCTTGAAAGGCTCCGGCAGCGCCAAGGAGATGTCTATGTCTCAGTTCACCGCTCCGCGGCCGCAGATGACCCTGCAGGGCCGAAAACCGCGCAATCCCCTGGTGGCGCCTGCCTTGCTGAGGCAGGCAGGCCGCCACCAGGCGCAACGCGCCGCCGAACGCCAGCGTGCCAAGCAAGACCTGGCCCTGGAAATCCGCCGTCTGCGCCCCGACGAGCGCAGCCCGTGAATTGCAAGCCTCGCCACTGCATGGCGCGAGGCCCGAGGGAGAATCAAGATGCAGAAGATCATCAAGACGACTCGATACGGTGTCGTCAGCAGCAGTACCGAAATCCTGGCCACGCTGTGGCTGCGCCTGGCTCGTTGGCTGAGCGCCCCGCCCGCACAGCGAGCACAGCATGAGTCCGCTGCGGAGCAAGCTGGCGGCAGCCAGCCCCGCCGTCGCGCCGGCGATCCCATCGGCAGCGTCCACTTCGATGGTGAACGTCTCGGGGGCTGGCCGGGTGAAGGGAGGATCCGATGAAGCGCTTCATCGTCACCCTGCTGCTCGCCGTAGCAAGCGTCACGCTCAAGTTGGGTACGGCATTGCCGATATCCGATAAAAGCGCCTACGCTATGGCTTGCGATGGACACCCCGCCGAACCTGCCGTTCACCCCGCTGAGCAAGCCCTTCCGGGACTTGAATCGCTGGACTGCCTATTTCCGGGAGGCGGAGATCCCTGTCCTGGCCTCGACAGCCGAACAGCTCGAGCTCTGGCGTGCTAACGAGGACGAGGTCGATGCCAACAGCATTGGCGAAGGCCTGGCGACCGATCCGCTGATGACGCTCAAGGTGCTGCGCTACGCCTCGGCCCATCGGTCCAGCCGCTTGCTGGCCGATGCCGAGACGGTGACCGCGGCCCTGGTGCTGATGGGCATCACGCCCTTCTTCAGGGCCTTCGGCCCGCAGCCCACCGTGGAAGACCGGCTCGCCAGCCTGCCCGCGGCCTATGACGGACTGATGCGGGTGATGCGTCGTGCCGACCGCGCCGCACGCTTCGCCCTGGGTTTCGCCGCGCATCGGCTGGACCCGGATGCCGCCATCATCCACAGCGCCGCGCTGCTGCACGACTTCGCCGAGATGCTGCTGTGGTGCCATGCGCCGGAGCTGGCCCAGAAGATCCAGTGGCTGATGGCCACGCAGCCGGGCATGCGCAGCGTCAACGCGCAGAAGGAAGTGCTGAACATCGAGCTCGGTGACCTGGAGCAGAGCCTGATGCGCGCCTGGCGCCTGCCTGAGCTGCTGGCCCACTGCACCGATGACAAGCGCGGCCATGATCCGCAGGTGCAGTGCGTGCGACTGGCGGTGCGTCTGGCTCGCCATACCGCGGACAGCTGGGAGAACCCGGCCGTCCCTGATGACCTGCAGGAGATCGGGGAGCTCCTGACGCTAGGGCCGACGCACACGCTCAAACTGCTGCATGAGCTTGACGACCGCTGAGTCGGGCCGTCCCGCCCCTATGATGCGGCTCATGGCTGGTCCGACCCAAGACTTCTGGCAGCAGCGATTCGAACAGGGGCAAATGCCCTGGGATCGCGGCGCCCCTCATCCTCAGTTGCAAGCCTGGCTGGACGCCGGCCTGCTGCGCGCGGGTCAGCGCGTGTTGGTGCCGGGTTGTGGCAGCGGGCACGAGCTGCTGGCGCTGGCGCGCCAAGGCCTGCAGGTCCGCGGCCTGGACTACACGCCCGCCGCCGTGGCACTGGCCCGACAGCGCCTGCAGGATGCGGCACTGCACGCCGACGTCGAGCAGGCAGACGTACTGCAATGGCAAGTGCCATCGCAAGAGCGGCCGGACGTCATCTACGAGCAGACCTGCCTCTGCGCGCTGCATCCGGACCTCTGGCAAGACTATGCGGCCCAGCTGGCGCGATGGCTGCCGTCGGGCGGCTGGCTGCTGGCGCTGTTCATGCAGGCCCGCCGCGAATCCGCCTCACAAGGACTGATCGAAGGCCCTCCCTACCACTGCGATGTCAACGGCATGCGGGCCCTATTTCCAGCCAGCCTTTGGGAGTGGCCGTCGCCGCCTTACACCGCAGTCGCCCACGCCCAGGGTTGGCAGGAGCTGGCGGTGGCCTTGCGAAGGCGCTGAGCGCGCCGAAGCGCAGTCAAAGCGGTAGCGCCGTCGTGTTCTTGAGCCGGTCCAGCACAAAGCTGGTCTTGCAGTCCTGCACGCTGGGGTGCTTGAGCAGCGTCTCGGTGATGAAGCGCGAATAGTGCGCCATGTCTTCCACCAGCACGCGCAGCAGGTAGTCCATGTCGCCGGTCAGCGCCGAGCACTCGACCACTTCAGGCCAGGTCTGCACCGCCGCGCGGAACAGGTCCATGGGGTTGCGCTTGTGCGTCTCTGTGTGCTTTTCCAGTCGCACATTGATGTAGGCCGTGAGACCCAGGCCGACGGATTCCGGATTCACCAGCGCCACGTAGGCCGAGATCACGCCAATCTCCTCCAGGCGCCGCACGCGCCTCAACACGGCCGAAGCCGAGAGGTTCACCTGCGAGGCCAGGGCATCGTAGGTCACCCGGCCATCAACCTGCAGCGCCCTCAAAATGCGCCGGTCGATAGCATCAAGCTGGCTTTCCTTGTCCATTTGTAGATTCTTGCAGGTTTCCTGCAATGCCATCCAGGGACTTACACAAGATCGCATGAATCCTGCGACCCCATCGCCGTACAGTCTTGCGCTATCGCAAAACTATCCGCCAGGAGATGTGTATGGCATTCACGCCTTGGGACAACCCCATGGGTACCGATGGCTTCGAGTTCATCGAGTTCGCCGCCCCCGATCCGGCCGCGCTGGGCCAATTGTTCGAGACCATGGGTTTCAAGGCCGTGGCCAAACACCGGCAGAAGGACGTCACCCTGTATCGCCAGGGTGACGTGAACTTCATCATCAACGCCGAAGCCGGCTCTTTCGCCCAGCGTTTTGCCCGCCTGCATGGGCCGTCGATCTGCGCCATCGCCTTCCGCGTCAAGGATGCCGCCTATGCCTACCAGCGCGCCCTGGAGTTGGGCGCCTGGGGCTTCGACAACAAGACTGGCCCGATGGAGCTGAACATCCCGGCGATCAAGGGCATTGGCGACTCGCTGATCTACTTGGTCGATCGCTGGCAAGGCAAGGATGGCGCGCAATCCGGCGCCATCGGCAACATCAGCATCTACGACGTGGACTTCGTTCCCCTGCTGGACGCCGACGGGCAGCCGGTGTCGTCCACGCAAGAAGGCCATGGCCTGACCTACATCGACCACCTGACGCACAACGTCTTCCGTGGCCGCATGAAGGAATGGGCGGACTTCTATGAGCGCTTGTTCAACTTCCGCGAAGTGCGCTACTTCGACATCGAGGGCAAGCTCACCGGCCTCAAGTCCAAGGCCATGACCAGTCCTTGCGGCAAGATCCGCATCCCCATCAACGAGAGCAGCGACGACAAGAGCCAGATTGCCGAATATCTGGATCTCTACCATGGCGAGGGCATCCAGCACGTGGCGCTGGGCACCAACCAGATCTACAAGACGGTCGAGGGCATGAAGGCCACCGGGGTCGTCTTCCAGGACACCATCGAGACCTACTACGACCTGGTCAACAAGCGCCTGCCCGCGCATGGCGAGGACCTCGACGAGCTCAAGCGTCTGCGCATCCTGATCGACGGCGCCACCCATCAAGGGGCCCCCAACGAATTGCTGCTGCAGATCTTCACCAAGGAAGTCATCGGCCCGATCTTCTTCGAGATCATCCAGCGCAAGGGCAACGAAGGCTTTGGCGAGGGCAACTTCCAGGCCTTGTTCGAAAGCATCGAACTCGACCAAATCCGCCGCGGCGTGCTCAAGGCTGAGGCTTGACCGAGCACAAGCCCTGCGGCTTGTGCGACGCGAGCCGAAGGACTGCGCGCTTGCAAGCGCGCAGGCTGGATGAGGCTTGACCGAGCACAAGCCCTGCGGCTTGTGCGACGCGAGCCGAAGGACTGCGCGCTTGCAAGCGCGCAGGCTGGATGAGGCCTCGCATCCCCGACGCCCGGCATCGCCCGGGCGTTGTCACATGCGAAGCGTCCGCGTCAGCCCTGCTTCAAACAGCGCATCACGGCCTCCATCACCAGCGGCTCATGCACCAGCTGCAAATGCCCGCTAGCCGGTACGGCCAGCGTCTGGGCTTCGGGAAGTATGGCGAGCACAGACGGACAGACCACCTGATCGCAGCAACTGTAGACGCAGGTAAAACGCCGCCACCAGGCCACGGATTCGCTGCCCGCCAGCGCCTGGAGCCAGCTTGACCGGGCTCTCATCTGCCGCGCATTCGTCGCTCCAGACAGCTGCGCCATCAAGGTGCCAGCATGAGGCGTCCCCAATGTGAAGACGTGGTGCAAGCGCTCAGGTGCCGCTTGAACGGCACGCCGCCAGGCGCGCAAGGCAAGGCCACCCATGCTATGGGCCACCACCACGGGCGGCAAGCCCGTCGCCTGCTCAAGACGACGCACGGCGGCTTCGATCTGGTCCGCATAGGCGTCAATGCTGGCGAAGGGAGGCGCCAGGCTCAGCGCGATGTGGGGATGGCCGTGCGAATCAAGAAGCCTTTGCCAGCGCTGCCAGAGGCCCCGATTGCAGCGAAAGCCATGAAGCAGCAGCACACCGCGCCGCCCCTGGTCCTGCGCCTCGCAACGGTCTGCCTGTGAATGCGCACCAAAGGGCTGCTGCCAGGAAAAGATCCGCTCATAGGTCCACCACTCGTGAGCGGCTGCCCGCAGGCATTGCGTCAGCGTGGGTAGCGGCTGCCCCTCAGGCCGAGGCAGCCGCCTCAGCAGCGGGAACACGGGCAGCACCAGCAAAGTCCACCCGAACAGCCCCGTCCAGCCCATCAGCAATGCGCCCGGCATCCCCCAGTGGCCGTGACCCCAAGCACCCAGCAGCAGGCCCGCCAGCAAGCGTACGGCCAGCAACAGCTGTTGTTGTCTCGCGTTGCTCATCCGCAATCAGCCCTCATCCCGTCTCATTCGAGTCCCTGCCCTAGCGCACCGGCGCCAGTGTAGGCGGACAATCCTGGCCGAGCACCCGCCCGTCCGCCATGGCAGAGCCCCTGCAGTCCCACATTCTTCTGCACCTCCAGCAGGTTGAACTGGAGCGCCAGCGTCGGCTGGCCACCCCGTCACTGGACGCGAGTGTGCAGGCCCTCAAGCAATACCAGCAGCAGCGCTTCGCCCGCAGCTATGCGGACCTGCTGAGTTCCCCGCGCTATATGGCAGCAGCGCGCTTCTTTCTTGATGAACTGTATGGCCCGGGCGACTTCTCCCGCCGTGACGCCCAGTTTGCACGCGTCGTCCCCGCGCTGGTGCGCCTCTTTCCCGAGCAGGTGGTGCAGACGGTGGCGCGCTTGGCCGAGCTGCATGCCTTGTCCGAAAGCCTGGACACCGAGATGGCGCTGGCGCTGAACGCGCCGCAGTGGTCGGCCGCCAGCTACGTCCAGGCGTGGCAGGCCGTGGGACGCCCCGCGCAACGCCAGCAGCAGATCGAGCTGACCTTGGCGGTCGGAGCGGCACTGGACGAGCTTACCCACAAGCCGCTGCTGCGCCAGGCCCTGCGCATGATGCGTGGCCCCGCTGCGGCAGCAGGCCTGTCTGAGCTCCAGCGTTTTCTTGAACGGGGCTTCGACACCTTCAAAGCCATGAAAGGTGCACAGGACTTTTTGGCGACCGTGCGCCGGCGCGAGCAGGACCTGGCCTCCGCCTTGTTCTCTGCCTCCGTCGCCGGGACGGACTGTCCCGCAGGCGACGAAATGCTAGGGCAACTCCCCTAGCCGCCTGCCGATGCGCTGCACACCATGTGGCGGTCCGCTCAAGGAGTCGTACCCGCCATGAATGCAGTGCTCGAACCCCACGACAACCGGTCAAGCACCCGGGACAAGCCCTGGCTGAAGTCCTACCCCGCCGATGTGCCGGCGCATGTGCCGGTGGACAGCTACCGTTCGCTGGTCGACTTGCTGGAGGAGTCCTTCAGAACCTTTGCCGATCGCGACGCCGCGGTCTGCATGGATCGAAGGCTGAGCTACCGACAGATGGACGAGATGTCGCGCGCGCTGGGCTGTTACCTGCAAGGGCTGGGCCTGAGCAAGGGCGCGCGCGTGGCCATCATGATGCCCAATGTGCTGCAGTACATGGTGGCCATTGCCGGCATCCTGCGGGCGGGCTACGTGGTGGTGAACGTAAACCCGCTGTACACGCCGCGCGAGCTGGCGCACCAGCTGAAGGACAGCGGCGCCGAGGCCATCATCGTGCTGGAGAACTTCGCGGCAACGCTGGAGGAGGTGATCACGGAGTCTCCGGTTCGCCATGTGGTGCTGTGCGCACTCGGGGATCTGCTGGGCTGGTGGCGTGGTCCGCTGGTCAATTTTGCCGTGCGCCATCTGCGCAAGATGGTGAAGGAGTTCCGGCTGCCGCTGAGCGAGGGACGTACGGTCATTCGCTTCAACGCGGCCCTGCAGCAAGGCCGCAGCCGGACGCTGCAGGCGGCAACGACAGGGCCCGATGATGTCGCTTTCCTCCAGTACACAGGTGGCACGACGGGTGTCTCCAAGGGCGCCACGTTATTGCACCGCAACGTGGTGGCGAACATCCTGCAAAGCGAAGCCTGGTTCACCCCCATGCTGCAGCGTGTGGGCGGCAAGCAGCTGACCGTGGTTTGCGCGCTCCCGCTGTACCACATCTTCGCCTTGACCGCCTGCTACATGCTGGGGGCGCGGCAAGGCATGCTGAACCTCCTGATCACCAACCCACGTGACATTCCCGGCTTCATCCGCAGCTTGCAGCAGTACCGGGTGCACATGTTCCCTGCCGTCAACACCCTCTTCAACGCGCTGGCCAATGAGCCCGCCTTTGCTCGACTGGACTTCTCCGAACTGGTGATCTCCAATGGCGGCGGCATGGCCGTGCAACAGGCCACGGCGGAAAAGTGGCTGCGCATCACCGGCTGCCCGGTGGTCGAAGGCTATGGCCTTTCTGAAACCTCGCCAGTGGCAACGGTGAATCGCCTGGACGTGCAGCAATTCACCGGCTCCATCGGCCTGCCCATACCCAATACCGAGATCGCCATCCGTGACGACGAAGGCCGGGACTTGCCGCTGGGAGAGCGGGGAGAGATCTGCATTCGCGGCCCGCAAGTCATGGCTGGCTACTGGCAGCGCCCAGAGGAGACCGCCCAGGTCTTTTGGCCGGACGGCTTCTTCAAGAGCGGCGACATTGGCGTCATGGATGAGCAGGGATATGTCCGCATCGTCGATCGCAAGAAGGACATGATTCTTGTGTCGGGCTTCAACGTGTACCCCACCGAGATCGAGCAGGTCGTCAACCTCCATCCTGGCGTTCTGGAGTGCGCCGCCATTGGAGTGCCTGATCCCAAATCCGGAGAAGCTGTGAAGCTCTTCGTCGTCAAGCGCGACCCGGCCTTGGCCGAAGAGGACTTGGCACAGTACTGCAACGGGCAGATGACGGCCTACAAGCGTCCCAAGTACATCGAGTTCAGGGACGAACTGCCCAAGAGCAACGTCGGCAAGATTCTCAGACGCGAGCTGCGCAGCTGAGCGCCTGGCCGCAGCGGACACGAGCTGGCGAAGGAACTCGGGCATGGCCATGCGTTCGGACGTGCACTTCATCGAACGCGGCTGGCTGTCCGCCAACATGGTGCTGCTGGGCGGCGACAGCCGTGGCCCTCTTGTCGTGGACACCGGCTACGCCACCCACGCCGACCAAACGCTGGACCTGGTCCAGCAACAGCTCAACGATGAGGGCCATGCTGCGCCTCACGCCGTGCTGAACACCCATCTTCACTCGGACCACTGCGGCGGCAACGCGGCGCTGCAGGCACGCTATGCCAGCCCACTATGGATCCCGCCGGCCGAATTCGAAGCCGCCAGGCTCTGGGATGAGTCCGCACTGAGCTACCGCGACACGGGCCAACGCTGCGAGCGATTCATGCCGCACGCCTGGCTGCAGCCAGGCGAGTGCATCGAACATGGCGGGCTCCGTTGGGAAATCCATGCCGCGCCTGGACACGACCCAGCCTCGATCATCCTCTTCGAGCCGCAAGCTGGCATCCTCATCTCGGCTGATGCGCTGTGGGAGCATGGTTTCGGCATCGTGTTTCCTGAATTGGCCCCGCAGCCAGCGCTGGGCTCAGCCTTTCTGGAACTCGAACAGACGCTGGACCTGATCCAGGCACTTGCCCCCTCCCATGTACTGCCGGGCCATGGCCCCATGTTCACAGACCTCTCGCGCGCCCTCCAGGAAGCGCGCAGCCGGCTGGCCTACTTTCGGGCCGAGCCCGTCCGCCATGCCTTGCACGCCGGCAAAGCCCTGCTGATGTACCACCTGCTGGAGTGGCGGGAGCGGAGTTGGGCGGCGGTGGAGGGCTGGCTGAGAGAGACGCCGACGCAGCGGCGGCTGATGGCGCTGGCAGGAGAGGAGGATGTGCAGCGCTGGATGCGGCACTTGCTGGAGGCCTTAGGCAAGGCCGGGCAGCTGCGCGTGGATGGGGAGAACATACGCCTGGCAATCTAGGCGTCGTGGGCGGCCGCCGTTCCGAAGCCTCAAAAGCAAAACCCCCGGTTCTTGCGGAACCGGGGGTTTGGCGGGATATTAGCCTGACGATGACCTACTTTCACACGGGAATCCGCACTATCATCG
>JAYSEK010000011.1:0-134217 GCA_041913905.1 Burkholderiaceae bacterium | reverse complement strand
TGCACGACATCATCAACAACAAGTTCGCCCACAAGGCCATCGAGAAGGGCGCCGACGGCCTGATCGCGGTGGCGGCGGGGGCGGGTGGTCACGCCGGCACCAAGAGTCCCTTCGCGCTGATCCAGGAGATTCGCGAATGGTTCGATGGCCCGCTGGCGCTGTCGGGCTCGATGGCGACGGGCAATGCCATCCTCGCGGCCCAGGCCATGGGCGCCGACTTCGCCTACATGGGCTCGGCCTTCATCGCCACTGAGGAAGCGCGTGCGGCGGATGCCTACAAGCAGATGATCGTGGCCAGCAACAGCGACGACATCGTCTACAGCAACCTCTTCACCGGCGTGCACGGCAACTACCTGAAGGGCTCCATCGTTGCTGCGGGCATGGACCCGGACAAGCTGCCGGAATCCGATCCCAGCAAGATGAATTTCGGCGGTGATGCCAAGAAGGCCTGGAAGGACATCTGGGGCTGCGGGCAGGGCATCGGCTCCATCCGCGAGGTACTGCCGGCAGCCCGGTTGGTGGATCGACTGGAGCGCGAGTACCAGGCCGCGCGCGCCCGTCTGGCACTGGGCTGAGCGGCCCCGATTCAGCCTTCGCGCGGCTGCGGCTCCAGCGAGCAGTCGCAGCCCTGGCCGGCCGCGATCCAGCGGCGCACCAGCCGGCCGCGCAGGCCGCCCGCCTTCTCGCCCAGGGCACCGCACACATAGCGCCCAGCTTCCCAGCGCAGCGCCACGCAGGCCCCGCGCAGCCGCCGGCTCAGCAGCATGCCCAGCGGGCAGGGCTCGGCCAGGCAGCAGATGCCGCAGCCGTTGCAGGGCTGACCGACCGCCGGCTTGGGCGGTGCATCGGGGTGGATCTCGATGATGCGGGGGGGAGCCATGGCCCTCACTGTAGCCGGATGCCTGTCTTGTGCTGCCAGTGCGGGTGCGCATGGTCCGCCGGTCTTGCCGAGCGACATGACGGGCCGGCGTGCGTCTGACTCGGCAGCGCGTATGTCCGGCCAAGCGATAGCACAGGGCTTGCGCCCCCTCCATCGGCTGTCTGGCCGATGGCTGCTCCCACTTTGCGTTCCTATGCTGCGGTCCTCGCGTCATCAACGCCAGGCCGGCGTCAGAGTCGCATCACGCATTCAGCAAGGGAGCTCCCAATGTCGCATCCAACGAACCCCTCAGGTCCGTCGATTGCTGGACCGACACCGCCGCAACACATCCGCTGGCTCGCAGCCGGGTTGTTGGCCGCCATGGTGGCCGGCTGTGGCAGCCAGGATCCGGACCCCGTTTCCAAGGCCGCGGCCGACCAAGTGACCGTGCCCTGGAACACCAGCACCAAGCTGGCCGTGCTGGCCAATGACGTGGCCACGGGTGGGACGCCCGAGCTCAGCATCACTGCTGCACCTCAGCATGGCACGGCCATAGTTTCCGGCGGCACCATCGAGTACACGCCAGGAGCCAAGTACTTTGGATCGGATACGCTGAGCTACCAGCTTAATGTCGGAGGCAAGACCAGCAGCGCGACGGTGACGCTGTCTGTGGAGGCTCAGCTGAAGTTCAATGGCCTGATCACGGATGGCGTCATCCCCAATGCCAGCGTCACGGCCAAGGTTGGCACGCAGACCTTCAATGCCACGGCAGATGCCCAAGGCGCTTACACCGTGACGGTCAAATCCAGTAATCCGGCGGACTTCGTCACCCTTAGTGGTGTTGGCGCGGGCAGTCAAAGCCATGTGGGCTTGACGAGCCACGCAGGCGACCTGGGCAGCCTGGCTGCGGGCGCCCAGCAGGGCGAGCTGACGCCGTCCCAAGCACCGGCCTTGCGGGTGGATCACTTCAACACTGCGCGCGCGGGCCTGCTGGCGCAGCAAAACATCAAGCCCGGCAGCACGGCTGAACTCAAGACGGCCCTGGATCAGCTTTCCTCAGCGGAGGTGGCGCAAGCCGCCAGCCTGATCAAGGTGGTGGCCGACTACGGAGCCGCACTGCCAGGCACGGTCAAGAACACGGCCGAACTCGTGGCCAATGCCGGCCAGCTCAAGGCCTTCCTGGAAGACCAGACGCGCAACAACGCGGCCAATTTGAGCAAGGCCACTGCCGAGGTCGTCGCCGACCTTGCCGTGGTACAGGCGCCTCCCGTGCCTGCAGGTGGCGCGCTCTATGCCGTCACCATCAACAGCTTTGGCATCGTTTTGAACCTGAAGGCCGACGGCACCGGCACGCTGATGCAGGGGGCGGGCTTTGGCGCCCAACCCGGAACCTGGACCGCCGACGGCAAGACGCTGACCTTCATGCTGACGACACCGGAAGACTACGGAACCTCCCGAACCACGGGCTATGCCGTGCGCGATGTGCTGGGCTCGTCCGGCAGTCAGCAGGTGAATGTGCTGTTCTCTCTCTTGTACGAGAAAAGGAACGCTGCCACCGGCGCATGGGAGGCGGCCTCGTCCCCCTTCGCGCCGGAAATGAGGCTGAACCCGAGCGCTGCGTTGCCCTTCGGCGCCAGCGAGTTTGCCGACGGCGCGCACTGGGCGGGCTTGAACTTGAATGTGCCGGCTTACGCGCTGCAATACGGCCTGTACCTGCAGGAGCCGGACACCGTGTTTCAGGCCGGTCAGCAGGTGGGGCGCGGTGGCTTCTCATGGGCATTGGACAAGGGCGAGCTGGTATTCACCGGTGCGGCTGCAAACACCATTGGCTACAGCTACCGCTATTCACGCCTGTACAAGGCTCCCTCTGGTGTGGAAGTGTGGCATCAGCGCCTGTACCGCGGCGCCGAACTCCTGGATCAAGCGCTGCTGCCCGTTCTGCCCAATGGCAATGTGGCGATGAGCCTTGAGTCGGTGACCCGCCGCTGGGCCAAAGGCTACAACGTGCTTGCCGCAGGCCCGACGGTGATTGGCAGCTCGGGTTACCGCCTGAAAGCGGACGGCTCCGCCACCCGCAAGGACGCCAAGAGCGACACGGAAACTGCAGGCTACAGCTGGCGCTTCACAAGCGCCGACAAGCGCGAACTCGCCATCTACCGCAATGGTGCCCTGCGCGAGACCTGGACCTTTGTAGCGAAGGCGAGTGGCCGCTACTTCGTCATGACACGCGGGCCAGGTGTCGCCGATCCCAGCAGCCTCATCAGTGTGTTCGACATGGGCGCCGCGGAGTAAGCGGGCTCATGCGGTGTGAGCATGCGGACTGGCGCCCTTGGTCCCGGCCTCAGCCCTTCACCCCCAACTCCCGCAGCCGCTCCTCCAGATAGCTGTGCGCCGTGTAGCGATCGCTCAGCACCACCTCGTTGCGCGGGTGAAGGAAGAGGGGCAGGGAGATGCGGCTCTTCTTCGCGCCTTCGCCGCTGGGGTTCACCACGCGGTGGATGGTGGAGGGGTAGTAGCCCTGGGAGGCTTCCTGCAGCATGTCGCCGATGTTGATGATGAGCATGCCGAAGTCGCAGGGCACGTCGACCCAGCTGCCGTCCTTGGCCTGGACCTGCAACCCTGGTTCGTTGGCGGCGGGGAGGATGGTCAGCAGGTTGATGTCGCCGTGCGGCGCGGCGCGCAGCGACCCGGCCGGCTCGTGGCCGGTCAGGGGCGGATAGCGCAGCACGCGCAGCAGGGTCTGGCGGCTGTCCTTGATCATGTGGGAGAGCGGCTCGCGATAGCTCTTGGCGATGTCCGCCGGCGTGTGCTGCTCCACCCATGACAGCAGTTCCGCGGCCAGCCCGTTGGCCAGGCCGTAGTAGCGCATCGCATCGTCCTTGAGCGCCGGCGGGATGCGGCCCCAGGGATAGATGTGGAAGTACTCCTTGATGTCCTTCTGCGTGAAGCCCTTGGCGGTCTCGGAAATCTCGGTGGAGAACCAGCCGTCCTGCGTGGCCTTGGAGAAGGTGTAGCCCGTCTTCTCCTCGCTGTTGAAGAAGCCCAGCCAGTCGGCATAGATCTTCTCGACAAGCTCCTGCGGGATGGGATGGTTCACCAGCACGCCGAAGCCGGTTTCATGCAGGGAACGGGTGAAGCGCTCGGCGGCATCCGGGGCGCGGTAGTCAACAACGCTGACTTGCATGGGGGAGGTCCTTTTCTCTTCCCGTCGCCCGGCCATTCAATCGCGGGGCCGTGGCGCGCGCGGGAAGTCTAGGCGATGGCCGATGAATTCGCAAACGTTTGGCCTGCGGGTTGAGCGTCGCAGCATTCCAGGGCGACACCATGTCGAGTCGCGCAAAAGGCTCAGGACTGCGCACTAGTTGCCGAAGATCAATGTGGCAGGCGCATTGGTGGCAGATGGCAAGGGTGTTACAGTCCGGTTCCCTGTGATGAGGGTTTTTGCCATCTGCTCCGGTGGGCACTGGCGGATCCTCAGGTCCTTCCCGTCCCCTTTTCTGGCAACAGCAAAGGCGGGTCGCAATCCGCCAACCGGTCAAGCCGTGTCGCGGAAGGTTGTCCAACCAGCCAACAGCTTCGGAAACCGAGGCAAGAGGTGAGCGAAATGATGCAGCAATACAGGTCGAATTCGTACCTGTTCGGGGGCAATGCGCCCTATGTCGAGGAGATGTACGAGGCTTACCTCGACAACCCGGGTTCCGTGCCGGACAACTGGCGCGCCTACTTCGACGCCCTCCAGCACGTCCCTGCCGTCGATGGCAGCGACGCCCGCGACGTGGCCCATGCGCCCGTCATCGAATCCTTCGCTCAGCGCGCCAAGGCCAATGCCTTCGGCAACAAGGCTTCCAGCGCCGACCTGGCCGTTGCCCGCAAGCAGGTGCACGTCCAGTCGCTGATCGCCGCCTACCGCTTCCTGGGCAACCGCTGGGCCGAGCTCGACCCGCTCAAGCGTGGCGAGCGCCCCAAGATTCCCGAACTCGATCCGGCCTTCTACGACCTGAGCGAGTCCGACATGGACATCGCCTTCTCCGCCGCCAACACCTATTTCGGTGGCGAGACCATGACCCTGCGCCAGATCGTGCAGGCCCTGCGCGAGACCTACTGCGGCACCATCGGCGCCGAGTTCATGCACGGCTCCGACCCCGCCGAGAAGCGCTGGTGGCAGGAGCGCCTGGAGAAGCAGCGCGGCAAGCCCACCTTCAGCGTTGAAGACAAGAAGCGCATCCTCGACCGCCTGACCGCCGCTGAAGGCCTGGAACGCTATCTGCACACCAAGTACGTCGGCCAGAAGCGCTTCTCGCTGGAAGGCGGTGAGAGCTTCATCGCCGCCATGGACGAACTGATCCAACGCGCCGGCGAGAACGGCGTGCAGGAAATCGTCATCGGCATGGCCCACCGCGGCCGCCTGAACGTGCTGGTCAACACCCTGGGCAAGATGCCCAAGGATCTGTTTGCCGAGTTCGAGCACAAGGGCGCCCACGACCTGCCGGCGGGCGACGTGAAGTACCACCAGGGCTTCTCCAGTGATGTGTCCACGCAGGGCGGCCCCGTGCACCTGAGCCTGGCCTTCAACCCCTCGCACCTGGAAATCGTCAACCCGGTCGTGGAGGGCAGCGTGCGCGCCCGCCAGGACCGCCGCGGCGACTCCGCCGGCAGCCAGGTGCTGCCGGTGCTGGTGCATGGCGATGCGGCCTTCGGCGGCCAGGGCGTGGTGCAGGAAACGCTGTGCATGGCCCAGACCCGCGGCTACCGCACGGGCGGCACGGTGCACATCGTGATCAACAACCAGATTGGCTTCACCACCAGCGACCCGCGCGACCTGCGTTCCACGCACTACTGCTCGGACGTGGTCAAGATGATCGAGGCGCCGGTGCTGCATGTGAACGGCGACGACCCCGAAGCCGTCGTGTGGGCCGCCCAGCTGGCGATGGACTACCGCACCGCGTTCAAGAAGGACGTGGTCATCGACATCGTCTGCTTCCGCAAGCTCGGCCACAACGAGCAGGACACCCCGGCCCTGACCCAGCCGCTGATGTACAAGAAGGTGGCAGCCCATCCCGGCACCCGCAAGCTGTACGCCGACAAGCTGGTCACCCAGACTGCCGTGGCCGCCGATGAGCCTGACAACATGGTCAAGGCCTACCGTGCCGCCATGGACGAAGGCCGTCACACCGTGGATCCGGTGCTGACCAACTACAAGGGCAAGTACGCCACGGACTGGACGCCCTTCCTGGGCAAGAAGTGGACGGACAACTGCGACACCGCCATCCCCGTTTCCGAATGGAAGCGCCTGGCCGAGCGCATCACCACGCTGCCCAAGGACTTCACGCCGCACAACCTGGTGCAGAAGCTGATCGCCGACCGCGCCGCCATGGGCCGTGGCGAGATCAACGTCGACTGGGGCATGGGCGAGCACATGGCCTTCGCCTCGCTGGTTGCCTCGGGCTACCCGGTGCGCCTGTCGGGTGAGGACTGCGGCCGCGGCACCTTCACGCACCGCCACGCCGTCATTCACGACCAGAACCGCACCAACTGGGACGAAGGCAGCTACATCCCGCTGCAGAACGTGGCCGACAACCAGGCCCCGTTCGTGGTCATCGACTCCATCCTGTCGGAAGAGGCGGTGCTGGGCTTCGAGTACGGCTACGCCGCCGCCGAGCCCAACACGCTGACCATCTGGGAAGCCCAGTTCGGCGACTTCGTCAACGGTGCCCAGGTCGTGATCGACCAGTTCATCGCCTCCGGTGAAGTGAAGTGGGGCCGCGCCAACGGCCTGGTCATGATGCTGCCCCACGGCTACGAAGGCCAGGGCCCCGAGCACAGCTCGGCCCGCCTGGAGCGCTTCATGCAGCTGGCCGCGGACAACAACATGCAGATCGTGCAGCCCACCACGGCCTCGCAGATCTTCCATGTGCTGCGCCGCCAGATGCTGCGCATGTTCCGCAAGCCGCTGGTCATCATGACCCCCAAGAGCCTGCTGCGTGCCAAGGACGCCACCTCGCCGCTGTCGGAATTCACCAAGGGTGAGTTCCAGACCGTGATCGGTGAGTTGGACGCCAGCATCGATGCCGCCAAGGTCAAGCGCGTGATTGCCTGCTCTGGCAAGGTCTACTACGACCTGGTCAAGAAGCGCGAGGAGAAGAAGGCGACTGACGTGGCCATCATCCGCGTCGAGCAGCTGTACCCGTTCCCGCACAAGGCCTTCGCCGCCGAGATCAAGAAGTACCCGAGCCTCGCGGACATCGTGTGGTGCCAGGACGAGCCGCAGAACCAGGGCGCCTGGTTCTTCGTGCAGCACTACATCCACGAGAACATGCAGGATGGCCAGAAGCTGGGCTTCGCCGGTCGCCCCGCATCGGCCTCGCCGGCCTGCGGCTACGCGCACCTGCACCAGGAGCAGCAGAAGGCGCTGCTGGACCAGGCCTTCGCCAAGCTCAAGGGCTTCGTCCTCACCAAATAAGTTATTGCGGCGACTGCGCGCCGCAATAACGCCGGCTGTTCAAGCGTCAATGGACTGACGCTCAACAGCCGGGGCGCGCAAGTGCTGCACATGCAGAAAGAACATCATGGCAATCGTTGAAGTCAAGGTTCCCCAACTGTCTGAATCGGTGTCCGAAGGCACCCTGATCTCCTGGAAGAAGAAGCCCGGCGAAGCCGTCGCGGTGGACGAGATCCTGATCGAGATCGAAACCGACAAGGTCGTGCTGGAAGTGCCCGCGCCCGCCGCAGGCGTGCTGGCCGAAACGCTGAAGGACGGTGGTGCTTCCGTCGTGAGCGAGGAAGTCATCGCCCGCATCGACACCGAAGGCAAGGCCGGTGCCGTGGCCGCTCCGGCAGCAGCACCCGCAGCCGCACCGGCCGCCGCAGCGCCCGCAGCCGCATCCAACAAGGGTGACGTGGCCATGCCCGCCGCCGCCAAGATCCTGGCAGAAAAGGGCCTGCAGGCCACCGACGTCGCCGGCACCGGCAAGGACGGCCGCGTGACCAAGGGTGACGCCCTGGCCGCCGGCGCCAAGCCCGCCGCCGTGGCCGTGCCGGTCGCCGCCCCCGCGGCGGCCGCCAAGCCCCTGCCGGCCGTCGCCGCGCCCCTCACGCAGAACCTGGGCGACCGCCCCGAGCAGCGCGTGCCGATGAGCCGTCTGCGCGCCCGTGTCGCCGAGCGCCTGATCCAGTCGCAGTCGACCAACGCCATCCTGACCACGTTCAACGAAGTGAACATGGCTCCGCTGATGGAGATGCGCAAGAAGTTCCAGGAGAAGTTCGAGAAGGAACACGGCGTCAAGCTGGGCTTCATGAGCTTCTTCGTGAAGGCCGCCGTCGCTGCGCTGAAGAAGTTCCCGGTGCTGAACGCCTCGGTCGACGGCAATGACATCGTCTACCACGGCTACTTCGACATCGGCATCGCCGTGGGCTCGCCCCGCGGCCTGGTGGTGCCCATCATCCGCAATGCCGACCAGCTGAGCTTCGCCGACATCGAGAAGAAGATCGCCGAGTTCGGCCAGAAGGCCAAGGAAGGCAAGATCTCCATCGACGACCTGACCGGCGGCACCTTCTCCATCTCCAATGGCGGTACCTTCGGCTCCATGCTGTCGACCCCCATCATCAACCCGCCGCAATCGGCCATCCTGGGCGTGCACGCCACCAAGGACCGCGCCGTGGTCGAGAACGGCCAGGTCGTGGTGCGCCCGATCAACTACCTCGCGATGTCCTACGACCACCGCATCATCGACGGCCGCGAAGCCGTGCTGGGTCTGGTCACGATGAAGGAAGCGCTGGAGGATCCCGCCCGCCTGCTCTTCGACATCTGATCAAGGGCTACTGCGCGTTCTCAGGGCGTCGTTGCGGGGCCCGTCCTCGGCATCCTCACGTAGCGCCGCTACGTTCCGGTGCCTCGGCACCCGCGCCTAGCCCTGAGGCCGCTCGCTACGCCCCGCACCAGTGGGGCCTGCTGCGAGACAAGGAACACACACATGAGCACCAAGAACTTTGACGTCGTCGTGATCGGCGGCGGCCCCGGCGGCTACATCGCCGCCATCCGCGCCGCCCAGCTGGGCTTCAACGCGGCCTGCATCGACGAGTGGAAGAACGAGAAGGGCGGCCCCGCGCCGGGCGGCACCTGCACCAACGTCGGCTGCATCCCCTCCAAGGCCCTGCTGCAGTCCTCGGAGCATTTCGAGCACGCCAATCACCACTTCGCCGAGCACGGCATCACGGCGGATAACGTCCAGATTGATGTGGCGAAGATGATCGGCCGCAAGGCCACCGTCGTGAAGCAGAACAACGACGGCATCCTCTACCTGTTCAAGAAGAACAAGGTCAGCTTCTTCCACGGCCGCGGCTCCTTCGTCGCAGCCAAGGACGGCGGCTACGAGATCAAGGTCGCAGGCGCTGCAGAAGAAACGCTGCAGGCCAAGCATGTGATCCTGGCCACCGGTTCGAACGCCCGCCAGCTGCCCGGTGCCGAGTTCGATGAAGAGCTGATCCTCTCCAACGACGGCGCGCTGCGCATCCCCGCCACGCCCAAGAAGCTGGGCGTGATCGGTTCCGGTGTGATCGGCCTTGAGATGGGCTCGGTGTGGCGCCGCCTGGGCGCTGAAGTGACCATCCTCGAAGCCATGCCGGCCTTCCTGGGCGCTGCCGACGAAGCCGTGGCCAAGGAAGCCGCCAAGGTCTTCAAGAAGCAGGGCCTGGACATCCAGCTGGGCGTGAAGATCGCCTCGGTGACCAAGGGCAAAGACAGCGTCACCGTCGCCTATGCCGACGCCAAGGGCGCCGAGCAGAGCCTGGTGGTGGACAAGCTGATCGTCTCCATCGGCCGCGTGCCCAACACCATCGGACTGAACCCCGAAGCCGTGGGCCTGAAGCTGGACGAGCGCGGCGCCATCGTGGTGGACGACGAGTGCAAGACCAACCTGCCCAATGTCTGGGCCGTGGGTGACGTCGTGCGCGGCCCCATGCTGGCTCACAAGGCCGAGGAAGAGGGCGTGGCCGTGGCCGAGCGCATCGCAGGCCAGCACGGCCATGTGAACTTCGGCACCATCCCCTGGGTCATCTACACCAGCCCCGAGATCGCCTGGGTCGGCAAGACCGAGCAGCAGCTCAAGGCCGAAGGCGTCGAGTACAAGGCCGGCCAGTTCCCCTTCATGGCCAACGGCCGCGCCCGTGCGCTGGGTGACACCACCGGCTTCGTGAAGATGCTGGCGGATGCCAAGACCGACGAGATCCTGGGCGTGCACATCATCGGTCCCTTCGCCTCCGAGCTGATCTCGGAAGCCGTGGTGGCCATGGAGTTCAAGGCCTCGTCCGAAGACATCGCGCGCATCTGCCACGCTCATCCGTCGCTGTCGGAAGCCACAAAGGAAGCGGCGCTGGCCGTGGACAAGCGCACCCTGAACTTCTGATTCGCATCAGAAGTCACGGGTTCAAAGGGGCGGCCTCGGTCGCCCCTTTTCACGAGGAGTAGCCTGAGCACCCATGAGCAGCGTCACTGAGCTCTACCACCAGACCCTGGCCGAACGCGGCTTCAAGGCCGATCCTGCGCAGCTGCGGGCCGTCGCCGCGTTGCAGCGCTGCCAGGACGAATGGGCCGACTACAAGGCCCGTCGCAGCAACGCCGTCACCAAGCTGCTGGTGCGCCCGCCCATCCCGCGCGGCGTCTACATGTTCGGCGGCGTGGGCCGGGGCAAGAGCTTCCTGATGGACTGCTTCTTCCAGGCCGTGCCGCTCACGCGCAAGACACGGCTGCATTTCCACGAGTTCATGCGTGAGGTGCACCGCGAGCTGCAGGACCTGAAGGGCATCGCCGACCCGCTGGACGAGCTGGGCGTGCGCATTGCCAAGCGCTTCCGGCTGATCTGCTTCGACGAGTTCCATGTGGCCGACGTGACCGACGCGATGATCCTGCACCGGCTGCTGGATGCGCTGTTCAAGAACCGCGTCTCCATCGTCACCACCTCCAACTTCCATCCCGACGGGCTCTATCCGGGCGGCCTGCACCGCGACCGCATCCTGCCGGCCATCGAGCTGCTGAAGGAGAAGCTGGAGGTCATCAATGTCGACAACGGCACCGACTACCGCCAGCGTTCGCTGGAGCATGTGGAGCTCTACCACTGCCCGCTGGACGAGCGGGCCGATGCCGCGCTGACGCATGCCTTCGAGAGCCTGGCCGAGGCCAAGGACGAGGATCCCCTGCTGCACATCGAGCACCGCGAGCTGCGTTCGCGCCGGCGTGCCGGCGGCGTGGTGTGGTTCGATTTCCAGACCCTCTGCGGCGGCCCGCGCTCGCAGAACGACTACCTGGAGCTGGCCTCGCGTTTTCACACCCTGATCCTCTCGGACGTGCCGGAAATGCCCGTGCGGCTGGCCAGTGAGGCGCGGCGCTTCACCTGGCTGGTGGACGTGCTCTACGACCGCCGTTGCAAGCTGATCATCTCGGCCGCGGTGCCGCCGGCTCAGCTCTACACCGAGGGGCCGCTGGCCCATGAGTTCCCGCGCACGGTGTCGCGGCTGCAGGAAATGCAGTCGCGCGAGTACCTGGAGCTGGAGCGCCGGGACGTGGATACTTCGCTGACATGAACACGCCTGAGCACAAGGGCGGCCCCGCCCGCCTGAAGAGAGGCTCGCTGCTGGCGGCCGGCTGGTGCGTCCTGGCCGGCGCCTGGGCGCAGCCGGTCCCGCAGGACATGGACGCCGCCAAAACCGCCATCGAGGCGCGCTACCGGGACGCCGTGCAGGCCTGCCAGTCGCGCTTTGCCGTCAATGCCTGTCTGCAGGACGCCAAGGCTGAACGCCAGCGCGCGCTGCAGCCTTTGCAGGAGCAGGAGCTGGCGGCATCGCTGGCCCAGCGTGAGCAGCGGGCGTCCGAGAGCCGCCAGCGCCTGCAGCAAAAGGCGCAGGAGCAGGCCCGGCTGGAGGCGCAACAACGCAGCGCGGCCCTGCTGGCGCCGCCGCTGCGGCCTGTGCCTGCAGAGGTGCCGACGCCTACCGAGCCGCCGTCGCAAGCGGCCCAGCCGTTGCCTGATCCGCAAAAGCAGCAGGCCGATGACGAGGCTGCCGCCGCACAAAGGGCGCGCGACCAACGCCAGCGCTTGCAAGCGGCGCAAGAGCACCGCAAGCAGGCGCTGAAAAGGCTGCAGGAGCGGACCGCGCACAAGCCCTTGGCCGCACCGCTGCCACCGGCCAGCGGCAGTTCTGTGCCGCGCTGAAGCGCTCTGCGGGCCGGCCGCTCAGCTCAGCGGTTCGACGCGCACGACGGCCAGCGAGAGATTGTCCCCGCCGCCATGGGCCCGCTGCCGGGCCTTGTTGAGCAGCAGCTCGGCCGCCTCGCGCGGGGGCAGGCTGTGCAGCACGGTGCCCAATTCGCGCGGATTGAAGTAGTGCCAGAGGCCGTCGCTGCAGGCCATCAGGCAGTCCCCATGTTCCAGCGGGCCGATGACGTCGGCGGTGGGCGTGGGATCCTGAACCGTGCCCAGGCAGCCGGTCAGCAGATTGGACTGCGGGTGGGTGGACGCCTCGGCCTCGCTGATCTTGCCTTCGTCGACCAGGCGCTGGACGTAGGAGTGGTCCAGCGTCCGCTTGAGCATATTGGGGCCGCGGAAGAAGTAGATGCGGGAATCGCCCGTATGCAGCCAGTGGCAGCGGCGATCGGGCGTGATCAGGTAGGCGGCAATCGTGCTGTGCGGCTCTTCTTCGGCGGAGATGGCCGTCAGCTTGATCATCAGGTGGGCTTCATCGGCGATCTGGCGCAGCAACTCGCCTGCGTCTTCGTCGTCCGGCGAGAAGCGTTCGAAGAGCTGCTGGGCGGTCAGCACGACCTGGTCGGCGGCCTTGCGTCCGCCGCTCTTGCCGCCCATGCCGTCGGCCAGTACGGCCAGCAGGCAGCCGGCGATGCGGGGGTGGCTGATGATCTGCACCTGGTCCTGCTGGTATGTGCGATCGCCCCGGTGAATGCCGGTGGCTGCGTTCAGTCGGAATCCAGGATTGCTGCGGCTCATGCGGTCTTCTGTGAGTTTGGCCAAAACTATAATCGCGATTGAAGCACGGACCGGCTCGGCCGACTGCATGGGCTCGCCGTCAACCGCCGTCATTCCACAAATGGACGCAGATCTTCACTCCCTGTCACGCCAGCTGATCGAATTGCGCATGGAGCATGCCGATCTGGATGGCCTGATCGACCGGGTCTCTGGCATGCTGCCGCTGGATGAATTGCAGCTGCAGCGCCTGAAGAAGCGCCGCCTGGCCCTGCGGGACCGCATTGCGCGGCTGGAGCAGGCCAGCGAACCCGACGAGCCGGCCTGAACGTGTCCGGTGTCGACGGCGGCCAGCGCTCCCGGATTCCCACCACCCCAGCCGACCCGTCAGGCTTTTGCGCCTGATGCCGCCGGCGCCATGCCCGACACCCCACCTTGAACGCCCCGGATCCGGATCTCACGACAAGCAAGGACGCAGTGCCCAGCGAACTGGAGCAATGGGTGCTGGCCGCCTTCGACCAGGGCGGGCCGCTGTCCCGGGCCGATCCGGGCTACAGCCCGCGTGCGCCGCAACTCGCCATGACCCAGGCGGTCGCCCAGGCGATTGCGCGGCGTGAGAGTCTGGTGGTCGAGGCGGGCACCGGGGTTGGCAAGACCTTTGCCTACCTGGTGCCGGCCTTGCTGAGCGGTGCCCGGGCGCTGATCAGCACGGCCACCAAGAGCCTGCAGGACCAGCTCTTCCTGCGCGACCTGCCGCGGCTGTGCGAGTCCCTCTCCGTGCCGGCACGCATTGCCCTGCTGAAGGGGCGGGGCAGCTACCTGTGCCTGCATCGCCTGGAATATGCGCGCCATGGCGCCGAGCTGCCGGACCGGCGTGCGGTGCTGGCGCTGGCCCGCGTGGAGCGCTGGGCGCAGCAGACCCGCAGCGGCGACTTCGCCGAGCTGGACGGGCTGGACGAGCGCTCGCCCGTCATTCCCATCGTCAGCTCCACGCGCGAGAACTGCCTGGGCAGCGAATGCCCGCAGTGGAGCGCCTGCTTCGTGGTCAAGGCCCGGCGCGAGGCGATGGAGGCCGACATCGCCGTCGTCAACCATCACCTCTTCTTCGCGGACATGGCTCTGCGCGACAGCGGCGTGGCCGAGCTGCTGCCCAGCGTCGATGTGGCGGTCTTCGACGAGGCGCATCAGCTGACCGAAGCGGGCGTGCAGTTCCTGGGACAGCATCTGGGTACCTCGCAGCTGATCGATTTCGCGCGGGACATGCTGGCCCTGGGGCTCACCGAGGCCCGCGGGCTGATGGACTGGCAGGCCCTGCACGCCAAGGTGGAGCGCGCCGCGCGAGAGCTGAGGTTGGTCTGTGCCGGCCCGCTGAAGGAGCTGCGGGGGCTGATCAAGCTGCGCTGGGCCGAGCGTGCCGGGCGGGAGGGCTTCGCCACGGCTTTGGCCGAGGTGGCCTGTGCCGCGGACGAGGCGGCCGACGCGCTGACCGCGCTGGAGAACGGATCGCCGGACTTCCTGCGCCTGATCGAGCGCGCAAGGCAGCTGTCCGAGCGCGCGCATGCCTTCTCGGCTGCGCCGGCGCCGGGGGCCGTCCGCTGGATCGACATCAGCCCGCACCAGGCACGCCTGGTGGAGTCGCCGCTGGACATCCGCGAGGCCATGCAGGAACAGCTGCAGGCGGCGCCCAAGGCCTGGATCTTCACCTCGGCCACGCTGGGCGACGACGAGCGCCTGAGCTGGTTCACCGAGTCCGCCGGACTGGGCGATGCCCGCGTGCTGCGCGTGGGCAGCCCCTTCGACTACCCGAACCATGCGCGCCTCTACGTGCCGCGCGGCTTCCCCAAACCCTCTGAGCCGCATCATTCGGCCAGCGTGGCCGTGCTGGCGGCGCGTTGCGCGCAGGCGCTGGGTGGGCGCTGCTTCGTGCTGACCACCACCTTGCGCGCGCTGCAGGTGATCGGCGATGCCCTGCGGGCTGAGCTGGAAGCCCTGGGTGCGCCGCTGAAGGTGCTGGTCCAGGGCACCATCCCCAAGCGCATGCTGCTGCAGCAGTTCATGGAGGATCCGCGTGCCGTGCTGGTGGGTTCGGCCAGTTTCTGGGAGGGGATCGATGTGCCAGGCGACGCGCTGCAGTGCGTGCTGATCGACAAGCTGCCCTTCCCGCCGCCCAATGATCCGCTCGTGGAGGCGCGGGTGCAGCGCCTGGAGAGCGAAGGGCGCAATGCCTTTGCCGACTACTTCATCGCCGAAGCGGCCATCGCGCTCAAGCAGGGTGGGGGGCGCCTGATTCGCACGGAGACGGACAAGGGCCTGCTGGTGGTCTGCGACCCGCGCATGGCTGGCATGAACTATGGGCGGCGCCTGCGCGCGGCGCTGCCGCCGATGACGCCGGTGGCCAACGAGGGCGAGGCGCTGAGCTGGCTGCGCAGCCTGGCCACCGAGCGCGAACAGCGGGGCTGACCGGCTCGTCATGAAAAAGGCGCATGCCGCTTTCGCTGCATGCGCCTACTCAGGCGGGAGGGCCGGCTGGGATTAGCAGACGATTACCAGAACTTCCACCAGGCCTTCTTTGCGGCCCGCTCGTTGCCGGCCAGGAAGTGGCTCTGCGGGAAGCTCTTGCGCAGCACGCGCTCGGCGTCGTCGCGCAGCTTGTCCAGGCCGAGCTTGTCGTAGCTGCGAACCATGATGGACAGCGCTTCCTCGGCCGCCGGAGCCGTTTCGAATTCCTTCACGGCCGACTGGGCGCGGTTGGCTGCGGCCACATAGGCGCCCCGGTTGAAGTAGTAGCGGGCCACATGGACTTCATAGGCGGCCAGCGTGTTGGTGATGAAGTCGATGCGGATGGCGGCATCTTCGGCGTACCTGGAATCCGGATACTGCTCGACCAGTTGGCGGAACGCCAGCAGGGCGTCGCGCGAGGCCTGCTGGTCGCGCTCTGCCACGTCCTGGCTGGCCAGGCGGCCGAACAGGCCCATGTCCTCGTTGAAGTTGACGATGCCCTTCATGTAGAGGGCATAGTCCATCGCCGGGCTGGAGGGGTTGAGCTTGATGAAGCGGTCCAGCGCGCTGATGGACTGCGCGCGTTCGCCGCTCTTGTAGTAGGCCCAGGCGATGTCCAGCTGCGCCTGCTGGGCGAGCACCGTACCGGCCGCGCGGCCTTCCACCTTCTCGAGGCCCTTGATGGCCCGGTCATAGCCGCCCGAGGCCAGGTCTTCCTTGGCCTCTGAGTACAATTTGTCCAGGCTGGCCTGCGAGTTGGGATCCTCCTTGAAGGGCGAAGAGCAGGCCGCCAGGGCCAGCGCCAGGCTGCCCGCCAGCATGCGCAGGAGGCGGCTGGCAGGCCTGTCTGCAGACAGGACGGGCAGAAGGCCGCTTTGCAGGCCACTCTGCGTCGGGTGACGCTTCCCCAGGAAATCCATCATGGTCCATTGGCCAGGCGCCCATGCGCCAGCCCAGCTGAAAAAGGAGCGGCGATTATATGGTTCAGGCTTTGGCGGACCTGAAAGCCTCGCAGGGGATTGAAGCCCCGGACATCGAGTCGGAAGAGCCGGACGGCATGTCTGAGGACATCGCCTCGCCCGAGGTGGAGGTCCGGGAGGCGCGCGTCGGCTATGAGGCCCAGGGGCAGCGCCTGGACAAATTCATCGTCGGCATGGCGCCGGAGTTCTCCCGCAGCCATCTCCAGGGCCTGATCGAGCGCGGTCTGGTCAGCGTGCAAGGCCAGGTGCAGTCGACGTCCTCGCGCAAGGTGCTGGCGGGCCAATGCGTGCGGGTCGAGCTCCAGCCTACCGAGGAGAGCCAGGCCTTCCGTGCCGAGCGCATGGCGCTGGACATCCTGTATGAGGACGAGCACTTGATGGTCGTCAACAAGCCCGTGGGCCTGGTCGTGCATCCGGCGCCGGGCAACTGGTCCGGCACCTTGATGAATGGGCTGCTGGCGCATCACGCCGTGGCCGCGCAGCTGCCGCGCGCGGGCATCGTGCACCGCCTGGACAAGGACACCTCGGGCCTGATGGTTGTGGGCAAGACGCTGGAAGCCACGTCGGCGTTGTCGCGGATGATTGCCGAACGGCGGGTGCATCGGGAGTACCTGGCCTTGTGCCATGGGCGCCTCGCTGCGCCGCTGCACATCGATGCGCCCATGCGCCGGGATCCGGCGTCCCGGGTCAAGATGGCCGTGCTGGCGGGCGGCAAGCCGGCGCAGACCGACGTCTTCCCGCTGGCGCACACCGCGGGCGCACCCTGGGTGAGCGCCGTGCACTGCGTGCTGCACACGGGACGCACCCATCAGATCCGCGTGCATCTCGCGTCCAAGGGTCATGCGCTGCTGGCCGATGCCCTGTACGGCGGGGCGCCGGCCCTGGGGCTGGAGCGTCAGGCACTGCATGCAGCCAAGCTGAGTTTCGAGCATCCCCTGACGGGCGAGGCGCTGGTGTTGCATGCGCCCTTGCCGCCGGATCTGACCCAAGCCTGGTCCTTTGCGGGATTCTCCGCGTCGAGCATCTGACCAGCGCTGCGGCGGGCAGGGTACAATTGCCGCGCAGAGCATGGTTGCAAGGCCTTCGGTCCCGGCGCTTGTCGGGGAGAGCCAGGAGGCCCGGCCCATGTGCCGAGCAGGTGACCGGTGCTCGTCCGTGAGGGGCGAGCGGTACCTGGGGGCGGGAGAGAGTTCCGCCATCCGAGTTGCTGGGCTGACGATGTCCTTGTATGCGCCAGGTGCGGGATCGGTTGGACGCCATCCCGTGTGGGGGCTGCGCATCCGGGATCTGCGCCAGCGGCATGAGCTGACGTTTGCTGCGGGTCTGCAAGGCCCTCCGATGGAACACTGTTGAACACCATGGCCGGCTCGATGAGCAGGTGCCGCCAACACATGCGATGAACACGCAGGAAGCCAAGCGAATCCTGGAGACGGCGCTCATCTGTGCGCAGCAGCCCCTCACGCTCAAGGATTTGCGCAGTCTCTTCGCCGACGAGGTCGGTGCGGACAGCCTGCGCATGCTGCTGGACGAGCTGTCCCGGGACTGGGAGGGGCGCGGCGTCGAGCTGGTGGCCATCGCCAGCGGGTGGCGCTTCCAGAGCCGGCCGGAGATGCGCGAGTACCTGGATCGCATGCATCCAGAGAAACCGCAGCGCTATTCGCGGGCGGTGATGGAGACCCTGGCCATCATTGCCTACCGTCAACCGGTGACGCGAGGTGATATCGAGGACATCCGAGGTGTCGTGGTGTCCACGCAGATCGTCAAGCAGCTGGAAGACCGCAACTGGATCGAGGTGGTCGGCCATCGCGAGGCGCCCGGGCGTCCCGCCTTGTACGCAACGACCCAGCAGTTCCTGGACGACCTGGGGCTTGCCAGCCTGGACCAACTGCCGGCCCTGGAGGCGGCGGGTGAGACTGGCGCGGCGCTGGTCGAGGCGCTGGAAGGGCAGGGCTCGCTGGGTCTTGCCGAATCGATCGAAACAAGAGAAGAACAAGTGCAAGCAGATGAAGGCGTCCCTGGAGACGCCACCGGGGTGGTGACCGAGGTCGCCGCCGTCCCCGCTGAGCCCGAGGCCCTGGTGCCGCAGCAAGCTCAGCATCCCGATGTGAATGACAAGGTGCAAGCTGACGCATGAATGCCCATGACACCGATCCGGCCGCCGAAGGCGCGGGCACGATGAATCCCGAAGCCGAGGCGCCCAAGCGCCGCCGAGCGCCTGCTCGCAGCAAGGCTGCAGCCGAGGCTGCGGCGCCCGCAGCGGCAGCTGCCGCCGACGAGGCGCCGGCGCCCAAGCCGCGCGCGCCGCGCAAGACGGCCGCCAAGAAGGTGGTCGCCGAAGCCGTGGAGGCTGCGGAAGCGGCCATGCCGGCAGCGGTCGAGCCCGTGGGGGCCGAGCCCAAGCCGGCCAAGGCGCGGGCGCCGCGCAAATCGGTCAAGTCGGCCAAGTCGGCCAAGGAGGCCGCGGTCGAGGCTGTTGACGAGTCGGCAGTGTCGGCCGCTGCGCCGCCTGTGCCGGTGGCTGAGCCGGCTGCGCCGGCAGCCGTGTCCTCGGAGGCTCAGGTGATCGAGCCGTCGGCAGGTGCTGCCGAAGCCTCCGATGCCGGCGAAGAGGGCCGCGGCCGCCGCAACCGCCGCCGGGGTCGTCGTGAGCGCGATGGTCAGGGCAGTGAGCGCGAGCAGCGCCCCGCCGAGGCAGTCTTCACGCTCGCGGCCGAAGGTGAGGGTGAGGGTGAGGGTGAGGGAGCCACGGCCGAGGGCGATGTGCGCCGCGGCGAGCCTGCGCCCGAAGAGCTGATGGCCCAGGCGGGCGAGCGCTTCGCCGAGCTGCTCTCGGGCGCCTATGACGGCGAGGAGGTGGTGCCGGTCGAGGAGGCCGCCAGCCAGGAGGGCAAGCGCGTGCTGGCCCCGGAACTGGATGCGCCCAAGCTCCAGAAGGTGCTGGCCCAGGCAGGCATCGGGTCGCGTCGCGACATCGAGGACATGATCGCCGAGGGCAAGATCTCGGTGAACGGCGAGGTGGCCCACATCGGTCAGCGCATCTCCTTCGGCGACCGTGTGGCGGTCAATGGCAAGCCCATCAAGGTGCGCATCCAGCCGCCGACGCCGCGCATCATCGCCTACCACAAGCCGGCCGGCGAGGTGGTCACCCACAACGACCCGGAAGGCCGTCCGACGGTCTTCCGCCGCCTGCCCAAGTTGCACCAGGGCAAGTGGCAATCGGTGGGCCGCCTGGACCTGAACACCGAAGGCCTGCTGCTGTTCACCAACTCCGGTGAGCTGGCCAACCAGCTGATGCACCCGCGCTTTGGCGTGGAGCGCGAGTACGCGGTCCGTGTGCTGGGAACCCTCAACGAGGAGCAGCGCGCTCGGCTGCTGGCGGGTGTCGAGATCGAAGGCCAGTCGGCCAGCTTCAAGAGCATCGAGGACGGCGGCGGCGAAGGCGTGAACCACTGGTATCGCGTCATCATCACCGAAGGCCGCAACCGTGAGGTCCGCAAGCTGTTCGATGCCGTGGGCCTGACTGTCAGCCGCCTGATCCGCATCCGCTATGGCACCGTGGTGCTGCCGCGCGGGCTGAAGCGCGGTGTCTGGGTCGAACTGGAAGACGGCGATGTGCGGGTGATACGCCGCCTGGCCGGTGGTCCGCGCGAGGAGCGCGCCGAGCGCGGCGATCGCAACCAGCAGCAGCGCGACCGCAAGAACGGCAAGCGTCGTGGCGACCGCGCCCAGGGTGTGGGGCCGCGCCCCAGCCGCCCGCAGCAGGAGCCCCAGCGTCCGGAGCGCAAGGAGCGCTTCGTCGAGCCGCGTGCGCAGGAGCGTGCGCGTGATCGCGACGAAGACGAAGACGACGACTTCATCCCGCGCAACATCAACCCGCTGGAGCAGACCTTCGACCGCCGCTTTGCCGGTGGCAAGTCGCGCGGCTTCCCGCAGGGCTTCGGCAGCGGCGGCAGTGGCCCCGGTCCGGCTGAGCGCGGCGCTCGCTCGCAGGGCAAGAAGGGGGGCGGCGGCCCGCGCGAGCCCGATCCCATGCAGACCTCGGTCGGCTACATCGGTGCCGACGCCTTCCATCGCCGCGGCGGTGGCGGCGGCGGCGGTGGTCGTGGCGGCCGCGGTGGCGGCGGTCGCCGGCGTTGAGCGCGGCGCAGCGGGTCACACAAGTCAACAAGTCAATAGGGACGGATACCGTCCCTTCATGTTCACGCAGTACAATCATCGGTTTTGCCAAGCCTCAGATTCCAGGAGAAAAAAATGGCCATCGAACGCACCCTTTCCATCATCAAGCCCGATGCCGTGGCCAAGAACGTCATCGGCCAGATCTACTCGCGCTTTGAAGGCGCCGGCCTGAAGGTCATCGCTGCCAAGATGGCTCACCTGTCGCGCGGCGAAGCCGAAGCCTTCTATGCCGTGCACAAGGCGCGCCCCTTCTTCAACGACCTGGTGAACTTCATGATCTCCGGCCCGGTGATGATCCAGGTGCTGGAAGGCGAAGGCGCCATCCTGAAGAACCGTGAGCTGATGGGCGCCACCGACCCCAAGAAGGCCGAGAAGGGCACCATCCGCGCCGACTTCGCCGACAGCATCGACGCCAACGCCGTGCACGGCTCCGACGCTCCTGAAACCGCTGCTGTGGAAGTTGCCTTCTTCTTCCCCGGCATGAACGTTTACAGCCGCTAATCACGCGCTCCAGCCTCTTGCCGCGAGCCTCAAGGGGCGAGTCGCAAGACGCGAAGAACGCGCAAGGCGTGCGAAAGCGCGCGAAAACGCCGCCTCAGGAGGTCGCAATGCGGCCGTGCTGCCCCGTGCAGTGCCTGAGGCGGTCGGCATTTGATTGAATGGCTCCCCTGGACCTGCCGCAGCCTGCCAGGCCCCGAGGGGCAAAGGAAACTTGGGGCAGCCCGACATTTCCTTGAGAGGCAAGACCATGAACGACGCGGTCCACCCACCTGGATTCACCAACCTGCTCGGGTTCGATCTCGAGGGCTTGGCCGCGTACTGCGAGCAGCTCGGCGAGAAGCGCTTCCGTGCGACCCAGCTGTTCCGCTGGATCCATCAGAAAGGGGCGTCTGACTTCGCGCAGATGTCCGACCTGGCCAAGTCCCTGCGGGACAAGCTGGCCACCCGCGCCCACATCCAGGCCCTGCCGGTGATCTCCGAGCAGGCCTCTGCCGACGGCACGATCAAGTGGCTGTTCGACGTGGGGCAGGGCAACGCCGTCGAGGCGGTGTTCATCCCCGAGGACGACCGCGGCACGCTGTGCGTCTCCAGCCAGGCGGGTTGCGCCGTGGGTTGCCGCTTCTGCTCCACCGGCCACCAGGGCTTCAGCCGCAATCTCGAGACCTGGGAGATCCTGGCCCAGCTCTGGTATGCCGAGCACCACCTGCGCGTGCGCCTGAACACGCCCGAGCGCGTCATCAGCAATGTGGTGATGATGGGCATGGGCGAACCGCTGCAGAACTACGGCGCGCTGGTCCCGGCGCTCAAGGTGATGCTGGACGACCATGGCTATGGCTTGTCGCGGCGTCGCGTCACGGTGTCCACGTCCGGCGTCGTGCCGATGATGGATCGTCTGCGCGAGGACTGTCCGGTGGCCATGGCGGTGTCCCTGCATGCGCCCAACGATCCCCTGCGCGACCAGCTGGTGCCGCTGAACAAGAAGTACCCGATCGCCGAACTGCTGGCGGCTTGCAAGCGCTACCTGGACGCCGCGCCGCGCGACTTCATCACCTTCGAGTACTGCATGCTCGACCACGTGAATGACAGCCCCGAGCAAGCCGAGGAGCTGGTGCGCCTGCTCAAGGGCAAGGTGCCCTGCAAGCTCAACCTGATCCCCTTCAACCCCTTCCCAGCCTCGGGCCTCAAGCGCAGTCCCAAGGACCGTGTGCAGGCCTTTGCCGAGGTGCTGATCCGCGCTGGCATCGTGACCACCGTGCGCAAGACCCGCGGCGATGACATCGACGCCGCCTGCGGGCAATTGGCCGGCGAGGTGCAAGATCGCACCCGCGCGCATCTACGCATGGTGCGCCCCGTGGTTGTGGTGAAGAATGCGGGCGACCGTTCTGCCGAGGATACGCCTGCCGTGCCTGGGCAGCCCACTTCCTGACCCCAGATCCCGAGCCACGAGCCATCCATCATGATGACGCCAGCGATCGTGTTTCCGAATCCCCAGCGCCTTGTGCGTCCTCTGCTCCTGAGGGGGCTTCTGGCGCTCTCGGCGGCCCTGCTGCTGCCCGGCTGCGCCGGCACCGGCGCGGGCCATTCGGCCGAGCCCAAGACGGAAAGCGATCGCACCGATGCCGACCGGCGCGCCGCGGTGCGCATCGAGCTGGCCACCGGCTACTTCACGCGGGGCCAGTACGACACCGCACTGGACGAGATCAAGCAGGCCCTGGCCCTGAAGCCCGACCTGCGCGAGGCCATCAATCTTCGCAACCTGGTCTATGCCGCCATGGGCGAGACGGCCATGGCCGAAGAAGGCTTCAAGCGCGCCCTGAATGCCGCGCCGTCCGATGGCGACGCCGTGCACAACTACGCGTGGTTCCTGTGTCAACAAGGGCGATGGGCCCCGTCGCGGGCGCTCTTCGAGCAGGCCCTGGCCCTGCCCAACTACCGCGGAACCGCCCGGACGCTGCTGGCACGCGGCGTCTGCGAGGCGCGCAATGATGAATGGCCGGCGGCGGAGCGCAGCCTGTCCAAGGCCTTCGAGCTGGATCCTGCCAACCCGGCCGTGGCGCTCAACCTCGCCGAGGTGCTCTATCGCCAGCAGCAGTACGAGCGGGCGCGCTTTTACGCCCGGCGCATCAACGCGCAGGCGGAGCTGGTGAATGCGCAGAGCCTGTGGCTCGAACTGCGCATCGAGCGCAAGCTCAACAATGGCGTGGCGGTCGAGGATCTGGGGCAGCAGCTGCGCCGGCGCTTCAGCGACGCCGCAGAAACCCAACGTCTGCGGGATGGGCGTTTCGATGAGTGAGGGTCAGGTCTTGACCGCGGCAGAGTCCGCGAACCTGGGGCTTCGGCGTGCCGAAGCGCTCACCGCAGGCGCCAAGCTCAAGGCGCTGCGCGAGGCCGCCGGCATGCACATCGGCGTGCTGTCCGCGACCTTGAAGGTGCCGCAAGCCCGGCTGGAAGCGCTGGAGGCGGACCGCCTGGCTGAGTTGCCCGACGCCACCTTCGCCCGGGCGCTGGCGAAGGCGGTCTGCCGCGTGCTCAAGGTCGATGCCGCCGACATCCTGGCACTGCTGCCGGCCTCGAATGAACCGGGCCTGGAACGCGTCAGCATGGGCCTGAACCAGCCGTTCAAGCCCCAGGCGCTCGGCGGCGAGGGTGTCGGCCTGGGTGCGCTTCGCAAGCCCCTTGTGCTGGCGCCGCTGGGCCTGCTGCTGGCGGCTGCGGTGGTGTACTTCTTGCCGGCGGACCTCGGCACGCGCTTGTGGGGCCCGTCGAGCAGCAGCTCGACCCCCGTGTCGGGCGTGGAACCCGCCTTCGAGCCGCAAACGCCGCCCGCCGGCGAGGCAGCCTCTGCCGTCACGCCGCTGGCCCAGGTGACGGCGCCGCCGGTGCAGCCGGCGTCGAGTGCTGTCGCTGCTGTGGCCTTGCCTGCGGCCGAGGCCAGCCAGGTCCAAGCCCCGATCGAAGCCGCGCGTCCTGTGCTGGCGCCTGCCAGCGCGCCGACCCTGCAAAAGCCCGCCTTGGCCGCCAGCGCAGCGCAGGGACTGGCGCCCTTGCTGCTGCGCGCCAGTGCCGACAGCTGGGTCGAGGTGATCGACGCGAGCGGCCAGGTCCAGTACTCGCGCCTGATGCACGCTGGTGAAGTTGCCGACCTGCAGGTGCAGACGCCCGTCAAGGTCCGCGTGGGCAATGTGTCCGGCACCCGATTGAGCCTGCGCGGTGAGCCTGTGGACCTGCTGGCGCGGGCCCGTGACAACGTGGCGCGCCTGGAACTGCCCTGAACACCGCCAACCCCGGCTTGCCGCACCGAACCCGTCGAAAGAAGTGATGACCGTGACCCCGACGACCCCGTCCCTCCCGTCCGACAGCCTGGACGCCATTGCCGCGGCCCGGCCTGCGGCGCGCCGCAGCCGCCAGGCCCGGGTGCGCTGGGGCGACCGCGTCGTGACCATCGGCGGCGATGCGCCGGTGCGCGTGCAGTCCATGACCAACACCGACACCGTGGACGTCATCGAGACCGCCATCCAGGTGAAGGAACTGGCCATCGCCGGCTCTGAGCTGGTGCGGATCACGGTCAACACGCCGGAGGCCGCCGAGGCGGTGCCGCACATCCGCGAGCAGCTGGACCGCATGGGCATCGACGTGCCGCTGGTGGGCGATTTCCACTACAACGGCCACCGCCTGCTGACCGAGTTCCCGGCCATGGCGCAGGCACTGTCCAAGTACCGCATCAACCCCGGCAACGTCGGCAAGGGCGACAAGAAGGACCGCCAGTTCGCCCAGATGATCGAGGCCGCGATGAAGTACGACAAGGTCGTGCGCATCGGCGTCAACTGGGGCAGCCTGGACCAGGAACTGCTGGCCCAGATGATGGACGACAACGCCCGCCGCGCCCAGCCCTGGGACGGCCAGCAGGTGATGTACCAGGCGCTGATCCAGTCGGCGCTGAGCTCGGCCGGCTATGCCCGCGAGCTGGGCATGAACCCGGACAACATCATCATCAGCTGCAAGGTCAGCGGCGTGCAGGACCTGATCTCGGTCTACCGCGCCCTGAGCCAGCGCTGCGACTACGCGCTGCACCTGGGCCTGACCGAGGCCGGCATGGGCACCAAGGGCACGGTGGCCTCTGCCACGGCCCTGTCCATCCTGCTGCAGGAAGGCATCGGCGACACCATCCGTGTCTCGTTGACGCCGCAGCCCGGCGAGCCCCGCACCCAGGAGGTGGTGGTGGCCCTGGAGATCCTGCAATCCCTGGGCCTGCGCGCCTTCAACCCCAGCGTCACGGCCTGCCCCGGCTGCGGCCGCACCACCAGCACCACCTTCCAGGAGCTGGCCAAGCAGATCGACGACTACCTGCGGGCCCAGATGCCGGTCTGGCGCGCCAAGTACCCGGGTGTCGAGAACATGAAGGTGGCCGTGATGGGCTGCATCGTCAACGGCCCCGGCGAGAGCAAGCATGCCGACATCGGCATCAGCCTGCCGGGGACCGGCGAGGCGCCCGCGGCCCCCGTCTTCATCGATGGCGAGAAGGCCCTGACCCTGCGCGGGGAGGGCATCGCCGTCGAGTTCCAGGCCCTGGTCGAGAACTACATCGAAAAACGTTTCGGCGCTCAGTCCGCCTGAGCCTGCCGCGAGAGAGTCCATGAGTGATCAGAAGAAGCAGCCCCTCCAGGCCGTGAAGGGCATGAACGACATCCTGCCGCCGGAATCGGCGCGCTGGGAGTGGCTGGAAGCCAAGATGCGCAGCGTGCTGCAGCGCTACGGCTACCAGAACGTGCGCACACCCATCGTCGAGCCCACCGCCCTGTTCGTGCGGGGCATCGGCGAGGTGACGGACATCGTCGAGAAGGAGATGTACGCCTTCGAGGACCGCATGAATGGCGACCAGCTCGCCTTGCGCCCCGAAGGCACGGCCGGCGTGGTGCGGGCCATGATCGAGCACAGCTTCCTGCGCGAAGGCGGCAAGCGCCTGTACTACTTCGGCCAGATGTTCCGCCACGAGCGTCCGCAAAAGGGCCGCTACCGCCAGTTCCACCAGATGGGCGTCGAGGCCCTGGGCTTTGCCGGCCCTGACGTGGACGCCGAGGTCATCCTGCTGGCCCGCACGCTGTGGCGCGAGCTGGGTCTGGTCGAAGGCCGCGACGTGGTGCTGGAGCTGAACTGCCTGGGCCAGCCCGAGGAGCGCCGTGCGCATCGCGAGGCCTTGATCGCTTACCTGGAACAGCACCAGGACGTGCTGGACGAAGAGGCCAAGCGCCGCATGTACAGCAACCCGCTGCGCGTGCTGGACACCAAGAACCCGGCCATGCAGGCCATGGCCGAGGCCGCGCCCAAGCTGCTTGACTTCCTGGGCGAGGCCTCGCTGGCCCACTTCAACGGCGTGAAGGCCTTGCTGGATGCCGTGGGCCTGCAGTACCGAATCAACCCGCGCCTGGTGCGCGGCCTGGACTACTACAACCTCACCGTCTTCGAGTGGGTGACTGACAAGCTGGGCGCCCAAGGCACCATCTGCGCCGGCGGTCGCTACGACGGCCTGATCGAGCAACTGGGCGGCAAGGCCACGCCGGCCGTGGGCTTCGGCCTGGGCCTGGAGCGCTTGCTGCTGCTACTCGAAACCCTGGGTACCGCGATGGACCTGCCCGTGCCCGACGCCTACGCCATCGTGCCTTCCGCCCAGGGCCTGGGCCTGGTCATGCAGACCCTAGAGACCCTGCGCGCCGCCGGCGTTTCCGTGGTGCTGCACCCGGGGCAGGGCAGCATGAAGTCCCAGTTCAAGAAGGCCGATGCCAGCGGCGCCCGCCTGGCGCTGATCTTCGGCGAAGACGAACTCACCCGCGGCGAAGTGGGCCTCAAGCCCCTGCGCGAGGAGGGCCAGCCCCAGTCCATCCGCAAGCTGGCCGAGGTGGCTTCCTGGGCACACGAACTCCGCAACGCATAATCGCGGCTCAATCACCCCATTCCCTACTGAACACAAGCAATGGCGTCGCATCTCGATCTGGAAGAACAGGAACAACTGGAAGAGCTCAAGGCCTTCTGGAAGAAATGGGGCAACCTCATCAGCTGGGGGCTGACCGCCGTGCTGGTGGCCTATGCCTCCTGGACGGGCTGGAACTGGTGGCAGCGCGATCAGGGGGCCAAGGCCTCCGCGCTGTACGAGCAGCTTGCCAACCAGGTGGATGTTGGCGACGTGGACAAGGCCAATGCGGCCTTTGCCACGCTGAAGGAGCGCTTCCCCTCCACGGTTGCCGCCGCGCAGGGCGCGCTGCTGCAGGCCAAGCTTCAGCACGACAAGCAGAACGACGAGGGCGCCCGCGCCACGCTCGCCTGGGCGGCCCAGAACGCCGGTGATGCCGTCTACCAAGACCTGGCCCGTCTGCGCCTGGCGGCGCTGCAGATCGACGCCAAGCAGTTGGATGAAGCCGGCAAGACCCTGGCTGCCGTGAAGACCGCCGAGTTTGCCGCCCTGGTGGCCGATCGCCGAGGCGATCTCGCCGTGCTGCAGTCCAAGCCCGATGTGGCCAAGGCCGAGTACCTGAAGGCCTATCAAGGCCTGGACAAAAACCTGGACTACCGCCGCCTGGTGGAGGCCAAGCTCGCCAGCCTCGGCGCTGCCGCGCCTGATGAATCGGACAAGGACGCGGGCAAGGACGCAGGCAAGGAGTCCGGCAAGTGAGCATGACTTCCCTGCATGTCCTTCGCCGCGGTCTGCTGCTGGCGGCCGTGCCGGCACTGCTGTCGGCCTGCTCGCTGTTCTCCAGCTCCAAGGAAGCCAAGCCGGCGGCGCTGGAAGCCCTGACGCCCAGCATCGCCGGCAAGGTGGTCTGGCAGCAGCGCATGGACAGCGTGCGCTTCCCGCTGAATGTCGTGGCCCTGGCCGACAGCTTCGTGGTGGCCGATGGTGACGGCACCGTGCAGCGCCTCAAGGCGGCCGATGGTGCCGTGGTCTGGCGTGCGAACCTGAAGGAAAGGCTGTCCGCCGGCGTGGGAAGCGATGGCCGCTATGCAGCCGTCGTGACGCGCAACAACGAGCTGGTCTCGCTGGAAGAAGGCAAGACCCTGTGGCGCAAGGCCCTGGCCGTGCCCATCCTGACGGCCCCGCTGGTGGCCGGAGAGCGCGTCTTCGTGGTGACGGTGGACCGCGCCGTGCTGGCCTATGACGCCATCGATGGACGCAAGCTCTTCGAATTGCGCCGTCCGGGTGAACCGCTGACGCTGTTGCAGCCCGGCGCCATCGGCAGCTACAAGGACACGCTGGTCGTGGGCCAGGGTTCCCGCCTGGCCGGCATCGACCCGCTGCGCGGCACCGTGCGCTGGGAAGCCAGTGTGGCCAATCCCCGCGGCACCAACGAGGTGGAGCGTCTGGCGGATGTCGTCGGCCCCATGGTGCGCACCGGCGAGCTGCTGTGCGCCCGCGGCTTCCAGTCCGCGGTGAGCTGCGTCAATGCCGAGCGCGGCTCCACGGTGTGGACTCGCAACGTCGGCGGCGTGATGGGCGTGGGCGGTGACGCGCAAGCCATCGTGGCCGGCGACGCCTCGGACCGCCTGACGGCCTGGCGTACCAGCAACGGCGACGTGCTGTGGAATGCCGAGCAGTTCCTGAACCGCAAGCTGTCGGCCCCGCTGGTGCTGGGCCAGAGCGTGGTGGTGGGCGACTACGAAGGCCAGGTCCATTTCCTGAACCGTGAGACCGGCAAGACCCAGCTGCGCCTGGCCACCGATGGTTCGGCCATCGCAGCCGCGCCGGTGGCGGCAGGCAACACCATCCTCGTCGTGACCCGCAACGGAGGCCTGTTCGCGCTGCGGCCCCAGTGAGGCCGTGCGTCTGTGGCGCTTCCCGTCTTTGAAAGAAGAACAAGAACATGAAACCCGTGATCGCCCTGGTGGGCCGCCCCAATGTGGGCAAGTCCACGCTGTTCAACCGGCTGACCAAGAGCCGTGACGCCATCGTGGCCGACTTCGCCGGCCTGACGCGCGACCGGCACTATGGAGACGGCCGTCTCGGTGACCGCGAGTTCATCGTCATCGATACCGGTGGCTTCGAGCCCGACTGCTCCACCGGCATCGTCAAGGAAATGGCCAAGCAGACACGCCAGGCCGTCGCCGAAGCCGATGCCGTGGTCTTCGTGGTCGACATCCGCCTGGGCCTCTCGGCCCAGGACCAGGACATCGCGCGCTACCTGCGCACCTCCAACAAGCGTGTCTTCCTGGCCGTCAACAAGGCCGAGGGCATGAGTGAGTCGCCGCTGCTGGCCGAGTTCCATGAACTCGGCATGGGCGAGCCCCATCCCATCTCCGCGGCCCATGGCCAGGGCATTCGCAGCATGCTGGAAGCCGTGCTGGAAGGCTTCGACTACGGTGACGAGGAAGGTGAGGGCGGCGAGGAAGAGCAGGTCATCCGCCTGGCCGTGGCTGGCCGCCCCAACGTGGGCAAGAGCACGCTGATCAACACCTGGCTGGGTGAAGAGCGCCTGGTGGCCTTTGACATGCCGGGCACCACGCGCGACGCCATCTCGGTGGACTTCGAGCGTCATGGCCAGAAGTTCAAGCTGATCGACACTGCCGGCCTGCGCCGCAAGGGCAAGGTCTTCGAGGCCATCGAGAAGTTCTCGGTGGTCAAGACCCTGCAGGCCATCGCTGATGCCAACGTCGTGCTGCTGCTGATCGACGCCACCCAGGGCGTGACCGACCAGGACGCCCACATCGCGGGCTACGTCCTGGACAGCGGCCGTGCCGTGGTCGTCGCCATCAACAAATGGGATGCGGTGGACAGCTACCAGCGCGAGATGCTGCAGCGCTCCATCGAGTCACGGCTGTCCTTCCTGAAGTTCGCGCCGGTGCTGCACATTTCGGCGCTGAAGCGCCAGGGCCTGGGCCCGCTGTGGAACGCCTTGGCCGATGCCTACTCCTCGGCCTACAAGAAGATGACCACGCCGGTGCTCACCCGCCTGATCCAGGAGGCGGTGCAGCATCAGCAGCCCAAGCGCTCGGGCGTCTCGCGTCCCAAGCTGCGCTATGCACACCAGGGCGGCATGAATCCGCCCATCGTCGTGATCCATGGCAACGCGCTGGACGGCGTTTCGGACGCCTACAAGCGCTACCTGGAAGGCCGCATCCGCGCGCACTACAAGCTCACGGGCACGCCGTTGCGCATCGAAATGCGCTCATCCAAGAATCCATTTCTGGACAAGGATGACTGAATCCCAGGCGCGGGGAAACCCGCGGCTGTGTTAAGGTGCAGTTCTCTTCCTCCCCTTCTCACAACACGGAGCATATCGTGAGCAACAAAGGACAACTCCTGCAAGACCCCTTCCTGAACCTCCTGCGCAAGGAGCATGTGCCGGTGTCCATCTACCTGGTCAACGGCATCAAGCTGCAGGGCCACATCGAGTCCTTTGACCAGTACGTCGTGCTGCTGCGCAATACGGTCACGCAGATGGTCTACAAGCACGCCATTTCCACGGTGGTTCCCGGCCGCGCCGTGAACTTCCACGCCAACGACAGCGCTGACAACGCTGCCTGAGAGGACTCGCCGCTGCGGCCAAGGCCGTGACGGCATTTTTTGCGATCTTGAGTTCTTCAAGCCAACCCCACGCGACGCCGCCCTCCGAGGCGGCGCGCGCCATTCTTGTGGGCGTCGATTTCGGACGCGGCGCCCCCTTCGATCCCACCCTGGACGAGCTCGCCTTGCTGGCCGAGTCCGCGGGTGATACGCCCGTGGCGCGTGTCACCGCCAAGCGCCAGGCACCGGATGCCGCGCTGTTCGTCGGCTCCGGCAAGGCCGACGAGATCAAGCTGCTGGTGCAGGCGCACGGTGCGCATACCGTGCTCTTCGACCAAGCCATTTCGCCGGCGCAACAACGCAATCTGGAGCGCCTGCTGGGCGTTCCGGTTGCAGATCGCACGGCGCTGATTCTCGAAATCTTCGCGGCGCGGGCCAAGAGCCATGAGGGCAAGCTCCAGGTCGAGCTGGCCCGCCTGCAGTACCTGGCGTCGCGTCTGGTGCGGCGCTGGAGCCACCTGGAACGTCAGAGCGGCGGCATCGGCATGCGCGGCGGCCCCGGCGAGGCCCAGATCGAGCTGGACCGCCGCATGATCGACGAGCGCATCAAGAGCATCAAGGAGCGGCTCAAGAAGGTGCAGCGCCAGCGCAGCACGCAGCGCCGCGCCCGTTCGCGCAACGGCGTGTTCCGCGTCTCGCTGGTCGGCTACACCAACGCCGGCAAGTCCACGCTCTTCAATGCCCTGGTCAAGGCCCGCACCTACGCGGCCGATCAGCTCTTCGCCACGCTGGACACCACCACCCGCTCGCTGTACCTCGAGGAGGCGGCGGCCAGCGTCTCGCTGTCCGACACCGTGGGCTTCATCCGCGACCTGCCGCACAAGCTGGTGGAAGCTTTCCAGGCGACGCTGCAGGAAGCGGCCGATGCCGACCTGCTGCTGCACGTGGTGGATGCCGCCTCGCCCGTGCTGGACGAGCAGATGGTCGAGGTCGAGCGCGTGCTGGAGGAAATCGACGCCGCCGGCATCCCGCAGCTGCTGGTCTACAACAAGCTGGACAAGCTCGAAGACACCCAGCGACCGCGCCAGCCCGTGGACTGGATGGAGCGCCCCAATGGGCAGCGGGTGCCGCGCATCTTCGTCAGCGCCCTGAGCGGCGAGGGTCTGGACCTGCTGCGGGCCCAGATCGTCACCAGCATGCGCGAGCAAGGCCTGACCCCCGAGCCAGCCCCGCATGATCCACGCTTGATTTCCCTGGTGCAGCCGCCACATGAGGGCGCATGGGCGGAGCCCGACCGCAGTTCGAACAACGAGGGCAAAGCCGTGGACAATGGCCCTGCGCCCAATCCCAATGAACAGGCATGAGCATGAATCACGCTGAGCGCGCCTCAGGCGCCCCCACGCTGCGAGAGACCGCCGCTGCCGCAGCCGCTTTGCTGCGAGCGCTGCTGAGAACCCCGATGCTGCCGCGCGCCCGCCGCGACGGTGTCGTGCTCAACAACGGCCGCAACGACGGTCCGCCGGACCTGGACGAGCTCTGGCGCGATTTCAATCGCAAGCTCTCCGGCTTCTTTGGCGGCCGAGGCAGTCCGGAACCACAGGGCGGTGGAGGTTCTGGCCCTGACATGCGCAGCGCCGGTGTGGGCCTGGGCCTGATCGGCGGTGTGGTCGCTCTGGCCTGGCTGGGCAGCGGCTTCTTCATCGTGCAGGAAGGCGAACAGGCCGTCATCACCTCGTTTGGCAAGTACAGCAAGACCGTGGAAGCGGGCTTTCAATGGCGCCTGCCATATCCCTTCCAGGCTCATGAAACCGTGCCGGTGACGCAGCTGCGCTCGGTCGAGGTGGGGCGCGCCTCGGTGGTGGCAGCCACGGGGCTGCGCGACTCCTCCATGCTGACGCAGGATGAGAACATCGTGGACATCCGCTTCACGGTGCAATACCTGCTCAAGGACGCCCGCGACTACCTGTTCGAGAACCGCGAGCCAGACGAGGCCGTGCGCCAGGCCGCTGAATCGGCCGTGCGCGAAATCGTCGGCAAGTCCAATATGGATTCGGTGCTGTACGAGCAGCGTGACGCCATCGCGGCCGAGCTGGGCAAGTCGGTGCAGGCGCAGCTGGACCGCCTCAAGGCGGGCATCCTGATCAAGAACGTCAACGTGGGCAGCGTCCAGGCACCCGAGCAGGTGCAGGCCGCTTTCGACGATGCGTTCAAGGCCGGGCAGAACAAGGAACAGCTCAAGAACGAGGGCGAGGCCTACGCCAACAGCGTGATTCCCGAAGCCCAGGGCAAGGCCGCGCGCCTGCGCCAGGAGGCCGAGGGCTACCGCGCCCGCGTGGTCGCGCGTGCCGAAGGTGACGCCCAGCGTTTCAAGGCCGTGCTGACCGAGTACCAGAAGGCGCCGGCCGTGACCCGCGACCGCATCTACATCGACACCATGCAGCAGATCTACAGCGACGTCACCAAGGTCATGGTCGACAGCCGTAGCGGCTCCAACCTGCTCTACCTGCCGCTGGACAAGCTGCTGCAGCAGGGCGGCTCCAGCGTCACGAGCAGCTCGCCCGTGCCGGTGACCGCCGAGCCGGCGCCTTCCGTGGTGGCACCGGTGGAACGCAACCGCGATGCCCTGCGCAATCGCGAAGGCCGTTGAAGGGGGAGTGCGCAGATGAATCGAATCACTAGCATCGTGCTGGGTGCCCTGGTCGCCTTCATGGTCCTGAGCTCGACCATGTTCATCGTTGACCAGCGCCAGTTCGCCGTGGTCTACGCCCTGGGCGAGATCAAGGAAGTCGTCAGCGAGCCTGGGCTGAAGCTCAAGGCGCCGCCGCCTTTCCAGAACGTGGTCTTCCTGGACCGCCGCGTGCAGACCCTGGACAGCCCGGATCCCCGTCCCATCTTCACCGCTGAAAAGAAGAGCCTGGTCATAGACTGGCTGGTGAAGTGGCGCGTGGCCGACCCGCGCCAGTTCATCCGCAACAGCGGCAGCAATATGCGCAATGTGGAGGCGCGCCTGAGCCCCATCGTGCAGGCGGCGCTGAACGAGGAGGTCACCAAGCGCGACGTCCGCGCCGTGCTGGCCACCGAGCGCGACAAGGTCATGCAGGACGTGCGCCACCGCCTGGTCGAGGAATCCAAGCAGTTCGGCATCGAGATCCTGGACGTGCGGATCAAGCGCGTGGACTTCGCGGCCAACATCACCGATGCGGTCTACCGCCGCATGGAGTCCGAGCGCAAGCGCGTGGCCAACGAGTGGCGCGCCACCGGCAATGCCGAGGGCGAGAAGATCCGCGCCGATGCGGACCGCCAGCGCGAAGTCATCCTGGCCGAGGCCTACCGCGACGCCCAGCTCATCAAGGGCGAGGGCGACGCCAAGGCGTCCGCCATCTATGCCGAGGCCTTTGGCCGCGATCCCCAGTTCGCGCAGTTCTACCGCTCGCTGGAAGCCTACCGTGCGGTGTGGAAGAACAAGTCGGACGTGATGGTGCTCGATCCCAACACCGAGTTCTTCAAGGCCATGCGCGGGGCGCCAGGCGCGGCGCCGGCACCTGCGCGCAAGTGAGCCAGCCCATCGGCCGCTGCGCTTAGCGCATGAGTCTGGACCTTTTTTGGGTGGCGCTGGCGCTGATGCTGGTCATCGAAGGCCTGTTTCCCTTCCTGAGTCCTGAGCGCTGGCGCGCGCTCTTCCAGCGCATGACGGCGCTCAGTGACGGGCAGATCCGCTTCGTGGGCCTGATGAGCATCGGGCTGGGCTTGCTGGGCTTGCTCTGGCTGCTGTGAACCCTTGCGGCCGCCGCAGCAGCGCCCGCCTGCCTTCCCGGACGTTTGACCCGCGTTTGCGCGTCACGTAGGGTGGGGCTGTTCGTCGTTCCGGGACTTCCCGGTACAATGCCGTTTTTAACCCCCCCTCAAAACGTCCATGGCCTCTGCTTGGCTGCTGCCCGAGCACATTGCTGACGTCCTGCCCTCCCAGGCCCGCCGCATCGAAGAACTCCGGCGCGAACTCCTGGATCTGGCGCGGACCTACGGCTGCGAACTGGTGATGCCTCCCATGCTGGAGCACCTGGAGTCGCTGCTCACCGGTACAGGTCGTGAACTGGACCTCAAGACCTTCAAGCTCGTCGACCAGTTGTCCGGTCGCAGCCTCGGCCTGCGCGCTGACACCACCCCCCAGGTCGCGCGCATCGACGCCCATCTGCTCAACCGCGCCGGCGTGACCCGTCTGTGCTACTGCGGGCCCGTGGTGCACACGCGCCCGGAGGGCCTGCACGGCAGCCGCGAGCCGCTGCAGTTCGGCGTCGAGATCTACGGCCACGCCGGCCTGGAGGCCGATCTGGAAGTGCAGGAGCTGGCCATTGCCACGCTGCAAAAGGCAGGGCTCAAGGACATCACCCTGGACCTGGGCGACGCCCGCCTGGTGCAAGGCGTGCTGGGCGATCTGAAGCTGCCGGCTGATACGCTGGAAGCCATCGTCGCGGCCCTTGCCGCCAAGGACGCCGCCAATCTGGCGCAGGCCACGGCCGGCATGCCCGAGTCGGCGGCCCGCGGCCTGCAAAGCCTCATCGGCCTCTATGGCGGCATGGAGGTGCTGGACCTCGCCCGCGAGCAACTGCCCGACCATCCGCTGATCAGCGCGGCCCTGAATGACCTCCGCTGGCTGTGCAGCCACTTGCGCCAGACCCACCCGGATCTGCGCCTGGGCTTTGATCTGGCCGATCTGCGCGGCTATGCCTACTACAGCGGCATGCGCTTTGCGCTGTACGCCGCTGGCTGCAGCGATGCCGTGCTGCGCGGCGGCCGCTATGACGAGGTGGGCGCGGTGTTCGGCCGCCGCCGTCCGGCCGTGGGCTTCAGTCTGGACCTGAAGGCCTTGGTGGCACTATGCCCCGTGACGCCCCTTCGCGCCGCCGTGCGCGCACCCTGGGGCGAGGATGCGGCGCTGCGCGCTGCCGTGCGAGCCCTGCGTGAGCAGGGGGAAACTGTGGTCTGCGTGCTGCCCGGGCACGAGCACGAAAACGACGAATTCGACTGCGACCGCGAGCTGGTCTGCGTTGGCGGGCAATGGGTGGTGCGCGCGCGCTGACGCGGCCCGCCAATCTGAATACTTTTCATTGGATGAGCATCATGCACAGTGAGATCGCGCGCGGCCGTAATGTGGTCGTTGTGGGCACCCAGTGGGGTGACGAAGGCAAGGGCAAGGTCGTCGACTGGATGACCGACCACGCACAAGGCGTGGTGCGCTTCCAGGGCGGCCACAACGCCGGCCACACGCTGGTGATCAAGGGCGTGAAGACGGCCCTGCAACTGATCCCCTCGGGCATCATGCGCGACGGCGTGGCCTGCTATATCGGCAACGGCGTGGTGGTGGACCCGAGCCACCTGATGTCCGAGATCGAGCGCCTGGAAAAGGCCGGCGTGGACGTGCGCTCTCGCCTGTACATCAGCGAGTCCTGCCCCATGATCCTGCCCTTCCATGTGGAAGTGGACAAGGCGCGCGAAGCCCTGCGTGAAAGCAGCGGCAGCGGCAAGATCGGCACCACGGGCAAGGGCATCGGCCCGGCCTACGAAGACAAGGTCGCCCGCCGCGCCCTGCGCCTGCAGGACCTGAAGCATCCCGAGCGCTTCGCCAAGAAGCTGCGCGAGCTGCTGGACCTGCACAACCATGCGCTGACCGGCTATCTCAACGCCGGCGCGCTGGAATTCCAGCCCATCTTCGACAAGGCCATGGCCCTGGCCGAGCAGGTCAAGCCCATGCTGGCGGATGTGGGCTACATGCTGCACAAGGCTCATCTGGCCGGCCAGAACATCCTGTTCGAAGGCGCGCAGGGCACGCTGCTGGACATCGACCACGGCACCTATCCCTACGTGACCTCCAGCAACTGCGTGGCCGGCAATGCTGCCGCGGGTGCGGGCGTGGGCCCGCAGATGCTGCACTACATGCTGGGCATCACCAAGGCCTACACCACGCGTGTTGGCTCCGGTCCGTTCCCGACCGAGCTGGAGTGGGAAAAGGAAGGCACCGTCGGCTACCACCTGTCCACCGTGGGCCAGGAGCGCGGCACCGTGACGGGTCGTGCCCGCCGCTGCGGCTGGCTGGACGCCGCCGCGCTGAAGCGCTCCATCATCATCAACGGCATCAGCGGCCTGTGCCTGACCAAGCTGGACGTGCTGGACGGTCTGAAGGAAATCCAGATGTGCGTGGGCTATGAGCTCGACGGCAAGCAGCTGGACATCCTGCCGCTGGATGCCGACGAGATCGTGGCCTGCAAGCCCATCTATGAAACCTTCCCGGGCTGGACCGAGAGCACCTTCGGCGTGACGAGCTGGGATGCGCTGCCGCTGAATGCGCGCCGCTACCTTGAGCGCGTGCAGGCGGTGATCGGTGCGCCCATCGACATGGTCTCCACCGGCCCGGATCGCGAGCACACCATCCTGCTGCGCCATCCCTACCAGGGCTGAAGGCCACTCAACATCCCCATTGCATTGGAGTAAGCATCTATGTTGACCGACGACGGCAAGCACCTGTACGTGTCCTGGGACGAATACCACCTGCTGATCGAGCGCCTGGCCCTCAAGGTGCATGCCTCGGGCTGGGAGTTCGACCAGATCCTGTGCCTGGCGCGCGGCGGCGTGCGTCCGGGTGATGTGCTGTCCCGCGTCTTCGACAAGCCCCTGGGCATCATGTCCACCAGCTCGTACCGCGCCGAGGCCGGCACCATCCAGGGCCGCCTGGACATCGCCAAGTACATCACCATGCCCAAGGGCGAGCTGGCCGGCCGCGTGCTGCTGGTCGACGACCTGGCCGATTCCGGCGTGACGCTCAAGGCCGTGGTCGAGCGCCTGCGCGGCATGCCGGCAGTGCAGGAGCTGCGCTCTGCGGTGATCTGGACGAAGTCGGTGTCGACCTACACGCCGGACTACTACGTCGAGATGCTGGAGACCAGCCCCTGGATCCATCAGCCCTTCGAGATCTACGACGACATGCGCCCGGACGCGCTGGCGAAGAAGTTCTCGGTCTGACGGCGTGGCCTGATCGCGGCATCCGTCATCATCGGTCTGCGAAGAAGCGCGGCGCCTCGTCATCGAGGTTCCGCGCTTTTTTCATGGCTGAGGCGAGCGTGGTTGAGGAGGGGTCAGGTGTTGCGGGTGTCCCGGACGCGCGACGGCATCTTGTGCAGGCGGCGGGCCACAAAGCAAAATGACTGCAGTCCTTGGATCTGCAACCATGGAGTGCAAGCACAAATACAAAAGCCGGCGACCCAAAGGGAAGCCGGCTTTTGAAAGTATTTGGTGCCCAGGAGAGGACTCGAACCTCCACGGAGTTACCCGCTAGTACCTGAAACTAGTGCGTCTACCAATTCCGCCACCTGGGCAAGGTTTCCAAGCCGTCGGTTTAAACGTATGATGCGTTTAAACAAATCGCCTGGCCGTTTCAGGAAAGCTGAGATTCTATCATCAAAAATTTTAAGAGCACAAGTGGTCCCGGCAATGCTGCCGGCACGCAGGCAGCCCTGCTGAGTGAAGTCGAGGGCGTGGTGCAGGGGCACCGCGACGGGCATGGGTTCCTCATCCCGGACGACGGGCAGCCCGACCTCTATCTGTCTGCCCAGGAAATGCATGCCGTGATGCACGGCGACCGCCTGCGCGCGCGCATCGTGCGTTACGACAAGCGCGGCCGTCCGGAGGGGCGGGTGCTGGAGATCCTGGACCGCAAGAAGCGGCCCATCATCGGACGGCTGCTGCTGGAGTCCGGCGTGTGGCTGGTGGCGCCCGAGGACAAGCGCTACGGCCAGGACATCCTCGTGCCCAAGAACGCCATTGCCAACGCCACGGCCGGCCAGGTGGTGGCGGTGGAGCTGACTGAGCCGCCCTCGCTGTACTCGCAGCCCGTGGGCCGCGTGACCGAGGTTCTGGGTGAGATCGACGATCCCGGCATGGAGATCGAGATCGCCGTGCGCAAGTACGAGGTGCCGCACCGCTTCAGCGCCGAGACCCTGTCGCAGGCCGCCAAGCTGCCCGACCGCGTGCGCGCCGTGGACATGAAGAACCGCGTCGACCTGCGCGACGTGCCCCTGGTCACCATCGACGGCGAGGACGCCCGCGACTTCGATGACGCCGTCTTCTGCACGCCGCACAAGCAGGGGCGGGGCAAGACCGCCTTCAAGGGCTGGCGCCTGCTGGTCGCGATCGCCGACGTCAGCCACTACGTAAAGCCCGGCGAGCCGCTGGATCTCGATGCCTACGAGCGCGCCACCTCGGTCTACTTCCCGCGCCGCGTGATCCCCATGCTGCCGGAGAAGCTCTCCAACGGTCTGTGCTCGCTCAACCCGGACCAGGACCGTCTGTCCATGGTCTGCGACATGCTGATCACGGAAGAGGGCGAGACCTTCGCCTACCAGTTCTACCCGGCGGTGATCTGCTCGCATGCGCGGCTGACCTACAACGAGGTCGCGGCCGTGCTGGCCAACACCCATGGGCCCGAGGCAGCCCGACGCAAGGAGCTGGTGCCGCATCTGCTGCATCTGCATGAGGTCTACCGTGCCCTGCTGAGCCAGCGCCAGCGCCGGGGCGCCGTGGACTTCGACACGGTCGAAACCCAGATCGTCTGCGACGACAACGGCCGCATCGAGAAGATCATCCCCCGCACCCGCAACGATGCCCACCGCCTGATCGAGGAAGCCATGCTGGCCGCCAATGTCTGCGCGGCGGACTTCATCGCGGGCGGCAAGCACCATTCGCTGTACCGCGTGCACGAAGGGCCGACGCCCGAGAAGCGTGCGGCGCTGCAGGCGTACCTGCGCGCACTGGGCATCGGCATGGGGCTGTCGGACGACCCCTCGCCGGGTGAGTACCAGGCCATCGCCCAGGCCACCAAGGACCGGCCCGACGCCACGCAGATCCACACCATGCTGCTGCGCTCCATGCAGCAGGCCATCTACACTGGCGCCAACGCCGGCCATTTCGGGCTGGCCTACCAGGCCTACACGCACTTCACCAGCCCGATCCGGCGCTATCCCGACCTGCTGGTGCACCGCGTGATCAAGGCCATGCTGGGCAACAAGCGCTATCTGCTCGACGCCGGCAAGATGGACGTGCCCGTGCCGCCCAAGCGGCCCGGCAAGGGCAAGCCCGTCAACCCGGCGGCGGCCAGCACCGAGCTCGAACGCTGGGAGGTCGTTGGCGCGCATTGCAGCGCCAACGAACGCCGTGCGGACGAGGCTTCACGCGATGTCGAGGCCTGGCTCAAGTGCCGCTACATGCGCGAGCACCTGGGCGAGGAGTTCAGCGGCACGGTCAGTGCCGTGACCAGCTTCGGCCTCTTCGTGCAACTGGATGCGCTCTTCGTCGAAGGCCTGGTCCACATCACCGAGCTGGGTGGCGAGTACTACCGCTTCGACGAGGTGCGCCAGGAGCTGCGGGGCGAGCGCACGGGCATTCGCTACGCCACCGGCGCGCGGGTGCAGGTGCAGGTCAGCCGCGTGGACCTGGATGGCCGCAAGATCGATTTCCGCCTGGTGCGGGACACCGACGAGCTTCGTCCCCCCGGCAAGCCGCTGCGTGACAAGACCGGCCAGGCCCTGCCGCGCAAGGCCACGGACAAGCTGGCCGAGGTGCAGCGTCAGGACCGTGAGGTCAAGGCCAGCGGCAAGCGCGCCAAGTCGGGCGGTGGTGGATCGGGCCGCGCCAGCCCGGCTGCCGTGGCGCCCGTGCAGGCCCGCAAGGCGGCGGCACGCAAGTCGGCGGACGTCGGCAAGGGGCGCAAGCGCCGCTGAAGTCCTCCGTGGGCGCTCAGGGGTGCTTAAGGGCGCTCAGGGGCGTTCGGAGGCGTTCAGGTCAGGGCAGCGCGGGCTTCAGGGCGTGCATGCGCTCGATCAGTTCGGCGGCTCGGAGTGGCGCCGAGGCGCCTTGTGCCGCCTCGCCATGCCAGGCCACGCCAATGGTCGCGAGCTCGTGCGCCGGCAAGGTCGGGGCCTGTGCCCACAGGCCGCCCAGCCAGCCGGCCAGCACGTCGCCGGTGCCGGCGCTGGCCAGGGCGGCATTGCCGCTGCTGTTCAGATGCAGGGGCTCTTGCGGGCTGGCTACGACGCTGCCGGATCCCTTCAGCACCACGGTGCAGTCGAAGGCTTCACGCAGCGCCAGCGCTGCGGACAGACGGTCGGCCTGGATCTTTTCGGCGCTGCAGCCCAGCAGGCGGGCGGCCTCCAGCGGGTGCGGCGTCAACACGGTCTGCAATCCCCTGGCCCTGCGGCCCAGCAGCAGCTGCCGGGCGGAGGTGTCGCGTGACAGGCTGTTGAGCCCGTCCGCGTCCAGCACCAGGCGCGGCGCATGCTGCAGCACGGCGGGCAGCGCGGACGCGGCGCGGATGTCCAGCCCGCGTCCGGCACCGCAACCCACCACCAGGGTCAGGTCTTGCCAGGGCATGTGCTCATCCAGCGGCCCCTCCGGCCAGCGCATGAGTTCGGGGCGGCCGCCCGTGTGGGTTCCGTGGTCGGCTGCGGACAGCGGCTTGAGGTGGACCTTGCCGGCGCCCGCGGCCAGGGCGGCGCTTGCCGCCAGCACCGCGGCGCCTTCCATGTGGCTGGCGCCGCCGATGACCAGCACCTGGCCATGGCTGCCCTTGTGGCTGGCGTGACGACGCCGGGCCAGCTCTTGCCAGCGCGCCTGCTCGCCGCGCCCGGTCAGCCAGCCGCTGGCGTCCTGGGCGGTGCCGGTGCCCAGCGCATCGAACCAGATCCGCCCGGCATGGTCGCGGCCATGTGCCGTGAAGAGACCGGGTTTGAGATGGAGCAGGCACAGCGTGTGCCGTGCGATGACGACGGGGCCAGGGTGCCCCTGGGCATCCGCGCAGGGCTGCCCGGTGTCGGACTGCAGGCCGCTGGGCACGTCGACGCTCAGCACAGGGCAGGCACCGGCATTGATGGCGAGGATGGCCTCCGCCAGCGCCCCCTCGGGCGCCCGCTGCAGGCCCAGGCCCAGCAGGGCGTCGACGATCAGCTGGCAGCCTTGCGGCGGCTGCGGCGACGTGGTGATGGTCAGCCCTGCGTCCCGTGCGGTCTGCAAGGCCCATTGCGCGTCGGCAGGCAGGGGCTTGCCGCCGTGCAGGTGGCTGACGTGGACCTCCAGACCTGCTGCGGCCAGATGACGGGCGGCCACCAGACCATCGCCGCCGTTGTTGCCAGGTCCGCAGGCGACCCAGACGCGGCGTGCGTGAGGCGCCACGGCCACACACAGCCGGGCCGCGGCCAGTCCGGCGCGGGCCATCAGCGCATGCGCAGGCGCACGGGCTGCGGCCTCGGCTTCCAGGGCGCGGCAGCGCTGCGTGTTGAATAGCGGGAGCCGGCCGGCGTGATGGAGGACATCGAGCATCCGGCCACTCTAGCTCAGCGCAGCCGTTCTGGCGCGAGGGGGCTCAGGTCCAGGCCGGGATCACGTCCCGCGATCAAGGCGGCCGCCACCTGGGCGGCACCCGCGGCCAGTGCTGCGCCCTGGCCGCCATGGGCCAGGTTTAGCCAGATGCCCTCGGCGCCGCTGGCGCCGAGCAAGGGCAGGCCGTCTGCCAGCATCAATCGAGCGCCCTGCCAATGCTGGACCTGCTGCGCCTGGACGGCGCCAGGGAACCAGTCGTGCAGCACGGCATGCAGGCGTTCGAAGCCCTTGTCGCCACGGCTGGGCGGCTGGAAGCTGGCGCCGCCGCTGACCCGCACGCGCTGGCCCAGGCGGCTGAGCAGAACCTGATGGGCATCGTCGACCAGGTTGGCGCGCGGACCGAGGTCGGGGAAGGCCTCCAGCTGGCGCAGCGGCGCCGTGAGGCTGCGGCCCCAGACCTGGCGCAGGGCGGGCTTCAGCCCGAGTTGCGCCAGCAGGGGATCCTCGGGCTGTGCGCCGCAGATCAGCACGGCATCAAAGCTGTGGGTCTGAACTTCGCGCGGGCTGGGCAGCGTGCTGGGGCCGGCACTGCTGGCAGCCTCCTGCTTTTGCGTGGCGAGGGGCAGCCCGGCCTGGGCGGCCGGGCCATGGGTGAGGGCGGGGCGCCTGCCGGCCTGCAACCCGCGGACCTCGGTGTGGAACATGAAATGCACGCCCAGCCGCTGAGCGGCCTGCTTGAGCAGCAGGCACAGCTCGCGGCCATTGGCGGCCTCAGCGTCCGGCAGATGCCAGCCGCCCTGCAGCGGGGTGTCCGGGCTCAGTCCGGGCTCCTGGCGGCGGCAGGCCTCGGCGTCCAGCCATTGGTGGGCGATGCCCGCGGTCTGCCAGCGTTCCACCAGCGGCTTGGCCTTGCGGGCCTGCGCCTCGTCACGCATGAGCAGCAACAGGCCCTCGCTGCGCTCGTGATCCAGCTGCAATTGCCGCCGCAGTACCGTCGCGCGGGACAGGCTGCGCTGGGCCAGGGTCAGCAGGACGCTCTGCTGGGCGTCCTGCCAACCTTTGCCACGGGCCTGGCGGGCGGCCCAGCGCCAGCCGGGGCTGGAGAGTCCGGCGGCTTCGAGTGCCAGCGCCTGGCTGCCGCACAGGCCGCCCCAGACAGGACTCAGAGCCGGGGCGCTGAGCCCGCCCTGCGCGAAGCTGGCTTCGGCGGCCACACTGCCACTGCGTTCGAAGACGACGACGGCATGACCCTGAGCCGCCAGTTCGAGCGCGGCATGGACGCCGGTCAGGCCGGCGCCGACAACGGCGATTTCCATTCAGGACCTCGCCGTCGGGTGTTGCATCGCCGCCTGGCTCGGGGCCGGGCTTGGCGACGAGTCTTGGTGGGTCGGCCGAAAGAGCTGTAGATGCGGCGCAGTGGCGCGGTCAGTGCCGCAGGAGGAGGGGGCGAATTTCAATCGTGCTATACTCTTTGGGTTTTGCCGGATAGCGTCTTTGCTTTTCGCTGCATCTTCAGGGCCTGCATGTCTTTCAGTGCACTTCAGTGCATGATCGGCGCCTTGTGCTGCAGTGCTGATGAGCGGGGCATGGATCAGGCAGACAAATCGCAAACCCGGCAATCGATAGGTGTCGTGTTGCAGCAGGTGGATCCGGGTGGATCCGGGCCTTTGGCTGCAGCGCGATTCGAGCCGGATTTTAGAACCAACCTTCGGAGTTACTTCATGTCCGTCACGATGCGCGAAATGCTGGAAGCCGGTGTCCACTTTGGTCACCAAACCCGCTTCTGGAACCCCAAGATGGCCCCCTTCATCTACGGCCATCGCAACAAGATTCACATCATCAACCTCGAAAAGACGCTGCCCAAGTTCGAGGAAGCGCTGAAGTTCGTGCGCCAGCTGTCTGCCAAGCGCGGCACGATCCTGATGATCGGTACCAAGCGTCAAGCCCGCGAAATCGTGGCCGCTGAAGCCCAGCGCGCCGGCGTCCCCTTCGTCGACCAGCGTTGGCTGGGCGGCATGCTGACCAACTTCAAGACGGTCAAGGGCTCGCTGAAGAACCTGAAGGACATGCAGGCTCAAGTCGAGAACGGCACCCAGCCCGCCATCAAGAAGGAAGCCCTGATGTTCCAGCGCGAGCTGGCCAAGCTGGAAAAGAACATCGGCGGCATCCAGGACATGGGCGCCCTGCCTGATGCGCTGTTCGTGATCGACGTCGGCTACCACAAGATTGCCATCGCCGAAGCCAAGAAGCTGGGCATCCCCGTGATCGGCGTGGTCGACACCAACCACTCGCCCGAAGGCATCGACTACGTGATCCCCGGCAACGACGACTCCGCCAAGGCTGTCGCCCTGTACGCCAAGGCCGTGGCTGACGCCGTGCTGGAAGGCCGTGCCAACAGCACCGCCGAGCTGGTGCAGGCTGTTGCTGCCGACGGCGACGAGTTCGTGGAAGTGAACGAAGGCGCCTGAGTCCTTTGCCACTTGCTCAAGAGGGGCTGATTCAGCCCCTTTTTTCCACGCTGAATCTGTATTCGAGGAGCCGCTGCGCCGGCTCCCAATCCAACGGAGATTGAAATGGCTGCTATTACCGCAAGCATGGTCGCCGAGCTGCGCGCCCGTACCGATGCTCCCATGATGGAGTGCAAGAAGGCCCTGACCGAAGCCGAAGGCGATCTGGCCCGCGCTGAAGACATCCTGCGCGTCAAGCTGGGCAACAAGGCCGGCAAGGCCGCTTCCCGCATCACCGCCGAAGGCGTGGTGGCGGCTGCCATCGTCGGCGGCGCCGGTGCCCTGATCGAAGTCAACTGCGAAACCGACTTCGTGTCCAAGAACGATGCCTTCCTGGCCTTCGTGAACGCCCTGGCCGGCCTGGTCGCCGAGAAGAACCCCGCCAGCGTCGAAGCGCTGTCGGCACTGCCCCTGTCCCAGGAAGGCTTCGGCCCGACCGTGGAAGACGTGCGCAAGGGCCTGATCGGCAAGATCGGCGAGAACATGACCATCCGCCGCTTCAAGCGCTATGAGGGTGGCAAGCTGGTCTCCTACCTGCACGGCACCCGCATCGGCGTGATGGTCGAGTTCGACGGTGACGACGTCGCCGCCAAGGACGTGGCCATGCACGTGGCCGCCATGAAGCCGGCCGCGCTGTCCTCCGCCGAAGTGCCGGCTGAGCTGGTCGCCAAGGAGCGCCAGATCGCCGAAGAGAAGGCCGCCGAATCCGGCAAGCCGGCCGACATCGTCGCCAAGATGGTCGAAGGCTCGGTGCAGAAGTTCCTGAAGGAAGTCTCGCTGCTGGACCAGGTCTTCGTGAAGGCTGCCGACGGCAAGCAGTCCGTGGGCGCCATGCTCAAGGACAAGGCCACCACGGTGAAGAGCTTCACCCTGTACGTGGTGGGCGAAGGCATCGAGAAGAAGGTCGACGACTTCGCGGCCGAAGTGGCCGCCCAGAAGGCCGCCGCCGAGGCTGCTGCCGCCGCCAAGAACGCCTGATGGCGCCCTGGCCGGGCTGACGAGTCCGGCCTTGCCGTCCGGCGGGACCTGGAAATGAGGGGCTCCCCGACATTTCCTTGACCATCCGCCACGGCTGGAAACAAAGGGCGCCTCTGGCGCCCTTTACACTTGCGCCTGCGGCTGGGGGGGAGCGCCCCCCGGCATCGCGGCAACCCCACCACCCACGACGAGGACACAATGCCCGCGCACAAACGCATCCTGCTCAAACTTTCCGGTGAAGCCCTGATGGGCGATGACGCCTACGGCATCAACCGCGCCACCATCGTGCGCATGGTGCGTGAGATCCAGGAGGTGACGCAGCTGGGTGTGGAAGTGGCCGTCGTGATCGGCGGCGGCAACATCTTCCGCGGCGTGGCCGGCGGCTCGGTCGGCATGGACCGCGCCACCGCCGACTACATGGGCATGCTGGCCACGGTGATGAATTCCCTGGCCCTGGCCGACACCATGCGCCAGGAAGGCATGACGGCCCGCGTGATGTCCGCCATCAGCATCGAGCAGGTGGTCGAGCCCTATGTGCGCCCCAAGGCGCTGCAGTATCTGGAAGAGGGCAAGGTCGTCGTCTTCGCGGCCGGCACCGGCAATCCCTTCTTCACCACCGATACCGCCGCTGCGCTGCGCGGCGCTGAGATCGGTGCCGAGATCATGCTGAAGGCCACCAAGGTCGACGGCGTCTACACGGCCGATCCCAAGAAGGACCCCGAAGCGACCCGCTACAGCCGCATCAGCTTCGACGAAGCCATCACCAAGAATCTGCAGGTGCTGGACGCCACCGCGTTCGCCCTGTGCCGCGACCAGAAGCTGCCCATCAAGGTCTTCAGCATCTTCAAGGCCGGCGCGCTCAAGCGCGTGGTCATGGGCGAAGACGAGGGCACCCTGGTCCACGTTTGAGCGTCCTGGCGCGTTGAGTCCGGGTCCATTCCTGAACAAGGTTGAGCATCATGAGCATTGCTGACATCAAGAAGAACGCCGAGGCCAAGATGGCCAAGTCGGTCGAAGCCTTCAAGACCGAACTGCAGAAGATCCGTACCGGCCGGGCTCACCCGGGCATCCTGGATCAGGTCCATGTCGACTACTACGGCTCGCCGGTGCCCATCTCCCAGGTCGCCAACGTGAGCCTGCTGGACGCCCGCACCATCAGCGTGCAGCCCTGGGAAAAGGGCATGGGCGCCAAGATCGAGAAGGCCATCCGCGAGTCGGACCTGGGCCTGAACCCGTCCGCTCAGGGCGACCTGATCCGCGTCCCGATGCCGCCCCTGACCGAAGAGCGCCGCCGTGACCTGACCAAGGTGGTCAAGAGCGCAGGCGAGGACGCCAAGGTCGCCGTGCGCAATCTGCGCCGTGACGCCAACGAGCAGGCCAAGAAGCTGCAGAAGGACAAGCTGATCACCGAAGACGACGAGCGCCGCTCGCAGGAAGAGGTGCAGAAGCTGACCGATCGCGTGATCGGCGAGATCGACAAGCTGATCGCGGCCAAGGAAGCCGAGATCCTGGCCGTCTGAGCCTGTCAGTCGTGACGGATCAGAGCAAGGCGGTTCCCCGCCATGTGGCCATCGTCATGGATGGCAACGGCCGCTGGGCGAAGAAGCGCTTTCTGCCGCGCTTCTTCGGTCACAAGCAGGGCGTCGACGCGCTGGTGCGCATCGTGCAGGCCTGCATCGACCGCAACATCGAGCACCTCACCGTGTTCGCCTTCTCCAGCGAGAACTGGAAGCGCCCCTCCGATGAAGTCTCCGGCCTGATGGGCCTGGTGCTGGCGGCGGTGTCGCGCTATCTGGCCCGCATGGGCGCGATGGGTGTGCGCATCCGCATCGTCGGCGATCGCGAGGCGGTGTCCGAGAAGCTGCGCAATGCCTGGAACGAGGCCGAGTCTTCCACTCGCCACAACAGCAAGCTGACCCTCAACGTGGCCTTCAACTACGGCGGCCGCTGGGACATCGTGCAGGCCGCGCGCGCGGCCATGCAGGCGGGCGTCAAGCCCGAGGAGCTGACCGAGGCCAAGCTGTCCGAGTTCATGGCCATGAGCTACGCGCCGGACCCGGATCTCTTCATCCGCACCGGCGGTGAAGTGCGCATCAGCAACTTCCTGCTGTGGCAGGCGGCCTATACCGAATTCGTGTTCTCGGACTGCCTGTGGCCGGACTTCGGCGAAGCGCAGCTGGATGCGGCCATCGCCGCTTTCCGCGAGCGCGACCGCCGCTTTGGCGGCGTCAAGGCCGACGCCGTCCTGGAGGCCTGAGTGCTCGGAACCCGCATCATCACGGCCATCATTCTGCTGGCCATCCTGCTGCCGGCCCTGTTCGCCGGCTCGCCCTGGCCTTTTGCGGCCGTGACGCTGGTGCTGATCGGCGCCGGCGGCTGGGAGTGGGGGCGCCTCAATGGCATGACCCAAGCCGGCGCCGTGCTGATGGGCCTGGCGCTGGCCGGCCTGTGCCTGTTCACGCTGCAGGGGCCAGGTCTTGCCGCGCTGCCGGCCGGCCTTTGGTGGGCCGTCGGCGGCGCCTGGGTGCTGGGTGGGGCGCAGGCGCTGCGCCTGGGACCGGCGGGCTGGCCTCGTCTGCCCAGGGCCGGGCGCCTGGCACTCGGCTTCGTGCTGCTGTGGACGGCCTGGGCCGCCATGGCCACGGCGCGGAGCCTGGGCCTGAACTTCATCCTGTCCGTGTTCTGCCTGGTCTGGGTGGCGGACATCTTTGCCTACTTCGGCGGCCGCACCCTGGGCCGGCGCAAGCTGGCGCCCGCGATCAGCCCCGGCAAGAGCTGGGAAGGCGTCTGGACCGGCATGGCCGCCGTGCTGCTGCTGGCCTTGGCCTGGACCTGGGGCCTCGAGCCGGGCCTGCACACCGACGGCCCGGGCCTCTACGCCCGCCTGCTGACCGGTCTGGGCCTGCCCCTGGGCCTGCTGGCCCTGGTCTTCCTCTGCGCGATGAGCGTGGTCGGTGATCTCTTCGAATCCCTGGTCAAGCGGGCCGTCGGCGCCAAGGACAGCAGCCAGCTGCTGCCCGGCCATGGCGGCGTGCTGGACCGTGTCGATGCCTTGCTGCCCGTCTTTCCGCTGGCGCTGGCCCTGAACTCCCTCGTCCCATGAACACTTCCCGCCGCCAGCGCGTCTGCGTGCTCGGTTCGACCGGCTCCATCGGCACGAACACGCTGGACGTGCTGAGCCGCCATCCCGAGCAGTACGAGGTCTTCGCGCTCAGCGCGATGAGCCGCGTGGACGCCTTGCTCGCCCAGTGCCTGCAGTGGCAACCCCGCTTCGCCGTGATGCCTGAAGCATCCGCGGCCCAGGATCTGCGCCGCCTGCTGCGCGAGCAGGGCAGCCGCACCGAGGTGCTCAGCGGTGCGCAGGCCCTCAGCGAGGTCGCCGCCCATCCCGAGGTGGATGCGGTCATGGCGGCCATCGTGGGCGCCGCCGGCCTGGCGCCCTGCCTGGCCGCCGCGCGGGCCGGCAAGCGCCTGATGCTGGCCAACAAGGAAGCCATCGTCGTGGGCGGCGCGCTGTTCATGGCGGCCGTCGAGGCCGGCGGGGCGACGCTGCTGCCGGTGGACTCGGAGCATTCCGCCATCTTCCAGTGCCTGCCCGAGGATCGCTCGACCTGGGCTCAGCGCATCGACCACATCGTGCTGACCGCTTCCGGCGGCCCCTTCCGCCAGCGCGATCCCGCCACGCTGGCCGAGATCACGCCCGAGCAGGCCTGCGCCCATCCCAACTGGGTGATGGGGCGCAAGATCTCGGTGGATTCGGCGACCATGATGAACAAGGCGCTGGAGGTGATCGAGGCGCGCTGGCTGTTCCAGCTCAAGCCCGAGCAGATCCGCGTGCTGATCCACCCGCAGAGCATCGTCCATTCCATGGTGGTCTGCCGCGACAACTCCGTGCTGGCCCAACTCGGGACGCCGGACATGCGCGTGCCCATCGCCTATGCGCTGTCCTTCCCGGCGCGCATCGAATCCGGGGCTTCGCGCCTGGATCTGCTGGCGGGCAAGGATCTCAGTTTCGAGGAGGCGGATGAGCGCCGCTTCCCAGGTCTCTACCTGTCCTGGCAGGCCTTGCGTGCCGAGGAGGGCGCGACGGCCGTGCTCAATGCGGCGAACGAAGAGGCGGTGGCCGCCTTCCTCGATCGCGGCTTGCGCTTCGACCAGATCCACGCGATCAATGCCGGCGTGCTGGACGAGGTCCATCCGGAGGCGGGTCAGTGCCAGTCGCTGGAAGGGCTGCTGGCGCTGGATGCGCGGGCCCGGCAGGCGGCGCGGGATCGCATTGCACGGCTGAGGGCCTGATGCTGCTGGAGTTGATGGCCTTCCTCCTTGCACTGGGCGTGCTGATCCTGGTGCATGAATACGGCCATTTCAGCGTCGCCCGCGCCTGTGGCGTGACGGTGCTGCGCTTCTCTCTGGGCTTCGGCCGCGTGATCTGGCGGCGCCAGCGCACGCCGGACTCGACCGAGTTCACGCTGTCGGCACTGCCCCTGGGCGGCTATGTCCGCATGCTGGACGAGCGCGAGGGCCCGGTGCCGGCCGAGCAGCGCGAGCAGGCCTTCAACAACAAGCCCTTGCGCCAGCGCACGGCCATCGTGGCCGCCGGCCCGGCCGCCAACTTCCTGCTGGCCATCGCCTTGTTCGCGCTGCTGGCCTTCATGGGGCAGCAGGAGCCGCTGCCTGTGCTGGGCTCGCCCAAGCCCGGCGGGCTGGCCGAGCGTGCCGGCATGCGTGCCGGCGACCGCGTGATGGCGCTTTCGCTGGACGGTCGGGAATGGCAGGACATCGCCTCCATCGGCGAGCTGCAGTGGCCGGTGATCGAAGCCATCACCGATCAGGCGGTGCTGAGCCTGCAGCTGTCAGATGCGCAGGGCCATGGCCGGCGCGAGGTCCGTATCGACATGCGCGAGCTTGGCACCCGCGAGCCGGACGCCGCTGCGCTGGGCCGGCTGGGCCTGGGCGGCCCCTTGCGTGAGCCGGTGCTCGGGCAGCTTGCTTCGGGCGGGCCCGCCGCCCGGGCTGGCCTGCAGCCGGGCGATCGCGTGCTCGATGTCGACGGTGTCGTCGTGCAGGACGCCGCCCAGCTCGTCGGCTTGATCCGCAGCCATGCCCGTGCGCCTGCCGGCACCGTGCAGCACTGGAGGATCGAGCGGCAGGGCCAGGTCTTGCCTGTTGACGTGGCCCCGGATATTGAACAAGAGGGCGATGCCCGCATCGGCCGTATCCAGGCCGCCGTGGGCTCGGCGCCGCAGCTGGTGCTGGTGCGCCATGCGCTGGATGACTCGCTGCTGATCGGCTGGCGCAAGACCTGGGACCAATCCTGGATGACGCTGAAGATCTTCGGCCGCATGCTTGTCGGCCAGGCCTCGCTGAAGAACCTGAGCGGCCCGCTGACCATCGCCGACGCCGCCGGGCAGGCCGCCCGCGTGGGCCTTGCGCAGTTCCTGAACCTGCTGGCCATGCTTAGCGTCGGCTTAGGGGTTCTGAACCTGCTGCCACTGCCCATGCTCGATGGGGGGCACCTGATGTATTATCTTTTCGAGGGTCTGAGCGGCCGCCCCGTGTCCGAGTGGTGGCTGGAGCGCCTGCAGCGCGCTGGTTTCTTCCTGATGCTGCTGATGATGGCTCTGGCCCTTTCCAATGACGTGACCCGCAAGCTGGGTCTGCACTGATCTCTCACCTGCATGTCTCCACACCTGACCCAGCGCGCGCGCATTCGCCCCTCCGTCCTGTCCCTCGCGCTCGCTGCTGCCCTGCAGGCGGGCAACGCCTGGGCCGTCGACCCCTTCGTGCTCAAGGACATCCGGGTCGAGGGCGTGCAGCGCACCGACCCCGGCACCGTCTTCGCCAGCCTGCCCTTCCGCGTGGGCGACACCTACAACGATGAAAAGGGCGCCGCCGCGCTGCGCGCCCTGTTCGCCACCGGCCTGTTCAAGGACGTGCGCATCAATATCGACGGCGACGTGCTGGTGGTCGTGATCGACGAGCGCCCGGTCATCGCCGCGGTCAGCTTCGTGGGCCTGAAGGAGTTCGACACCGAGGCGCTGACCAAGTCGCTGAAGGACGTGGGCATCGGCGAGGGCAAGCCCTTCGACAAGGCCCTGGCCGACCGCGCCGAGCAGGAGCTGAAGCGGCAATACCTGACCCGCAGCCTCTACGGCGCCGAGGTCACCACGACCATCACGCCGCTGGAGCGCAACCGCGTCAACGTGGCCTTCACCGTGACGGAAGGCGAGCCGGCCAAGATTGGCGAGATCCGCATCCTCGGCTCCAAGGTGTTTTCGGAGAGCACCCTGCTGGGCCTGCTGGAGCAGACCACCACCGGCTGGCTGACCTGGTACACCAAGAGCGACCGCTACTCGCGCACCAAGCTCAATGCCGATCTGGAAACGCTGCGTTCCCACTACCTGAACCGCGGCTACCTTGAATTCGCGATCGAATCCACCCAGGTCACGATTTCGCCGGACAAGCAAAGCATCAACATCGCCATCACCGTCAAGGAAGGCCAGCCCTACACCGTGACCGGCGTGAAGCTCGAAGGCGACCTGCTGGGTCGCGATGAGCAATTCAAGCGCCTGGTGGCCGTGCGGCCGGGCCAGGCCTACCGGGACGATGCCGTCTCGGCCACCAAGCGGGCCTTCACCGACTATCTCGGCACCTTCGGCTACGCCTTCGCGCGCGTGGAGAGCCGTCCGGAAATCGACAAGGCGACCGGGCAGGTCGTCGTGGCGCTGACCGTCGACCCCGGCCGCCGCGTTTACGTGCGCCGCATGCTGGTGACGGGCAATACGCGCACGCGCGACGAAGTCATCCGGCGCGAATTCCGTCAGTTCGAGAGCGCCTGGTATGACGGCCAGCGCATCAAGCTCTCGCGCGACCGCGTGGAGCGCCTGGGCTACTTCAAGGAAGTGACGGTCGACACCAATGAGGTGCCGGGCGCACCGGACCAGGTCGACGTCACCATCGCCGTGACCGAACGCCCGACCGGCAACATCATGGTCGGCGCGGGCTACAGCAGCCAGCAGGGTATCTCCTTCACCGGCTCCGTCCGCCAGGACAACGTCTTCGGCTCGGGCAATTACCTGGGCGTGGAGGTGAACACCGCCAAGACCGGGCGTGCGCTCTCGGTGTCGACGGTCGACCCCTATTTCACGGTCGATGGCGTGTCCCGCGGCCTGGACGTGTTCTACCGCACCAGCAAACCCTACAACAGCTTTGGCGATGCCTACGAGTTCGCCAGCTACGGCGGCTCGGTGCGCTTCGGCGTGCCGTTCTCGGAACTGGACACCGTGTTCTTCGGTCTGGGCGTCGAGAAGACCCACATCTCGACGAACACCGGCATTCCGCTGATGTACAAGCTGCAGGTGCTGGAGCAGGGCAACAACAGCCTCGCGATCCCGCTGACCATCGGCTGGCAGAACGAAGGGCGCGACAGCATCATCTCGCCCACGGCAGGCAAGTACCAGCGCGTCAACCTCGAGATGAGCGCCCTTGGCGACGCCCGTTACGCGCGGGCCAGCCTGCAATGGCAGCAGTTCTTCCCCATCACGCACAAGTTCAGCTGGATGTTCAACGCCCAGCTGGATTGGGGCGTGGGCCTGGGTGGGCACAAATACCCCATCTTCAAGAACTACTACGCCGGCGGCCTCGGTTCGGTGCGCGGCTTCAGTGAGAACTCGCTGGGGCCCGTGGACCTGACGGGCTCCAACATCGGCGGGAATCTGCGCTTCAATGTCAACACGGAGCTCTACATCCCCGTTCCTGGTGCAGGCAATGACAAGTCTTTCCGCCTGTTCACCTTCCTGGATGCCGGCAACGTGTGGGACACCAAGAACCCCTACTACAAGGTGACGCTGGATTCGATCCGCGTCTCGGCCGGTCTGGGCATCAGCTGGATGTCGCCGATGGGCCCCTTGAAGCTGAGCATGGGCAAGCCCCTTCGCAAAGACGCGAAAGATAGAATCGAGAAATTCCAATTCCAAGTCGGGACTGCATTCTGATGAAGAGCACCTTGATGAAATCGCTGTGCGCACTGGCCCTGGCGGTCGGGCCGGTGATGACCTTGCAAGCCCAGGAACTCAAGATCGGCTACGTGAACCTCGAGCGCGTCACGCGCGAGAGCAATTTCGCCAAGGCCGCGCAGACCAAGCTGGAAACGGAATTCAGCCGGCGCGAGAAGGAAATCAAGGACGCCGAGCAGAAGCTGCGCCAGGCCGCCGAGAAGTTCGACAAGGACTCCACGCTGCTGTCCGAGGCCGACCGCAGCCGCCGCCAGCGCGACCTGGCCGAGCAGGAGCGCGACCTGCAGCGCAAGAAGCGCGAGTACTCGGAAGACCTGCAGCAGCGCCGCGGTGAAGAGCTGCAGACCCTGATCGAGCGCACCAACCGCATCGTCAAGCAGATCTTCGACAGCGAGAAGTACGACCTGATCCTGCAGGACGCCAGCTTCGTCAGCAATCGCGTGGACATCACGAAGAAGGTGATCGACGCGCTCAACGCCCAGAAGTGATTGGATACCGCCGTCACCTTGGCTGAGCTGATCGCCGCCTTGGGCGGCGATCTTCTTGGTGCGTCCGAAACGCCCATCCGGCGCATTGCGGCGCTGGAGTCGGCCGATGCCGAGTCCATCGCCTTTCTGGCGAACGTGCGCTACCAGTCGCAGCTCCAGACCACGCAGGCCGCCTGCGTGATCGTCGCGCCCGCCCTGGCCGAGGCCGCCGCGGCGCGCCAGCCGGGAGCGGCAGTGATCGTCACGCCGGACCCTTACCTCTACTTCGCCCGGCTCACCCAGTGGTGGGCGCAGCGCGTGCGCCCGCTGCCGGCGGCGCGCATCCATCCGTCTGCGGTGATCGCCGACGATGCCCGCATCGGGCAGGGTGTGGACGTCGGCCCGCTGGCCGTGATCGAGTCCGGCGCGGTGATCGGCGACGGTGCCCGCATCGGCGCGCATTGCGTGATCGAGGCCCGGGCGCGCATCGGTGAAGGCAGCCGCCTGGCGCCGCGCGTCACCGTGGGCTTTGACTGCCAGGTCGGCGCCCATTGCATCCTGCACAGCGGCGTGGTGATCGGCGCAGACGGCTTCGGCTTCGCGCTGAGCCAGGGCCGCTGGGAAAAGATCGAGCAGCTGGGTGCCGTGCGCATCGGCGACCATGTGGAGATCGGTGCCAACAGCTGCATCGACCGCGGCGCGCTGGGCGACACCGTGCTGGAAGAGGGCGTCAAGCTCGACAACCTGGTCCAGATCGGCCACAACGTGCAGGTGGGCGCCCACACGGCCATGGCCGGCTGTGCCGGCGTGGCAGGCAGCGCGCGCATCGGGGGGCACTGCACCGTGGGCGGCGGAGCCATCGTGCTGGGGCACCTGAGCCTGGCGGACCACGTCCATGTGTCGGCCGCCACCGTGGTCACCCGCACCATCACCAAGCCCGGCCAATACAGCGGCGTCTTCCCCTTCGACGACAATGCCAGCTGGGAAAAGAATGCAGCAACCCTGAGACAGTTGCATGCCATGCGCGACCGTTTGCGCGCCTTAGAGAGAAAAGAATGACGACCGCGACCGACACCAAGATGGACATCCACCAGATCCTGGCCAAGATCCCGCACCGCTATCCCATCCTGCTGGTGGACCGCGTGCTGGAGATCGAGAAGGGCAAGCGCATCCGCGCGCTCAAGAACGTGTCCATCAACGAGCCGTATTTCATGGGCCACTTTCCGCACCGCCCGGTGATGCCCGGCGTGCTGATGCTGGAAGCCATGGCGCAGGCCGCGACGGTGCTGACCCTGGTCAGCCTGGACACCGAGCTGGACGACAAGACCGTCTGCTACTTCGCCGGCATCGACGGCGCGCGCTTCAAGCGCCCCGTGGAACCGGGCGACCAGCTGGTGCTGGACGTGACCCTGGACCGCGCCAAGGCCTCCATCTTCAAGTACACCGGCAAGGTCTACGTGGGCGACGACATCGCCTGCGAAGCCGAGCTGATGTGCACGATGCGCCGCATCGAGGCCTGACGGCCCTGATGCCCCGGGCGCCCGAACCTTTGCTGGAAATCTCCTGGACTCTGGAACGCAGTCGATGAGCAAGATCCATCCCACCGCCATCGTGGACCCCAAGGCCGAGCTGGACAGCTCGGTCGAGGTCGGCGCCTACACCCTCATCGGGCCGGGCGTGAAGGTCGATGCCGGCACGCGCATCGGCCCGCATTGCGTGCTGGAGGGGCCCACCACCATCGGCCGGGACAACCAGTTCTTCCAGTTCAGCTCCATCGGTGCTGCGCCGCAGGACAAGAAGTATGCCGGCGAGCCCACCCAGCTGATCGTGGGCGATCGCAACGTGGTGCGCGAGTTCTGCACCTTCAACCGCGGCACCTCGCAGGACCAGGGCATCACCCGCGTGGGCGATGACAACTGGATCATGGCCTATGTGCACCTGGCCCACGACTGCGTGGTCGGCAACAAGACCATCTTCGCCAACAACGCGCAGCTGGCCGGCCACGTGCATGTGGGGGACTGGGCCATCCTCGGCGGCTTCACCGTGGTGCACCAGTTCGTGCACATTGGCGCGCACAGCATGACGGGCATGGGCTCCATCCTCTTCCAGGACCTGCCGCCCTTCATCATGGCCGCCGGCAACACGGCCGAGGCCCGCAGCTTCAACCTGGAAGGATTGAAGCGCCGCGGCTTCTCGCCCGAGCAGCTCAATGCGGTCAAGCAGATGTACCGCATCCTCTACCGCCGCGGCCTGACCGTCGACCAGGCCCGGATGGAGATGATGGCCTTGCAGGGCGAGCAGCCCGCGGCGCACGACACCGTCCAGCTGATGCTGGACTTCCTCAGTACCGCCACGCGCGGCATCATCCGCTGATCATGTCTGAGGCCGCGCCCCGCCTCAGCCTGGTGGCCGGCGAGGCCTCCGGCGATCTGCTCGGTGGCCTGCTGCTGGCGGGCCTGCGCGCGCGCTGGCCGGGCTTGCAGGCGGCCGGTATCGGCGGCCCGCGCATGGCGGCGCAGGGCTTCGAGGCCTGGTGGCCGCACCACAAGCTCTCGGTCTTCGGCTATGTCGACGCCTTGCTGCATCTGCGCGAGATCCTGGGCATCCGCAAGGCCCTGGGCGAGCGCCTGCTGGCTGATCCGCCCCAGGCCTTCATCGGCATCGATGCACCGGACTTCAACTTCGCGCTGGAGGCCAAGCTCAAGGCGGCTGGCATCAAGAGCATCCATTTCGTCTGCCCCTCGATCTGGGCCTGGCGGGCCGAGCGCGTGCACAAGATCCGCGCCTCCACCGACCACGTGCTGTGCCTCTTTCCCTTTGAGCCGCCCCTGCTGGCCCAGGCCGGCATCGCCGCGAGCTATGTCGGCCATCCGCTGGCCGACCACATCCCAATGGAGCCGCCCAAGACTGCGGCTCGCGCCAAGCTGGGCCTGGGGGAGGGCGATACCGTCGTGGCCCTGCTGCCCGGCAGCCGCAAGAGCGAAATCCGCTACATCGCCGAGCCGCTGCTGCAGGCCGCCGCGTTGATGAGCCGGGCGCGGCCGGGCCTGCGCTTCGTGATGCCGGTGGTGCCGGGGCTGCAGGACCTCATCCAGCCCCTGGTGCGCAGGCATGCGGCCGGCCTGGACCTGAAGCTGCTGGATGGGCAGTCGCACGAGGCCCTGGCCGCCTGCGACATCACCCTGGTCGCCAGCGGCACCGCCACGCTGGAGGCGGCGCTGTTCAAGCGCCCCATGGTGATCGCCTACCGCATGCATGCGCTGAACTGGTGGCGCATCCGGGCTAAGCGTCTGCAGCCCTGGGTGGGCCTGCCCAATGTGCTGGCCGGCCGCTTCGTGGTGCCCGAGCTGTTGCAGCACGACTGCACGCCCGAGGCCCTGGCGCGCGAAGGCCTGGCCTGGCTGGACGATCCGGCGCGCTGCGAGGCCGCCGTTGCAGTCTTCCGTCAGCAACACGAGACCCTGCGCTGCAACACGGCGCAGCGGGCGGCCGATGCCATCGCGCAAGTCCTCGCGTCCTGAGCCCCCGCGCCAGCTGGGCCTGCTGTGGGACACGCCAGGCCTGATGGCCGGCGTGGACGAAGCCGGCCGTGGCCCGCTGGCCGGTCCGGTGGTGGCCGCGGCCGTCATCCTGGACGACGAGCATCCGATCGCCGGTCTGGCCGATTCCAAGGTGCTCAGCGAGAAGCGCCGCGAGCAGCTCTTCGACGAGATCCGCGCCAAGGCCCTGTGCTGCTGCATCGCCGAGGCCAGTGTCGAGGAGATCGACGAGCACAACATCCTGCAGGCCACGATGCTGGCCATGCGCCGCGCGGTGGAGGGGCTGCGCCTGAAGCCTGCCAAGGTGCTGGTGGACGGCAACCGGCTGCCCACGCTCAAGATCCCGGCCGAGGCCATCGTCAAGGGCGATGCCAAGGTGCAGGCCATCTCGGCCGCCTCCATCCTGGCCAAGGTCCATCGCGACCGCCTGTGCCTGCAATGGCATGCCAGCCATCCCGAATACGGCTTCGCCGCGCACAAGGGCTATCCCACCGCCGAGCATCTGCAGGCCCTGCGCGAGCATGGCCTGACCCCCTGGCACCGTCGCAGCTTCGGCCCCGTGAAAGCACTCCTCGAATGAAGCCCCAGCTCCAGCACATCAGCGCCCGCGACAACCCCAAGCTGCAGCGCCTGCGCAAGCTGGCGCAGGACGCCAGCGCCTACCGCAAGCTGGGCAGCATCTGGCTGGAGGGCGACCATCTCGCGCGGGCTGCGCTGCAGCGGGGCTGCCGGCCCTCGATGGCGGTGATCACCGAAGGCGCCTGCCAGAACCCCGAACTGATGGCCCTGGCCGAGAACGCGCCGCTGGTGCTGGTCGTCAACGAGAGCCTTTTCCAGGGCTTGAGCGGCCTGGAAAGTCCGGCGCGCATGGGCTTCGAGATGGCGCTGCCCTCGGATGCCGCCTTGCAGGCTGGCATGGACACCGTCGTGCTGGACCGCCTGCAGGACGCCGGCAATGTCGGCACCATTCTGCGCAGCGCCGCGGCCATGGGCTTTCGCCAGATCGCCGCCCTGAAGGGCACGGCCGCGCTGTGGTCGCAGAAGGTGCTGCGCGCTGGCATGGGGGCGCACTTCGGTCTGCACCTGGTGGAGGGCCTGCAGCCGGCCGACCTGGACCGCCTGCAGCTTCCTCTGATCGCCACCAGCTCTCACGCGGAGCGAGAGCTCCATCGTGTGGAGCTGCCCAGTCCCTGCGCCTGGGTCATGGGCCACGAAGGGCAGGGCGTGCAGCCCGAGCTGATGCAGCGCTGCACCCTGACCGTGGGCATCCCCCAGCCCGGCGGCGAGGAATCGCTCAACGTCGGCAGCGCCGCGAGCATCTGCCTCTACGAAAGCGCTCGCCAAAAGCTGTTGGCCTGACTCTCAGTCGCCGATCACAACGGCGCTGCGCTTAAAAAAGGAAAGGCCCGCTGCGCAGCAGCCGGTCCTTTCCGCCCTGCACGGCACCCGAGGATCCGGCTTTGCCGGGCCTGCGGGTGCGCCCCCTGGGGGGCTCGCGAAGCGAGTAGGGGGGAATCAATAAATCAATCTGTCCGGCCGGATGTCGCGCAGGATGGTGGTCGCGATTTCCTCGATGGACTTGTGCGTTGACGACAGCCAGGCGATGCCTTCGCGCTTCATCATGGTCTCGGCCTCGTTGACTTCGTAGCGGCAGTTGAGGATGTCGGCGTATTTGCTGCCCGGGCGGCGCTCGTTGCGGATCTGCGAGAGGCGTTCCGGGTCGATGGTCAGCCCGAAGCACTTGCGCTTGTGCGGGCTCAGCATGGAGGGCAGCTTGCCGCGCTCGAAGTCCTCGGGGATCAGCGGGTAGTTGGCGGCCTTGATGCCGTGCTGCATGGCCAGGTACAGCGAGGTGGGCGTCTTGCCGCAGCGGCTCACGCCGACCAGGATCACGTCGGCGGTGTCCAGGTTCTTGGCGGACTGCCCGTCGTCATGGGCCAGCGAGAAGTTGATCGCCTCGATGCGGTCGTGATACTCCTGGCTCTTGGCCACGTCCGAGAAGCGGCCCACGCGGTGGTTGGACTTGACCTGGAGCTCCTCCTCCAGCGGCGCAATGAAGGTGCCGAACATGTCCAGCACCAGGCCCTTGCACTGGGTCCGCACCACCTCCAGCACCTCGGTGTTGACCAGGGTGGCGAAGACAATGACGCGCTGGCCTTCGCTTTCGCACAAGTCATTGATCTCGCGGACCACCTGTCTGGCCTTGTCGGCGCTGTCCACGAAGGGCCGACGCACATGGCGCGGCTTGCCGCCGAACTGCGCCAGGATCGAGTTTCCGAAGGTTTCGGCGGTGATCCCGGTGCCATCCGAGACGAAATACACGGTGCGATTGGGCATGTCCTGTTTCTCCGCAAACCTGGTTTCGTGGTGTTCCATCATAGAAGCTGATGCCCGTAGAATCGGCCGCATTCGATCGCTGGAAAGCCACACCCCGGCCCACGCAAGAGTCATGCTGCCGCTCCTCCTCCAAGCAGAATCCAGAAATGGTGGAGCCGCGCATGTCTTCCCTGGGGTGACGTTCGCTGCCAGTGCTGCGCCGAAGGACGCGCCGCTCGCCACCCGCGAGCCCGCCGCGCCCGGCGTGGGAGCCCCGGTTTCACAACATCACGGAGTTTTCCCATGTCCTCTCGCTTCGACGCGACCGCCCTGGTCGTCCCGTTTGAGAATCTGAGAATGAGCGACGTCGAGGTCGTTGGCGGCAAGAACGCCAGCCTCGGCGAAATGATCTCGCAGCTCGCCGCCTCTGGCGTGCGCGTGCCCGGCGGCTTTGCCACCACGGCCCATGCCTTCCGCGAGTTCCTGAAGTTCCAGGGACTGGATGCGCGCATCCAGTCCCGCCTGGCCGACCTCAACACCGATGACGTCCGCGCCCTGGCTGAAGCCGGCGCCGAGATCCGCGGCTGGGTCGAGGCCCAGCCCTTCCCGGCGGACCTGGAAGCGGCCATCCGCAGCTCCTTCGCTGCGCTGACGGCCGACAACCTGGACGCCACCTTCGCCGTGCGCTCCTCCGCCACCGCCGAGGATCTGCCCGACGCCTCCTTCGCCGGCCAGCAGGAAACCTTCCTGAACGTGCATGGCATCGAGGAAGTGCTGCACAAGATGAAGGAGGTCTTCGCCTCCCTCTACAACGACCGTGCCATCAGCTACCGCGTGCACAAGGGCTTCGCGCACAGCGAGGTGGCCCTGTCCGCCGGCGTGCAGCGCATGGTGCGCTCCGACCTCGGTTCGGCCGGCGTGATGTTCACCATCGACACCGAGTCCGGCTTCAAAGACGTGGTCTTCATCACCTCCAGCTACGGCCTGGGCGAGACGGTGGTGCAGGGCGCCGTGAACCCGGACGAGTTCTACGTGCACAAGCCCGCGCTCACCAAGGGCAAGTTCCCGGTCATCCGCCGCAACTTGGGCTCCAAGCTGATCCGCATGGAGTTCAGCACGCCCGAGGAGAAGGCCGCCACGAAGAAGCTGGTCAAGACCGTCGACACCGCGCCGGAGCAGCGCAACCGCTACTCGCTGAACGATGACGAGGTCATCGAACTGGCCAAGTACGCGCTGATCATCGAGCAGCACTACGGCCGCCCCATGGACATCGAATGGGGCCGCGACGGTGTCGATGGCAAGCTCTACATCCTGCAGGCCCGCCCCGAGACCGTGAAGAGCCAGGCCGAAGGCCAGGTCGAGCACCGCTACAAGCTCAAGGGCCACAGCGTGGTGCTGGCCGAAGGCCGCGCCATCGGCCAGAAGATCGGCACCGGCCCCGTGCGCCTGGTCCACAACATCTCCGAGATGGAGCGCGTGCAGCCTGGCGATGTGCTGGTCACCGACATGACCGACCCCAACTGGGAGCCGGTGATGAAGCGCGCCAGCGCCATCGTCACCAACCGCGGCGGCCGCACCTGCCACGCGGCCATCATCGCCCGCGAGCTGGGCATCCCGGCCGTGGTGGGCTGCGGCGACGCGACCGAGACGCTCAAGGACGGCCAACTGGTCACCGTGGCCTGCTCGGAAGGCGACACCGGCCACATCTATGACGGTCTGCTGGAGACCGAAGTCACCGAGGTGCATCGCGGCGAGATGCCCTACTGCCCGGTCAAGATCATGATGAACGTGGGCAACCCGCAGCTGGCCTTCAACTTCGCCCAGATGCCCAGCAGCGGCGTGGGCCTGGCCCGCCTCGAGTTCATCATCAACAACAACATCGGCGTCCACCCCAAGGCCATCCTGGACTATCCGAACATCGATGCCGACCTGAAGAAGGCCGTCGAGTCCGTGGCGCGCGGCCACGCCTCGCCGCGCGCCTTCTACGTGGACAAGCTGGCCGAGGGCATCGCCACCATCGCCGCGGCCTTCTTCCCGCGGCCGGTGATCGTCCGCCTGTCCGACTTCAAGAGCAACGAGTACCGCAAGCTGATCGGTGGCTCACGCTATGAGCCGGACGAAGAGAACCCCATGCTGGGCTTCCGCGGCGCCTCGCGCTACATCAGCGGCGAGTTCTCCGACGCTTTCGCGATGGAGTGCGAAGCGCTCAAGCGCGTGCGCAACGACATGGGCCTGACCAACGTCGAGATCATGGTGCCCTTCGTGCGTACCGTGCGCCAGGCCGAGCGCGTGGTCGCGATGCTGGCCGAGCGCGGCCTCAAGCGCGCCGCAGCGGGCGGTACCGACGGCCTGCGCCTGATCATGATGTGCGAGGTGCCCAGCAACGCCATCCTGGCCGAGCAGTTCCTGGAGCACTTCGACGGCATGTCCATCGGCTCGAACGACCTGACCCAGCTGACCCTGGGCCTGGACCGCGACTCCGGCCTGGAGCTGCTGGCCGGCGACTTCGATGAACGCGACTCCGCGGTGAAGGCCCTGATCTCCCGCGCCATCACGGCCTGCCGCGCCACGGGCAAGTACATCGGCATCTGCGGCCAAGGCCCCAGCGACCATCCGGACTTCGCGGACTGGCTGGCGCAGGAGGGCATTGTCTCGATGTCGCTGAACCCGGACAGCGTGATCGATACGTGGCAGCGCTTGGCGAAGCGTTGACCCCCCCCTACCGGCTTCGCCGGCCCCCCCAGGGGGGCGCATCCGTCGGCCCGGCAAAGCCGGATCCGCGGATGCCGCTGGGGGCGCGACGCCTACGGCTCGCGCGTCCCGGTGGGGTGCGATGCCTGTGACTCGTGCGTTCCGCTGTGGGGTCGGGCGTCTGATCGGATCGCTGCCGGGTTGATCTTGATGCGGCTGCTGGCCGCGTTCGCGCATCATTGCTGCCATGCCTTCGCGCCCCTTGCTGCCACGCCTGAACCGCATCTACGCCGGCTTCACGCTGGGCTTCGTGCTTTTTGTGGCCCTGCTGGCCGTGCTGGAGCAGTGGGGCATGCCCAAGAGCTGGATCGGCTTCAGCTTTCTGGCGGTGACGGTGCTGGTCTATGCCGGCATCGGCATCATCTCGCGCACCACCGACCCCGAGGAATACTTCGTGGCCGGTCGCCGCGTGCCGGCCTTCTACAACGGCATGGCGGCGGGGGCGGACTGGATGAGCGCGGCCTCCTTCATCGGCATGGCCGGCACGCTGTATCTCAGCGGCTATGGCGGCCTGGCCTTCGTGATGGGCTGGACGGGCGGCTTCTGCCTGGTGGCGCTGCTGCTGGCACCCTATCTGCGCCGCCTGGGCCAGTTCACCATTCCGGACTTCCTGGGCCAGCGCTATGACAGCCAATGGGTGCGGCTCTTTGGCGCCACGGCGGCCATCGCGATCTCCTTCATCTACGTGGTGGCGCAGATCTATGGCGTTGGCCTGATCACCACGCGCCTGACGGGGCTGACCTTCGAGATCGGCGTCTTCGTGGGCCTGGGTGGCGTGCTGGTCTGCTCCTTCCTTGGCGGCATGCGTGCCGTGACCTGGACCCAGGTGGCGCAGTACATCGTGCTGATCCTGGCCTACCTGGTGCCGGTGGTCTGGCTGTCGGTCAAGCAGACCGGCGTGCCCGTCCCGCAGGCGGTCTACGGCTACCAGGTGCAGCGCATCACCGAGCGCGAGCAGGAGCTGGTGCGCGACCCGGGCGAGACCTCGGTCCGCGAGTTCTTCGCCAGCCGTGCGCGTGACTACGAACGCAAGCTGCAGGATCCCGAGCAGGCCCTGGCCCGCGAGCGGGCCGAGGCCTCGCGGCGCATCGCCGAGTTGAAGGCCCGCGAGGCCACGCTGGCGCAGATCCAGCAGGCTGAGAAGCAGCGCGCCGCCCTGCCCAAGACGCCTGCCGAGGCAGAGGAGCGATGGACGCGAGCCCGGCAGCAGGACGAGCAGCTGGCCCGTCCGCTGGCCGGCATGCCGCCGCACGCCCAGCCCTTCGCAGGCAAGCCGGACGGCACCCTCGACGAGCGTGAGGAGTTCAGCCGCTCGCGCCGCAATTTCCTGGCTCTGGTCTTCTGCCTGGCGGTCGGCACCGCGGGCCTCCCGCACATCCTGATCCGCTACCACACGACGGCCACCGTGCGCGAGGCGCGCTACTCGGTGGCCTGGTCGCTGTTCTTCATCGCCGTGCTCTACTTCACCGCACCCGCGCTGGCGGTGATGGTCAAGTACGAGATCTTCAACGGCCTCATCGGCACGCCCATCGCGGAGCTGCCCGGCTGGATCGGTCAGTGGATGCGGGTGGACCCCGGCTTGCTCTCCATCACCGACGTCAATGGCGACGGCATCCTGCAGCTGGCCGAGCTGCGCATCGGCGGGGACATCATCATGCTGGCCACGCCGGAGCTGGCCGGGCTGCCCTACGTGGTCTCGGGCATGGTCGCCGCGGGCGGGCTGGCGGCGGCGCTGTCCACCGCGGACGGCCTGCTGCTGACCATCTCCAGTGCCTTGACGCACGACGTCTACTACCGCGGCGTGAACCCGCGCGCCTCGGCCACGCGGCGAGTGACGCTGTCCAAGGCCCTGCTGCTGGCAACGGCGCTGAGCGCGGCGGCCATCGCCTCGCAGAAGCCGGCGGACATCCTCTTCATGGTGGCGGCGGCCTTCTCGCTGGCCGGTTCGACGCTGGTGCCGCCGCTGGTGCTGGGCATCTTCTGGGGTCGCGCGAACAAGCACGGCGCGCTGGCCGGCATGCTGACGGGCTTGAGCGTGACGGTGTACTACATGGTCCACGCCAGCCCCATGCTGCGCGCCAGCCTGGGCGTGCCCGGGCCGGCGCAGACCTGGTGGGGCATCCAGCCCATTTCGGCAGGCCTGTTCGGCATCCCCGCCGGTGCGCTGGCCATGGTCCTGGTGAGCTGGCTCACGCCCGCGCCCGGCCCGCTGGAGCGCGAGCGCATCGCTCTGCTGCATCAGCCGCCGCAGGGCTGAAACCCGGCGCCGAGCGCGCCCGGCGGGCTCGATGGCGGCGGGCGGTTTGGCGACCTTCGCTTTTGCGGCTACAATCGCGGGCTTTCCCTTGCCGGACCCAGAGAAGACGCTGGGGTTCGGCTTCCTCAGTCAGGTCACCACTTCGGAGGCCCGGCTGGAATCCACAAGGAGTGTTTATGCGTCACTACGAGATCGTTCTGCTGATCCATCCGGATCAAAGCGAACAGGTTCCGGCCATGCTGGAACGTTACAAGGGCCTGATCACCACCGGTGGTGGTGTGGTTCACCGCGTCGAAGATTGGGGCCGCCGTCAACTGGCTTACCTGATCCAGAAGCTGGCCAAGGCGCACTACCTGTGCCTGAACATCGAATGCAGCAAGGAAACCCTGGCTGAGCTCGAGACCGGCTTCCGCTTCAACGACGCCGTGCTGCGCCACATGACCGTGGTCAAGAGCAAGGCCGAGACCGCTCCCTCCGTCATGATGAAGGCGGTCGAGCGCGAGGAAGCCCGCAAGGCTCCTCAGGAAGCCTAAGCCCCAGGTTCTGACGCGAGCCGTACCGCGTTTGCAGTGAATCAACTGGTTCTCACCGCGCAGGTACAGGAAGTCGGTCTGATCCGCTACACCCCCGCCGGTCTGCCGGCCCTGGATTTCAGCCTCAAGGCCGAGTCCCAGGTGCAGGAAGCCGGACGCCCCCGCAAGGTCTCCCTGGAGATCCGGGCCGTGGTGATCGGAGAGATCGTCAAGCGCATCCAGACGCTCGGCATCGGAGGCCAAGCCCGCTTCAGCGGCTTCCTCAGCGCCCAGCGCAACGGCCGTGGAACGCTGTTCCATGTCACCGAACTGGATGAGGCTCGCAGCGCCTGATTCGTATCCGGATTGAAAAGTTAAGAGGTCACACTATGCCCCCAGCACGTGGTAAGGGTCGGTTCTCCAAGGACCGCAAGCCCAAGCGCAACCAACAATCGCTGCTGTTCCGCCGCAAGCGCTTCTGCCGCTTCACCGTCGCCGGTGTCGAGCAGATCGACTACAAGGACGTGGACACGCTGCGTGATTTCATCGCTGAAAACGGCAAGATCACGCCCGCTCGCCTGACCGGCACGCGCGCCTTCTTCCAGCGTCAGCTGACCGTCGCCATCAAGCGCGCCCGTTTCCTGGCTCTGCTGCCCTACAGCGACCAGCACAAGGTTTGAGGAGTTAAGACACCATGCAAGTGATCCTGCTTGAAAAGGTGGCCAACCTCGGCAACCTGGGTGACATCGTCAAGGTCAAGGACGGCTACGCCCGCAACTTCCTGATCCCGACCCGCCAGGCACGTCGTGCCACCGAGGCCGCGATCAAGGAATTCGAAGCCAAGCGCGCCGAGCTGGAAAAGGCTGCCGCCGAGAAGCTGGCTGCCGCTCAAGCCCTGGGCGAAAGCCTGGCCGGCAAGACCATCCGCATCAGCCAGAAGGCTGGCGTGGACGGTCGTCTGTTCGGTTCCGTCACCAACGCCGACATCGCCGAAGCCCTGAACAAGAACGGCTTCGCCGTGGTCAAGGCTCAAGTGCGCATGCCGCACGGCCCGCTGAAGGCTGTGGGCGAGTTCCCCGTGAATGTCGCCGCCCACACCGACGTGGTCGTCGAGATCGCCGTCCAGGTGGTGGCCGAGGCCGAATAAGCCGCGAGCCTTCGCCAAATCCTGATTGCGCAGCGCCTTGGGTGCTGCGCACAATCAGCAAAGCCGACAGCCCCTGGCCGTCGGCTTTTGTCATTTTTGGGCAGGCAGTTATACAGAACTGCCCCCATGTCATGCACAGACTTGTCCACAGCCTGGTGCTAGCACGGGCCGGCGGCGCAGCCGGACGACCGTGCGAGGCCCTGCCACAGATCGACGCAGTTTCATGAACGCCATCGTTTCACCGAACCCCGGGACCCCTCGCGATGAAGAGGTGGCCCGCCTGCGCGTGCCGCCGCACTCCGTCGAGGCGGAGCAAAGCGTGCTGGGCGGCCTGCTGATCGACAACTCGGCCTGGGACCGCGCCGGCGACCTGCTCACCGAGACGGATTTCTACCGCTTCGAGCACAAGCAGATCTTCGCGGCCCTGGGCAAGCTGATCAACGCCGGCAAGCCGGCCGACGTGGTGACGGTCTTCGAAGAGCTGACCTCGCTGGGCAAGGCGGCGGACTGCGGCGGCCTCAAGTACCTCAACGACCTGGCGCAAAGCGTGCCCAGTGCTGCGAACTTGCGGCGTTATGCGGAGATCGTCCGTGAGCGCGCCATCCTGCGCAAGCTGGTCACCACGAGCGACGAGATCGCCACGGCCGCGCTGGCGCCACAGGGCCGCGCGGTGACCGAGATCCTGGATGAGGCCGAAGGCAAGATCTTCCGCATCGGCGAGGAAGGCTCGCGCAGCAAGCAGGGTTTCCAGTCCATGGACCAGCTGGTCGTGCAGCTGATCGACCGCGTCAACGAGCTGGCCGAGCAGGGCGCCGAGGACGTCACCGGCGTGCGCACCGGCTTCTATGACCTCGACCGCATGACCGCTGGTCTGCAGCCCGGCGACCTGATCATCCTGGCCGCGCGTCCCTCCATGGGCAAGACGGCCTTTGCGATCAACATCGGCGAGAACGTGGCCATCAACGAAGGCCTGCCGGTGGTGATCTATTCGATGGAAATGGGCGCCGCGCAGCTGGCCTTGCGTATGGTGGGCTCCATCGGTCGCATCGACCAGGGCCACCTGCGCACCGGCCGCCTGGCCGATGACGAATGGAGCCGGCTGTCCGAGGCGGTAGACAAGCTCGGCAAGGCGGCGATCTTCATCGACGAAAGCCCCGGTCTCTCACCCAGCGAAGTGCGGGCCCGTGCGCGCCGCCAGGCCCGCATGTGCGGCCAGCTGGGGCTCATCATCATCGACTACCTGCAGCTGATGAGCGGCAACGGCGGCGCCAGCGAGGAAAACCGCGCCACCGTGGTGGGCGAAATCTCGCGGGGTCTGAAGGCCCTGGCCAAGGAGCTGCGCTGCCCGGTGATTGCGCTGTCGCAGCTGAACCGAAGCGTGGAAACCCGGCCCGACAAGCGGCCGATGATGTCCGACCTGCGCGAATCCGGCGCCATCGAGCAGGATGCCGACATCATCATGTTCATCTACCGCGACGAGTACTACACCAAGGAAGAGTGCAAGGAGCCGGGCGTGGCCGAGATCATCATCGCCAAGCAGCGTAACGGCCCGGTGGGCACGGTGAAGCTGGCCTTCCAGCGCATGCACACCAAGTTCGAGAACCTGGCGCCGGGCTACGTCGGGCCGGCCGGCGACGAGTACTGATCTCCACCCGGGCCAACCCCTTGATATTTGGCAATACTGTATGAAAATACAGTATGCCCATGCCACCCTCCGACTTCGATCCCGACACCCTGTTCTCCGACCGCGAAGGGGCGGATGCACCGGCGGCGCAGGTGCTGCCCTGGCCGCAGGCCATCAAGGGGCGCGGCAGTGCCTGGGCCATTGCCCATCGCTTCGAGCGGGACCAGCGCGAGCTGGTGGATGACGGCTGGGGCACGCTGGAGCAGCAGGTCCTGGAGCAGCAGTTGCCGCCCGACACCCAGGTGGTCGAGGAGCAGGTGCGCAGCATCCTGTCCAGCAACCAGTCGCCGGACATCGTCTTTGACCTCTCCATCAATCCCTACCGGGGCTGCGAGCATGGCTGCATCTACTGCTTTGCGCGCCCCACGCACAGCTACCTGAACCTGTCGCCGGGCCTGGATTTCGAGACCCGCCTGGTGGCCAAGGTCAATGCGGCGGAGCGGCTGCGCGCCGAGTTGTCCCGCCCGGGCTACGCGCCGCGCCTGCTGTGCATTGGCACGGCCACCGACGCCTACCAGCCCGTCGAGCGCCGGCTGGGCATCACGCGCCAGATCATCGAGGTGCTGGCCGAGCATCGCCATCCTTTTTCGCTGGTCACCAAGTCCGCGGGTGTCGAGCGTGACCTGGACCTGATCGCCCCCATGGCGGCGCAGGGGCTGGTGGCCGTCTATGTGTCCATCACCACGCTGGACCCCGCGCTGGCGCGCATCCTGGAGCCGCGTGCCGCCGCGCCCCACCGGCGAATGAAGACGCTGCGTACGCTGGTCGAGGCGGGTGTGCCGGTGGGGGTGAGCGTGTCGCCGCTGATCCCCTTCATCAACGAGCCCGAGCTGGAGCGCATTCTGGAGCAGGCGGCCGAGGCGGGCGCGCGCTCGGCCTTCAGCATCCCGCTGCGCCTGCCCTGGGAGGTCAAGCCGCTGTTCCAGGACTGGCTGCAACAGCACTTCCCGGAGCGGGCCGCTCGGGTGATGGCGCGGCTGCGCGACCTGCGCGGCGGCCGTGACAACGACCCACGCTTCGGCAGCCGCATGCGTGGCGAGGGCTTGTGGGCCGAACTGCTGCAGCAGCGGATGCGCAAGGCCTGCGCGCGACTGGGCTTGAACCGGGAGCGGACGCCGCTGGACCTGACGCTGTTCATGCGTCCGGCGGGCAAGCGGGCCCAGACGCAGGCGCAGGGCGAGCTGTTCTAGGCCTTTCGCGCCGCATCGGCTGTGCCAAGCGCGCTGCTGGCTGGGCAGGGCGGGCTCATGCCGGCGAGCCCGGCATTGATGCGCCTGGTGCTGGTGGGCTGGGTATTGATGCGCTCGTTGTTGATGTGCTCGTTGCTGGCGGGCTCGTTGTTGACGGACCCGGCACTGATGGTGCTTCACTGGGCGGCAGCCACTGCTGCAATGCGTGCAGGTGGGTGCTGATGCTGTGGCCCAGCGCATCCAGGGCTGCCTGGATCGCGTCCTCGGAGGAATCGCCGGCACAGCGCTGCTCGACGGACGCCGCCAGTGCTGCCAGCCCTGTCATGCCCAGATTGCCCGCAGCCCCCTTGAGCCGGTGCGCCGTGCTTTGCAAAGGCTGCGGCCCGGCCTGGCGGGCGGCTTCGAAGAGTTCGGGGTGTTGCGCGTAGTACTGGGCGAACTGGCGCAGCAGTTTCTGCAGCAGCGGCAGCTGGCCGGCGCAACGTCGCAGTGCCGCTTCGACGTCAACGCCGGGCATGGCGGGCCAGCCTCCGTCAGCAGTCTGGTGGGACGCACTTCCACTGGTGCTTCCACTCGTGCTTCCATCGGCGGCCCGGTCGGCGGCCCGGTCGGCCTGGGGCGTCGATGTTGGCCCTGCCGTCGCCGCCGCAGTTCCCGCTGGGGCAGGCGGCGGGGGCGGGCTGCCGTCGCTGGCGGGCGGGGCAGGGTGGGGCCGGGTCTTGCCCGCGAGGGCGTGGCGCGAGATGCAGGCCTTCAGGGCATCGACGTCCACCGGCTTGGTCAGATGGTCCTTCATGCCGGCCTCCAGGCTGTGCTGGCGATGCTCGGCCATCGCGTGTGCCGTGACCGCCACCATGGGCAGCTCAGGGGCCAGGTGACGCAAGGCGGCGGCCGTTTCGTAGCCATCCATGTCCGGCATCTGCACGTCCATCAGGACCAGGTCGAAGGCGTTCGCTCCTTCCTGCCGGACGCGCTGAACGGCTTCGTCGCCGCTGGCGGCCGCCGTGGTCTCCACGCCGAACTGGCTGAGCATGTCACGAAGGATCTCGCGGTTGATGTCCACGTCGTCCACCACCAGCACGCGCACGCCGGCCAGGTCATGCTCCATGTCCGGCTCGTCGGGCGAACCCTCCGGCGCGGCGGCCAGCCGCAAGGGCAGCGTCACGGTGAAGGTCGCCCCAAGTCCCGGTTCACTCGCCAGCGTCAGCGTGCCGCCCATTGCTTCGACCTGGCGGCGGCTGATGGCCAGCCCCAGCCCTGAGCCGCCGTACTTGCGGGTGGTGGAAGAATCGGCCTGCTCGAAGGCATGGAAGATGCGCTCCTGGTGTTCCTTGGGGATGCCTGGTCCGGTATCGCTAACTGAGATGGTCAGCAGACTGTCGCTGCAGTCCAGGCTCAGCCGCACCTCGCCGTGCTCCGTGAACTTGATGGCATTGGCCAGCAGGTTCACCAGCACCTGGCTCACGCGCAAAGGGTCGAGCAGAACCCAGGAGGGCGCCGCCTGGTTCGCCGATTTCAGGTCCAGCCCTTTTTCCCGTGCGCGATCGCTGACCAGCTCCAGCACTTCCTCGACCAGCGCGGGCAGGTGCACGGGGAGCAGGTCCACGCCCAGCTTGCCGGACTCGATCCGGGTGAAGTCCAGCACGTCGTCGATGACCCCTTGCAGATGGCGCCCGGCGCGCAGGATGCGTTCGAAGGTCTGTGCGGGCGGCGGGCTGCCGGCCAGGTTGCGGCGGCCCAGCTGGGCGAGGCCCAGCATGGCATTGAGCGGCGTGCGGATCTCATGGCTCATGTTGGCCAGGAACTCGCCCTTCGCCTTGGCCGAGGCCTGCGCCTCATCCCGCGCCGTGCTGAGTTCTCGCTGCAGCGTCTTGAGCATGGTCACGTCCGTGCCCAGGTTGAGCACGGCATAAGGCCGGCCCCGGTAGTCCGTCAGCGGGACCGAGGTGGTCAGGTAGTCCCTCGCCCCGGTGAGCGGGTGCGGGACCTGCTCCTCGACAGTGACGGGCTGGCCGTCGCGAAGCACCTGTTCATCGCGCTTCAGCATTTCAGCTGCATGGTCTGGATCGAACAGCTCCTTGATGGAGCGTCCCAGCACTTCGTCGCGCGATCGGCCCACGGCCTGCTCGAAGTAGCGGTTGACCATCATGAAGCGCCCCACGGGGCTGCGAATGGACAGGGTAATGGGCAGCGCCTCGATGATTTCCTGCATTCGCTGGCGTTCGGCCTGCTGCTCCGCCGTGCGTGCGGCCACCTCGTCCTGCAGTCTGGCGCGATGCTGTCGCAGTTCGGCCTCGGCCAATGCACGCGCGCTGACATCGTGGATGAAGATCACCACCTGCTTGTCGCCGTTGAACTCCAGCCGGTCCAGCTTCAAGTCCAGCCAGAGCGGCGTGCCGTCCTTTCGCGTGGCCTGCCAGGCAAAGTGCTGGGGGCCGTCCTTGGCGGCGCTGTGCACGCGCTTGAGGAAGTTCGCCCTGAGCTCTTCGCGGCCTTGGTTCATCAGCGAATCGCCCAGTTCTTCGAGGCTCTTGCAGCCGAAGGTGGCCAGGGCCTGGTCGTTGGCGTAGCGGATGGCGGCGGTCTCGGCGTCCGCGATCTGGATGCCGAACAGCGCACCGTCGAGCAGGCCGCGCAGGCGCTGCTCGCTGCGGCGGAGCTCCTCGCTGCTGTCCCGCTGGGACTGCATGGCCTTCAGGAGCAGCTCATGCGCAGACTGCAGCGACGAGGTCGCCTGCCAGAAGATCGCCGAGAAGCGCGTGACCAGCCAGGCGCACAGCAGCAGCACGGTCAGGTAGACGACGATGAAGCTGCCGGGGGGCGGGGTGTTGAGGGGCGTCGGGCCGACGATCCAGCCCAATTTATGCGCGGCTGCCAGCAAGACGAGGCCGCTGATGGACGTCAGTGTCACCGCCCACATGACACGCCGGCCCGACAGGAAGGCCGCGACCAGCGTGATGAGCAGCAAACCCGGCATGCCGGATGAATACAGGCCGATGCCATGGGTGTAGGCCGAGCCGATCAAGGCGACGCCGGCGCTCAGGCAGAAGAAGGCCATGGCGACCCGCAGGCCCCAGCGCCGCGTCATGAGGGCACTGGCCAGGCACAGCAGCAGCACGGCGCTGGCGGTTCCCATGCGGCCAATGCGCAGCGTCCAGGACTGGGGCTCCAGGACCAGGGTACCCATCTGGACCAGGGCGGCCGCGGCAATCAGCAGCAGGAGCCGCCAGCCGACGTTCTGCAGGGCTGCCTCGATGTGGCGGCGGAACTGCTCCGCATAGCTGAAGTCAGGCTTGAGCGCCTCGTCCAGGGAGGAGGGCTTCGCCGTGGGGGCCATGACGCGCGGGCTTGCGTGGGAAGGAGGGCCGGGGCTAGATGTAGGCGCTGAGCTTGCGGATCACGCGGTTCAGGAACTCCTCGTTGGCCTGCGCCTCGCCGAGCGCTTGCAGGAGGTGGTCGCGGTGCTCGGTGACCAGGAGGTTGATGTGGTCCTCCTGCCCGGCGGTCAGCCCCAGATGAAGAAAGCTCTCCTCGAACTGGCGCCGCATCTCGTCGAAGCGGTCACGAACGGCGCCTTGCAGGTGGCGGTGGCCGGCGGCAATGTCGGTCAGCGCGCGGCGAGTCATCTGCACGAGGCGGCGGATCTCGGCCAGCTCATGGCTGGTCATTTCGCTGTCCAGGGTGGCGACGCGGCTGATCATCGCCTCGACCAGCAGTGCGATGTTGTCCAGCGCTCGGCCGGCCTTGTCCGCGGCCGCACGGTCCAGCCCGGACCTGTCCATGGGAAGGTCGCGGACGAACAGCGTGACGGAGCCGTAGGCGAAACCGGTGTGCGGGCCCATGGCGCGGATGCGTTGCCCGCCCGTCAACTGGCTGACGTGCTCCAGCAGCGACTGCTCCAGCGCCGAGCAGTTGGCCCGGGCGTTGCGGGAGAGCGTCTCGCGCCGGCCGCGGATCTGCAGGCAGCCATCGTAGCCATAGGCCTGCATGGCTTCGAACAGAGCCTCTGCCACGGCACCGTAGGAATGACAATCGTTGAGCTTGCGCTGGAAGCTCAAGGCCACGCCGGCTTCGCCCACCATGTCCGCCGTACTCAGTACCGCGTTCATGGCTTCGTCGAGCTGGCCGCTCAGTTCGCGGGCCCGGTCGATGCGGTTGAGTTGCAGCGCAACCTTGGTGCTGAGTTCTTCGGGATCGAAGGGCTTGGGCAGATAGTCGTCACCGCCGGCCGCGTAACCGAGCAGGCGTTCTTCGATCGAGGTCTTGGCGGAGTGGAAGATGACCGGCAGGTCCGGGTACTTGCTCTTGAGCGCCTGGCAGGTGTCGTAGCCGGACATGCCGGGCATGTCGACATCGAGGATGACCAGCTCCGGCAGTGCCTCGGCACACCGCGCCAGCGCCTCTTCGCCGCGCTGCGCGAAGCGGATGTCGAATTGACCGCTGAGATTCGCGGCGAGCATCTCGAGGGTCGATTCCTCGTCGTCAACCAAGAGCAAAGACCGGCGATCCATCATCATGAACTCCTAGGTCCTGGGGCGGTCGGAAGCGCCGCGCAGGCTTCCTCTGCCTGCTGCGGGGACAGCCCTTCAGCCGGGCTCAGACTAATCGCGAGTGCGCTCCGCAACAAGCCCCGCCGTGGTCCGCAAAGCAACGCCAATATGCCTTGGGTGCGCATTAGCTGACGATTTCGTGACGCTTGCACGCTACGGCCCTCAAGCCAGCCATGGGCCTCCCCCAAAGTGGGGAACTCAAGTCGCCAATTCATCACGAATCGCCGGGTGGAGGCCCCGTCATAGCGGGGCAAGTGGACGCCTTTGTCGCTCTCGCCGCTGCGGATTTGCCAAGTTGTCGGGTGTTTCGGCGGGATGTTGGCGTGTCCGGCATGGGCCTGTTCTCGACAGGTCCGGGCAAGCTCGCTACGCTCGGTCCCGGATCTTGCGCTGGATCTTGCGCTTTGAGGGTCGCTCCGGTGTGGCAGCGAGGGCAGTCCGACCCGGGGGCTGCGCCATGCCGTGCATTTGGGGTGCTATGTCTTGGCTGGCTGTGCGGGGAGCCCACAGTGTCGAATGAACACGCGAGAGCCCAGGGCGGGCGGCCGTGCGCGGTCGCTGCGCTTCAACTGATCCGAGAAGCCAGGCCGTCGGCTGGCTGGCTTCGACTGACTTCGTTGCTTGACTTCGTTGCGGAGACCATTCAATGAGCGGCAAGACGATTCTGGTGGTGGACGACTCGGGTTCATTCCGGACGGTGGTGAAGCTGGCGCTGAAGAAAGCCGGCTACGGCGTTCTCGAGGCGGGAGACGGTCAGGCGGCGCTGAGCACCTTGCAAGGTGATACCAAAGTGCATCTGATCGTTTGCGACGTCAACATGCCTGTCATGGACGGCCTGAGCTTCCTGCGCGAGGTGAAGACGCTCCCTGCCTACAAGTTCACGCCGGTGATCATGCTGACCACCGAGTCTCAGGAAGCCAAGAAGGCCGAGGGCCGGGCGGCAGGGGCGAAGGCCTGGATCACCAAGCCCTTCCAGCCCTCGGAGCTGGTGGACGCCGTCAACCGGCTGTGCGTCTGAGATCCGCGCATGGACGCCGCCCAGTCCGCCGAGCCTGCCGCTGATCCGGACGCCGTCGCCGAGCGTGCATCGCTGCGCTGGACAGCGGGCCCGGAGCTGACCATCGTGCAGGCCAGCACGGTGCATGCGGAGTGGTTGAACCTGCTGGAAGCCGGACCCGCCCAGCTGGCAGTGGTCCTGGATGCGGTCGAGGAATTCGACAGCGCAGGCGTCCAGCTGCTGCTGAGCCTGAAGGCGAGCGCGGCCCAGCGCGATTGCGACTGCCGCATCGAGTCCTGCAGCCCGGCCGTGCGCCGCGCGCTGGCCGACTACCGCCTCGAAGCGGTGCTCGGACTCCCGTCTCCAGCGGACAGCAGCGAGGAGTGAGTCGCGATGGCAGCCAGTGACGACGATGCAGAAATCCTGGCCGCGGCCAGTGCAGGCTTCATCGAGGAAGCCGACGAGATGCTGGCGCAATGCGAAGCAGCGCTGCTGGTCCTGGAGGGCGACCCTACCGATGCGGAAAGCCTCAACGCTGCTTTCCGGGCCGCGCACACCATCAAGGGCACCGCAGGGCTGTTCGGCTTCGACCGCGTGGTGGCCTTCACCCATGAGGCCGAAACGCTGCTGGAGGCCTTGCGCGCCGGGCGACGGGCGCTGGACGACGAGGTCATGGCCGCGCTGCTGCAGTCCAAGGACCAGATCGGTCGTCTCCTGCAGGAGCTGCGGGACGGCCAGGTCGACGAAGCCGTGACGGCCAGCAGCGAGGCGCTGGCGGCACGGCTCCGCGCCTTGTTGCAGCGCGGTGCCGCAGACATGGGCACGGACGCTGCGGTCATGCCGTCTGCCGAGGCCGTCGAGCCCACCGGGCCGGCGCCCGCCGACGGGCCGTCCGCGCTGCCCGCGCACATCTCCGATGCCTGGCACCTCTCGCTGCGCTTCGGCCCCGATGCGCTGCGCAATGGCCTGGATCCGCTGTCCTTTCTCCGCTACCTCGCAAGCAAGGGGCAGGTGCTGGGCATGTGCACGCTGGAGGAAGCGGTGCCGGGCATGGAGGCGCTGGACCCCGAGGGCTGCTATCTGGGCTTCGAGATCCAGCTGCTGAGCGACTGCAGCGCCGACGTGCTGCGCGGCGTCTTCGAGTTCGCTGCGGAAGACAGCGACCTGATCCTGCTGCCCCCCGGCGCCCCGGCCCGTGACTACGAGGGCGTGCTGGAGCGCCGCTGCGGCGACGACGAGGCGGCGCGGGGCCGCCTGCTGGCGCGCTTTCGCGGCCTCGGTCTGCAGTTCGAGCAGCGCATGGCGCACGACCCGTTCAGCGACGAAGCCGTGCCGCTGCCGGCCATCGAGCGGCGCCAGGAAGGGCCGGCATCAAGCCGCGATCGCCGCAGTGGCGAAGGCGACCGGCGCCAGGGCGGACGGGACCGCCGCAACGGGGACGAGACGCGCTTCGTGCGGGTGCGGGCCGACAAGCTGGACCGCCTGATCGATCTGATCGGCGAGCTGCTGATCGCGGGCTCGGGCGCGCAGATGGTCGCGCATCTGGAGAGCAATCCCGCGCTGCTGGAGGCGACCCAGCGCGTGATGGATCTGGTGCAGGAGACGCGCGACGGGGCGCTGTCGCTGCGCATGGTGCCCATCGGCGAGACCTTCGGCCGCTTCCACCGTGTCGTGCGCGACACCGCCAAGCAGCTGGGCAAGGACATCGAGCTGGTGGTCACCGGCGGTGACACCGAGCTCGACAAGGCCATGGTGGACCAGGTGGCCGACCCGCTGATGCACCTGATCCGCAACAGCATGGACCACGGCCTGGAAACGCCCGAGGAACGCCTGGCCGCCGGCAAGCCGGCGCTGGGGCGGCTCGCGCTCAATGCGTTCCACGAGACCGGTGCCGTGGTGATCGAGGTCCGCGATGACGGGCGAGGCCTGTCGCGCGAGCGAATCCTCAACAAGGCCCATGAGCGCGGGCTGGTCGATCCCGGGCAGGTGCTGCCCGACCACGAGGTGTGGCAGCTGATCTTCCTGCCGGGCTTCTCGACGGCCGAGCAGGTGACGGACCTCTCCGGCCGCGGCGTCGGCATGGACGTGGTCAAGCGCAATATCGAAGCGCTGCGCGGCAGCATCGCCCTGCACAGCGAGCCGGGGCAGGGCACGCTCACGCAGATCCGCCTGCCGCTGACGCTGGCCATGATCGATGGCTTCCTGACCCTCGTCGGCGGCGTGCACTACGTGGTGCCGATGTCTGCGGTGGCCGAATGCATCGACATGCCGCCGGAGTTCGCGCGGCAAGGGGAGCGCATCAGCGGCACCTTCGACCTGCGCGGCGAGATCCTGCCCTGGCTGGACCTCGCCCGCTTCTACGGCGTGCCGGCCGAGTCAGGCCGGCGCCGCAGCGTGATGGTCGTGCGCGACGGCACCCATCGCGTCGGCCTGGTGGTGGACCGGCTGCTGGGCGAGCACCAGACCGTGATCAAGCCGCTGTCGGGCATCTTCCAGCATCTGCGCGCCCTGGCCGGGTCCACCATCCTGGGCTCGGGCGATGTGGCCCTGGTGCTGGATGTGCCCGGCCTGCTGGGAACCGCGGTGGCCGACGGCAGTGCCGACACCGCATCAGTCATGACGAACAACCAGGCTCATTGAGCCCAGGGAGACCGATATGAAATGGCTGCGACAGCTGTCCTTGACGGGCAAATTCTCGCTTCTCGGCGTCTTGGGCCTTTTCCTGGTGGGGCTGCCCGCCTTCATGCTGCTGCAGACCGAATCGCAGCTGCTTGAGGAAACGCGCAAGCAGGAGCTCGGCGCGACCACGCTGGAGATGGCGGGCCCTCTGGCCCAGCAGATGCAGCGCTTGCGGGGGCTCAGCGGTCTGGAGCTGAGCGGTCACGCGTCGGCGGCGCGCGAGCGGCAGCAGCTGCTCGCCAAGACGCTGGCGGACCTTGAGAAAGTCACCGCGCTCGCCGCGGAGCGCGGGTACGAGAAATCGCGGCTCGTGCTGAAGGACGTCGGGAGTCAGACCGCCCGTCTGGCGCAGCAGGTGGACAGCCACGCCGTGAGCACCCAGGACAGCTTCGAGGCACACGTGCAGCTGATTCGCAATCTGCTGCGCGGCCTTTCCCTCATGGCCGATGAGTCCGGACTGATGCTGTATCCGGATGCCGACGGCCTTTATCTGACGCTGATGGCTGTCGAGACCCTGCCGCGTGCCGCGGAGACGCAGGCGCAGCTGCGGGGCCGTGGGGCCGTCCTTGTCGGCACGCGAGACCTGAAGGATGCCGACAAGGTGGTGCTGACGGCCCTGCAGATGGACCTGGACGAGCGCCTGTTCCAGTCACAGCAGCAGGCCGAGCAGGTTTTCGCCGCGCGCCCGGCACTCAAGAACACCCTTCAACCGCTGCTGGATCGATTCGGCGCCGGCGCTCAGTCGATCCAGAAGCTGGTCAGGACCGAAGTCAGCGCGGGCAAGTCCGGCATGACCGGGCCGCAGTTCTTCGAGGCGGCGGGGGAGTCGCTCGGCGCCTCCTACGGGCTGCTTGACGCCGTCGGGCAGGAACTGCGCAAGGTGCTGCGCGAGCGCATCCAGATGCTGGAGCGCCGGCGCTTGGCGCTGCTGGTGGGCATGCTGGTCCTGGGCCTGGGCTGCGGGGTGTTCAGCGTGCTGGTCATGCGTTCCGTGTCCCGGCCGCTGGTGCACGCGATGTCCATCACGCAGGCCGTCGCCGAGGGCCGTCTCGACAATGACATCCGCGACCAGGGCCAGGACGAGGTGGCTCAGCTGCTGAAGTCCATGAGCCGGATGCAGGCGGACCTGCGCGAGCGCACGCTGCGCGATCGTGAGCAATTGGAATACACCAGCCGCATCAAGCAGGCGCTGGACGGCTGTTCGACCAACGTGATGCTGGCGGACCCCGACGGCACCGTCATCTATGCGAACCGCTCCATGGTGGAGATGCTGCAGGGCAACGAGGCCGAACTCCGCAAGGCGCTGCCCCAGTTCACCGCCGCCAGCATCGTTGGGCAGAACTTCGAGGTCTTCCAGAAGACCAGCGCCCAGCTGCAGCTCGGGCAGCTGCAATCGGAGTACCGCGCGCGGCTGCCTTTGGGGACGCTGCGCTTCGACCTGGTGGCCAGCCCCATCCTGTCGCCCGAGGGCAAGCGGCTGGGCACGGTGGTGGAGTGGAAGGACATGACGGCCGAGCTGGCAGCGCGCGAGCGCGAGCAGCAGCTGGCAGCGGAGAACGCGCGGGTAAGGCAGGCGCTGGACACCTGCTCGACGAACGTCATGATCGCCGATGCCGACGGGGTGATCGTCTACAACAACCAGTCCGTGGCGCAGATGATGTCGCGCAACGAAGGCGAGCTGCGCAAGTCCCTGCCGCAGTTCGATGCGCGGCGCATCCTCGGGTCGAGCTTTGACCAGTTCCACCGCAATCCCAACCACCAGCGCCAGCTGCTGGGTTCGCTCAAGGGCGAGTACAAGGCCGAGATCCAGGTCGGTGCGCTGACGTTCAGCCTGAGCGCCAACCCCATCCTGGACGAGCAGGGCCAGCGCCTGGGCACGGTGGTGGAGTGGAAGGACCGCACGGCCGAAGTGGCGGCGGAAACGGAAATCAGCTCGATGGTCGATGGCGCGGCCCAGGGCGACTTCTCGCAGCGCATCGCGGTCGAGGGCAAGGAGCCGTTCTTCGCGATGCTAGGCGGCAAATTCAATACGCTGATCGAGACGGTGAGCGCGACGATCCAGGAAGTCCGCGCCTCTGCGGAGCAGTTGACGGCGGCGTCGGACCAGGTATCCCAGACCTCGCAGTCGCTGTCGCACTCCGCGTCGCAGCAGGCAGCGAGCGTGGAGCAGACGACCGCGGCCCTGCAGGAGATCGCCGCGAGCGTGAAGCAGAACGCGGAGAACGCGAACGTGACCGACGGCATCGCGACCCAGGCCTCGCGCGAGGCCATGGATGGCGGCCAGGCGGTGTCGATGACGGTGGAGGCGATGAAGCAGATCGCGACCAAGATCTCCATCGTCGACGACATCGCCTACCAGACGAACTTGCTGGCCCTGAATGCCGCGATCGAGGCCGCCCGGGCCGGCGAGCACGGCAAGGGCTTCGCGGTGGTGGCGGCGGAGGTGCGCAAGCTGGCCGAGCGCAGCCAGGTGGCGGCACAGGAGATCGGCAGCCTGGCGGGGTCCAGCGTCGAGCTGGCGGAGAAGGCGGGCCGCGTGCTGTCGAGCATGGTGCCGTCGATCCAGAAGACGAGCTCGCTGGTGCAGGAGATCGCGGCGGCGAGCGCGGAGCAGTCCGATGGCGTGAACCAGATCAGCGCTTCGATGCACCATCTGTCGGGCGCGACGCAGCAGACGGCTTCGGCCTCGGAGCAGCTGTCTGCCACGGCTGAGCAGCTGTCGGCGCAGGCCACGCAGTTGCAGGAGCTGATGAGCTATTTCCGGCTGCAGCAGGGCGGAGGCAGCGGCGCTGGGCCTGCGCGAGGTACGCATGCCGGCCATGGACATGGCCACGAGCCGTCGCGCACGGCAGCGCGTGCGCCGGCGGTGGTGTCCGGGCTGCACAGGCCGGCCCGGACGCTGGCGGCTTCTGCGGGGAGCGCACATGCCACGGGGGGCGCCAAGGTGATCGGGCAGATCGACGAATCCCACTTCAAACGCTTCTGATGGGTGCCATGACCGAGACTGCGGGCCTGGATGTGTCGCTGGATCAGCTCTTGAGCCTGGCCAGCGGTGGCGAGCGTCTGGCGGTGCCCATCGGCAGCGTCCGCGAAATCCTGGAGGTCGGCCGGCTGACGCCCGTGCCGCGCACGCCGGACTTCATCCGTGGTGTCATGAACCTGCGCGGCGCGGTGGTGCCGGTGATCGACCTCGCGGCTCGCCTGGGCTTGCGCGTCACCCCTCTGGAGCGACGCAGCGCCATCGTGGTGGTCGAGAGCCAGGCCGGCGCTGCACAGCGACTGGTCGTGGGGCTGCTGGTGGACGCGGTCTATGAAGTGCTGGACCTGGATTCCCAGCGCATGGAGTCGGTGCCTTCGCTGGGCGTTGCCATGCCTGGCCTGTACCTGCACGGCATGATCCATGCGAGGGGCGGCTATGTCGCGGTGCTCAACCTGGCCCAGGTGCTGGACCCGCAGGCGCTGGCTCGCATGATTGGCGAGGCGGCGCAAAGCCCGCTCTGAGTCCACTGATGAGCACGCTCTCCGCGCCTGCCTATGCGGCGATCAGTGACTACTTTTTCCGCGTCTCCGGCATCCGTTTGACGACGGGCAAGAAGGCGCTGGTGCACGGCCGTCTGTACCGGCTGGCCCTGGACAACGGCCATGCGGACCTGGAGAGCTTCGTCCAGGAGCTGGTGCGCGGGCGGCTGCCGGAGGAGATTGCGGTGGCGGCGGTGGACCGGCTCACCACCAATGAAACCTACTTCTACCGCGAGCCCGCGCATTTCGAGGATCTTCGCCAGCGTCTGGACGCGCATTCAGCGGGTCAGGATCTGCGCATCTGGAGCGCCGCCAGCTCCACGGGCGAAGAGGCCTACAGCATCGCCATGCTGCTGGCCGACCTGCTGCGCGCAAGGCCCTGGCGTGTGCTGGGCACGGACTTGTCGACCTCGGTGGTGCAGGCCGCCCGCCGGGGCCTGTATGCGATGGAGCGCGCCACCAACATCCCGGAAGACTACCTGCGGCGCTTCTGCTTGAAGGGCAGCGGGCCCTATGACGGCTATCTGCTGATCGACAAGTCCATCCGCAGCCATGTCGAGTTCCAGGTCGCCAATCTGACGCGTGAGCTGCCGGCACTGCCCAGCTTCGATGTGATCTTTCTGCGCAATGTGCTGATCTACTTCGAACCGGAGCAGAAGGCGGACATCGTGCGGCGCGTGCTGCAGCGGCTGAAGCCGGACGGTGTGCTGTACGTGGGCCATGCCGAGTCGCTGAACGGCCTGGATCTTCCCTTGCGCGCTTTGGGAACGGCCATCTATGCGCACGCCTGACCGCCCCATGCCGGACGCCGCCGGCGCTGAAAGCGACACCGTGATCACGGTACTGCCGGGGCAGCTGTACTTCGGCCGCGGCGTGAAGCTCAAGACCCTGCTGGGCTCCTGCATCGGTCTCACACTCTGGCATCCGCGCAGCCGGCTGGGCGGCATGTGCCACTTCATGCTGCCTGGACGCCTGCGCAGGCCGGATGCGCCGCTGGATGGCCGCTATGGCGACGAAGCCATCGCGGCCCTGGTCGACCGCATCATCGAGTCCGGCACCCGGACGCAGGACTACGTGGCGCACCTCTATGGCGGCGCCGACACGCTGCCGGATGCCAGCCGGCTCAAGACCAACGTGGGTGAGCGCAATATCGAAACCGCCTGGTCGCTGGTGGAGCAGCACGGGTTTCAACTCGAGGGGGTGGACGTGGGCGACAACGTGCCGCGCTCAGTCACGCTGGATCTGCAGACCGGTGTCGTCACGATGAACCGGGGCGCTCCCACCAACTCCGGGAGGCGATGAGATGCCCATCCGCGTGGCCCTGATCGATGACTCGGCCGTCGTGCGCAAGCACCTGGGCAGCCTGCTGGAACGTGCCGGCATCGAGGTGCTGTTCACCGCGGCCGACCCGCTGTTTGCCTGGCCCAAGCTGGAGGCCAACTGGCCCGACGTCATCGTGCTGGACGTGGAGATGCCCCGCCAGGACGGCCTGTCCTTCCTGGGGGATCTCATGCAGCGCCGGCCCACGCCGGTGGTGATGTGCTCCACGCTGACCGAGGCCGGCTGCGAGACGACCCTGCAGGCGCTGGCCGCCGGTGCCGTGGGCTTCGTGACCAAGCCCCGGCTGGGCCTGCGGGACTTCCTGGAGGACGATTCCAACGGCCTGGTGGCCGCCGTGCGCGCCGCCGCGCGGGCGAATCTGCGTGCCATGCCGAGGCCGGCGCAGCCCGCGCTGCGAAGCCAGGGCGCCCCGGCGGTCCAGCCTCGTGCGGCGGACACCCCCTTGCCAGCGGTCGTTCCTGCGGCGGCCATGCGCCTCACCACCGACCGGGTGATCGCCATCGGCAGTTCCACGGGGGGCGTGCAGACCGTCGAGGCCTTGTTGCGCCAGCTGCCCCGGCGCAGCCCGGGCATCGTGCTGGTGCAGCACATGCCGCCAAGCTTCACCCAGGCCCTGGCCAAGCGGCTCAACGACCTGCTTGAGTTCGAAGTGCTGGAGGCCCGTGACGGCGAGCGCGTGATCGATGGCCGCGTGCTCATCGCGCCGGGCGGCAGCCACATGCAGCTGCGGCGCAGCGGCGCGCAGTACGTGGTCGAGGTGCGGGACGGTCCGGTTGTCAACCATCACAAGCCTTCGGTGGACGTGCTGTTCCGGTCCGTGGCCCAGGCGGCCGGGCGCAACGCGATTGGCGTCATCCTGACCGGCATGGGCGACGACGGGGCCCGGGGCCTGCTCAGCATGCGTCAGGCCGGCGCCCGCACGCTGGCGCAGGACGAGGCCAGCTCCGTGGTCTACGGCATGCCCAAGGCCGCCGTGGAACTCGGTGCCGTGGACCAGAGCGTCGGCCTGGACGGGATGGGGGCTGCCATCCAGGGCTTGCTGGCTTGAGGGGGCGGGGCCAGGAAGAGGGCCTGGATGCGAGCCTGGATGCGAGCCTGGATGCGAGCCTGGATGTGGGCTCGGCGCTGCGGCTTGCGATGGCGCTTGGGGCTCAGGGGCCCGTCCGGCATTCGCGCATCAGATCCCACTCGGGCTTGTAGATGCCGCTGCGCACCTCGGCCAGGCCCAGCACGGTGTGGCTGAGCCAGTCGTGCGAGAGGGGCTGGTCCAGCCGGGCCTGCAGGCAGCGCTTGTCCACGCCGTACTGCCGGGCGCTGGCCTCGGGCAGCCAGACGATCCAGGGCACCTGCGTCTGCTCCTTGGGGGCCACGGCATAGGGCACGCCGTGCAGATAGAGATTGTTCTCGCCCAGGGACTCGCCGTGGTCCGACACATACAGCAGGCTCACGTCGAAGTCCTTCTGGCGCTGCAGCCAGGCGATGGTCTCGGCCAACACGGTGTCGGCATAGACGATGCTGTTGTCGTAGGCGTTGAGCACCTGCTCGCGCGGGCACTGCTGCAGGGCATTGCTGCGGCATTCCGGCATGAAGGGCTTGAGTTCGGGCGGCGAGCGCTTGAAGTAGGCCGGCCCATGGCTGCCCATGGGATGCATGACCAGCACGACGCCGCGCTGGCGCCGCTGGGCATCCAGGCCTTGCAGGCGGGCGTCGAGCTCATGCAGCAGGGCCATGTCCAGGCATTCGCCGTCGCCGCAAAGGCCGGCTGGCAGCGGCGTCTTGCCGGCCGCCTGCGTGGCATGCGCATGCGCAACGCGCTCGCACAGGCCCTTGCAGCCGCTCTGGTTGTCCAGCCACAGCACGGCCAGGCCGGCGCGCTGAAGGGCGTCCAGCAGGTTTTCCTGTTCGCCCCCTTGATCCAGGAAGGCGCTGCGTCCCAGGTGGGAGAACATGCAGGGCAGTGACGCCGCGGTGCTGGTGCCGCAGGCGCTGACCTGGCGAAAGCTCAGCACGTCCAGCGCGGCCAGACGGGGATTGGTGGGGCGCGCATAGCCGTTCAGGGAGAAGTTGGCCGCCCTGGCCGTCTCCCCGACCATCAGCAGCAGCAAGCGCGGCTTGGCCTGCGGGTCGCGGGGCTGCCAGTGTGCGTCGGCCGCCACCACGGCTGGCGGCCCCGATGGCGCCCGGTTCGACTCGACGGCCACCACGCCCAGCGACCAGAACGAGGCCAGCGGATTGATCATGTAGCGCAGCGAAGGGTGGTTGCGCATGGTCGAAGCCAGATCGGCAAAGCTGCTCATGGCCAGCCCGACCATCAAGGCCAGGCCGCCGACCAGGCCCGCGAGGTTGAGGCCCGTGCGCTTGGGCCAGGACTGCGGCGCGATGGCCCGCCGCCAGATCCAGACCGTGGGCAGCACGCCCAGCAGCAGCAGGCTGCCCAGCAGACGCCAGCTGAGCAGGTCGCGCGTTTCCTTGGCGTCCGTCTGCAGCACGTTGACCATCATGGTCGGGTCCATCACCGTGCCATAGGCGCCCATGAAGTGCGCCGCGGCGGCAGCGCTGAGCAGGCACAGCGCCAGCACGGGCTTGAAGAGGCGCGGCCAGGCCAGGGCGCTGAGCAGCGCTCCGTGCAGGCTGATGACGATGCCCGCGAACACGAGCACAAAGCCCCAACCCTTGGCGCCCTGCAGCTCGGGCAGGGCCAGCATGCGCTGCCACAAGGGCCAGTTGGCCAGCGCGCCCATCCACAAGGCGGCGAGCCAGCTCAAGGCGAGCGGGGACCAGTGCTGGGTCGGGGCTTGGAAATCAGTGGACTTCATGCAGACGGTATGCGGGCGAGGGACGCCCGGCATTGTGGCGCAGACCCGTGACGCGTTCGGAGCGTGCTCAGACGGGACGCGCAGCCCCGGGCCCTGGCCTCAGGTGCGCAGGGCCAGACCACCGGCCTGGCGCACATTGCGCCGCGAGATCGTCACGCCCAGCGGCAGGACGAAGCGCTTTTGCAGCGCTTCGATCTGCGCATTGAGCGCCTCGGCATCTTCAATCTTCTCTTCATGCCGCTTGAGCACGGCCTGCGCCATGTCGATCAGCTTCGCATTGCGCGTTTCCTCGCCTTGCTGGATCAGCAGCTCGACGCCCGTGCGTGCGCTGCCTCGCATGGTGTGGCGCATGGCGGTCTCGGCGATGCCGAAGATGCGGGCATGGCAGTCGCGCAACTCGGTCATGGCCATCTCGTTCTTCTCGCACATGGAGATCAGCACCTCGGTACTGGCCTTGGAGGTGCAGTAGCGCAGGCCGATGCGCGTGATCAGCTCCTTGATCTCCTCCAGCTGGATTTCCTGCCCGGAGAAGCGGATCCACAGGGCCAGCAGCAGGGTCGCAGCCTCCAGGTCGAAGGCCTCCGACTCCAGCTCCTGGCTCATGCCGCGAGCCAGCTGCAGGGCGTCGGCCACGCGGCGCTCCTGCAGCAGGCGCAGGCCTTGGATCAGGGTGCCGAAACGCTGCAGGCGCTTGGCCTGCGGCGCGCGCTCGATCTCGCGCAGCATGGCCTCGTGCACCAGCTTGAGGTTCTTGCCATCGCGCTGGTCGAATCGCATCAGCGCGATCAGCACCAGGGTGAACATGTCGAAGAGCTTGGAGCGCAGGCCGTTGATCATGGCGCGCTCCAGCAGCTTCAGTGCTTCGTCCCGCTCGCCGGCGTAGAAGGCCAGGGTGCCGGCGCGCTGCTGGCGCAGCAGGCAGCCCGGGGTCAGGTTTGATGCGGTGCGGTAGGTACGCAGGGCGTCGGAGATCTCGCCTTGCTCCATCTGCACGCGGCCCATCACGTCGTAGGAATCGGCGTGATCGGGCATGTCACCGATCAGCGCTTCCAGCGTGCGCTTGGCCGCCACGAGGTTGCCCGAGGCCAGCTCGGTGCGGGCCACCCCCAGGCGTGCCCAAGGAACGGTCTTGGCCTCGATGATGGCGTCGTAGAGCTTGCGGGCGTCTTCCAGCCGGTTGAGGCGCAACAGCAGCTCGGCGCCGATGCGCGCTGCATAGAGCCAGAACTGGGCGCGTTCCTCGAAGCGCTTCAGGCAGAGCTGGGCGGCCAGCTCGAAATTCTGCTGTTCGATGGCCTCGAAAATATCCTTGAGGATGCGCTTGCGGTAGCGCGCATTGCTCAGCCGGTCGGCCAGCGAGGCGCTGGTGTAGGGCTTGATCAGGTAGGCGTCGAGGGCGGCTTCGGCGGCCTCGGCCACCTTGGCGTAGGTGGCTTCGCCCGTCACCATCACGAAGACGGTGGAGTAGGGCAGCAGGTTTTCGCGGCGCAGCTCGTCCAGCAGATCCTGGCCAGACATGTCGGAGCCATCGAAGTGGTAGTCGCACAGGACGATGTCATAAGCCTTGTGCTCCAGGATGATGCGGGCGTCCTTGACGCGCGTCGCCTGGCGGACCGTGCCCACGCCCAGCTCACGCAGCTGCGCCGCCATCAGGCTGCGCGCCGTGGCGTTGCTGTCGATGACCAGGGCGCAGGCGTCCTGGATGTCCTTGTCGAGCATCTGCATGGGTCAGTGGCGGCGTCCCGCCATGAGGCGATTCAATCCTGAACTCTCATGGCGATCTTCGGCCAATTTGGAAGAGGCTTGATGCCCAATATCCCACAGCACAGCGGCCAAATTACCGGTCTGCAAAAAGAAATGAGCCCGCACGGGGCTCATCACTTCGCCGGGGCGAGCTCATGCACGAGGCCGGGCGGCCTTACTTGAACAGATCCTTGACCCGGTCCGTCCAGCTCTTGGCATTGGGCGAGTGGCGCTCGCCGCCTTCACGGAAGCTCTTGTCCAGATCCTTGAGCAGCTTGCGCTGGTACTCGGTGAGCTTGACCGGCGTCTCCACGCTGATGTGGCAATAAAGATCGCCGGGATAGCTGGAGCGCACGCCCTTGATGCCCTTGCCGCGCAGGCGGAAGGTCTTGCCGTGCTGGGTGCCCTCGGGCAGTTCGATCTCGGCCTTGCCGCCGAGCGTCGGGACTTCGATGGTGCCGCCCAGCGCTGCCGTGGTCATGCCCACGGGCATGGTGCAGTGCAGGTCGTCGCCGTCGCGCTCGAAGATCTCGTGCTGCTTGATGCGGATCTCGATGTAGAGGTCGCCACTGGGGCCGCCGTTGATGCCGGGCTCGCCATTGCCGGCCGAGCGGATGCGCATGCCTTCGTTGATGCCGGCCGGGATCTTCACCTCCAGCGTCTTGGTCTTCTTGATCCTGCCCTGGCCGCTGCAGGTGGTGCAGGGGTCGGGAATGATCTTGCCGCTGCCGTGGCAGTGCGGGCAGGTCTGCTGCACGCTGAAGAAGCCCTGGCGCATGTGCACCGTGCCGGCGCCGCCGCAGGAGCCGCAGGTCTTGGCCGAGGTGCCGGGCTTGGCGCCGCTGCCATGGCAGGTCTCGCAGGATTCCCAGGACGGGATGCGGATCTGCGTTTCCTTGCCGCGGGCCGCCTCTTCCAGCGTGATCTCCATCGCATAGGACAGGTCGCTGCCGCGGTAGACCTGCTGGCCGCCGCCGCGACGACCGCCACCACCGCCGAAGATGTCGCCGAAGATGTCGCCGAAGGCTTCGGCAAAGCCGCCAAAGCCTTCCGCACCCGGGCCGCCGCGGAAGCCGCCGGCATTGGGGTCCACGCCCGCATGGCCGTACTGGTCGTAGGCCGCGCGCTTCTGGGCGTCGGTCAGCATCTCGTAGGCTTCCTTGGCCTCCTTGAACTTCTCTTCGGCCGCAGCCGCGCCGTCCCCCTGGTTGCGGTCCGGGTGGTACTTCATGGCCAGCTTGCGGTAGGCCTTCTTGATGTCCTCTTCGCTGGCGTTCTTGGCGACGCCGAGGACTTCGTAATAGTCACGCTTTGCCATGGGCGGATCCTGGCTTCTCAAACAATTGCGCCGCGCCGGGGGCCGAGGGGTGATCCCAGGCTGGGGCGCGGCGGGTCAGCACACCCCGCAGGCAGTCACGCTTGCGGGGCCGGGCCGTCGATTACTTGCTGTCCTTGACTTCCTTGAACTCGGCGTCCACGACGTTGTCGTCGGCCGGCTTGGCGGAAGCCTGCTGCTGGGCCTGGGCGCCGGCGTCGGCCGCGGCTGCGGCACCGGCCGCCTGCTGGGCCTGGGCATCGGCGTACATCTTCTCGCCCAGCTTCTGGCTGGCGGTCATCAGGGCTTCGGACTTGGCGTCGATGGTGGCCTTGTCGTCGCCCTTCATGGCTTCTTCCAGCTCCTTGATGGCGGCTTCGATCTTGTCCTTCTCGCCGGCTTCCAGCTTGTCGCCGTGCTCGCCCAGGGACTTGCGCACCGAGTGCACCAGGCTGTCGCCCTGGTTCTTGGCCTGGACCAGCTCGACCTTCTTCTTGTCCTCGGCGGCATTGGCCTCGGCATCTTTCACCATCTTCTCGATCTCGGCCTCGGACAGGCCCGAGTTCGCCTTGATGGTGATCTTGTTTTCCTTGCCCGTGCCCTTGTCCTTGGCGCTGACGTGCAGGATGCCGTTGGCGTCGATGTCGAAGGTCACCTCGATCTGCGGCGTGCCGCGCATGGCGGGCGGGATGCCCTCGAGGTTGAACTCGCCCAGGCTCTTGTTGGCCTGCGCCATCTCGCGTTCGCCCTGGTAGACCTTGATGGTCACGGCCGGCTGGTTGTCTTCAGCGGTCGAGAAGGTCTGGCTGAACTTGGTCGGGATGGTCGTGTTCTTCTTGATCATCTTGGTCATCACGCCGCCCAGGGTCTCGATGCCCAGGGACAGCGGGGTGACGTCCAGCAGCAGCACGTCCTTGCGCTCGCCGCCCAGAACCTGGCCCTGGATCGCAGCACCGACGGCCACGGCCTCATCTGGGTTCACGTCCTTGCGCGGCTCCTTGCCGAAGAACTCCTTGACCTTGTCCTGCACCTTGGGCATGCGGGTCATGCCGCCGACCAGGATCACGTCGTCGATCTCGCCCACCGATACGCCGGCATCCTTGATGGCGGTGCGGCAGGGGGCGATGGTGCGCTCGATCAGCTCTTCCACCAGCGACTCCAGCTTGGCGCGGGTCAGCTTGATGTTCAGGTGCTTGGGGCCCGTGGCGTCGGCCGTGATGTAGGGCAGGTTGATGTCGGTCTGCGAGGAGTTCGACAGCTCGATCTTGGCCTTCTCGGCGGCTTCCTTCAGGCGCTGCAGGGCCAGCACGTCCTTGGTCAGGTCGACGCCTTGCTCTTTCTTGAACTCGGCAATGATGTAGTCGATGATGCGCTGGTCGAAGTCTTCGCCGCCCAGGAAGGTGTCGCCGTTGGTCGACAGCACTTCGAACTGCATCTCGCCGTCGACGTCGGCGATCTCGATGATGGAGATGTCGAAGGTGCCGCCACCCAGGTCATAGACGGCGATCTTGCGGTCGCCCTTGCCGTGCTTGTCCAGGCCGAAGGCCAGGGCCGCGGCGGTGGGCTCGTTGATGATGCGCTTGACGTCCAGGCCGGCGATGCGGCCGGCGTCCTTGGTGGCCTGGCGCTGGGCGTCGTTGAAGTAGGCCGGCACCGTGATCACGGCCTCGGTCACTTCCTCGCCCAGGTAGTCCTCGGCGGTCTTCTTCATCTTGCGCAGCACTTCGGCGCTGACCTGCGGCGGGGCCAGCTTCTTGCCGCGCACTTCCACCCAGGCGTCGCCGTTGTCGGCGGCGGCGATGGTGTAGGGCATCAGGTCGATGTCCTTCTGCACTTCCTTCTCGGTGAACTTGCGGCCGATCAGGCGCTTCACCGCGTACAGCGTGTTCTTGGGATTGGTCACGGCCTGGCGCTTGGCCGAGGCGCCGACCAGGATCTCGCCGTCTTCCTGGTAGGCAATGATGGACGGCGTGGTGCGCGCGCCTTCGGCGTTCTCGATCACGCGGGTCGTGTTGCCTTCCATGACCGCCACGCACGAGTTCGTGGTGCCCAGGTCAATACCGATGATCTTTCCCATGATGTTCTGCTCCTGAATCTGGTTTCGTTAAGGACGAAATGTGGTTGGGTGACGGCCTTTCAAGAGGCGCGTCCCATGAATTACTTGGGGGCGGCGACCGTCACCAGGGCCGGACGCAGCACGCGTTCGGCGATGGAATAGCCCTTCTGGAGGACGGCGACCACGGTGTTGGCTTCCTGGTCTGCCGGCACCATGGAGATGGCCTGGTGCTGATGCGGGTCGAACTTGGCGCCAGTGGCCGGATTGATCTCCAGCACCTTGTTGCGCTCCAGCGCGGCGGCAAGTTGGCGGCGGGTGGCATGCACGCCTTCCAGCACCTGCTCGACGCTGGCGTCCGGGCGGGCGATGGCGGCTTCCATGCTGTCCATCACCGGCAGCATGGCTTCGGCAAAGCCCTCCACCGCGAACTTGCGTGCCTTGGACATCTCTTCTTCCGAGCGGCGGCGGACGTTCTCGACCTCGGCCTTGGCGCGCAGATAGGCATCGGACATCTCGGCCAGGCGGGCCTCCAGATCGGCCAGCTTCTGCTCGGGGCTCGGCTCGGTGGCGGGCGTTGCGGCTTCAGCGGCGGCTTCGGGGGTTGGGTTCTCGGTGCTCATGGATAGTGGGCGTAGATGGGCCCCGGCGTTTCACGGGCCAGCCATGAAACGGGGCGACGCGTGCTAACTGGGGGCGATGCCCCAGGCTTCAAGAGGGCGAATTCTGCCATGTTGCCCCGGGGAAACCCGAGTCTGGCAGGGCTCAGTCGGGCTCGGGCCCGGCCTCAGCGCTCCAGCGGTTCCAGTCCGCCAGGCGGCGGCGGTCCTGCTTGGTGGGCCGCCCTTGGCTGATGCTGGCGGCGGGTTCCGGCGCCAGGCGGCGGCTTTCGGCGGCCTGCTCGCGCTTGAGCAGGCTTTCGGCGGTTTCCTCGTACAAGGTCTGGGCCTGGGGAGCCGGGCCGCGCACATGCGACAGGGCCCGCACGACCACCTCGCGCTCGACCACGCCCTGGCGCAGGCGCAGCACGTCGCCCGGCTTGAGTTCGCGCGAGGGTTTGGCCGGCTGGCCGTTGACGCTGACCCGGCCCTTGCTGATCTCGTCGACGGCCAGGGCGCGTGTCTTGTAGAAGCGGGCGGCCCACAGCCATTTGTCCAGACGGACGTCCTCCGCCAGCGGCAGGGCCTTCATGCGGTGGCTCCCATGTCACGGGCGCGCCGGGCCTGGGCCTGCAGGGCGGCCGGATCGGCGGCTTCACGCGTGGGCCAGCCCTGCAGATGTCGCTCGGCCAGGTCGGCCAGAGCCCGCAGGCCCTGCGGGTCGTCGTTGAGACAGGGGATGTAGCTGAAGCGCTGGCCGCCGGAGGCCTCGAAGGCCGCCTTGGCCTCCTGGGCGATTTCCTCGAGCGTTTCGAGGCAGTCGGCGCTGAAGCCCGGGCAGATCAGATCGACCGACTTCAGCCCGCCGGCCGCCAGCTGGCGCAGCGTGGGCTCGGTGTAGGGCTCCAGCCACTTCGCCTTGCCGAAACGGCTCTGGAAGCTGACCAGGTACTGGTCCGGGCGCAGGCCCAGGGCCTCGGCGAGCAGGCGGCCGGTCTTGTGGCATTCGCAGTGGTAGGGGTCGCCCAGCTGCAGGGTGCGCTCGGGCATGCCGTGAAAGCTCATCACCAGCTTCTCGGCCTGGCCATGGGTGGCCCAGTGGCGGCGCACGCTGTCGGCCAGGGCGCGGATGTGGCCCGGGTCGTCGTGGTAGCGGTTGATGAAGCGCAGCTCCGGGACATGGCGGGTCTGCAGGGCCCAGCGGGCCACGGCGTCAATGACGCTGCCCGTGGTGGCGCCCGAATACTGCGGGTAGGCCGGCAGGACCAGGATGCGTTGCACGCCTTCAGCCTTCAGCGCGTCCAGCTGGCTGGCGATGGAGGGTTGGCCGTAGCGCATGGCATGGCGCACCTGCAGCAGGTGGCCGCGCTCGCCCAGCAGGCCCTGCAGCAGCTTGGCCTGGCGCTCGGTCCAGACCTTCAGCGGCGAGCCTTGCTTCATCCAGACGGTGGCGTACTTGGCCGCGGACTTGGCCGGGCGCACGCGCAGGATGATGCCGTGCAGGATCACCCACCAGAGCAGGCGGGGGATCTCGACCACCCGCGGGTCGCTGAGGAACTCCGCCAGGTAGCGCCGCAGGGCAGGGGGAGTGGGGGCGTCGGGGGTTCCCAGATTGCACAGCAGCAGGCCGGTGCGGATGGGGCTGCCGTGCCGGAAGCCCGGTTCAGTCTTGAAGCTCATGGCGGCCGATTGTCCCGCAGGCCGGATTCAATTGCGTCGCTGGGGATGCCCGAAGGCGCGGGGCTCGGTGTCGGCAAAGTGCAGCACCTCGAAGCGCACCGTTGGTGCCGAAAGGTCGGACGGTGGGCCGCCCAGGCCGATCACGCCGCTGCCGTGCAGGGTGCAGGAGCCGCGGCGCAGGGAGACGATCTCGCTGTCGCGGCCGAAGCGGACGAAGGTGCCGTTGTAGCTGAGGTCAGTCAGCGAAAAGCTGCCGCCGTGCCAGTCGATGCGGGCGTGAGAGCGCGAGACCCGGACATCGGTGATGCAGTAGGTGGCCTGCGTGCTGCGCCCCAGGATCACCGGCATGCTGCTGATGTCGAAGATGCGGTCCAGGTCCAGCCAGACCAGGCGGATGCCGTCGGGGTCCACCGTGGGCATGGGGTCGCCGAACTGGGTGGCTGCGGCCGGTTCGCTGCTTTGGGCGTAGTTGTCCAGCACATAGACATGGACCGGCTCGGCCCGGCCGCGTACCGCGATCAGATCCAGGCTGCGAAAGCGCAGGCGCTGGGTGACGATCAGGCCCTGCAGCACCTCCTTGGTGATCAGGGTTTCGTCGTCACCGGCATGGTCCAGGAGCCGGGCGGCCACGTTGACGGCGTCGCCGAAGCAGTCGCCGTTCATCTCCACCACTTCGCCGCGGGCCAGGGCCACCTGCAGCTTCAGGCCCCGCAGGCCGGGCGACGCGCCGTGCTGCTGCCCGCGGGAGACGATGCGCTGCAGGGCTTCGTGCATCTGCATGGCGGCCTTGATGCCGTCTCCAGCGTCGCTGAATACGGCCATCAGGCCGTCGCCCAGGGTCTTGATCAGCTTGCCATTGCAGTCCCCTACCGCCCGACCGACCAGATTGACGGCATGGGTGACGACCGAGGTGGCTTCCGCGTTGCCCAGGGTCTCGAACAAGCCCGTGCTGCCGCGCAAGTCGGCAAACAGGACGATGCGTTCGCTGATCTGGGTCATGTAGGGCTTGTCGGTACAGCGTGACAGAAGTCGCAGTGTAGCGGGCTCGCTTCGACGATCAGTTGGCGATAACGCCAGATTTGACCGCCCATTCGCCATGTCTCCTGCGTTTTTTTGCGCGAATGGTGACGGCTTGTTGCAAAAAGGAAAGCCGATGCGGGTGAGGCATCGGCTTCTTGGGGGCGGCATCCTGAGGCGCTGAAGCGCCTCAGGACACGTGCTTGGCCAACCTTTACAGGTTGTCCAAGTACGTGCGCAGTTTGTCACTGCGGCTCGGGTGCTTGAGCTTGCGGATGGCTTTGGCTTCGATCTGGCGGATGCGCTCGCGCGTGACGTCGAACTGCTTGCCGACTTCCTCCAGCGTGTGGTCCGTGCTCATCTCGATGCCGAAGCGCATGCGCAGCACCTTGGCTTCGCGCGGGGTCAGGCTGTCGAGGATGTCCTTCACCACGTCGCGCAGGCCGGCCTGCATGGCCGCCTCGATGGGCGCGGTGTTGTTGGTGTCCTCGATGAAGTCGCCCAGGTGGCTGTCGTCGTCGTCCCCGATCGGCGTTTCCATGGAGATCGGCTCCTTGGCGATCTTCATGATCTTGCGGATCTTGTCCTCGGGGATCTCCATCTTCTCGGCCAGGGTCGGGGCGTCCGGCTCATAGCCGAATTCCTGCAGGTGCTGGCGCGAGATGCGGTTCATCTTGTTGATCGTCTCGATCATGTGAACCGGGATGCGGATGGTGCGGGCCTGGTCGGCGATCGAGCGCGTGATGGCCTGGCGGATCCACCAGGTGGCGTAGGTCGAGAACTTGTAGCCGCGGCGGTACTCGAACTTGTCCACCGCCTTCATCAGGCCGATGTTGCCTTCCTGGATCAGGTCCAGGAACTGCAGGCCGCGGTTGGTGTACTTCTTGGCAATCGAGATCACCAGGCGCAGGTTGGCCTCGATCATCTCCTTCTTGGCGTCGCGCGAGGCCTTCTCGCCCTCGTTCATGCGCTTGTTGATCTCCTTGAGATCGTCCAGCGGCACCACGGCCTTGGCTTGGATGTCGATGAGCTTCTGCTGCAGCTCCTGCACGGCAGGCAGGTTGCGGCCCAGCACGGCGGAATAGGGCTTGCCGGCGGCGACTTCCTTCTCGGCCCACTCCAGGTTCAGCGCATTGGGCGGGAAGGTCTTGATGAAGTGCTCCTGCGACATGCCGCACTTGTCCACCACGATCTTGCGCAGCTCGCGCTCGTAGCGGCGCACGTCGTCCACCTGCGAGCGCAGGATGTCGCACAGGCGCTCGATGGTCTTGACGGTGAAGCGGATGGTCATCAGCTCGGCGCTGATGGCGTGCTGGGCCTTGTCGTAGGCGGCGGAGCGGTAGCCGTCCTTCTCGAAGGCCTTGCGCATCTTCTCGAAGTTGCTCTCCAGCGCATCGAACTTGACCAGCGCGGCGTTCTTCAGCTCTTCCAGCTTCTTGGTCAGCGCCTTGGAGCCGCCGTTGCCGTCGTCGTCGTCGTCTTCGTCGAATTCGTCGAAGTCTTCCTCGGCCACATAGTCGTCGGCTTCGTCCTCGGCCACGAAGCCGTCGACCACCTCGGAGATCTGCTGCTCTCCGGCGCGGATCTTGGCGGCCATCGAGAGGATCTCGGCGATGGTCGTCGGCGAGGCGGAGATCGCCAGCATCATGGCCTGCAGGCCGCCTTCGATGCGCTTGGCGATCTCGATTTCGCCTTCACGGGTCAGCAGTTCGACCGTGCCCATCTCGCGCATGTACATGCGCACGGGGTCGGTCGTGCGGCCGAACTCGGAGTCCACCGTGGACAGCGCGGCTTCGGCCGCTTCCTCGGCCTCTTCCTCGGTGGCCGTCGGCGAGGTGCTGCCCTGGATCAGCAGGGTGGCGGCGTCGGGCGCCTGCTCGTAGACCGCGATGCCCATGTCGTTCAACATGGACACGATGGCCTCGAGGATTTCCTCGTTGATCAGCTTCTCGGGCAGGTGGTCGTTGATTTCCTGATGGGTCAGGAAACCACGCGTCTTGCCCATCTTGATCAGGGTCTTGAGCTCCTGGCGGCGCTTGGCGACTTCCTCTTCGGTCAGCGCGGTCTCGTCCAGACCGAATTCGCGCATCAGCGCGCGCTCCTTGGCGCGGCTGACCTTCATGCGCAGCGGCTTGGCCTTGGGCTTGTCTTCGCCGCTGTCCTCCACCTCGACCTCGGCACCCGCCTCGACCTCGGCATCGCCTTCCAGCTCGGCCTCGATGTCGGAGAAGTCCTCTTCCTCCGCCTCAGGCTTGGCCTTGGCGCTCTTCTTGGACTCGGTGGCTGCCTTGGGCTTGCGACCCCGCTTGGGCTTGGCCTCGTCGCCTGCGCTGGCAGCGGTCGCCGTGGCGGCCTTGCTGCTCTTGCGTGCAGGCTTCTTGGTGTCTTCAGCCAATTCCTCAGCCTTGGGGGCGGTTGCCTTGGACGCGGTCTTCTTGGCGGTCATGCAGTTCCTCGAGTGGAGTGGGTGCGCAATGCAAGCGGCCACCTGCGCGCGCCCGGTTTCAGGCGCCGCCCAGGCGGCACAAACAAGGGCCTTGGTTCTACCTGGATGGCGGTCCATGCCCGCCATACCCAACGATATGACGTCATGCACCGGCCCTTCAAGGCGAGCGCCAAGGCTTTGCGCGTACAAGGCTAGCGTGTACGTTGAAGAGTGCAGCCCTCAAGCGGATAAAGGTGGCCTTGATACCTTATCTTGGTGCCCAGGGTCAGTGGGTGGCCGGGTCCGGGAGGCGCTGCCGTCACTCTTGACGCGCGAAAACCCTTAATTATCCACCAGGAGCGGACGGAATTCAAAGAATTCGCACATTTGAGCAACGCTTGAGCTGAATTCGGCCCAATCACGTGTCACTTCCAGGGTGAGCAATGGCTTGGGCTGGCAAGCGTCCTGTGCGTTCCTGGGCACATTCAGCCCGCCTTCAACTCCTGGATGCGCAATCGCAGCCCGCGCAACTGCTCCAGCACGGCTGGCGTGACCGGCCCCTCGCTCAGCTGGCGGGATTCCTCCTCCAGGCGGCTGATCCAGAGCTTGCGCAACAGGCGCTGGAAGTCCTCCAGCTGCAGTTCGTCGTCGCTGGCGTACAGGCGCCCGCCGGCGGCGCGCTGTGCCAGCTCCAGCAGGCCTTCCTCCTCCAGCGCGGCCTGCAGCACCGACCATGGCCCAGGGCCATGGTTGACCAGGTATCGCTCCAGCCATGCCACCACCTGGCCATGCTCGCCCGGCAGCTCATGCAGCAGCTGGTGATCTTCGTCACTCAGCAGCTCCCACCAGGCGCAGTGCAGCAGCAGCATGCGCAGCGCGTGGTCGCGCGGGTGGGCCGGCTGGTGGCGGGGCAGGCCGTAGGTCTCGTCCTGCTCGCGCTTCTTCCATTCCTTCCAGTCCTTGCGGTCGTTGCGCCAGGGCTTTTTTTCACCGCCTGGTTTGCGGCTGGGCGTGCTGCCGGTGGGCGCTGAACCCCCGTCGGGCGCCTCGCCCTGCGCGGACTGGACGTAGGCCAGCTCGTCCAGATCGGGCGGTGGGCCGTCCCAGGGCGCGTCGTCCGGACCCGGCGCCGATGCGTGGCGTTCCTGCCGCTCCGGGCGTGTCTGCGGGCGGCGGCCTTCACCGGCCTGCCAGAGGCTCATCAGCTCCTGGTCCGGCAGCTGCGCAATGCGGGCCAGCTCGCCCAGTAGCTGGCGCTTGAGCAGGCCCTGCGGCAGTTGCTGCCACAGGGGCTTGGCCTGGGCCAGCAGCCGGGCGCGGCCTTCGGCGCTGCCGAGGTCCAGGCCTTCGCCGCAATGGTCGATCAGCTGGCGCGACAGCGGAATGGCGCGCTCCACGCAGCGCTCGAAGGCCTCGGCGCCCAGCTCCCGCACGTAGGAGTCCGGGTCGTGTTCGCTGGGCAGGAAGAGGAACTTGATGCTGCGCGTGTCGGTGGCATGGGGCAGGGCGGCTTCCAGGGCGCGGCCTGCGGCACGGCGACCGGCGGCGTCGCCGTCAAAGCTGAAGACCACCGATTCGGTGAAGCGGAACAGCTTCTGTACGTGGTCCGCGGTGCAGGCCGTGCCCAGCGTGGCGACGGCGTTGTTGAAGCCGTGCTGGGCCAGGGCCACCACGTCCATATAGCCCTCGACCACCAGCGCATAGCCGCGCTGGCGCAGTCCCGTGCGACCTTCGTAGAGACCGTAAAGCTCGCGCCCCTTGCTGAAGACTGGGGTCTCGGGCGAGTTCAGGTACTTGGGCTCACCCTTGTCCAGCACCCGCCCGCCGAAGCCGATCACCTCCCCCTGCACATTGCGGATGGGGAACATGATGCGGTCCCGGAAGCGGTCGTAGCGGCGCTGCTCCTCGGCGCTCTTGCCGGGATCGTCCTGCAGGATCACCAGGCCGGACTCGACCAGCAGCGTGTCGTCATAGGACGGGAAGGCACTGGCCAGCGCCCGCCATCCTTCCGGTGCATAGCCCAGCCCGAATTGCGCGGCGATGGTGCCGGTCAGGCCGCGGCGCTTGAGGTAGTCGATGGCCCGCGCCTGACCCTTGAGCTGCTTGCGGTAATGGTCTGCCGCCTTGGCCAGCACATCGGTGAGGCTCAGCTGATGCGCCTTCTGGGCCTGGGCGCGCTGGATCTCCGCCGGGCTGCGTTCGTCCTGCGGCACCTGCATGCCCACCTGCTGGGCCAGATCCTCGACGGCCTCGATGAAGCCTGCGCCGGTGTGCTCCATCAGGAAGCCGATGGCATTGCCGTGCACGCCGCAGCCGAAGCAGTGGTAGGTCTGGCGGCTGGGGCTGACGATGAAACTGGGCGACTTCTCTCCGTGGAAGGGGCAGAGGCCCTTGTGGTTGATGCCTGCCTTCTTGAGCTCGACGTGGCGGCCCACGACGTCGACGATGTCGACGCGGGCGAGCAGATCCTGAATAAAACCGGGTGGAATCACCGCGGCAGTCTATCGGAAAGCCTGTCGCGCCAGCTCGCCGCCCGGCCCGGGCTCGCCCCGCGGGGAGGGCACGCCGATGCGGCCGTCGAAGTCCGGCGAGCGCTCGAAGGCCTGCACCCAGAGCGGCACCAGCTCCGCCGGCATGGCGCTGGCAATGCCATGGCCCTGGCCTTGCTCACAGCCCAGCGCCAGCAGCGCCTGGGCATGGGCGGACGACTCCACGCCTTCGGCGATCACGTCGCAGCCAAAGGTGCGGGCCAGACCAATCACGCCCTCGACCAGGGCCCGGTCATGGGCGTCGCTGAGCATCTGCTGGACGAAGGATCGGTCGATCTTGAGCAGGTCCACCGGCAGCTGCCTGAGGTAGCTGAGGTTGGAGTAGCCGGTGCCGAAGTCGTCCAGCGCAAATTGCACACCCAGGCTGCGGCAGTGCTCGATCAGGCGCTGGGTCGCCGCCACGTCGGCCAGCGCTGCGGATTCCAGCACCTCCAGCATCAGCAGGCGGGCCAGGCCGGGGCGGTGGCGGGCCAGCAGCTCGTCCAGGCGCTGGGCGAAATCGGGGGCCTGCAGATGCCGTGCGGTGACGTTGACGGCCAGGCGCAGCGGTCGGCCGTCGGCGGCCCATTGCTCGGCCTGCTTCAAGGCCTGTTCGATGACCCAGTCGCCAATCCGCACGCCCAGACCCGTGTGCTCGACCAGCGGCAGGAAGTGGCCCGGCAGCATCAAGCCGCGTTCAGGATCGTGCCAGCGCAGCAGCGCCTCCATGCCCAGCACCTTGCCGCGCCGCATGTCCACCTTGGGCTGGTAGTAGAGCTGCAGCTCGCCCAGGTCCAGGGCCTGCTGCATGCGCCCGAGGGCCAGCACCTTGGCCTCGCTGCGCTGGCGCTCGTCGGTGTCGAAGAGTTCGAAACCGTCGCGGCCTGCGCGCTTGACCTTGTACAGCGCGTGGGCGGCGTGGCGCATCAGGGTCTCGGTGTCGGAGGCGTCCTGTGGGAACAGCGTCGCCCCGAGGCTGGCACTCAGGTGCAGGGGGCTGCCTTCGGCGATGTCGTACAGCGGGGCACGCACCACGTCCAGCACGCGATCCAGCGCCAGGCGGGCCTCGTCCTGGTTGCGGCAGCGCAGGATCAGCGCGAAGCCGTCGCCGCCGATGCGCGCCAGATGGTCGGTCCAGGCCTCCGTCCGGCGCAAGGCGCTGCGCAAGCGACGACCCATCTCCACCAGGGTCTGGTCGCCGGCGGCCCGGCCCAGGCGCTCGTTGATGGTGCCGAAGTGGTCCAGGTCCAGGTTGCAGACGCACAGCATGAAGCCGTCGCGACGCGCCAACTCCAGGGCCTGGTTCAGCTGGGCCATGAAGCTCGCCTGGTTGGGCAGGCCGGTCAAGGTGTCGAACTGGTTCTGCCGCAGCAGCAGGCTTTGCTGCCACTCCTCCTGGGTGCGGTCCTGCAGGGCAAAGACGTGGTAGCGCAGCAGGCCATCGTCGTCGTGCAGCAGGCTGACGCGCAGCTGCAGCGCCTTGGTCTGGCCGCGTGCATTGCGCAGGCGCAGCGGACCTTCCCATTGCCCCTGCCGGGCCAGTGCATCCGCCAGCGCTTCTGGGGCGATGCCGTTCTGCTGCAGGACGTCCGGGTCCACCAGCAGGCAAGGGCTGCCGATCAGCGACTCGCGGTCACGGCCGAGGATGGCGCAGCAGCTGGGGTTCATGTCCACGACCCGGTGGCGCGGGTCGCTCACCAGGATGCCCTCATGCACGGTCTGGAAGAGGTGGGCGCTGAGCTGCTCGCGTTCATGGGCGATCTTGAGGCTGGTGATGTCGCGCAGGCTGGCCACGAGCAGTGACGGGTGGCCGTAGGTGTCACGCTCCATCACCTGGGCCTGCCATTGAAGCCAGCGCCATTCCCCGGCCGGCCGCACGCGCAGCTCCTGGCTGTCGGACTGGGCTTCGTCGGGCTCGCTCTGCAGCAGCCGGGCCTGGGCCTGGGCCAGTCGCGGGCGGTCCAGCGGATGGGCGTGCTCCAGCCACTGCTCGATGTCCTTGCCGCCCCGACTGCCGCTCAAGGCCTGCCAGCGCAGGCTGAGCCGAGGCAGCGCCTCGCCGGCTTTCCAGACCATCAGGCCCTGGCCGCTGGCATCAAAGAGCGTTTGCCACTGCAGCAGCTGATGGCGCTGCCGCGCCCGCATCAGCTGCACGATCATGGGGAGCACGGCGGCGGCGAGCAACTCGCAGGCGATCTCCAAGGGCTGCTCTTCACCCGGTCCGGAGTCCTCCAGAAGCCAGTGAACGCCATGCTGCAACGCCAGGCTGCTGGCCACGGCCAAGGCCGCCAGGCTGCTGATCCAGGGCGGTGCCTGCCAGGCCAGCAGGGTCAGCAGCACCAGCCACAGGGCCGGCAGCGGTGGCCAATGGAGCAGCCAGCTGGAGGCCAGGCAGAGCGTCAGCGCCAGGGCCGCGGCAATGGCGCCGGTGGAGGCGGGTTCCCGCAGGCTGCCCGGTGCCGGGTGCAGGCTCAGCACCAGCGGCAGACTCAGGGCCAAAGCCGTGCTGCTGGCAGCCCAGCGCAGCAGCAGTACCTGGGCAGCCGGGTGGAGGTCGTGGCTCCAGGCAGCCCAGCGCTGCTCGAAGCCATCCATGCCCGGCATGAGGGGCAGCAGTGCCGACAGAGGCGCCGCGATGCCGAGGCAGGCGATCAGGCTCAAACCATGATCCCGGCTGTCGTCCAGCGACTGCTTGAAGCCCTGCCTGCAAAGAAAAGCGTGGGCGGCGGACGCGGCCAGCAGGGCGTTGAGGGTCTGCGCCAATGCCGCACTGGTGCTGCTCGCCGTCGGCCAGAGCAGGACAACGCTGCTGAGGCCCATCAGGGGCAGCGCCGCCCACTGCCCGCGCAGGAGTCCGAACAGGCACAGGCTCAGCAAGCCGGCGTGGGGCCACGCTGTTTCAACAGGCAATTGCAGCCGCAGCGACAGGCGAACCAGCAGATAAAGCAGCACCGACACCCCAGCCCAGACGGCAAGGCTTTGTGCGATGGGGCTGCGGGCGGTGCGCGCTGGCCTGGCGGTGCGTGCGGTCAAGCGAGGCAGATCCAGAAAAAGAGGGCGCCCTCGGTGGGCGCAGGGTGTGGATAGGCCATGCTAGCAGCAGGGTTTGCCGGGCTTTGCCAGCGGCCGGCCCCCAGGCGAGGGATGGGATTGCCCGGATGGTGGCCTGAAAAGCAAAAAGCGGCCGAAGCCGCTTTCGTCCTGCGCCGCCGGTGTCGGCGCTTGCAACCGTCAGACGTGGAAGTCTTCGAGCTTGGCGCCTGCGGCAATGGCTGCCTTCAGCCATTTGGGCTGCAGGCCGCGACCACTCCAGCTTTCGCCCGTGGCCTGGTTGCGATATTTGGCGGCCACTTTGCTCGTCTTGGCGGCTTTGGGCGGGCGCGAGCCCAGGTCGGCCACGGTCAGGCCGTAGTCGGCCATCAGCGAACGAACCTTGGCGATGGCCTCGCTCCGTTCCTTGTCCTTGGTTTCAGCGATTTGCTGATCCAGCGCGGCTCGTTGAGCCAGCAATTCCTTCAAAGAAGCCATTTTGCAACCCTCGCGCGGTACCGAGAACCAATTGTCTCTGGCGGGAATTGTAGTTAGTTATTCCCCGATTTGCATGCCGGGCAATATCACGGCGCTCGATCTGAGTATTTTTGCAACGACATGCCTTCATGCGAACGGAATTGTGAGCCTGCGTGTTTGAGCCTGTATGCGGGTCATCACCGCTTGGAACTGCGGTGCTGCCGTTGGAATCTGAGGGTGCCGTCGGTGGACTAGCGATGGAAAAAAGCCCGGCGGGGCCGGGCTTGCTTTTCGCGGGTGGCGAGTGCGCCTAATTCGGATTCAGGCCGAGGGCGGCACGTATCCAGCCGGCTGCTCGGCACCGGCACCGAAGAAGAACTGCTCCATCTGGCGGGCCAGATACTGGCGAGCACGCTGATCGGCCAGGTTGAGCCGGTTTTCGTTGACCAGCATGGTCTGGTGTTTCATCCAGAGCTGCCAGGCTTCCTTGCTGACATTGTCATAGATGCGCTTGCCCAGTTCGCCCGGATAGGGGGCAAAGTCCAGGCCTTCGCCTTCCGTCTTCAGATAGGTGCATTGCACGATGCGGGCCATGGTAATCCTCGTCGAAATCGATGTTTGTTGATTGCCGAGCCGCACTGTAGCGTGCGGCCCGAAGCTCGGTGGAGAAAAGGGTCTCGGGGTCTCAGGGTCTCGGGAAGTCGGCTCTCAGAGCTTCTTGACCAGCACCTGGGAACGGCGGTCCCAGTTGTACTTGCGCTTGCGCTCCTCGGGCAGCCAGTCGGGGTCGACCTGGGCAAAGCCGCGCTTGATGAACCAGTGCATGGTGCGGGTCGTCAGCACGAAGATGCTGTTCAGGCCCATGGCCTTGGCACGCTGCTCCACGCGCTTGAGGATGCGGTCGCCGTCCCCCTGGCCTTGCACGGCCGGGGAAACGGTCAGCGCGGCCATTTCCGCCGTCTTGGCTTCCACGTAAGGGTACAGGGCCGCGCAGCCAAAGATCACGCCGTCGTGCTCGATCACGGTGTAGAGCTCGACATCACGCTCGATTTCAGTACGGTCGCGCTTGACCAGGGTGCCGTCGCGCTCGAAGGGTTCGATCAGCGCGATGATGCCGCCCACGTCGTCGGCATTGGCCTCGCGCAGGCTTTCGAGTTTCTCGTCCACCACCATGGTGCCAATGCCGTCATGGGTGTAAACCTCCTGCAAAAGCGCACCGTCCACGGCCAGCGGCAATATGTGCGAGCGCTCCACGCCGGCCTGGCAGGCTTTGACGCAATGCTGCAGATAGAAATTCACGTCCAGCGGATCGGTGGGCGCAGGTTTGCCGGCCAGCATTCGCACGGCGTCAGCCAGGGCCAGTTCCGTGTCAATGGCGCTGTCGGGGTCGTCGGGGTTTTCAGGAACACCGGCCACCTCGCAGACGAATAGCAATTTGTCGGCTTGAAGGGCAATGGCGGTGCTGGTGGCCACATCCTCCATGCTGAGATTGAAGGCTTCGCCGGTGGGCGAAAAACCAAAAGGCGACAGCAGCACGATGGCGCCGGTATCCAGCGCACGCTGGATGGCGGTGGCGTCCACCTTGCGGACCAATCCGCTGTGCTGGAAATCCACACCGTCGACGATACCCACGGGCCTGGCGGTCAGGAAATTGCCGGACACCACGCGCACCGCGGCGTTGGCCATGGGGGTATTCGGCAGTCCTTGCGAAAAGGCTGCTTCGATTTCGAAGCGCAGCTGCCCGGCCGCTTCCTGGGCACAGTCCAGCGCGATGGCATCGGTGACCCGCATGCCGTGGCTGTAGCGCGAGGCCTGCCCCTTGGCTGCCAGTTGCTCATTCACCTGCGGCCTGAATCCATGCACCAGCACGATATTGATGCCCATGGCGTGCATGATGGAAAGATCCTGCACGAAGGCATTGAGCTTGCCCGCCGCCACCAATTCCCCGGTCATGCCGACCACAAAGGTTTCACCGCGGTAGGCGTGGATATAGGGCGCCACGGCACGGAACCAGGGCACGAAGGTGTGGGGGAAAACCAGACTCATGAACAGGATTGTGCCGCAGGCAGTGGGCATCCGCCGGGTGCGCGGGGCCGAGGGCGGCACTTGCGCCCGGCCTGGCACGGCGCGAGGATGCCCTTTCGTCGACTTCATCCACGCGAGGAGATTGCTCATGGACGTCTTCACCACACCCGGTGCCTTCAGCTGGTCGGAATTGATGACGAAGGATCCTGCCAAGGCGGCCGAGTTCTACGGGGGCCTGTTCGGTTGGAAGATCGAGGCGATGGCGATGCCGGTTGGTACGTACTACGTCGCCAAGGTGGGCGACGTGGCTGTCGGCGGCATGGCCAGCTGCCCTGACGGCGCTCCTGCCATGCCCACGGCCTGGGGCTGCTATGTCACCGTCGCCAATGTCGACGAAACCCTCAAGCGCTGCGAAGCTTTGGGCGGCAAGGTGCTGATGCCCGCCATGGACGTTCCGACGGTGGGGCGCATGGCCTGCATCCAGGATCCGCAGGGGGCCACGATCAGCGTCATCACCTACTTCCCGCGCGAGGCTTGAGGGCTCGGGGAGGGCTTCCGGCATCCCGGCGCAGGGCGCGGATAATCCGCGCGCCGTGAACAAATCCAAGAAGAACCCTCCCTCCGCGCTCGCCGCGGCTTTTGCCGAGGCCGCCGCGCACCCGGCGGCCCCTTCACCTGCAGAGTCACCTGCCGGTGCGCCTGCCGATTCGCGAGCTGGATCGCCTGCTGCTGAGCGCGCGCCTGCAGCGGATCGGTCGCGTCAGCGCCGTCCAGCCGGCGGCGGGAGCGCCGCTGCGAATGTCCGCGCCGAATCGGCCCGCCGGCAGTCCAGCGCGCCGACCCAAGCTTCCCAGGCAGTGCCGCGTGCCGGCGGCCCGCGCGAGCGGCGCATGCCGCGGGACACGCCCGCCAACCCGCTGCCGCCCATCAGCTTCCCGGAGAACCTGCCGGTCTCGGCGCGCCGCGAGGAGATCGCTCGCCTGATGAGCGAGCATCAGGTCATCATCGTCTGCGGCGAAACCGGTTCGGGCAAGACGACCCAGCTGCCCAAGATCGCCCTGGCCCTGGGGCGTGGCCGCGCCAATGGTGGGGGCCTGATCGGTCACACGCAGCCGCGGCGCATCGCGGCCTCCAGCGTGGCCAAGCGCATCGCCGAGGAGCTGAAGACGCCGCTGGGCGAGGTCGTCGGCTACAAGGTCCGCTTCCAGGACCGCCTGCAGCCCGGCGCCAGCGTCAAGCTGATGACCGACGGCATTCTGCTGGCCGAGACCCAGACCGATCCGCTGCTCAAGGCCTACGACACGCTGATCATCGACGAGGCGCACGAGCGCAGCCTCAACATCGACTTCCTGCTGGGCTATCTGCGCGAGATCCTGGCACGCCGTCCCGACCTGAAGGTGGTTGTGACCTCGGCCACCATCGACGCCGAGCGCTTTGCCCAGCACTTTGCCAGCGCCAAGGGGCCGGCGCCGGTGGTGATGGTGTCCGGCCGCACTTTCCCGGTGGAACAGCGCTACCGGCCCTTCGAGGAAAGCCGCGAGTACGACCTCAACAACGCGATCTGCGACGGCGTCGACGAGCTGTGGCGCGAGGGCCCGGGCGACGTGCTGGTCTTCCTGCCCGGCGAGCGCGAGATCCGCGAGGCTGCCGAGGCCCTGCGCAAACACCACCCGCCGGGCGTGGAGGTGCTCCCGCTGTTCGCTCGGCTTTCGCAGCAGGAGCAGGACCGCGTCTTCGAGACCGGCGGCGCGCCGCGCATCGTGCTGGCCACGAACGTGGCCGAGACCTCGCTGACGGTGCCGGGCATCCGTTACGTGATCGACGCCGGCACGGCCCGCGTCAAGCGCTACAGCTACCGCAACAAGGTCGAGCAGCTACAGATCGAGCCGGTGAGCCAGGCTGCCGCCAACCAGCGCGCCGGCCGCTGCGGCCGCGTGGCCAATGGCATCTGCATCCGGCTCTATGACGAGAAGGACTTCCAGGGCCGCCCGCGCTTCACCGACCCCGAGATCCTGCGCTCCTCGCTGGCCGGCGTCATCCTGCGCATGAAGGCGCTGCACCTGGGCACGGTGGAGGACTTCCCCTTCATCGAACCTCCGCCGCGCAAGGCCATCGCCGACGGCTACCAGCTGCTGGCGGAGCTGGGCGCGGTCGACGAACGCAACGAGCTGACCGACATCGGCAAGGAGCTGTCCAAGCTGCCGCTGGACCCGCGCGTGGGGCGCATGATTCTGGAGGGTCGGCGCCGCGATGCGCTCACCGAGGTGCTCATCATCGCCAGCGCGCTGAGCGGTCAGGATGTTCGCGACCGCCCGATGGAGCAGCAGCAACAGGCCGACGAGAAGCACAAGAAGTTCGACGACGAGAAGTCGGAGTTCATAGGCTATCTGAAGCTGTGGAAGTGGATCGAGGAAGGCCGCGGTGGACGACCTGTGGCCCCCCAGACTTCCGCTGCGCTGGCGTCACCCCCCGAGGGGGCTGCGGAATCTCGGGGCGGCCCAGCGATTGCGCGCGAACACAAGCTCTCCAACCGCCGCTACGAGCAGCTGCTGCGCGATAACTTCGTGAGTCCGCGTCGCGTTCGCGAGTGGCGGGACATCCATTCCCAGCTCCACACCGTCGTGGCCGAGCACGGCTGGCGCCTCAACGGCAGCCCGGCCACCTACGACCAGGTGCACCTGTCCATGCTGGCCGGCTTCCTGGGCAATATCGGCTGCAAGAGCGACGAGGACGAGTGGTACCTCGGGGCGCGCGGCATCAAGTTCTGGCGGCATCCCGGCGCGCATCTGTCAAAGAAGCCGGGGCGCTGGATCGTCGCGGCCGAGCTGGTGGACACCACGCGGCTTTACGGTCGCGGCATCGCCAACATCGACGTCAACTGGATCGCGCCGCTGGCCGGGCATCTGCTCAAGACACAGCTGCTGGAGCCGCACTGGGAGAAGAAGGCCGCCGAGGTGGTGGCGCTGGAACGGGCCACGCTCTACGGCATCGTGATCTACAACAACCGCCGCGTGAATTTCGGCCGCGTGGATCCGGTGGCCGCGCGCGAGATCTTCATCCGCGAGGCTCTGGTCAACGGCGAGTGGGACACCAAGCTGCCTTTCCTCGCCCACAACCAGAAGCAGATCGCCAAGGTCGAGGAGCTGGAGCACAAGTCGCGCCGCCAGGACGTGCTGGTGGACGAGGGCCTGATCTACGCCTATTACGACCAGCAGCTGCCGGCAGAGGTCTGCTCAGGCGCGAGCTTCGAGAAGTGGTACCGCGAGGCGAGCCGGAGCAACCCACGTCTGTTGCATCTGAGCCGCGACGAGCTGATGCGCCACGAGGCGGCCGGCATCACCAGCAACGCCTTCCCCAAGATGCTGCGGCTGGGCGGGGTGGACTGCAAGGCGGAGTACCTGCATCAGCCTGGCGATGCCCGCGATGGCGTCACCGTCACCGTGCCCATCTTCGCGCTCAACCAGGTCAATGAAGAACAGTGCGAGTGGCTGGTGCCCGGCATGCTGGAAGCCAAGGTCCTGGCGCTGCTCAAGAGCCTCTACCAGAAGCCGAGGGCGCGGCTCACGCCGCTGCCGGACTTCGTGGCGGAGTTCGTCGAGCTCAACCCCTTCGCCCAGGGCAGCCTGATGGACGCGCTGGTCAAGGCGGTGCGCGAGCGCAGCCAGATCGCCGTGCAGCGCAATGACTTCAAGCTGGAGCAGGTGCCGCCCCATCTGTTCATGAACTTCCGCGTGGTGGACGAGCATGGCCGGCAGCTGGGGCAGGGGCGCAATCTGGCGGCGCTCAAGGCCGAGCTCGGCGCGCAGGCGCGCTCGGCATTCCAGGCCCTCGCCGCACTGAAGCTGCAGAGCCAAGCCGCGCCGGAGGCCCCGGCCGCGCCGGCGCCTATCGCGACGCCCGGTGGCGGCAAGGCCCTGCGGGCCGAGGTGAAGGCGCCAGCGCCCAAACCCCAGCAGGCGGCCCAGGCCTACACCGCCTGGACTTTCGGGGAGTTGCCCGAGCTGATGGAGATCCAGAAAGGGGGGCAGACCTTGATCGGCTTCCCGGCTCTGATCGACAAGGGTTCGCACGTCGAGATCGAGGTCTTCGACGAGCCCGAGGTGGCCGCGGCGCGGCACCGCGCCGGATTGCGCCGCCTGGTCGCGCTGCAGATCCGCGAGCCGCTGAAGTACCTGGAGAAGAACATCCCCGACCTGCAGAAGATGGCCGTGGCCTTCATGAGCCTGGGCACGGCTGAGGAACTGCGGGACCAGATCATCGATGTGGCCCTGGACCGCGCCTTCCTGGGCGATCCCCTGCCCACGGACGAGTTCAGCTTCAAGGCCCGCATCGAGGAAGGCAGGACGCGCCTCAACCTGATCGCCCAGGAGGTCGCAAGACTGGCGGGCACGGTGTTGGTCGAATACCAGGCTGCGCTGCGCAAGCTCAAGGACAGTCGCGCGCCCAAGGAGGTGGCCGAGGACATCCAGGCCCAGCTGCAGCGCCTGTGCGGCAAACGCTTCGTGCTGCAGACGCCATGGGTGCAGCTGCAGCACTTTCCGCGCTACCTCAAGGGCATCACCCTGCGCCTGGACAAGCTGCGCGCCGACGCCGCCCGCGACGCGAAGTGGATGGCGGAGTACCGCCCGCTGGAGCAGCGCTGGCAGCGGCGCCTGGCCGAGCTCAAGGGCGCGGCGGACGGCCGCATGGAGGACTTCCGCTGGCAGCTGGAGGAACTCCGTGTCAGCCTCTTTGCCCAGGAGTTGCGCACGCCGCAGCCGGTCAGTGTCAAGCGCCTGGAGAAGGTGTGGACACAGATGAGCCACTGAAGCGGTTGGCCGGCGTCGATGGGCGTGAATTCGCCACGGCGCGGGCGAGAAGCTGAAAAAGCTGGCACGCCGAGGCCAGTTCAGGCTATGCCGGGCTGGCGCTTCGCGCTCAAATAGAGCAAGTTGGGGGCCGGGCCGCGTGGGCACCGGCCACGCACGCCATACAAGTCCAGAATCGTCCGTGTCTCCTACGTCTGCCCCTACCGCCCCCGAGGCCTCGGCCGCGCCGCTGCGGCGCTTCGGCCGTTTCGAATTGCGCGCACTGCTCAGCAAGACGCCGCGCAGTCTGCTGTGGCTGGTCTTCGATCCTCGTAACGGGCAGGAGCTGATGCTGGCCATGCCGCGCGAGAAGCCCGACGGCGCCGAGGCGCTGGCGCTGTGGAAGCGTACCGCGGACGCCAGCGTCCGCGTCAGCCATCCCAGGCTCGCGCACGTGATCGAGCAGGGCGAGGTCGAGCAATGGCCCTATCTGGCCTACGACCGGGCGCTGGGCGAGACGCTGGAAGAGCGCCTGCGCCGCCAACCCACGCCGCTGCCGCTGGACGTAGCGGCCTGGGTTTGCCAGCTGCTGGAGGGCCTGGCCTATGCGCACGAGGCGGGCCATGTGCATCGCGACATTCAGCTGAGCCATGTGCTGATCAATGCAGCGGACCAAGTCCGCCTGCTGGGCCTGGAAGTGGCGCAGGATCTGGCCGGCGCCGGGCAGGAATTCAACACGCAGAGCCGCAGCGCCACGCGCGAGGCGGCCGAGCAGGACGTGCTCTGCGTGGGCCTGCTCCTGCATCGCCTGCTGACTGGCAGGCCGGTGCTGGAGCAGCAGGATCTGCGCCGGGCGATGGAACTCATGCAGCCCCAGGGGCGCGAACTGGTGCGCCTGGGCTGGGAGACGCCGCATCCGATCCCGGACGCCTTGCGTGCCATCGCCAACCGCGCGACGGACCGGCAGGCCCGCCAGCGCTACCACCAGGCGCGCACCTTCCTGCGCGCCCTCGAGGGCTGGCGCACGGCCGCCGCCCACGACGAGGGCGGCCCCATCGCCCTGCTGATGGACAAGCTGCAGCGCTTCGGCCACCTGCCTGCGAGTTCGACGCGGCTGTCGCAGATCCTGGGCGCCTCGGGGCTGGAAGGGCAGCACGCGGCGGCGCTGTCGGGCCTGGTGCTGGATGACATGGCCCTGAGCCTGGAACTGCTGCGCCGCGTCAATAACGCGCTGAAGCAGAGCGGGGCATCCAACAGCGGCACCATGCTCAACATGCAGCGCGCGATCGCGATGATCGGCTTGAACGGCCTGCAGGCGGCGGTGCGGGCGCTCAAGCCCTGGCCCGGCCCTTTGTCCGAGCTGCAGGCGACGGTGATGCGCAGCCTGATGAAGCGCGTACATCGCGCCGGCCTCATCGCGCAGAACCTGCGGCCGGCAGGCTACGACGCGGAGGTGATCTACCTGGTCTGCCTCCTGCAGAACCTGGGGCGGCTGCTGGTGCAGTACCACTTCCCGGATGACGCCCAGCAGATCCGCCAGCTGATGCAGCCGCCCGAACCTACCGAGGAGACCCCGCATCCCACGGGCATGGGTGAGCAGGCGGCGGCCTACGCCGTGCTGGGTTGCGACCTGGACACCCTGGGCAGCGCCGTGGCGCGCTACTGGGGCCTGGATGACGATGTCCAGCACATGATGCACCGGGCCTCGCCGGACGCGCCGGTGCGCCACGCCAGCACCGACACCGAGATCATCCGGCTCACCTGCAGCTTCGCCAACGAGCTGGTCGATGCCATGGTGCAGCCCGAAGCGCGGCGCAAGCATGCGCTGGAACTGGCCACGCGGCGTTATGCGCGGGTGCTGGGCCTGGGCCTGCGCGAAGTGAAGGAAGCGTTGAAGCCTGAGACGGCCCGCCGCGAAGCGGCCAGCAGCCACGGCCTGGACGCGGCGCGCGAGATCGGCTCGGCCAACCTGACGCTCACGGCCAACCTGGACATCCCGCCCATCGTGCCTTCGGCTCCGGCGGAGGGGCCGCAAGCCTCGGCGCTGCGAAGGCGCCTGACCGGCGCCGGCGACGACGCGCCCGCCGATCCACCACCCGAGCCTCGCTGAGGCGACGCTCATCGCCACACCGACACTGACAGGCCCAAGCCCCATGCCATCCAGCCCCAAGGCCCCCCAACCTCCACAGATCGGCCGCTTCCGGGTGCTGCGTGAACTGGGGCGCGGGGCGCAGGCCACGGTCTGGCTGGCGCACGATCCACGGCTGGATCGCGACGTGGCGCTGAAGGTGCTCGCCCCGACCGCGGATCCGGCACTCATCGACGCCGGCCTGCACGAGGCCCGCGCCGTGGCCCGGCTGATGCATCCGCACATCGTGCCGGTCTTCGAGGTCGACCAGCAGGACGGCCAGGCCTACATGGTCTTCGAGTACGTGCCCGGCGGCACCCTCACCGAAAAGCTGCAGCGCAATCCGGTGATGAAGGCCCGCGAGGCGGTGGAGCTGATGCTGGGCGTGCTCGACGGCCTGATCGCCGCGCACGAGGCCGGCGTCGTGCATCGCGATCTCAAGCCCAGCAACATCCTCATCGATGGCAAGGGTCGAGGCCGCATCCTGGATTTCGGCATCGCCGACTGGACCAGCGACCCCAGCCACCGCCGCCGCGTGGTGGGCACGCCGGGCTATCTGTCGCCCGAGGCCGCGCAAGGCTTTGCGCCGTCGCCGGCCATGGATGTCTTTGCCGTGGCCGTGATGCTGTCGGAGATGCTCAGCGGACGCCGCCTCAATTACGACCCCGACCCCTGGAAATCCGTGCGCCGCGTGGTCGACGAGGACCTGCTGCTGCCGGACGGCCTGGACCCGGACGTGGACGACGCCCTGCGTGCCATCGTGCAGCGCGGCCTGTCCCGCGACCCGGCCCTGCGTTGGCCCACCGCGCGCGCCCTGCATGACGCGCTGGCCGAATGGCTGCATCCGCCGGTGATGAGCAATGGCGGCCTGGCGGACAACGGCACCCTGGACTTCCTGCTGCGCCGCATGCGGCACCGCTCGGACTTCCCGGCCATGTCCGAGTCCATGTCGCGCATCCAGCGCATCACCTCGTCGGAGAACGAAAGCCTCAACAACCTGTCCAACGAGATCCTCAAGGACGTGGCGCTGACCCACAAGCTGCTGCGCCTGGTCAACACGGTGCAGTACACGCATGCCGGGGGCGGCAGCATCAGCACGGTGTCGCGCGCGGCGGCGCTGATCGGCTTTGCGGGCATCCGCAACCTGGCGCTGTCGCTGATCCTGCTGGAACGCATGGAGAACAAGGCCCACGCACGTGCCTTGCGCGAGGAGTTCCTGCGGTCCTTGATGGCGGCTTCGCTGGCCCGCGAGCTGTGCCCTGCCGAGCGCGAGAGCGAGGAGGCTTTCCTGGTGGGCCTGCTGCAGAACCTGGGGCGCCTGCTGACCGAGTTCTACTTCCCCGAGGAGGCGCAGCAGATCCGTCGCTTCGTTCGGCCGGAGCGCGGGCAGGGCGCAGCCGCTGCAGCGCCGATCAGCGAGGCTGCCGCCTCGCAGCAGGTGCTGGGCCTCAGCTTCGAGCAACTGGGTCAGGGCGTGGCACGCCAGTGGGGTCTGCCGGACGCTCTGCAGCGGGGCATGAGCCGGCCCGAGGGCGAGGCACCCACGCGCCCGCTGGAGGGTGGCATCGAGCGGCTGCGCTGGCTGGCCCGCGCTGCGAATGACGTGACCGACGTGATCCTGCACAGCGAACCCCACGAGGCGCACGCGCGCGTCCGTCACACGGGACAGCGCTATGCACGGGCCCTGGGGCTGAGCGCCGAGCGCGTCGATCAGGCGGCGGACCAGGCCCGCCAGCGGCTCTCCCAGATGGCCGAGGCCCTGGACATCCGCCTGCCCAAGAACTCGCAGGCCCAGCGCCTGCTGGCGCCGCTGTCGGCCTCGCCTGACGATGACAGCCTCTCAGCGCTGGAGCTGCAAGCCACGGCCGTCTACGAGCCGACCCAGGTGCTGGCCCATGAGACCACGCTGCGCCAGGCCGCTGCCGAGGTGCTGGCGGCCGGCATCCACGACGTCACCAACGTGATGGTCGAGAACTTCAAGCTCAATGAAGTGCTGCGCATGATCCTGGAGACCATCTACCGCGGCCTGGGTTTTCGCCGCGTGGTGTTCTGTCTGCGGGATCCGCGCACGAATGCGTTGACGGGCCGCTTCGGGCTGGGTGAGCGGGTGGAGCAGGTGGTGCCGCTCTTCCATGTGCCCTTGGTGGTGGCGGCCGGCGTGCAGGCCGACCTGTTCACCGCGATCTGCCAGAAGGGGGCCGACACGCTGATCGCCGACGCCTCGCAGCCCCGGGTCGCCGAACGCCTGCCCCCGTGGTTCCAGGGCAGCGTGCACGGCGCCAGCTTCCTGATCCTGCCCCTGATGATGAAGGGCAGCTGCTTTGCGATGATCTATGCCGATCGGGTCGAGGCAGGCAGCCTGAACCTGGACGAGAAGGAACTCTCGCTGCTGCGCACGCTGCGCAATCAGGCCGTGATGGCCTTCAAGCAGGTCGGCTGAGGGCGTGGGCCATCCAAAAGCGGCAGGCAACAAAAAGCCCGGCGCTGGGGCCGGGCTGATGTGCAGATGCTGTGCGGACAGCTGTGCGAAGCCTGCCGAGGCAGGACTTGCGGATGTTGGGGTTGACGAGCCTTACCCCCGGCACTGGTCACAACGGTTAGGGCTGCTTGGTTCCCCACCTGACCCGGTTGGCCGCGCTTCCATGCGAGGAGGCCCGTCAGCGCGCATTGTAAGGCATCGCGGAGGCACTCCCTGGAAAGAAGCCAAGGTGGCGACTGGGCCGAGCGCATTGCGCAGGATTGCACGGGCTCCCGGTTCACACGAAGCCGGCAGCCGCCAAGCCGGCCGGGGGCTTTCGTTTTTCGCGCCGAGGCCTGTAGAATTCCGTCCGTGCTGCGGCATCTGCCTGGCACACCGCCGATTTACCAACTACTTGCGGGCGGTCAACAAGTACGGCTAAAGCGTTGCGGCTCCGATGATGCCCCGGGCCGGCAAACGCCGGTGATGTGGGCACTCGGAGCTTTTTCATGCACGGTCTCGCCGATTTCGATCGCCTCCTCAGCGGCCACGCCGCCGCTTCGCGCCACTGGCTGCGCACCTCCACCGCACGTCCACAGAGCCGCCTGTTGCGCGATCCGCAGGGCCATGTCGTCGCTGAATGGCAGGGTCAGCCCAGCCTGGCGGACATCCTTGCCACAGCCCATCGCCTGCAAGCCGGCGACTGGTGCGGCGTGCTGGCCGACGAGGGTGCGCAGCCTGCGCTGCATCCGGCCTGGCGTCTCGCGCTGTTCCGCGCCGACCGTCACGGCCAGCCCCGCCTGGGTCGCGACACCGGCCCGCTGTGGATCAGCCCCGCCCTGAAGGCCTGCGCCGGCGAGCGCCCCGCCGAGCTGCTGCAGGCGCTGCGCCGCGCCGCGGTGCAGACCCTGTGGGGCCAGGGCTGGCGGCTTTGTGCCTGATGTCTTTCAGCCTGATATCTTTCAGCCTGAAGGCCGGAGCCTTCAATTCAGGAGGCCAAGCCCTGCCGAGCGCGTGATGGAGGCGCCCATCATGTAGGCCAGCAGCAGCAGGGCCAGCAGATAGCCCAGCAGGCGGAATTCGCCGCGGCCCATCGCCCAATGCGCGCAGACGGTGTAGCCCACGAGGGCCAGCAGCTTGGCCGTGAGCCAGGTATCGCGGGTGAGGGAGTAGCCGATCGAGCCCCAGAGGCTGATGCCGCACACCGTGAGCATGGTGTCCACGCCAAACACCACGGAGCGCAGCCGCACATCCATGGACCATTCGGCGCCGAACTGGAAGGCCAGGCCCCGGACCAGGAACAGCACGACGCTGCACCAGGCCAGCAGGCTGTGGATGTAGACCATCTGGCTGTAGAACCAGTCCATCGTTTTCTGCGTCTCCTCTGGACTTGAGCTTGTGCTCGCGCGCCGTGCGCTGTCAAGACGGGCTGGCCTGGATCGCTGTGACGAGGTCGGCGCGCAAAGAAAAAACCTGCCGAGGCAGATGCCAGGGCAGGCTTTGCGGTGTTGACACCGGAGGCGCTCAGCGCAGCTGCAGGTCGTCGTCGCTGAAGCGGATGTTCAGGGGATCGATCAGCAACTGCTTCTCGCCTTCCTCCAGCTGGCCCGCCACCCAGGCGTCGATGCCGCAGGCCTTGGAGATCTCGACCACGCGCTCGGCCTGATCCGCCGGCACGAAGATCGCGAAGCCAGCGCCCATGTTCAGCGTGGAGTAGGCCTCACGGTCGTCCTGCTTGGCGTGCTCCTGCATGAACTTCAGCACCGGCGTGACCGGCGGCACGGTGTGGATGCGGTAGGTGAAGCGACCCGGATGACGCAGCAGCTTGCGCCAGCCGTGGCCGGTGATGTTGGCGCAGTAATGCGGGATGATGCCGGCCTTGTACAGCGCCTCGGTCACCGGCGAATACAGCACGGTGGGTGCCAGCAGGGCCTCGCCATAGCTCAGGCCCGGTTCGATCTCGGTCAGATAGCCTTGCGGCAGGCGCTCCACCAGCTTGCGGGCCAGCGACAGGCCGTTGGCATGGATGCCACTGGAGGCCAGCAGCACGATGGCGTCGCCCGCGCCCAGCTTGTCACCCACGGAGAGGCGCTCCTTGGGGTTGATCAAGCCGGTGCAGGAGGCGGCCAGGTCGATGCGGCCTTCCTCCACGATGCCGGCCAGCGCCGGCGTCTCGCCGCCACCCCAGGCGACCTGGCAGGTGTCGCAGGCCTTCTTCCAGCCTTCGACCAGGGCCTGGGCGCGCAGCTTGTCGCCGAACCAGTCCGAGCCGCCGGCGGCCCAGTAGGCCTGCACCACCAGCGGCGTGGCGCCGACGGTGATCAGGTCGTTGATGGCCATGGCGATGGTGTCCTGGGCGATGCCGGCATAGAAGCTCTTGCCGGTCAGCTGGGACATCTCGTCCGCCACCAGGGTCTTGGTGCCCAGGCATTCGACGATGGAGGCCAGGTAGAAGGGACCCACGTCCACCACATAGGCCGACTCGCCGCGCGAAGCCTTCACCTCGGTGAAGCCATGGCCGCCCAGGTGGGCCGCGGTGGCCGCCGCAGCGCGCTGGGCGCTGATCTTGAGAGGGTCGATGAGGTCGTAATTGACGCCAGCCTGTTCGTAGCTCAGCGTGTCGGGAGAGGAGGGGGCGTGGGTGCTCATGGGGGGCGATTATCGGTCATGCCCGGGGCTTGCACGAAGCGTCGGGCGGCGGGCCCGCCCACCCGTAGAATCCGCCGCCATGAGCTACCAGGTTCTCGCCCGCAAGTACCGCCCCCACCGTTTCGAGGAACTGGTGGGCCAAGAGCACGTCGTGCAGGCGCTGGCCAATGCGCTGACGCAGCAGCGCCTGCATCACGCCTATCTCTTCACCGGAACCCGCGGCGTGGGCAAGACCACGGTCTCGCGCATCCTGGCCAAGAGCCTCAACTGCACCGGCGCTGACGGGCAGGGCGGCATCACGGCCCAGCCTTGCGGCGTCTGCCCCGCCTGCCGGGACATCGACGCCGGCCGCTTCGTGGACTACGTGGAGCTGGACGCGGCCTCCAACCGCGGTGTCGAGGAGATCTCGCAGCTGCTGGACCAGGCGGTCTACAAGCCGGTGGTGGGGCGCTTCAAGGTCTACATGATCGACGAAGTGCACATGCTCTCGAACACCGCGTTCAACGCGATGCTCAAGACCCTGGAAGAGCCGCCCGAATACCTGAAGTTCGTGCTCGCGACCACCGACCCGCAGAAGGTGCCGGTCACCGTGCTGTCGCGCTGCCTGCAGTTCAACCTGCGCCCGATGGCGCCGCAGAACGTGCAGATGCACCTCGGCCGCGTGCTGGAGGCCGAACAGGTGCCGGTGGACGCCGGCTCGCTGCGCCTGCTGGCCCGTGCCGCGCGCGGCTCCATGCGCGATGCGCTTTCGCTGACCGACCAGGCCATCGCCTTCGGCTCGGGCATGCTCAGCGAGGACGGCGTGCGCCAGATGCTGGGCACGGTGGACCGCAGCCATGTGATCGCCATTCTGGATGCGCTGATCGCGGCGGACGGCCCGGCCGTCGTCGCGGCGGCCGACCGCCTGCGCGATCTGGGCCTCTCGGCCGGCGGCACGCTGGAAGACATCGCAACGGCGCTGCAGCAGATGGCCATCGCCCAGGCGGCGCCGGGCGCCCTGGACCCGCAGGATCCGGACAGCGCCGAGGCGCAGCGCCTGGCCGCCGCGCTGCCTGCCGACGAGATTCAACTGATGTACAGCATGGCCCTGCATGGCCGCCAGGAGCTGCCGCTGGCGCCGGACGAATATGCCGGCCTGGTGATGGTGCTGCTGCGCATGCTGGCCTTTCGTCCCCGGGGTGGGGCGGCGCTGACCACCGGCGGATCCACGTCGGCCACGGCCGGCGCGGCATCCAGCGCCCCGAGCGCCGCGGCCCCTGTCGCCGCGCCCCTGCTGCGCCCTGCCGTGGCGGCAACGATGGACGTGCCAGCCCGCACGCAGTCACCCGTGGCGGCGGCGGTTCAGCCGGCCGTGGCCCAGCCGGTGGCCGCAGCGCAGCCGCCCGTGGCGCTCGCCGCTCCCCCGCTGGCGCAAGACCTGACCCCTGTCGCGGCAGCCGAGCCGGCGCCGATGGCGCCACCCGCCGCGGACGCCCTGCCGCCTGACGCACCGGCCGCCGTGCCGCCTGTCATGCATGCGGAGCCTGGCGCTGCTGGGGCATCCGATCCCGCCGCTTCGGTTGAGCCGACAGACCTTGACGTTTCAGCTGCCCAAGCTGCCGGCGACGCTCCAGCAGAAGCTCCAGCCGAAGCGCCTATCCCGGCGCCGGCCCAGCCCGCGCCGTCCTTGCTGGCCCGCGCGCGGCCGGGTGACGCCGTGTCGCCCAGCGCCCGGCTGCGTCCGCGCCCGGTGGTCCATGCCGATGCGCCGGAGGACAGCGGCGATGAGCCGCCGCCCTGGCTGGATGCGCCACCCGCCGACGAAGACGGCGCCACGATGGCCTCCGACATGGGCCTGGACCTGCCCGAACCCGGCGCCCGCGGCGAAGGCGGCTATGCGTCCACCGCCGGTGCCGCCATTGCCCTGCAGGCGACGGCCTTGGGCGAACGCTGGGCGGCCATCATGAAGCAACTGGGCCTGACAGCACTCGCCCGCGAACTGGGCATGCAGGCCGAATGCCTGGCCATCGATGACGGCGTGCAGCCGCAGCTGTGGCGCTTGCGCGTGGAGCGCGAGTCCCTGCGCCAGCCGGCGCTCAAGGACAAGCTGCAGGCGGCGCTGGCTGCGCATTTGCAGGCCGAGGTGCGCATCGAGCTCGAAGCCGGTGTCGCCACCGATTCGCCGGCCCTGCGCGATGCCACCGAGGCCCAGGCCCGGCAGCGCCGCGCCGAACAGATCATCCTCGAGGATCCGCTGGTCAAGGAGCTGCTGGCGCAGTTCAAGACGGCACGCATCGTGCCCGGGTCCATCAAGCCCCACTGAAACCGATACCGACCACGAATTAGGAGTGAATCATGTTGAAGGGACAACTCGCCGGCCTGATGAAGCAGGCCCAGGCCATGCAGGACAACCTCAAGAAGGCGCAGGACGAGCTGGCGCAGGTCGAGGTCGAGGGCCAGTCCGGCGCCGGCCTGGTCAAGGTGGTGATGACCTGCAAGCACGACGTCAAGCGCGTCACCATCGACCCCAGCCTGCTGGCCGATGACAAGGACATGCTGGAAGACCTGGTCGCCGCCGCCTTCAACGACGCCGTGCGCCGTGCCGAGCAGCTCAGCACCGAGAAGATGAGCAAGCTGACGGCGGGCATGCCGCTGCCGCCTGGCATGAAATTTCCGTTTTGATGGACCACCCCCTACGGGCTTCGCCCGCCCCCTCAAGGGGGCACATCCGAAGGACCGGCGGAGCCGGATCCTCGGATGTCGCTCGATAAGGCACGGGGCGCCCTTCGGGCTGCTTTGTCACTTGAGTAGGCGTCGCTTCAGGGCCGGCGGAGCCGGGTCCTCGGACGTCGCTTGAATTCGCGACCCAATGCGTCGCGCCTGTGCTCGTGGAGCTCGGGCAGGATCGGTGTAGAGGAGTCGAAGGGCGCCGTGCATAGGCAGGAACTGCATTGAACGCACTTGAGCAATTGATCGATGCGCTGCGCTGCCTGCCGGGTGTGGGGCAGAAGTCGGCGCAGCGCATGGCGTATCACCTGTTGCAGCATGACCGGGCGGGCGCAGTGCGCTTGTCCGAGGCCTTGCGTGCGGCAGGGGAGCGAGTGGGGCATTGTGAGCGCTGCTACACCTTCAGCGAGGCCCGCCTGTGCGAGATCTGCCAGGACGAGACGCGCGACGCGCGCTTGCTGGCGGTGGTCGAGACGCCGGCGGACCAGGCGGCGCTGGAACGCACCGCTTCCTATCGCGGCTATTACTTCGTGCTGCAGGGGCGGGTGAGCCCTCTGGATGGCATCGGCGGGCGCGAGATCGGTGTGAGCCAGCTGCTGGAACGGGTGCAGGACGGCCCGCTGGAAGAGGTGATCCTGGCCACCAGCTTCACCGCCGAAGGCGAGGCCACCGCCCATGTGCTGGCGCAGGCCCTGCGGTCGCGCGGCATCAAGGCCACGCGGCTGGCGCGCGGCGTGCCGGTGGGCAGCGAGCTGGAATACGTGGACCTCGGTACCATCGCCCACGCCCTGGTGGACCGGCGCTGAGCGCTCCCCGGGCACTGCCAGAAACCCCGCGTGCCGCATCGGCGCGCAGCTCCCCGCTGAAAGGCAAGACATGACCCTCGCCAACGCCTGCATCATCGTCGCGGCATTGCTGCCCATCGCCTGCGCCGCCCTGGCCAAGTCCCGGGGATTTGGCAAGCGCCGCCGCGAAGGTGGCTACGACAACCACGATCCCCGCCGCTGGATGAGCAGTCTGCAGGGCTGGCAGGCACGCGCCAATGCGGCACAGGCCAACAGCTTCGAGGCGCTGCCGCTCTTCATCGCCGGCGTGCTGGCCGCGCAGCAGATGCAGGCCCCGCAGGATCGCATCGACCTGCTGGCCGTCGGCTTCATCGCGATCCGCCTGGTCTACATCGCCGTCTACCTGGCTGACCAGGCCACCCTGCGCTCCGTCGTTTGGGCCCTGGGGCTGGGCTGCTCGATCGGCCTGTTCTTCCTGCGTTGATCCGCAAGACCTGACCCCGCCTGCGCGGGCTGTGCGCCTACCGCCCCGAGCGGCGCTGCAAGGTGGGGATCTGCGTGACTGTCTGCCGCGACGCCCCTAGAGTTGCCAGCCATGAACACGCAACGACGCACCCATCTGCGCCAGCTGCTGGCGCTGTCCGCTGGACTGCCGCTGCTGCCGGGCCTTTCGCTGGCGGAAGGCGACGCGCCCGGACGCCTGGAGAAGGCCGAGCCCCTGATGCTGGGCGGCGAGAGCCTGCTGCTGCAGTCCCGCCTGCTGGGGGAGACGCGCCGCATCAACGTCTATCTGCCCGAACCCTATCAGCAGCAGCCGGCCCTGCACCTGCCCCTGCTGCTGATGCCGGACGGCGGCATGGCCGAGGACTTCCCTCACATCGCCGGCCTGCTGCAGGTGGGGATTGCCAACGGCACGGTGCGGCCCTTCATCCTGGTGGGCATCGAGAACACCCAGCGCCGCCGCGACCTCACGCCGCCCAGCGAAGAGGCGCGGGACCGCGCCATCGCGCCGCAGATCGGCGGCTCGGCCCTCTTCCGACGCTTGCTGCGCGAGGAGTTGCTGCCCCTGGTGCAGGCGCGCTATCGCTGCACGGAGGAGCGCGCCATCATCGGCGAGTCCCTCGCCGGCTTGTTCGCGATCGAAACCCTGTTGCTGGAGCCGGGCCTGTTCAGCACCTGCCTGGCCATCGATCCCAGTCTGTGGTGGAACCGCGAACAGCTGCTGAAGGAACTGCCCGCGCGTTCAGCGGCGCTGGCGCATCACCGCCTGTTCATCGCCAGCGCGGACAAGGACGGCAATACGGCACCGATCCTTCGTTTCGTTCAGCAATTGCGGCGCGTGCGTCCAGCGGGCCTGGACTGGCACTACCAGCCCATGCCCGGCGAAGGCCACGCCACTGTTTACCACCCGGCCGCGCTGATTGCGATGCGCCGCCTGCTCAAGCCGGCCAGCACGTGATCGAGCGAGGCCCGCCGCGGCTCAGCGCTGGGCCAGGTTGGGGTTGTTGCGGCCATTGAGCGCCAGACGCGTGGCGCTGGGCTTGCTGCTGACCTTGGTGGCGCGGGTGCTCGTGGCTTTGCTCGTCTTCTTGCCGGCCGTGGTGCTGGCGGCCACGCGCACCGGCGCGGCATTGGCGCTGTAGACCACGAGGGTCTGGCCCGCCTTGAGCGAGGCCTTGCTGCTCAGCTTGTTCCATTGCGCGAACTGGTCGACGCTCACGCGGTAGCGGGTCGCCAGGCTGGCCATGGTGTCACCGCGGGCGGCCTTGAACTGCATGCGGCGCAGCGGCGGGGTGTCGGGCGTCAGGGCCATGCTGGCGTTCTCGGCCAGGTGCTCGGAGACGTCCTGGTCCCGGTGTGCCGTGCGCGGCACCAGCAGGGTGGAGCCCTGCTTGACCAGCATGCGCGGCGGGATGGTGTTGATCGCGCGCAGCTGGCTCTCGTTCATGCCCACCTGGCGGGCGGCATCGGCCGGGCTCATGGTCTTGGGTACCACCCAGGCCGTCCAGGTGGCCAGGGGGCCTTCATGGGCAGCCAGGTTGGCGACGAAGGCGCCGGCGTTGTCGTAGGGCAGCAGGATCTGCGGCGTGCTGGCGGCCAGGATCACCGGCTTGTTCATCTGCGGGTTGAAGGCCTTGAACGCGTCGACTTCCATGCCGGCCAGGCGGGCGGCCACGTCCACGTCCATGTCGCGCTCGATGCGCACCGTCAGGAAGAAGGGGTGGTTGGCGATTTCGGGCAGGGCCAGACCGTAGCTTTCGGGGCGCAGCACGATGTTCTTCACTGCCTGCAGCTTGGGCAGGTAGTAGCGCGTTTCGTCGGGGATGCGCAGGCTGTCGTAGTCGATGGGCAGGCCAGCGGCGAGATTGCGCTTGACGGCCTTCTGCACATTGCCCGGGCCCCAGTTGTAGGCAGCGAGAGCCAGCTGCCAGTCGCCGTCGAACATCTTGTTCAGGCGGCCCAGGTAGTCCAGTGCAGCGCGGGTCGAGGCCAGCACGTCGCGGCGGTCATCGCGGAAGATGTTCTGCTTGAGCGCGAAGTCGCGGCCCGTGGCCGGCATGAACTGCCACATGCCCACGGCCTTGGCATTGGACTGCGCATCGGCACGGAAGGCGCTTTCCACGAAGGGCAGCAGGGCCAGCTCAGTGGGCATGCCGCGCTTCTCGACCTCTTCCACCACATGGTAGAGGTAGCGGCTGCCGCGTTCGGTCATGCGCTGGACGTAGTCCGGGCGGGCGGCGTACCAGGCTTCAGCCTTGCGCACGCCCTCGTTGCTGAGCTCGGGCATGGCAAAGCCCTTGCGGATGCTGGCCCAGAGGTCGGCGCGGGCAGCGGCATCGGCCAGGTCGATCTTCTCGCCGGGATTGAGGCTGTCTTCCAGCAGGCCGTAGTCCAGGGTGGGCGGCGCGTGCTGGACGAGGGGCGGCAGTTCGGCCGTGCCGCTGCCCTGTACAGCGCCGGCGGGGGCGGCGATGCCTGCCACCGGCGCACTCTCCTGGCGCGGCGCATGGGCGCAGGCACCCAGCAGCAGCAGGGCGCAGACGCCAAGAATGCCTGGGGAGATGTCTCGTGCTCGTGAGCGCAGGGGCAGGGCAGGCATCGTGGCGGGCAGCTTCATCATCTGAATTCGTTCTTCCAAAGACGCAGGGCGCTGAAGACGGCCAGGGGCTCGTCCACAGGGCAGGGCTCGGCGCGGGGCTCGGAGGCCAGCCGGGCGCCGATCGCAGACTTCACGGCAGGCTCCCGGCAGCGCAGGAAAGGATTGATCTTCAACTCGGTCGCCAGCAGGGCCGGCAGGGTCGGGTCTTGCGCCGCCCGCCGGGCCTGGCACCAGGCCTCATGCAGGGCCATGGCTTCGTTGGCGGGCTCAATGGTCCTCGCAAATCGCAGATTCGACAAGGTGTATTCGTGGGCGCAACAGATCCGCGTCTGCGCCGGCAGGGCGGCCAGGCGCTCCAGCGAGGCATGGAGCTGGGCCAGGCTGCCGTCGAAGACGCGGCCGCAGCCCGCGGAAAAAAGCGTGTCGCCGCAGAACAGCAGCGGCGCCTGGCCGGGCTGTTGCAAAAGGTAGCTCACATGGTCCGCCGTATGGCCGGGTGTGCCCAGCACCTCGAAGCGCTGGCCCAGGAGTGCCAGTTCTTGCCCCTCCTGCACCTGCACGCAGGGCTGCGGATTGGCCGGGTGCGGCGGAGCGAAGACCTGACCCTCCAGCACGCCGCGCAGACCCGCCACGCCGCCGATGTGATCGCCATGGTGGTGCGTCACTAGAATGGCAGCGAGTCGCAGGCCGCGGGCCTGCAGCGCATCCAGCACCGGCGCGGCTTCGCCCGGATCGACCACCAGGGCTTGAACACCATCGTGCAGCATCCAGATGTAGTTGTCCGTGAAGGCCGGGAGGGCGATCAACTCGAGGGCCGCGGGCATGGGGAGGTGCAGGGGTGAGCAGTCGTGAGGCGCAGATTGTAGAGTTGGCCCGCTGGCTGCAGACGCCGCCCGGGCGCTACCTGCTGGACTGGGAACAGCGCCAGGTGGACGAGGCCGTGGTGGACCTCTTCGGCTTCCATGCGCTGCAGCTGGGGCTGCCCGAGCTGCAGGGCCTGCGCGCCAACCGCATGCGCCACCGCTGGCTGGCCCTGGACAGTGCCGAGCAGTTCGCGCTGCCGCCGCCTGCCCCGAGCGAGGACGGCGTGGCCGTGGAGCAGGCCCGCTTCAGCCAGTTCGACAGCAGCAGCCTGCTGCAGGAAGCCGCGCCGACGCTGCGCTGCGCTTTCGACGCCCTGCCTTTCGAAGCCAACAGCCTGGATCTGATCGTGCTGCCCCACGCCCTGGAGCTGGCCGACGACCCGCACCAGACCCTGCGCGAAGTCGAGCGCGTGCTGCGGCCAGAGGGGCGTCTGGTGATCCTGGGCCTGAATCCCGCCAGCCTCTGGGGCCTGAGGCAGAATCTGGGCCGGCTGCGGCGCCATGTGTGGCCCGGCAGCGCCGAGGGCCTGTTCCTGCCGCGCGCCGGCGAGTTCATCGGCTACTGGCGGCTGCGCGACTGGCTGCACCTGCTCAATTTCGAAGTCGAGCGTGCCCAGTTCGGCTGCTACCGTCCGCCTCTGCATACCGAGCCCTGGCTCAAGCGCTGGCTGTGGATGGAAGGTGCCGGCATGCGCTGGTGGACAGTGCTGGGTGCCGTCTACTTCATGGTGGCCGTCAAGCGCGTGCATGGCATGCGCCTGGTGGGTCTGGCCCGCAACACCAAACTCTCCGCCAAGGCCGCACCGGCCGTGGCCATGCATCCGCATCCGTGCGATGTCCACTCCCGATCGACCCGACCTTCCCCAGATTCATGAGCGAACCCGACAAGAAACCCGCCGTCAGCATCGCCAAGCCCGAGGTGGTGATCTACACCGATGGCGCCTGCAAGGGCAATCCCGGCCCGGGCGGCTGGGGTGCCTGGCTGCGCTCGGGCAGCCATGAGAAGGAACTCTTCGGCGGCGAACCGGGCACGACCAACAACCGCATGGAACTGACCGCGGTGATCGAGGCCCTGGCCTCGCTCAAGCGCAGCTGCAGGATCAAGCTCTATACCGACAGCGAGTACGTTCGCAAGGGCATGACCGAATGGATCCAGGGCTGGCAGCGCCGGGGCTGGAAGACGGCCGACGGCAAGCCGGTCAAGAACGTGGAGCTGTGGCAGCGCCTGGACGCGCTGCGCAAGCTGCACGAGGTGGAGTGGCACTGGGTCAAGGGTCATGCCGGCGACCCGGGCAACGAACGTGCCGATGCCCTGGCCAACCGGGGCGTGGCCGAAGCGGGCCGGCGCTGAGGCCGGCTGCGGCAGGGGCAGCAGTCCATCATGCCGCCGTTCATACCGCTTGAAGCGTGCCCTGGCGCATTTCCCGGGTGCAGTCAGCGCAGCGAGGGCCTGACGCCGCTACATTGCGCCGTCCTTCCGGAATTTCGCGCATGAAGTACAAGAGCTTGCACAAGGGTTTGGTGGCCGTGGGCCTGGTGGCTGCCGCGGGCGTGGCCTACGTCTGGCAGAAGCCGGGCGGGCTGCCGCCAGCCAAGGTCATGGCTGACAAGGGCCCGGAAAAGAATCCCGCAGCGGGCAGGGACGGCAAGGACGCCAAGCCCGCCGGTCCCGTGCCGGTGGAGGCCCGCCAGGTGCAGCTGCGCACGCTCAGCGACGAGACCCAGGCCGTGGGCAGCCTGCGCGCCCATCAATCGGTGGTGCTCAAGCCGGAGTCGGCGGGGCGCATCGTCAAGCTGGGTTTTCAGGACGGGCAGCGCGTGCGCAAGGGGCAGGTCTTGATCCAGCTGGACGACAGCCTGCAGGCCGCCCAGCTGCAGCAGGCCGAGGCCCAGGCGCACATCGCGCGCACCCAGCTGCAGCGCAACAAGGAGCTGCTGGCCCAGGGCTTCGTGACGCCCAGTGCGCTGGACCAGGCCCAGGCCACGCTGGACGTCGCCGAGGCCCAGGTGGCGCTGGCCAAGGCGCAGGCGCAGCGCATGCGCGTGCTGGCCCCTTTCGACGGCGTGGCGGGCATCCGCTCGGTGAGCCTGGGGGACTACGTCAAGGACGGCGCCGAGCTGGTGTCGCTGGAAGACAGCTCGACCATCTGGGTGGACTTCCGCCTGCCCGAGCGCGAGGCGCCGCGGGTGCGGCCGGGCCAGGCGCTGCAGCTGAGCCTGGACGCCTTGCCTGGCAAGCAGTTCGAGGCCCGCGTGCAGGCCCTGGACGCCCAGCTGGACGCCAATGGCCGTTCGCTGCTGGTGCGGGCGCAGGTGCTCAAGCCCGGGCCTGAGCTGCGCTCTGGGCTCTTCGCCCGCGTTCGCCTGAGCCTGGGCGAGCGCAAGGAGGCCCTCGTGGTACCCGAGGAAGCCCTGGTACCCCAAGGCGGCAGGCAGTACCTGGTCAAGCTGCTACCGGCCCCCGACGGCCAGGGCCAGGTCGCCCAGCGCCTGGAGGCCCGGATCGGCCTGCGCATGCCGGGCCTGGTCGAGATCACCGAAGGCCTGAAGCCGGGCGACTGGGTGGTCACCGCGGGCCAGGCCAAGCTCATGCGCGGCGACGGCCAGGCGGTCAAGCGCGTGGACGTGGACCAGCAAGGCGTGAAGCCTGGCGCGGCCAGCGCGCCGGCCCAGGGCTGAAGCGGCAGAGCGAGGATCTTCCATGCGTCTGTCCGAGATCGCCATCCGCCGCCCGGTCTTCGCGACCGTCATGTCCCTGATGCTGCTGCTGCTGGGGCTGGTGTCCTTCTCCAAGCTCTCGCTGCGCGAATACCCGCGCATCGACGAGCCGGTGGTCACCGTCAACACCCGGCTCACCGGCGCCTCCTCCGAGGTGATCGAGAGCCAGGTCACCAAGCCGCTGGAGGACTCCATTGCCGGCATCGAGGGGGTGGACACCGTCACCTCCATCTCCCGTTCCGAGCAGAGCCAGATCACGGTGCGCTTCAAGCTGGAGAAAAACCCTGACAACGCCGCGGCTGACGTGCGCGACCGCGTGGCCCGCGTGCGCGGCCGGCTGCCTGCGGCGGTGGACGAGCCGGTGATCGCCAAGGTCGAGGCGGATGCCCAGCCCACGCTGCGCATGGCCTTCACCAGCGAGAGCATGGACCCGCTCGAAGTCACCGACCTGGTCAACCGCGTGGTCAAGCCGCGACTGCAGACCATCCCCGGCGTGGCGGACGTCGAGATCGGCGGCGACCGCCGCTATGCGATGCGCATCTGGCTGGATGCCGACCGCCTGGCCGCCTACCGGCTCAGCGTGCAGGACATCGAAGACGCCTTGCGCAAGCAGAACCTGGAGGTGCCGGCCGGGCGGGTGGAAAGCCGCCAGCGCGAGTTCAACGTCACCGCGCGCACCGACCTCAACACCGTCGCCCAGTTCCGCGACATCGCCTTGCGCCAGTTCAATGGCTACACGGTCAAGCTCGCCGACGTGGCGCGCATCGAGGAGGCCGCGGCCAGCGAGCGCTCGCGGGTGCGGCTCAACGGCATCCCCTCGGTTTCGCTGGGCGTGATCAAGCAGGCGACCGCGAATCCGCTGGAGGTCTCGGAAGCGGTGACGGCCATGATGCCGCGCCTGCAGCAAGACCTGCCCCCCGGCATCACCGTGCGGCCGGCCAGCGACAACGCCATCTTCATCGACCGCTCGATCAAATCGGTCTACCACACCATCGCCGAGGCCGTGGTGCTGGTGGCCCTGGTCGTGTTCCTGTTCCTGCGCACGGTGCGGGCTTCCGTCATCCCGCTGGTGACGATTCCGGTGAGCCTGATCGGTTCCTTCGCGCTGATGGCGGCAGCCGGCTTCACTGTCAACACCATGACGCTGCTGGCCCTGGTGCTGGCCATCGGCCTGGTGGTGGACGACGCCATCGTGGTGCTGGAGAACATCTTCCGCCACATCGAGGAAGGGCTGTCACCTTTCCAGGCTGCGCTGCGCGGCGCCCGCGAGATCGGCTTTGCGGTGGTGGCCATGACGCTCACGCTGGCGGCGGTCTTCGCGCCGCTGGCCTTCACGCCGGGCCGCACGGGGCGGCTTTTCGTCGAGTTCGCGCTGACACTGGCCGGCGCGGTGCTGGTCTCGGGCTTCGTTGCGCTGACACTCACGCCCATGATGTGTTCCAAGCTGCTGCGGCATGTGGAAAAGCCCACGCGCTTCGACGCCGGCATGGAGCGCATCCTGGTCTGGATCAGCGCGCGCTATGCGTCGGCGCTGCGTTTCGCCCTGGCCCAGCGCTGGCTGGTGCTGCTGGTGATGGCCGGTGCGGCGGGCGGCAGCTGGTGGCTGTTCACCCATGCCAAGAGCGAGCTGGCGCCCATGGAGGACCGCGGCGTGGTGGTGATGCCCATCACCGCGCCCGACGGTGCCACGCTGGCCTTCACCGCCCGCTACCTGGACGCGCTGGAGCGCATCGCCTCGCAGTACCCGGAGTTCGAGCGTCGCTTCTTCTTCGCCGGCGGCTCGAACGTGTCGCAGGGCATGTCCATCCTGCGCACCGTCGACTGGGACGAGCGCAAGCGCAGCACGCAAGACCTGGCACGCGCGCTGATTCCGCAGGTGAGCCAGCTGCCGGGCGTCAATGCCTTCCCCATCACGCCGCCCAGCCTGGGCCAGGGCTTCAATGCGCGGCCCATCAGCTATGTCATCGTCAGCGGGGACAGCTACGAGAACCTCAACAAGGTCGTGCAGCAGTTCCAGGCCGAGATGGGCAAGAACCCCGGCTTCGTGCAGGTGGACAACGACCTGCGCCTGAACAAGCCCGAGCTCTTCCTGGAGGTGGACCGCGAGCGCGCAGCCGACCTCGGTGTGCAGGTGGACCAGGTGGCCCGCACGGTGGAGACCATGCTGGGCAGCCGCGTCGTGACCCGCTACAAGCGCGATGCCGAGCAGTACGACGTGCTGGTGCAGACCGAGGCCCAGGCCCGCAGCACGCCGCAGCAGATCGATCGGCTCTATGTGCGCAGCCGCACGGATGCGCTGGTGCCGCTGTCCGCCGTGGTCAAGGTGCGCGAGGCGGTGAGTCCCAAGGAGCTCAACCATTTCAACCAGCGCCGCGCGGTCACCATCACCGCTGGCCTGGCGCCGGGCTACTCGCTGGGCGAGGCTTTGCGGGACATGGACCGCATCGCCGAGCGCGTGCTGCCCCTGGGCTACGCGACCGAGCTCAATGGCGTGTCCCGCGAGTTCAAGGCTTCAAGTGGCGCGCTGGGGCTGGTCTTCGTGCTGGCGCTGCTCTTCATCTTCCTGGTGCTGTCGGCGCAGTTCGAGAGCTTTGTCGACCCCTTCGTCATCATGCTGTCGGTGCCGCTGTCCATGGTCGGTGCGCTGGCGGCGCTGCAGTGGAGCGGCGGCACGCTCAATGTCTACTCGCAGATCGGCCTGATCACGCTGGTGGGGCTGATCACCAAGCACGGCATCCTGATCGTGGAGTTCAGCAACCAGCTGCGCCAGCAGGGGCGGGACACGCTCGCAGCGGTGGTCGAGGCCTCGGCCCTGCGCCTGCGGCCCATCCTGATGACCACCGGCGCCATGGTGCTGGGTGCCTTGCCCCTGGCCTTGGCCAGTGGTGCCGGCGCCGAAAGCCGTCAGCAGATTGGCTGGGTGATCGTGGGTGGCATGAGCCTGGGCACGCTGCTGACCATCTTCGTGGTGCCCACCATGTACCTGCTGCTGGCACGGCGCGGCGTGCCGGGCGAAATCGCCACGCCGGCGCTGGAGCACTGACGGGCGTCCCCAGGCTCAGTCGTCGAGGGGCGTGCTCGTGCCGCTCCGGTAGGCTTGCAGGGCCGGCAGGTCCTGCACCAGGATGCCGCGCCGGCTGACGCGGATCAGCCCGGCGCGTTCCAGGGTCTGCAGCGCGATATTGGCCCGCTGGCGCGACACGCCGGCCAGCTGGCCCAGCTCGGCCTGGCTGAGGCGCAGCAGGGGGCCGGGGTCAGGGTAGACCTCCGGCTGGTACAGGCCGGCCAAAGCCTGGGCGATGCGACCGGTGGAGTCGAGCAGGCGGTCTCCGCAGAGCTTGGCGATGAAGCCACCCATGCGCGCACCCATCAGCTGCTGCAGGTAGTGGTTGAAGGGCAGGCTGCGCTGGCGCAGTTGCTCAAAGCAGTCCAGCGGCATCAGCGCCACCTGACAGTCGCTCAGCGCCCGGCCGTCGTATTGCCAGTGGCCGCGCTTGATCAGGGTGCCTTCGCCGAACCAGCCCCCTGTCGCCAGGCTGGCGAGGCTGGTTTCCTTGCCGTCGGGCATGCTGACGCTCATGCAGGCCACGCCGCTGATCAGGCCCAGCCAGTGCAGGGCCGGCTCGCCGGCGCGCACGATGGCCTGGCCGGCGCCGACCTGCAACTCGCGGCACTGCGCGATCACCGCCTCCAGCTCCGCCGCGCTCAGGGCGCGGCCCCAGACCGACTTCCTCAACATCTCCGCCAGGCTCATGCCGTCTCCAGGGCGCATGCTGCGACAGGCGGCGATTCTAGGCAGGCTGCGCTGCCGCAAGAACAAGCGCGCGGCTGCGCCTAGAATCCGCGCAACATTGGGACGCCGCATCAGGTGGCGAATGAGGGGGCCGCCGCCCCAGGGGACGAGCAGATGAGCATCAAGAGTGACAAGTGGATCCGCCGCATGGCCGAGCAGCACGGCATGATCGAGCCCTTCGAGCCCGGCCAGGTGCGTGAGGCGGATGGCCGCAAGATCGTCAGCTACGGCACCTCCAGCTATGGCTACGACATCCGCTGCGCGCCGGAGTTCAAGATCTTCACCAATGTGCACAGCACCGTCGTCGACCCCAAGAACTTCGACGAGAAGAGTTTCGTGGACTTCCACGGCGACGTCTGCATCATCCCGCCCAACAGCTTTGCGCTGGCCCGCACCGTCGAGTACTTCCGCATCCCGCGCAATGTGCTGACCATCTGCCTGGGCAAGAGCACCTACGCGCGCTGCGGCATCATCGTCAACGTCACGCCCTTCGAGCCTGAATGGGAAGGCTATGTGACGCTGGAGTTCTCCAACACCACGCCGCTGCCGGCCAAGATCTATGCGGGCGAGGGCTGCGCCCAGGTGCTGTTCTTCGAGAGCGACGAGGTCTGCGAGACCTCCTACCGCGACCGCGGCGGCAAGTACCAGGGGCAGGTCGGCGTCACGCTGCCCAAGGCCTGAGCGGACCCATCGGCCGCCAGCGGCCGGACTTGAATGGATTGGCCGCCAGCGGCCGGGTTTGAATGGATCGGCCGCCAGCGGCCGGACTTGAATGGAAATAGCCGGGCAAGACCCGGCTTTTTCTCGCTCAAGTTCTGCCGCGGCCCGGCATCATGGGCCCAGGCAGTACCCGCATTCCGAGGTCCATCATGAGCTTCCCCCTGCATCTGGTTCCCAAGACGAGCGCCGCCGCGGCGCCGGAGGTGCTTGTTCATGGCCCGACGGACGAACTGCCCGATCTGGGTCTGGGGCTGACGCTGAGCACCGGCATCGACATGGCCGAGCTGCAGGCCTTCAGCCGCCTGATGGAGGCCCATGGCCTGCCGCTGCAGCCCACGCGCATGATCTACGACCGCCTGTACGCCTTCGACTGCCTGGCCCTGGCCCATGACAGCGGCAACGACGCCCTGCGGCGCATGGCCCTGCACATCTTCGACGCCTACCAGGCGCGCGGCGAGTGGATCGGCCTGATGCACTGAACGCGTTGGCGTCCGCCCCAGACAAGCCCTCGACCCGAGGGCTTTGTCGTTTTTGGGCCGCCGCTCAGAGCGCTGTCAGCCAGTCGCAGCGCAGGCGCCCACTGCGATGTAGGCGGCGCCGTGCCAGCACATAGCAGCGCGGACTCATCGACGCGAAGAAGCACAGCGGCAGGGCCGCCCATTCGCCCGCCAGCAGCGTCCCCGGCAGGCCCACCCAGCCCATCAGCCAGCAGGTGAGCACCAGGTTCCAGGTGAAGAGCTCGACGCCATGCGCCGCCGGGTGCAGCAGAAGCCAGCGCTTGATGCTGGCCAGTTGGCTCAGGGTCATGGCGGTCTCCGTCAGCTTCGTGTCAGTTAAGTTATCGGCGATGCGCGGCCGATCCGCCAGGGATGTCTGCCGGGCGGCTGTCCCATGAACACGGTCTGGCCGGGCGAAACGGCGCCGGCCTACCGGGGAATGACCCAATGCCGGACGACACATCCCCGAGGCCATGAATGCGTGTATGGTCGCGGCTTCTTCGTATTTCATGAACCTCGAGCCCATGAACGCAGTCACCCTGGCCCGCTTTGCGCTGGCCCCCATCGCGCTGGCCGCCGGCCTGGCCCATGCCAATGAAGGCATGTGGATGCCCCAGCAACTGCCCCAGATCGCCAAGGACCTGAAGGCCACCGGCCTGGGCATGGACCCGGCCAAGCTGAACAAGCTGACCGAGTTCCCCATGGGTGCCGTGATCAGCCTGGGCGGCTGCACGGCCTCCTTCGTCTCGCCCAAGGGCCTGGTGGTGACCAACCATCACTGCGCCTACGGCAGCATCCAGTACAACTCCACGCCGCAGCGCGACCTCATCAAGAAGGGCTTCCTGGCCAATTCCTTCGAAGAGGAACTGCCGGCCGCACCGGGCAGCCGCGTCTACGTGACGGTGGACGTCAAGGACGTCAGCGCTGACGTGCTGGACGCCAAGGTTCAGGCCTTGAAGGGCAAGGCCCGCACCGATGCCATCGAGGCCAAGCAGAAGTCCCTGATCGCCGAATGCGAGAAGGACAAGGGTCATCGCTGCACCGTGAGCGCCTTCTACGGCAGCCTGGTCTACCAGCTGATCAAGCAGATGGAAATCCGCGATGTGCGCCTGGTGCATGCGCCGGCCGACATGGTGGGCCGCTTCGGTGGCGACACCGACAACTGGATCTGGCCGCGCCACACCGGTGACTACAGCTTCTACCGCGCCTACGTGGGCCCGGACGGCAAGCCGGCCGACTACAGCAAGGACAACAAGCCTTACGAGCCCAAGCACTTCCTGAAGCTGGCCTCCAGCCCGCTGAAGGAAGGCGACTTCGTGATGGTCACCGGCTACCCCGGCCGCACCAACCGCCACCGTCTGCCCAGCGAGGTGGACTTCACCTTCGGCTGGGAGCGTCCGACCAGCATCAAGGCTTTTGGTGAATACCTGGATCTGATCAAGCGCGAGACCGAAGGCCGTCGCGAAGGCGAGATCAAGATGGCCAATACCGTGCAGGGCCTGAGCAATGCCTTCAAGAACTGGCAGGGCCAGCAGGCCAGCTACGAGGGCAGCGACATCCTGGCCCGCAAGACGGCGGCCTACAAGGAGCTGAAGGCCTGGGTGAATGCCGACGCCAAGCGGCGCGAGCAGTTTGGCAGCAGCCTGGAATCGGTCGATCGCCTGCTGGCCGAGCGCCAGCAGATCATCAAGCGCGAAGCGCTGATGAACCTGAGCATGCCCGCCCTGCTGGGTACTGCGGCAGAGCTGTATGAAGCCGCCGTGCAGCGCAAGCTGCCCGACGCCGAGCGCAAGCTGGGCTTCCAGGAGCGCGACGCCCTGCGCCGCCGCCAGGCCCTGGAGCGCCATGACCGCCGCTACGACGAGCAGACTGACAAGGCCAAGACCGTGCACTTCCTGGGCCAATACCTGGCGCAGCCGGCCGAGTTGCTCAATGAGCCGCTGCTCAAGGCCCTGGGCCTGACGCCCAACATGCCCGCCGACGCCCTGAAGGCCCGCGTCGACGCGCTCTACGCCGGCAGCAAGCTGGCTGACAAGGCCGAGCGCCTGGCCTGGGTCGAGCGCAGCACCGAGGACTTCGAGAAGAGCAGCGACAGCTTCATCGCCGCCGCCGTCGCCCTGCACGCCGACGCCGAGGCCCGCGAGAACCGCGCCAAGGAACTGGGCGGTCACATCCAGCAGGCCTATGCCGATGTGATGAAGGCCCTGATCGCCTTCAAGGCCAGCAAGGGCCAGGCCGTCTATCCGGATGCCAACGGCACCCTGCGCGTGAGCTTCGGCAAGGTGCTGGGCCGCGACGGTGCGGATGGCAGCACCTGGAACGCCTTCACCACGCTGCGCGGCATCACCGCCAAGCACCAGGGCAAGGGTGACTTCGACGCCCCGGCCGAGCAACTCGCCGCGATCAAGGCTGGCGAGTTCGGCAAGTACGGCATGAAGTCGCTGAACTCGGTGCCGGTCAACTTCCTGGCCACGCTGGACACCACCGGCGGCAACTCCGGCTCGCCCGTGCTGAACAAGAACGCCGAGCTGGTGGGCCTGCTCTTCGACGGCACGCTGGACGCCGTGATCTCGGACTGGGACTTCAATGAGAAGACCACCCGCAGCATCTGCCTGGACGCGCGCTACATGCAGTGGCAGATGAAGTACGTGGACAAGGCGGATCGTCTCCTCCGGGAAATGAACGCGCTGTAATCCCACCCCCTACCGGCTTCGCCGGCCTTGCAGGCCGCGCCAGGCCAGAGGCCTGGCCCCTCGGTAGGCACAAACGCCAAGGCGTTTGTGTCCGACCTCAGCCCCCCAGGGGGGCGAGCTTGAGGGCCCGGCGAAGCCGGATCCCCAAGCTCCGCTGGGGAACAAAACGGGATCTGCGATGGATCCCGTTTTGTTTTTCAAGGTGCGTGCGGCGGCACGCTGGGGCCCCGATGCTTCGCATGGGGCATCAAAGAAAAAGCCCTCTTCGGAGGGCTTTTTGCGGTGCGCCCAGCATGGGCGCACTCCTACGGGTGCAAGTCCCGTCGTA
>JAYSEK010000010.1:0-144208 GCA_041913905.1 Burkholderiaceae bacterium | reverse complement strand
CATGCCGGGTGGTGTGGCAGGGGCGCCTCCAAATGGAGGCCCCCTATGCCGATTCAGGGAGGGGTGGCGGACGGGGACGCTGATCGGGGCCTCACTCTTCGCAGAGCAGGTCCTGCACGGCGTCGTTCCAGTGCTCCAGATCTTCCTGGCTGATCTGCAGCCAGTCCATGGCGCGCTGGTGGTGGCTGGCCCAGTCCGCGTCTTCGGGCAGGCCTTCATGACGGCGCATCAGATGCTCGGCGATCAGTCCGGCCGCGACCAGGGTGTGGACTTCGGGCTCGATGTCGGCATTGCCCAGCGAGGCGTAATCGTGGTGCAGCCGGATGGCCGCCATCAGGGAAGGCGCCAGGTTCCACGCCCGCGCCAGCAGCGCGCCGACGACCGCATGGTCGGTCTTGTGGTTGGCGTTCTCGGTGGCGATGTAAGGCCGGTCGATGCGGGCGGCTGCCTCCACCATGGTGGCGCCATAGCCGCGCACGCTCTGCAGCAGCACGGGAATGCCGACGTGGCAGAACAGGCCGTAGGTATGGGCCAGGTCCGGCGACAGCCCTGGCAGCTGGCGCGCGATGTAGCGCATGGCATGGGCTCGCTTGGCGGCACGCTGCCAGAAGCGCGTCAGCTGCGGGCTGTTGACCGGGATGGCGTGGCGCAGCGCGAAGCCCGTCAAGATGGAGGCTGTTTCCTCCAGCCCCAGGCGGCTCATGGCCTGGCCGACCGTGCTGCAGGGCATGCCGTCGGCCAGGTGCAGCGGGCTGTTGGCAGTGCGCAGCAAGGTGGCGGACATGGCCACGTCGGTGGCCGCGATGCGCGCGACCTCGGTGAGGTCCGGTTCGGGGCCCTGCATGGCCTGCTGCAGGCGCTGCAGCATTTCGGGGCAGGGAGGGATGACGATCTGGCGCAGGGGGCCGTTGGCACGGGCCTGGTCCAGTTCCTGGCGTATGGTTTGGGAATTCATGGAGGGCGTGGGCCGGGGAGTGGGCCTGGGATCCGCAGATTATCGGCCGCCCTCCAGCACGGGACGGGCTCCAATCTGTGGAAATTCGCCGCTCTGGACGCTTTGCTGCAGCCGGCCTCTCTGCCCTGTCCCATTTCGATCTGGAAGGGCCGTGCGAGCAGGCGATACTGGCTCGGACCATCGATCCCGGCCCGTTCCGGTTGCTTCCAAAAAAACGCCAGACACGCCAGACCCATCTTGCCGCTGCCGACCGCTTCCCACGCTCCTGCGAGGTTCAGGGCTGCGTCCGCCCCATGGCGCCGGCCCGGGCGGGTATTGCAGGTATTGCGGCCCGCCCGCCTGGGCCTGCTGGTGCTGCTGGCCGGCCTCAGCCTGTGGAGCCGGGCCCTGGACGGCAATCAGCTGCTGGAGGTCGCGGCGGCCCGTTCCGCCAAGGCCCTGGCCGGCGCACGCGCCCTGGTGCAGCTCCTGGAAAAGTCCCAGTCGCTGGACGAGGAAGGCCGGCTGGCTGCCGTCAACGACTTCTACAACCGCCGCATCCAGTTCCGCGACGACCAGGAGGTCTGGGGCATGGCCGATTACTGGGCCAGCCCGCTGGAAACGCTGGAGAAGGGGCGCGGCGACTGCGAGGACTACGCCATCGCCAAGTACTTCAGCCTGCTTGCGCTGGGCCTGGAGCCGGCCAAGCTGCGGCTGGTCTATGTGCGGGCGATGCTGGACGGCCGGCCGCAGGCCCATATGGTGCTGGCCTACTATGCCCAGCCGCAGGCCGAACCGCTGATCCTGGACAACCTGCAGACCCAGGTCCGGCCGGCCTCGGCCCGCGGGGATCTGGCGCCGGTCTTCAGCTTCAACAGCGAGGGGCTGTGGAGCGGCGTGGCCGGGGCGCCGGCGGGCAACCCCGTTGCCCGGTTGTCGCAATGGCGCGACGCGCTGGGCAAGGCCCGTGCGGAGGGCTTCTAATGAATATCGCCGAGGGGAATCACACACCATGTCTTTGATGCGTCAAGTCGCGGCCTTGCTGCTCGCGGTGCTGCTGCTGGCCTTGTTGGCCAGTGTGGCGGTATCCGCCGGCTCGGTCCGCCAGGTGCTGCAGACCCAGCTGCAACTGAAGAACGAGGACAACGCAAGCGCCCTGGCGCTGGCCCTGTCGCAGCAGCATGGTGATGAAAGCCTGATGAGCCTGCTGGCGTCGGCCCAGTTCGATACCGGGGCTTATCAATCCTTGCGCTGGATGCGGGCCGATGGCAGCGTGGCCTTCGAGAAGCAGGCCTCCGAGTCCGCGGGGCGGGCGCCAGGATGGTTCAAGGCCTGGTTGCCGTTGCAGGTGCAGCCCGGCGTGGCCCAGGTCTCCAATGGCTGGCAGTCGCTGGGCAGCGTGGAGGTGCTGAGCCAGAGCGGCTATGCCCATGAGACCCTGTGGCAGAGCTTCCTGCGCGTCTGCGGCTGGCTGGCCGCCGTGGGGGCCGTCGCGGTGGGCCTGGCCGCGCTGGGCCTGCGCCGCATCCGCGAGCCGCTGGATGCCGCCGTGCAGCAGGCCAATGCCCTGGTCCAGGGGCAGTTCATGACCATCCAGGAGGCGCGCGTGCCAGAACTCGCGCGGCTGACCGGCGCGCTGAACACCATGGTTGCGAAGATCCGCTCGCTGTTCGAGGCGCAGGCCGAGCAACTGCAGGTGCTGCAGCAGCAGGCCTATTGCGACGCTCTGACGGGCTTGACCCAGCGCAAGCAGTTCCTGGCCGAGTTCGACTCGGCGCTGAATCGCGACGACGGCCCGGTGCGTGGGGGCTTCATCCTGCTGCGCCTGTGCGGGCTGGCCGAGCTCAACCAGCGACTGGGGCACCAGCAGGTGGACCAGCTGATCCAGGCCATCGCCCGCGCCGTGAAAGCCTATCCGGACCGCGTGCGCGGCTGCCTGGCGGGCCGTCTCAATGGATCGGACCTGGCCTTGTGGCTGCCCGCGCCGGACGTGGCCGAGGACACGGCCCAGGCGCTGGCCGAGGCGCTGCGTTCGGCCTTGCATGGCCGCGACGGCGGCGTGCACCTGGCGCTGGCGGCCATCGACATGGCGCGCAGCCGGCCGCTGTCTCAGTGGTTCGCGGAGGCCGACGCCGTGCTCACCCGCGCCGAGCAGGGCGGCGGTGTCTGCCTCGCTTTCCAGCGGGTCGCCGACGAGGACCAGCCGGCGCAGGGCGAGCGTGTCTGGCGCCAGCAGATCAGCGACTGCCTGGACGCCGGCCGCGCGCGGCTGCAGCCCTTCCCGGTGATGGACCGCCAGGGCCTGCTGCTGCACTGGGAATGTCCGCTGCAGCTGCAGCTGCTGCCGCAGGGGGAGTTCCTGCAGGCGGCTCGTTGGCTGCCCCTGGCCCTGCGCAGCAAGCTCAGCGCCGAGGCCGACCTGCGCGCCGTGCAGCTGGCCCTGTCGGCCATCGCCGATGACGGCCAGCCGCGCTGCGTCAACCTGGCACCGGCTTCGCTGCAGGAGGGTGGTTTCGTGGCGCGCTTGCGCGAGCTGGTCTTCCAGTCTCCGCAGTCGGCCAGGCGGCTTGGGCTGGAGCTGGGCGAGTCTGCAGCGCTGATGCACTTCGAGCTGCTGCACGAGCTGGGGCGGCAGGTCCGGCCCCTGGGTGTGGCCCTGGGCCTGGAGCATGCGGGCGCCGGCCTGGCCCAGGTCGAGCGCCTCTACCAGGCTGGCCTGGACTATGTGAAGCTGGACGCCGCAGTGGTCAGCGGGATTTCGGGCGATGCCGCGCGGGCGGCCTTTGTGCGCGGGCTGGTCATCATGCTGCGCAGCCTGGCGCTGAAGGTCTATGCCGAAGGCGTCGCCGACGGCCTGGATGCCCAGGCGCTGTGGGACATCGAGGTCGATGGCATCACCGGCCCCTGGGCCACGGCGCAGATGATCAAGCCCTGAGCGGCGCCGGCAGGCCCGGTCCCCTCAGCGAATGTCGGCGCTGTGCAGGCCGAAGCCCTGGCCGCGGCGCCTGTCCTCGAAGAAGCGCTGCAGGGTCTCGCGCACCGTGCGGAAGGCGAGTTCGTCCCAGGGGATCTCCTCTTCGCGGAAGAGCCGTGCTTCCAGGCTCTCGGGCCCGGGATTGAAGTCGACGTCCAGCAGCCGGGCCCGGTAGAAGAAATGGACCTGGCCGGCCTGCACCACGTTGTGCACGCAGTAGAGCTCCTGCAGCTCGATGCGGGCGCCGGCCTCCTCGTCCGTCTCGCGCAGCGCGCCCTCAGCGGTGGTTTCGCCCAGTTCCATGAAGCCGGCCGGCAGCGTCCATTTGCCGTAGCGGGGCTCGATGGCCCGTTTGCACAGCAGCACCTGATCCTGCCAGACGGGCAGGGTGCCCACCACATTGAGCGGATTTTCGTAGTGGACGGCGCTGCAGACGGTGCAGGTGGCCCGCTCGCGGTTGTCGTCCGCGGGCACCTGGTAGCGGATCTGGCCGCCGCAACTGGGGCAATGCTTGAAGCGTCGGGTGAGGAACATCGATCCAGTGTAGCGGGCCCGTGGCAACATACCGGCACCGGCCATCGTCCGACCCGACAACCCTATCGCCCGACCCGCCATGGAACTCTTCAACTACTTCCGCTCTTCCGCGTCCTTCCGCGTGCGCATCGCGCTGGCACTCAAGGGCCTGAGCTATGACTACCGCAGCGTGCACCTGGCCAGGAACGAACAGTTCAACGAGTCCTATGCCGCCGTGTCGGCCTCGCGCCTGGTGCCGCTGCTGCGCGACGGTGACGCCAGCATCACCCAGTCCATGGCCATCATCGAATACCTGGACGAGACCCACCCCGAGCCGCCGCTGCTGCCGCGTGAGCCGCTGGATCGGGCCTACGTCCGGGCGCTGTCCCAGGACATCGCCTGCGAGATCCATCCGCTCAACAACCTGCGCGTGCTGCGCTACCTGACGCAGGATCTGGGCGTCAGCGAGGAAAACAAGGACCGCTGGTACCGCCACTGGGTGGAGACCGGCCTGGAGGTGGTCGAGCGCCGCCTGGTGGGCGAGGGAAGGGCGGGCACCTTCTGCTTCGGCGACACGCCGGGCATGGCCGACTGCCTGCTGGTGCCGCAGGTGTTCAATGCCCAGCGCTTCAAGGCCCGCCTGGACCACGTACCGACCGTGATGCGCATTCACGAGGCCTGCATGAAGCTGGACGCCTTCGCCAAGACCCAGCCTTCGGCCTGCCCGGACGCTGAATGAGCGTCGCGCCCCACCCCGACTGGCTGCGGCCCGAGTGGGCGGCTCCACAGGTCCGGGCCTTGATGAGCACGCGGGCGGGCGGCGTCAGCACCGGGCCCTATGCCAGCCTGAACGTGGGTTCGGCGGTGCAGGACGAGCCGGCTGCCGTCGAGGAGAACCGCCGCCGGGTGGCCGAGGCCCTGGGGGCGTCACTGGTCTTCCTGCCCCAGGTCCATGGCAGCAAGGTTCTGCAGCTCAAGCCCGAGTGGGCGCGGCCCGAGGCCAAGGTGCCCAAGGCCGATGCCTGCGTCAGCACCATCCCGGGGCTGGGATGCGCCATCCAGGTGGCGGACTGCCTGCCGGTGCTTTTCGCTGCACCAAAAGCGGTCGGCGGCGCGCATGCGGGATGGCGGGGGCTGGCCGACGGCGTGCTGGAGAACACCGTGCGGGCGCTGTGCGAGGCCTCGGCCTGCGAGCCCGGTGAGATCCAGGCATGGCTGGGAGCCTGCATCGGTTCGGAGGCCTTCGAGGTTGGCGCGGACGTGCTGCAGGCCTTCGGCGTCGAACCCCGTGCGGACCTGGGCGCCGCCCAGGGGCAGCTGTTCCGCTACCAGGCCAACGCGGCTGGCGAGCCGCGCTGGCGGGCCAATCTGCCGGCGCTGGCGGCCCTGCGCTTGCGAGCGCTGGGCGTCTCGCGCCTCAGTGGCGGCCGCTGGTGCACGTACAGCGATCCCTCACGCTTCTTCTCTTACCGGCGGGAGCGGCTCAGCGGGCGCATGGTGGCTGCCATCACGCTGGCCTGAAGCCGGGCCGCCTGGGTCGCTCAAGGCCTGATCGACCCCCGACCGCGCCTCGGCCAGGCGCCGGGCCTTGCGTCGCGCTGGCGTGCCGACGAGATACAGGACCAGGCCCATGGGCGCCACGCCATAGAGCACGAAGGTGAACAGCGCACCGAGCACGCTGCCCTGGGGGCTGACGGCTTCGGCCAGGGCCATCATGAGGGCCACGTACAGCCAGGCAATGGCGATGAGATACATGAATCCGATGAATCCGCGGGGCTCGGCAACGCTCGAATTGCGACTCGAATCGCGAGCGTCACAAGAAGGTAAGTTTCCAAGCGTACAACACGCGCTGTGGCAAGCTTCTTGCCTGGGTATGCTGGGGTTATTGGCTCAAGGTCTGAGCCGCCTGCGATGATGCCCGGCGAGCGGGGGACGCCCCGTATCGAAGCTGCCACGGACGGCGTCGCTTGGACGCCGTTCATTCCGCAAGGAGACACATGAATTCCAAGAGCAAGGACGCGAGCGCCGCGTCTGCCACCGACCCGTTTTCCCTGGGCGCCGCCGCGGAGACCGCCGGCAAGATGGCCGAGAACCTGGCGGCCGAATTCCAGGCAGGCATGGGCGAAGCGATGAAGAGCTTCGCCGGCCTGAAGATCCCCGTTGAAAGCTGGGCAGCGCTGCAGAAGGACTACCTCAGCCAGGCCAGCGGGCTGTGGAACCAGGCGGTTACGGCCTCGACCGCTCAACCCGCCAAGCTGCCGGACCGCCGGTTTTCCAGCGAAGCCTGGGGCAGCAATCCGGTGGCCGCTTTCACCGCGCAGCTTTACCTGCTCAATGCCCAGACCCTGCAGCGCATGGCCGAGCAGGTGGAGGGCGACGAGAAGACGCGGGCCCGCATCAAGTTCGCCGTGCAGCAGTTCGTCGATGCCTCGGCGCCCAGCAATTTCCTGGCGCTGAACCCCGAGGCGCAGCAGCTGGCGCTGAAGACCCAGGGCGAGAGCATCGCCCGCGGCATGCAGCTGCTGTGGGCCGACATGCAGCGCGGCCATGTCTCGCAGACCGATGAATCGGCCTTCGAGGTCGGTCGCAATGTGGCCACGACCGCCGGCGACGTGGTCTTCGAGAACGACTTCTTCCAGTTGATCGAGTACAAGCCGCTGACCCGCGAGGTGCATGAGCTGCCCTTCCTGATGGTGCCGCCCTGCATCAACAAGTACTACATCCTGGACCTGCAGCCGGACAACTCCCTGATCCGCTACGCAGTCGAGCAAGGGCACCGGACCTTCGTGGTGAGCTGGCGCAATCCCGATGAATCCTGCGTGCACTGGACCTGGGATGACTACATCGAGCAGGCCGCCATCCAGGCCATCCGCACGGTGCAGGCCATCAGCGGCAGCAAGAAGATCAACACGCTGGGCTTCTGCGTGGGCGGCACCATCCTGGCCACGGCCCTGGGCGTGCTGGCCGCGCGCGGGGAGCAGCCCGCGGCCAGCGTGACGCTGCTGACCACGCTGATCGACTTCTCCAGCAACGGCGTGCTGGACCTGTTCGTCGACGAGGCCTCGGTGCGCATGCGCGAGATGAGCATCGGCCCCGATGCACCGAAGGGGCCGGGTCTGCTCAAGGGCCAGGAGCTGGCCACCACCTTCAGCTTCCTGCGGCCCAATGACCTGGTCTGGAACTACGTGGTCGGCAACTATCTCAAGGGCGAGGCGCCGCCGGCCTTCGACCTGCTGTACTGGAACGGCGACTCGACCAACCTGCCCGGCCCCATGTACTGCTGGTACCTGCGCCATACCTACCTGCAGAACGAGCTGAAGCAGCCGGGGGCGCTGACCGTGTGCGGCGAGCGCCTGGATCTGGGCGCCATCGAGGCGCCGGTCTACATCTACGGCTCGCGCGAGGACCACATCGTGCCCTGGGATGCGGCCTACCGCAGCACCCAGGTCTTCAAGGGCAAGAAGCGTTTCGTGCTGGGCGCTTCGGGCCACATCGCCGGCGTGATCAACCCGCCGGCCAAGAAAAAGCGCAGCCACTGGACCGGCAAGACCGCGGCCCTGCCGGCCGAGGCCGGCAAGTGGCTGGAAGCGGCGGTCGAGCATCCCGGCTCCTGGTGGACCGACTGGTCCCAGTGGCTGGCCGGCCATGCGGGCGGCATGAAGCCGGCGCCCAAGACGCCAGGCAATCGCCAGCACAAGGCCATCGAGCCGGCGCCGGGCCGCTATGTGAAGCAGAAGGCCTGAATCCAGCGCCGTCCCTCAACTCTTTTCGGAGATCCCTGCATGAGCACCGAGATCGTCATCGTCGCCGCTGCGCGCACTGCCATCGGCAAATTCGGCGGCAGCCTGTCCAAGACCCCCGCCCCGGAGCTGGGGGCCGTCGTGCTGCGGGACCTGCTGCGCCGCAGCGGCCTTGCCCCCGAGCAGATCGGCGAGGTGATCCTGGGTCAGGTGCTGACCGCCGGCTCTGGGCAGAACCCGGCACGCCAGACCGTGATCAAGGCCGGGCTGCCCCACGCGGTGCCGGCCATGACCATCAACAAGGTCTGCGGCTCGGGCCTGAAGGCCGTGATGCTGGCAGCGCAAGCCATCCGTGATGGCGACTCCGAGATCGTGATTGCCGGCGGCCAGGAGACCATGAGCCTGGCCCCCCATGTGCTGCCGGGCTCGCGCGATGGGCAGCGCATGGGTGACTGGAAGCTCGTCGACACCATGATCGTGGACGGCCTCTGGGACGTCTACAACCAGTACCACATGGGCATCACGGCCGAGAACGTGGCCCGGCAGTACGGCATCAGCCGCGAGGCCCAGGACACCCTGGCCCTGGCTTCGCAGCAAAAGGCAGCCGCCGCGCAGGATGCGGGCCGCTTCAAGGACGAGATCGTGCCGGTGAGCCTGGCGCAGAAGAAGGGCGATCCCATCGTCTTCGATGCCGATGAGTTCATCAACCGCAAGACCAATGCCGAGGCCCTCGGCGGCCTCAGGCCGGCCTTCGACAAGGCAGGCTCGGTGACGGCCGGCAATGCCTCCGGGCTGAACGACGGCGCGGCAGGCCTGCTGCTGATGAGCGCCGCCAAGGCCCAGGCCCTGGGCCTGAAGCCGCTGGCGCGCATCGCCTCCTATGCCAGTGCCGGGCTGGATCCGGCCACCATGGGCATGGGACCGGTGCCGGCCGCCCGCAAGGCCCTGCAGCGCGCCGGCTGGACGCCGCAGGATCTGGACTTGCTGGAGATCAACGAGGCCTTTGCGGCCCAGGCCTGCGCCGTGCACCAGGAAATGGGCTGGGATACGAGCAAGGTCAATGTCAACGGCGGTGCGATCGCCCTCGGCCATCCCATCGGGGCCTCGGGCGCACGCATTCTCGTGACCCTGCTGCACGAGATGCAGCGTCGCGATGCCAGGAAGGGCATCGCCTCGCTGTGCATCGGCGGCGGCATGGGTGTGGCGCTCTGCGTGGAGCGCTGAAACGGAGGGATTCAGGGATTCACAAGGAAACGCCGGGCCGCCCCAAGTTTCCTTGACCCCCTCGGGGGGCCTGGCACGAAGTGGCAGGTATGGGGGCGCTCTCAGGGCCAACCCGCTTGACCCCCTCATGGGGCTGGGCGAGTCTGAGGGCCCGGCAATGCGCGTCTTCTTCGAAACGACAACAGCAGCCCGGATGGCGCGTAGGACGCGGCGCCGGCACCGGGCTCCCCTGAACAGCCTTGGAGGCGAAGGAGATTCACATGACTCAGACACCAAAAGTTGCATACGTCACCGGCGGCATGGGCGGCATTGGGACCGCCATCTGCCGCAAGCTTCATGACATGGGCTACAAGGTCATTGCGGGTTGCGGTCCCAGCCGCGACTTCCAGAAATGGCTGGATGAACAAAAGGCCGAGGGCTACACCTTCTACGCGTCGGTCGGCAACGTGGCCGACTGGGAGTCCACGGTGGCGGCCTTCAGCAAGGCCATTGCCGAGCACGGCTCCGTCGACGTGCTGGTCAACAACGCCGGCATCACCCGGGATCGCATGTTCCTGAAGATGACCCCGGACGATTGGAAGACCGTGATCGACACCAACCTGAACTCCATGTTCAACGTGACCAAGCAGGTCGTGCCGGGCATGGTGGAGAAGGGCTGGGGCCGCATCATCCAGATCAGCTCGGTCAATGGCGAGAAAGGCCAGGCGGGGCAGACCAACTACTCCGCCGCCAAGGCCGGCATGCACGGCTTCACCATGGCCCTGGCACAGGAGCTGGCGGCCAAGGGCGTGACGGTGAATACCGTGAGCCCGGGCTACATCGGCACCGACATGGTCCGCGCCATCAAGCCGGAGGTGCTGGAGAAGATCGTTTCCACCATCCCGGTCAAGCGCCTGGGCACGCCGGAGGAAATCGGCTCCATCGTGGGCTGGCTGGCGGGTGACGACTCCGGCTTCACCACCGGCGCGGACTTCTCCTGCAACGGTGGCTTGCACATGGGGTGATGATCCCCCGTAGCTGAGCCCCCCCTACCGGCTTCGCCGGCCTTGCAGGCCGCACCAGGCCAGCGGCCTGGTTCTTCGGCAGGCACAAACGCCAAGGCGTTTGTGTCCGACCTCAGCCCCCCAGGGGGGCGAGCTTGAAGGCCCGGCAGAGCCGGATCCCCAAGCTCCGCTGGGGAAACAACTTGGGACCCGAATTCGGGTCCCAAGTTGTTTTTCAAGACACGCGCTTCGGCTGATAGTCCCGCCGATCGGTCCAGAGGCTGGCGCTGGGTTAGTCGCATCCCTATCGAATGCCATCCACAAAACAAGACGGGACCAGCGGATCCCGTCTTGTTTTTCAGGCACGGAGCTCGGAGATCCGGCTCTGCCGGGCTCCCGAGCTCGCCCCCCTGGGGGGCTGAGGTCGGACACAAACGCCTTGGCGTTTGTGCCTGCCGAAGAACCAGGCCGCTGGCCTGGTGCGGCCTGCAAGGCCGGCGAAGCCGGTAGGGGGGGTCAAGTCTTGATCTGCAGCAGCCGCGAAATGCTTCGCGCGGAGTCGAGCAGCCGGGGCAGGGCGTTTTCCAGCAGGGCCTCCGGCGGCGTGCGGTTGACCTGGGCGCCGATGTTGAGGGCCGCGATGGTCCGGCCCTGGCGGTCGATGATGGGCGCGGCCAGGGACACCAGGCCGTCTTCCAACTCCTGGTTCACCAGGCACCAGCCTTGAGCCCGCGCTTGCAGGATGCGGGTGCGCACTTCATCCATGTTCATCGCCGTGCGCTGGGTGTAGGCCTGCCACTTCACCTGGGCTAGATGCTGGTCCAGTTGCTCGTCGGGGAGCCCGGCCAGCAGCACGCGACCCATGGACGTGCACCAGGCCGGCAGGCGGCTGCCCACGCCCAGGTTCACGCTCATGATCTTGCGGGCCGGCACACGCAGCACGTAGACGATGTCCTGCCCCTCCAACACCGCGGCCGAGCAGCTTTCCTTGAGGTCGCTGGCCAAGACCTGCATCACCGGCTCGGCGAACTGCCACAGCGGCTGCGAAGACAGGTAGGCGAACCCCAAGTCCAGGATCTTGGGCGTCAGCGAGAACAGCCGCCCCTCCGAGCGCACATAACCCAGCGTTTCCAGGGTCAGCAGGATGCGCCGTGCCCCCGCACGCGTCAGGCCGCAGCGACGGGCGACTTCGGTCAGGGTCTGCGCCGAAGCCTCGGCGCTGAAGGCGCGGATGACAGACAAGCCACGGGCAAAGGACTGCACATAGCTGTCCCCCGGCTTCAGCGCGGCCTCGCCCCTGGTCTGCGTCGTCGACTCGTCCATGCGGCGCAGTATAGGGAGTGGCCGAGGGCGAAGGCGTTTGCATTCGTTAACATCGGCCAGCCAAGGTTTTTTAATGAGGAGGTTTGGCATGAGCATGGATGTCGTCGACTACGAGATCAAAGGGGCGGAGATGCAGTTCGTCGAGGTCGAACTGGACCCCGGCGAGGCTGCGATCGGCGAAGCCGGCAGCATGATGTTCATGGATGCCGGCATCAGCATGGACACCATCTTTGGTGACGGTTCCGCCAACCAGGGGGGCTTCTTCGGCAAGCTGCTGGGTGCGGGCAAGCGGCTGATCACCGGTGAGTCCCTGTTTACGACCATTTACACCAACAACGGCAGCGGCAAACAGCGCGTGGCCTTTGCGGCGCCGTACCCGGGCAAGATCCTGCCCATGGACCTGCGGGCCTTGGGCGGTATGCTGATCTGCCAGAAGGACGCCTTTCTTTGCGCAGCCCGCGGCGTGTCGCTGGGCATCGCAGTCCAGCAGAAGCTGAGCACCGGCTTCTTCGGTGGTGAAGGGTTCATCATGCAGAAGCTGGAAGGTGACGGCCTGGCCTTTGTGCACGCCGGTGGCACGGTGGTGCGCCGCACGCTCCAGCCGGGGCAGACCCTGCTGGTCGACACCGGTTGCGTGGTGGCCTACACCCCCGGTGTCAATTTTGAGATCCAGTACGTGGGCAAGATCAAGACGGCGCTCTTCGGCGGCGAAGGCCTGTTCCTGGCCAAGCTGACTGGCCCCGGCGAGGTCTGGCTGCAAAGCCTGCCCTTCTCGCGCCTGGCCTCGCGCATCTTTGCTGCGGCGCCGCAAAACGGCGGCCGAAAGGAAGAAGGTTCGCTGCTGGGCGGTTTTGGCGCCGGCGGGGTGCTGGGCTCCATCCTGGGCGGCGACGACGAGTGAGTCGCGCACGGGCGCCTCGCGCATCTCGCGTGGCGCCCCCTGCGGCTCCCTGGCAACGTCTGATCCCGGTTTGAGACTGTCGCCGGGGACAGTCCCGTGTCACCTACCGGACAAGCGCGCTAGACTGAGCCGGTCATCCCGCCTTCGTCTGCCTGAAGATGCCATGAAGATACCTTGACGAGACGGGTGACGCTTGGCATGTCATCCCGGTCCCCGGACCGGGTGCCGGTGATTGCGCGGTGATTGCGCGCAGCGAGAGGCGGGGAGCAGATGCAAGACGGTGTAGTGCTGTGTGTCGACGACGACCTGACCCTGCTGCAGGCGCTCAGGGCCCTGCTGTCCCAGCACCTGGGACTGCGGCCAGGCCGCCAGATCGAGATCGCCGAAAGCGGCGAGGAGGCGCTGGAGCTCATCGAGGAAATGGGCGGCCAGGGCCGGCATCTTGCGGTGATCATCTCCGACTACATCATGCCCGGCATGCGCGGTGACGCCTTGCTGGCCCGGGTGCATCAGCGCTGGCCCGACAGCCTCAAGATCATGCTCACCGGCCAAAGCGATCTGGACGGCATCAAGAGCGCCATCAACCACGCCAACCTTTATCGCTTCCTCGAGAAGCCCTTCGATCACGACGACATCGTGATGACCACGCGCGCGGCGCTGACGGCTTTTCAGCAGGCCAGGGAGCTGGAGCGTTACTGCGTGGCGCTGGAAACGGCCAACCAGCAACTGGATGCCCAGGTCCGCGAGCAGACGGCCGAGCTGCGCAAGCGCGCCGAGTTGCTGGAGGTGCAGAAGCGGGAGCTGGAGCAGAAGTCCCTGGCCCTGGAGCGCCTGTCCGTCACCGACGCGCTGACGGGTCTGCCCAACCGCCGGGCCTTGGACGAAGCCTTGTCGCAGGAGCTGGAGCGTTCCACACGCTACGGCCAGCCCATGACGGTGGTGATCCTGGACATCGATCACTTCAAGCAGGTCAATGACGTCCATGGCCATGCGATGGGTGACCTGGTGCTGCAGCGCTTTGCGTCGCTGATGGGGGCACAGGTCCGGACCAACGACCTGATGGGCCGCTGGGGTGGCGAGGAATTCCTGCTGCTGTGCCCCTGCACGGGGCCAGAGGGCGCGCTGGCGCTGGCGGAAAAGCTGCGGGCGCTGCTGGCTGCTCATGAGTTCGAGGGCCTGGGCTGCCGGACGGCCAGCTTCGGCGTGGCCTCGCTCTGCGCGGGGGACACGCTGCAGTCCCTGCTGAATCGGGCCGACGCAGCGCTGTACGAGGCCAAGCGGCGCGGACGCAATCGCGTGCAGCTCGCCGAGCCCGGCCAGGTCCATGACGTGGCCTCGCCGGCAGTACGGCCTTTGCATATCGGGCAGGGGTCGCGCTGGTGAGGCGTCGCCCCTGGTGGCGGGGGCCTGCCACGCTCGGCGGCAGGCTGGTGCTGGCCACGCTGGCCTTTTGTGCGCTCTTCACCTTGCTGGCGGTGGGCGTGCGCACCTGGTTTGCATGGGGCGAAGGCGTCGTGCGCATGAGCAACGAGCTGGCCTTGATGGAGCAGGTCTACCAGCACACGCTGGCCAAGGTGATCTGGGAAGTTGATCGCGATGGGCTGGCCGTGCATCTGCGCAGCGCCGCTCAGGTCGAGTCCATCGGCTGCATCGAGGTGCTGCCCACGGCGGACGGCATGGAGGGCAGCAACCTGCTGGCCGAGGTCTGCAAGCCGGGCTGGAAACCCTCGCGCCTCGCGCCCAGCCGCGTGGTGCCGCTCACCTACCAGGCCTTCCCGGGCCAGGCCAGCATGACGCTGGGCGAGCTGGCCCTGCGCGGCGACGAACGTGTGCTGTGGCGGCGCCTGCGCGCCGAGACGCTGAACATCGCACTGACCCAGCTGATCCAGTCGCTGGCCCTGGCCGGCTTCATCATGCTGATGTTCAACCGGTCGGTGACCGTCCACGTCCGCCGCATCGCCAGCCATCTGGCCGCCTTGACGCCCGAACGGCTGGATACCGCGCTGGTCTTGCGTCGCCGCTCCGAGGCCGTGGATGAGCTCAGCCAGCTGGTGGCCGGCGTCAACCTCCTGCAGGCCAACCTGTCGGACTATCTGGCCCAGCAGCAGGCCTACGAGAACGAGCTGGCCCGCCACCGCGACCATCTGGCTGAACTGGTCGAAGAACGGACTTCGGAGCTGTCAGAGGCGAACGAGGCCTTGGCCGGCTCGGCGGCCACCTTGCGCCAGTTGGGTGACATCGGCCTGCAACTCACCACCAGCCTGGACCAGCAGGCCATCTGCTACACCCTGCACAAGCACCTGGCGGAACTGCTGCCGACGGATGGCTTCGGCGTGGCCCTGCTGGAGCCGGGTGGCCAGGCCTTGCGCCTGGTGTACTACGTGGAGGACGAGCAGCGGGCGGCTCAGATGCTCATGCCCCTGGACGACTTGCGCTGGACCACCGTGCGGACTTTTCTGGGCACGGCGGACATGGTCGAGCTCGGCGAGGCCGAAGCCTGCATGGCGCCGCGTCCCGACGGCATCGTGCCGCTGGCACCCGTTCGCGCCGCGCTGTTCCGGCCGCTGGAGGTGCATGGCGAGCGGCGCGGGGTGGTGATCGTCCAGTCGCACCAGGCTGGCGCGTATCAGGCCAGGGAGCACGAGATCCTGCGCTCCATGGCGGCCTTTGCCGCCATCGCGCTGTCCAATGCTTCGGCCTACACCGCCGAGGAGGCCGCCCGCCATGAGGCGGACCGGACGCTGCAGGAGCTGCGCCAGGCCCAGGGGCAGCTGGTGCAGTCGGAGAAGATGGCGGCCCTGGGCCAGTTGGTGGCAGGCGTGGCCCATGAGATCAACACCCCGCTGGGCGCCGTCAAGGCCAGTGCGCGCAACATCCTGGCATCGCTGCGCGAATGCCTGGACGAGCTGCCGGAGCTCTTGCAGCGGCTGGATCTGGAGCGCCTGGCGCAGTTCCGCCACCTGCTGGAGCTGGCCAGCGCGGCTCCTGTGGTGCTGTCCAGCCGCGAGGAGCGCGCCTTGCTGCGGCGACTGCTGGAGCGGCTGACGGCGGAGCAGGTGCCGCAGGCCGAGGATCTGGCGGGCCTGCTGGCCCAGATGCAGATCGATGCGGAGTTGCCCGCCTGTCTGCCGCTGCTGCACAGCACGGATGGCCTGCGCCTGACGCGGGCTGCCTTCGCGCTCTCCGCGGTGGCGCGCAATGCGGAAAACATCAACGCGGCCGTCGACCGCGTGGCCAAGATCGTCTTCGCGCTGCGCACCTATTCCCGCTTCGACGCCGCCAGCGAGCCGGTGCTGGCCGACGTGACGCAGGGCCTGGAAACCGTGCTGACCATCTATCACAGCCAGATCAAGCAGCATGTGGAGCTGGTGCGGCATTACGACCCCGTCGAGCCCTTGCTGTGCTGGCCGGACGAGCTGAACCAGGTCTGGACCAATCTCATCCAGAATGCCCTGCAGGCCATGCAGTACCGGGGCCGGCTGGAGATCAGTGTGTCGGCCGAGGCCGGCCAGGTGGTGGTGAGCATCCGGGACAGCGGGGCCGGCATCGCCGAAGAGGTGCTGCCGCGCATCTTCGACGCCTTCTTCACCACCAAGCCCATGGGCGTGGGCAGCGGGCTCGGCCTGGACATCGTCAACAAGATCGTCGCCAAGCATGGAGGACGCATTGACGTGGAGTCCACGCCGGGCCTTGGCAGCTGTTTCCGTGTCAGCCTGCCTCATGCGCGCGGCGAGCCCGCGGGGGATGGGGCCCGGGAAGCGCGGGCGGGTTGATGCCCCGCGTGCCTGTCGCAGCGTCGCAGGTCGAGGAGACAGGGTGTTCGGTGCCAAGGACTGGCAAGGCGTCGACGGCCCTTCCAAGGCGGGGCCAGCGCGGGCGAGCGCGGCTGCTGGCAGGGGGCGAATACACTTGAGGGTGATGGCAGCGTCGACCGCTGCGCCCCCGGTTCAAGGAATTCACATGTCCCGTTTCTGCCGGCCCTTGCTGGCCATGGCTCTGCTGGCTGCGGCGGCCCAGGCCCCGGTCCAAGCCGCCCCGCGCCCCCTGTTCGTGCTCAACTCGCTGGACGCCGACGTCAGCGTCGTCGATCCGGTGAGCTTCACCCAGTTGCGCCGCATCCCCACCGGCAAGGAACCGCACCACCTCTATCTGACGCCGGACGACAAGTCCATGATCGTGGCCAATGCGCTGGGCGACTCGCTGACCTTCATCGACCCCGTCACCGCCCAGGTGCAGCGCGTGCTGCACGGCATCACCGACCCCTACCATCTGCGCTTCTCGCCGGACATGAAATGGTTCATCACCGCGGGCAACCGCCTGGACCATGTCGCGCTGTACCGCTGGCAGCCGCAGAACGCTGATCAGCCCCTGCAGCTGGTCAAGCGCATCCCCGCGCCCAAGACCCCCAGCCATCTCTACGTGGACAGCAAGAGCAGCGTGGTCTACGTGAGCCTGCAGGACTCGGACGAACTCGCCGCCATCGACCTGAACACCCAGGCCGTGCGCTGGAAGGTGCCGGTGGGCAAGATGCCGGCCGACATCTTCCTGACCCAGGACGACAAGCACCTGCTGGTGGCGCTGACTGGTGACAGCCACGTCGAGGTCTATGACGTCAGCGGGCCCGCGCCCAGGCTGGTCAAGCGCCTGCAGACGGGCGAGGGCGCGCACAGCTTCCGCTCCATGGGTGACAAGCGCCATGTGCTGGTCAGCAACCGGGCGAACAACACCATCAGCAAGATCGACCTGCAAGGCTTCGGCGTGGTCGAGACCTTCCAGGCCCCTGGCGGCCCGGACGACATGGAAATCCTGCCGGACGGCAAGACCCTGATCGTGACGTCGCGCTGGGCGCGCAAGCTGACCATGATCGACCTGCAGAGCAAGAAAGTCGTCAAGCAGGTCAAGGTGGGCAAATCGCCCCACGGGGTCTGGACCCTGGACCATGTGTCGAGGCAGTGATGAAGCAGTGGATGGCGGCGGCGGCACTGGCCGCTGCCCTGGCGGCCCAGGCTGCCTGCAAACCCGATGAAAAGCCGGTCTTCCTGAGCTTCGACACCGGCCACATGGGCGTGGCGCCGCTGGTGGCGGACCTGCTCAAGCGCCATGAGGCCCAGGCCACCTTCTTCCTGGCCAACGAGCCGACGCTGTCGGACGGCCGGACGCTGGACGAGGAATGGGCGCCCTGGTGGCGCGCCCGCGCCGCGGAAGGGCATGACTTCGGGTCTCACACCTGGTCGCATGACATCTGGTTGGAGGATCTGCCGGATGGGCGCTTCCGCATGAAGGTGCAAGCTGGCGTCGAGCCGCCGAAGATCCGCGAACTGTCGGCCGCCGAGTATTGCGAGGAGCTCAACAAGACCGCCCAGCGCTTCACCGAGATGACGGGGCGCCGGCTGGATCCCATCTTCCGCGCGCCGGCGGGCAGGACCTCGCCGGCGCTGCTGGCCGCAGCCAAGGCCTGCGGCTACCACCACGTGGGCTGGAGCCCCGCGGGTTTTCTGGGGGATGAGCTGCCCTCCGAGCGCTTCTCCAACGAGCAGTTGCTCGCGCGGGCGCTGAAGAACATCCGGCCGGGCGACATCCTGGTGGCGCACCTGGGCATCTGGTCGCGCCAGGACGCCTGGGCGCCTGCGGTGCTGGAACCCCTGATGAAGGGTCTCAAGGACAAGGGCTACTGCTTTGCGCCGCTGCGCGAGCATCCGCGCTATGCGGGCCTGATGCGCGGCGGCAGCGCCGAGCGTCCGCTGGCGGCCCGCAAGCCCTGACTTTCGAGAACGGACGCATGGACTGGTTCACCGATCTTTTTGCACAAGCCCAGCAGTGGCTGTTCGAGCAGTTGGTTCAGCCCCTGGGCTTTGCCCTGGGACTGGGCAACCGCCTGGAAGAAGCCTACGACGGCACCGGCTGGTTGCTGGTGGGGCTCATCCAGGTGCTGCTGATGGTGGTGCTGATCCGCCGCCTGGAACGTTGGCGGCCCGTGGAGGCGCAGCAGGACTGGCGCGCGGTCCGTGTGGATGTGATCTACACCTTGATCCACCGCCTGGGCCTGTTCCGACTGCTCATGTTCTTCAGCATGGATCCGCTGATGGACATGGTCTCTGCCGAGATGCGCCTGGCCGGCCTGCCGACCTGGCAGCTGGATGCCCTGTGGCCGGGCGTCACCGACCAGCCCTGGATCAGCTTCGTGCTGTACCTGCTGGTCTTCGACTTGATCAACTACTGGCTGCATCGCGCCCAGCACCAGTTCGAGTGGTGGTGGGCTCTGCATTCCCTGCACCACAGCCAGCGCTCGATGAGCATGTGGAGCGACAACCGCAACCACCTGCTGGACGACGTGCTGCGCGATGTGATCTTCGTGCTGCTGGCCCGCTTCATCGGCGTGGAGCCGGGGCAGTTCGTGGCCCTGGTGGCGTTCTCCCAACTGATGGAGAGCCTGCAGCATGCCAACGTGCGCCTGTGGTTCGGGCCGGTGCTGGAGAGGGTCTTTGTCAGTCCGCGCTTCCATCGCCTGCACCATGCCATCGGCATCGGCCACGAGTCCGGCGGCAAAGGGACGCTGGGCGGGCACAACTTCGCCGTGCTCTTCCCCGTCTGGGATCTGCTCTTCGGGACGGCCAACTTCGAGCTGCGCTATGACGCCACCGGCGTGCGCGATCAGTTGCCCGAGGAGGGCGGCCGGGACTATGGCGAGGGCTTCTGGTCGCAGCAATGGCTGGGCCTGAAACGTCTGGCGGGCGCGCTGCGTCCCGCGGGCCGGCAGGGCTGAGCCGCCAGCCGGCCCCCCTGACGCCCGGCACGGCGTCGCCGCGCCCGGGGCTTGCTATGCTGAGGTTTCCCAGCGGACCTGGCACCAGGCCGGGCGCTGTCTTCGAGGAGATCCATGCTCAGCACCCTGTCCCGCGTGGCCGACGCCTTCTGGCGCGCCGCGGCCTACTGTCTGCACCCGCGCGTCATCGCGCTGTCCCTGCTGCCCCTGGTGATCGCCGGGCCCCTGGCTTGGGGACTGATGTACTTCTTCTGGGAGCCTGCGGTAGACGGGGTGCGGGCGTCGCTGGAGTCCTGGCGCCTCATCGAGACCGTGCTGACCTGGCTGGACCATGTCGGCCTGCAGGGCCTGCGCACGGCCATCGCACCGCTGGTGCTGCTGGCGCTGGCCGTGCCGGCGCTGCTGGTCTTCAGCCTGCTGCTGGTGGCGGTCTTCATGACCCCGGCCATGAGCAGTCTGGTCGCCCAGCGCCGCTTCCCGGGCCTGGAGCGCAAGAAGGGCGCGCCGTTCTGGCTCAGCGTGGCCTGGTCGCTGGGCCACACCCTGCTGGCCCTGCTGGCCCTGCTGCTGAGCATGCCCTTCTGGCTGATCCCGCCCCTGGCCCTGTTCCTGCCGCCGCTGATCTGGGGCTGGCTGGGCTACCGCGTTTTCACCTTCGACGTGCTGGCCGAGCATGCCTCGCGCATCGAGCGGCGGCGCATTCTCAACGAGCACAAGCTGCCCTTGCTGGGGCTGGGCCTGCTGACCGGCTTCCTGGGGGCGGCACCCACGGCCATCTGGGCTTTTGGCGTGCTGAGCCTGGCGCTGGCGCCCTTCCTGATCCTGGCCTCGGTGTTCCTCTACACCCTGGTGTTCGCCTTCAGCTCCCTGTGGTTCGCCCATTACTGCCTGCAGGCCTTGCACGAGCTGAGGCAGTCCCGTGCGGGCGAGGGCGGCGTGGAGATCCTGGACCCCTTGCCGGCCGGCACGCCACCGCCGCCGGCGCTGGGCGTCCAGCCCGAATTGCCATCCTCTTGAACGGAGCGCCCGCATGCAGGTCGGCCTGATCGTCGTCGGCGACGAAATCCTCTCGGGCAAGCGTCAGGACAAGCACCTGGCTGCCTGCGTCGAGCGCCTCAATGCCCGCGGCATGAGCCTGGGCTGGGCGCGCTACATCGGTGACGACCGTCAGGCCCAGACCACGGTGTTCCGCGAGGCCTTCGCCAGCGGCGACCTGGTCTTCAGCTGCGGGGGCATTGGCGCCACGCCGGACGACCACAGCCGCCAGGCCGCCGCCGCGGCGCTGGGGCGGCCGCTGGAGCTGCATCCCGAAGCGCGCGCCCTCATCTGGCAGCGCATCCAGGAGATGGCACGGGAGCAGGGCGCCGAGGCGGATGAGCAGGCCCCCGACACCCAGCGCCGCTTCCAGATGGGCGAGTTCCCGGCGGGCGCCGGCATCATCCCCAACCCCTTCAATCGCATCCCGGGCTTCTTCGTGGGGGATGTGCACTTCGTGCCCGGCTTCCCGGTCATGGCCCATCCGATGGTGGAATGGGTGCTGGACACCCGCTACCGACACCTGCACCGTGCGCGCGGCATCCAGGAGCGCTCGCTCGTCCTGCCGGGTGCGCTGGAGGCCAGCTTGACGCCGCTGATGCTGCGCATCGAGGCCGAGTTCCCTGGCATCAAGGTCTTCAGCCTGCCGAGCGTCGACCATCCGCAATGGGGCCGGCACATCGAGCTGGGGGTGAAGGGCGATGCCCGGCAGCTGGATGCGGCCTACCAAGCCATGAGGGCCGCGCTTGTCCAAAATGGTGCAATCATAGGCACCGAATTGGTGCGATGATGGCGCACTGAACGAACCAACTTGGTGCTTGTGGCCGTGGGGCGCCATTCATCTGTCGATCGCCGTCATGCTGCAAGGGCAGCGGGCGGCGCATAATCCCGCGTCGCCAAGGCCCATGCACCGGGTCAGGGCTCCCGCCGCCCTGCGTGCGGGCCTTTTTTGGCACGAAACCTGCTCAGCTTTTGGTGCCTGTGCTGCCGGCTCGCGATCCGCCGCGGCATTCGCCGAATTCCGAGACCCCCCTACCTGCTACCCGCTAGGAGTGATTGATGGCCAAGACCGTCGCTGATGTGATGAAGATGGTGAAGGAGAACGAAGTCAAGTTCGTCGACTTCCGTTTCACCGATACCCGTGGCAAGGAACAGCACGTGTCCGTGCCCGTGTCTCACTTCGATGAAGACAAGTTCACCTCGGGCCACGCCTTCGACGGCTCGTCGATCGCCGGCTGGAAGGGCATCGAAGCCTCCGACATGCTGCTGATGCCGGATCCCAACACGGCCAATATCGACCCCTTCTTCGAAGAGCCGACCCTGATCCTGACCTGCGACGTCATCGATCCGGCCGACGGCAAGGCCTACGAGCGTGATCCCCGCTCCCTGGCCAAGCGCGCCGAAGCCTACCTGAAGGCCTCCGGCCTGGGCGACGCCGCCTACTTCGGTCCCGAGCCCGAGTTCTTCATCTTCGACTCCGTGCGCTGGGCCAATGACATGTCCGGCTGCTTCTTCAAGATCGAATCCGAAGAAGCCGCCTGGAACACCGGCAAGGAATACGAGCACGGCAACAGCGGCTACCGTCCCACCGTCAAGGGCGGCTACTTCCCCGTGCCCCCGGTCGACAGCGGCCAGGACATGCGCTCGGAGATGTGCCTGATCCTCGAATCGCTGGGCATCCCCGTCGAAGTGCACCACCATGAGGTGGCCAACGCCGGCCAGATGGAAATCGGCACCAAGTTCAGCTCGCTGGTCGAGCGCGCCGACTGGACCCAGTTGCAGAAGTACGTGATCCAGAACGTGGCCCATGCCTACGGCAAGACTGCCACCTTCATGCCCAAGCCCATCGTCGGCGACAACGGCAGCGGCATGCACGTTCACCAGTCCGTCTGGAAGGATGGCAAGAACCTGTTCGCCGGTGACGGCTACGCCGGCCTGAGCGATTTCGCCCTGTACTACATCGGCGGCATCATCAAGCACGCCCGTGCCCTGAACGCCATCACCAACCCCGGCACGAACAGCTACAAGCGCCTGGTGCCCGGCTTCGAAGCCCCGGTGAAGCTGGCCTACTCGGCCAAGAACCGCTCGGCCTCGATCCGCATTCCCTATGTGGCCAACCCCAAGGGCCGTCGCGTGGAAGCCCGCTTCCCGGATCCTAGCGCCAACCCCTACCTGTGCTTCGCAGCCCTGCTGATGGCCGGTCTGGACGGCGTGGAGAACAAGATCCATCCGGGCGAAGCCGCCACCAAGGACCTGTACCACCTGCCGCCCGAAGAAGACGCGAAGATCCCGACCGTCTGCCACAGCCTGGACCAGGCTCTGGAGTACCTGGACAAGGACCGTGCCTTCCTGACCAAGGGTGGCGTGTTCACCGATGCCTTCATCGATGCCTACATCGAACTGAAGATGCAGGAAGTGACCCGCTTCCGCATGGCCACGCACCCGGTCGAGTACGACATGTACTACGCCCTGTGATGGCGATGCGCGACGTGCCTGCACAGGCCTCGCAACAGAAGGGACGGCAGCGGCCGTCCCTTTTTCTTTTGTTGCGGGGTGTTTGCGCAGGCCATTCCGGCGCGAAGATCGGCGGCGAATGCGCCACAATGCCTGCTCATGGCTTCGATCGCGCCTCGCTGCATGCAACGCAAACTCCTTTTCTCCCTCCTTGGTCCGGTCGCGTCTGGCCTGGCCCTTCTGTTCGGACTGATGCCGCCGGGTGTCCTGGCGCAAGGCGCGCCGGCCGGCGGCTCGGTGGTCTACCGCTGCCCAGGGCCGCCGGTGCTCTACACGGATGCCCTGTCGCCCAAGGAGGCGCAGGAAAAGGGCTGCCGGACCATCGAAGGCGCGACGGTCACGGTGGTGGCCGCACCCAAGCCGCGACCGCCCGCAGCCTCGGGGCAGGCCAATGGTGAAGGCGCGGTCAAGGTTGATCCCGTGCTGCAGAAGGCCCGCGACTCCGATCGCCGTGGCGTGCTGGAGCGCGAGCTGCGCGAGGCCGAGTCCAAGCTCGGCGAGCTGCAGAAGGAATATGCCAACGGCACGCCCGAGCGCCGCGGCGACGAGCGCAACTACCAGAAATACCTGGACCGCGTGGCCGAGCTCAAGGCCAGCATCGCGCGCCAGGAGGCCGACATCGCGGCCATCAAGCGGGAACTCAGCAAACTGCCCTGAGCCTCATGCCGGGGCTGGACTCCGACATGACTGCCATTGATCACGACCCCGAGGGCCTGCAGGCCCTGGACATGCTGGCCACCATGGTGGCCCTGGTGCACCCGGACGGTGCCTGCGTGCATGTCAATGCAGCCTTCGAGACGCACATGCAGCTCTCGCGCCGCGTGCTGGCGCGCGGCAATGTGCAGGACTGGCTCGAAGACACGGCCCGGCTGCGCGAGGCCATGGAGGGTGTGTCCCGCAATGCCTACTCCAGCAGCCGCTTCGAGACCCTGCTGCGCCGCGGCCTGCGCCCGCATGAGGAGCCGCTGCCGGTGCAGGTCATCGTCAGCCAGACCGACACGCCGGACCTGCTGCTGCTGGAGCTGATCGAGAACGCCCAGCAGTCGCGCCAGGACCGCGAGGAGCGGACGCTGGACCAGGTACAGGCCACCAAGGAGCTGATCCGCAACCTGGCCCACGAGATCAAGAACCCGCTGGGCGGCATCCGCGGCGCGGCCCAGCTGCTGGCCCTGGAGCTGCAGCCCACGGAACTCGGGCCCGAGCTGGCCGAGTACACGGACGTGATCATCCACGAGGCCGATCGCCTGCAGTCCCTGGTCGACCGCCTCTTGGCCCCGCACCGCCGTGCGCAGGTGGTGGGCGACGTCAACATCCACGAGGTCTGCGAGCGCGTGCGTTCGCTGATCCTGGCGGAATACCCCAAGGGGCTCAAGGTCCGGCGCGACTACGACACCTCGCTGCCGGACTTCCGCGGCGACCGCGAGCAGCTGATCCAGGCTGTGCTGAACATCGTGCAGAACGCCGCCCAGGCTCTGGCACCGCGCATTGCGGCCGGCGATGCCGAGATCGTGCTGCGCACCCGCGTGGCGCGCCAGGTCACGCTGGGCAAGCAGCGCTGGCGCCTGGCATTGGAATTGCATATCGAGGACAACGGGCCGGGCGTGCCGCCCGAGATCCGCGACCGCATCTTCTACCCCCTGGTGACAGGACGCGAAGGCGGTTCGGGCCTTGGATTGACACTCTCGCAAACGATCGCGCAACAGCACCAGGGCATGATCGACTGCGACAGCGAGCCCGGACGGACGGACTTCCGAATCACCCTGCCTTTGCCTTGAGGGAGTGCTTGTGGCAAAGGGGAGAGCTGCATGAAATCCATCTGGATTGTTGACGACGACCACTCGATCCGCTTCGTGCTCGAGAAGGCCTTGGCGCGCGAGGGGCTGCCGGTGCGCTGCTTCAGCAACACGCGCGAGCTGCTCGCCGCCCTGGACGAGGACAGCCCGCAGGTGCTGGTCTCGGACATCCGCATGCCGGGCGGCTCGGGCCTGGACCTGCTGGCCAAGGTCAAGGAGAAGCATCCGGGCCTGCCGGTCATCATCATGACGGCCTATTCGGACCTGGACAGCGCAGTCTCGGCCTTCCAGGGCGGGGCTTTCGAATATCTGCCCAAGCCCTTTGACCTCTCGCGCGCCGTCGAGCTGATCCGCCGGGCGCAGGAGGAGAGCCTGCGCGAGGCCGCGGTGGAGCAGGAGTCTGCCGCGCAACTGCCCGAAATGCTGGGCCAGGCGCCCGCCATGCAGGACGTGTTCCGCGCCATCGGCCGGCTCTCGCAGAGCAACGTCACCGTGCTCATCACCGGCGAATCCGGCTCGGGCAAGGAGCTGGTCGCGCGCGCCCTGCACAAGCACAGCCCCAGGGGCGAAGGCCCCTTCGTGGCCATCAACACGGCGGCCATCCCCAAGGATCTGCTGGAGTCCGAACTGTTCGGCCATGAGCGCGGCGCCTTCACCGGCGCGCAGGCCACGCGCCGCGGCCGCTTCGAGCAGGCCGAAGGCGGCACGCTCTTCCTCGACGAAATCGGTGACATGCCCCTGGACCTGCAGACGCGGCTGCTGCGCGTGCTGTCCGACGGCCAGTACTACCGCGTCGGGGGGCACAGCCCCCTGCGCAGCAATGTGCGGGTCATCGCGGCCACCCACCAGAACCTGGAGGAGCGCGTGCGGCAGGGGGCGTTCCGCGAGGATCTGTTCCACCGCCTCAACGTGATCCGCCTGCGCCTGCCGCCGCTGCGCGAGCGCCGCGAGGACGTGCCTGTGCTGGCCCGCTTCTTCCTGCAGCGCAGCGCCACCGAGCTGGGCGTGGAGCCCAAGCGCCTGTCCGAGGCGGCCCTGGCCTCGCTGTGCGCCTTCGACTTTCCCGGCAACGTGCGCCAGCTGGAGAACATCTGCCACTGGCTCAGCGTGATGGCGCCCTCGCAACTGGTGGAGGCCAAGGATCTGCCGCAGGAGCTGCTGCAGGCCGAGCGTCCAATGGAGGCTCCCCCTGCCGGCGATGCGCCGCTGCCGCCGGCGCTGGTCGCTCCGGTCGCGAGCAGCGGCAGTCCGGCCCTGCCCAGCTTTGGCGGTGGGCCTGACGCCTGGGTGGCGGAGATGTCCCGCGAGGCGCGGCGCCTGCTGGCCGCAGGCGAGCCGGATGTCTGGGATCAGCTCTGCCGCCGCTTCGAGGCCAGCCTGATCATGACGGCGCTGGACATGACCCGCGGTCGCCGCATCGAGGCCGCGCAGAAGCTGGGCATCGGCCGCAACACCATCACGCGCAAGATCCAGGAGCTGGGCCTGGACGTGTGAGCGAGAGGCATGGGCGGCGCGCCTGAGCACCTTTAGGCCGCGCTCTTGTCCTTGTCCAGCCAGACGCCGATGCCCTGGGCATTGAGCTCGATGTCCATGGCCAGCAGCGCCCGCTGCCGTTCGGGTGGCAGTAGGCAGCCATGTGCGGCCAGGGAGCGCAGGTAGAGCTCGCTCAGCGCCTGCTTCAGCGCTTCATGGCGCTCTTGCGCGTCCCGCAGGGCCAGGCTGAGGGCCACGGTCTCGTCGAGCAGGGCCAGCAGCTGGCGGTGCAGCTGCCGGACTTCGTCCAAGCTGTGCCCGATGCGCCCGAAATGCGTCAGCAGCATGCCCTGCGGCTGCTGATCGAGCATGCGCTGCATGGACTGCTTCAGCGCCTCGGGATCGAACTGCACCGGCGTGCTGGTGGGGAAGAGCCAGGGGCGGCCCTGCACGTCGAATTCGCGATAGGACAGGCCGAAGGTGTCGCCGGTGAACCAGCAGCCGCTTTGTGCGTCGAAGAGGCAGTGGTGGTGGCGCGCATGGCCTGGGGTGTCGATCAGCAGCAGCTCGCGGCCGCCCACGCGCAGGCGCTGGCCGTCTTCACTGGCTTGCGCGCGTTCTGCAGGTACGGGCTGCAGCTGGCCGTAGGAGCGCTGCATCTCTTCTTCGCCATAGACCGCCAGGGCGCCGGCCCACAGCGCGCGGGGATCAACGAGATGGCGCAGCCCGCGCGGATGGACCAGCAGCCGCGCCTGCGGCAGGGACTGCATCAGCAGGCCCGCGCCGCCGGCATGGTCCAGGTGCACATGCGTGGGGATCACCCAGTCCACGGCCTGCGGCGACAGGCCCAGGTGGGCGAGGGCTCCCAGCAGGCGCGGCACGGCATGGTTGGTGCCCGTGTCGATGAAGGCGGCGCGACCTTGGTCGACCAGCAGGTAGGCGGCGTCGAAATCATCGCGCTGGAAGGCGGTGTCGATGCGGTACAGGCCTGAGCCCAAGGACAGCAGATACGGTGGCATGCAGGCTCCCTAGAATGGCCTGCAACGATAACTGATGCGCAAGGAGCGCCCGTGGCTGTCAGAGAGTTGCTGAAGATGGGGGACGAGCGCCTGCTGCGCCTGGCTCAGCCGGTGAGCCAGTTCGGGACACCCGAGCTGGAGGCGCTGATCCAGGACATGCAGGACACCATGAAGGCTGCCAACGGTGCGGGCCTGGCCGCGCCACAGATCGGCGTGGACCTGCAAGTGGTGATCTTCGGCTTCGAGCGCAACGAGCGCTATCCCGAGGCGCCGCCCGTGCCCTTGACGGTGCTGATCAATCCCACCCTCGAAGCCTTGGGCGACGAGGAAGAGGAGGGCTGGGAAGGCTGCCTCTCGGTACCGGGACTGCGCGGCGTGGTGCCGCGCTGGCAGCGCATCCGCTACCGCGGCTTCGACCCGCAGGGCCTGGCCATCGAGCGCGTCGCCGAGGGCTTCCATGCCCGCGTGGTGCAGCATGAGTGCGACCACCTGATCGGCCGCCTTTATCCCTCGCGCATCCGCGATTTCAGCCGCTTCGGCTACACCTCCGTGTTGTTCCCGGACCTGGATCCGAACACCGATGATTGAGGGCGGCGGGCGGTCATCGCCCGCTTGTTACATCCGCCGCGTCATCGGGCGAGCGGCCTGCTGCGTTGGGGCGGCAGCCCAGGAGAGTCTCCATGCCGACTAGAACCCCGATGCGCGCTTTGTTCTGGCGCCCCCTGGCCAGCGCCGTGCTGCTGGTCGCCAGTCTCTGGACCCTGCCCACGCAGGCCGCAGATGATCCGCCTACCCGCGCCGCCCGCGTGGCCGAAACCCAAGGCACGGCCTGGGTGTTCGACGTGGAAGCCAAGGACTGGCAGCGCATCGTGCCCAACCAGACCCTGGGCGAGGGGGACCGCATCCGTACCGAGCGCGATGGGCGTCTGGCCTTGCGCGTAGGCTCCACAAGCCTTTGGCTGGATGGAGCGGCCGACCTGGAGCTGAGCCGCCTGGACGAAGAGCACCTGGACCTCCTGCTGGCCCGCGGCCAGCTGGGCCTGCGCCTGCGCAATGCCGAGGCGGTGCGCGAGCTGCAGGTCAGCACCCGCGAAGGCCGCTTCTTCTTCGAGCGCAAGGGCCTGTACCGCATCGACCAGCTGGACCGCGGCAGCCGCGCCTTCAACTGGGAGGGCGAACTGCGCTTCGAGGCGCGCGCGCCGGGCACGCCGCCGGTATGGGTCCAGCCCAATGAGCAGGTGGAGTTCTGGTGGGCCGACGGCCCCCGTGTCGAACGCCAGGTGCTGGAGCGCGACCGCTTTGCCGACTGGCTGCTGGCCATGAGCCGCAGCGAGGGCGATCGCCCGGCCTATCGCTATGTATCGCCCGAGATGACCGGCGCAGAGGATCTGGACCGCCACGGGCGCTGGGAGCAGGCCGATGACTACGGCCCCGTCTGGATCCCGCACCAGGTGGCGCCGGACTGGGCGCCCTACCGTTACGGCCGTTGGGCCTGGACCCGTCACTGGGGATGGACCTGGGTGGACGACGCGCCCTGGGGCTTCGCGCCCTTCCACTATGGCCGCTGGGTGATCGTGCGCGAGCGCTGGTGCTGGGTGCCGGGGCGCTATGTGGCGCGGCCCGCCTACGCGCCGGCCCTGGTGGCCTGGGTGGGCGGGCCGGTCGTCAGCGTGGGCATCAGCATCGGTTCGAGGCCACCGCCTCCGCGCTATGGCTGGTATCCGCTGGCGCCGCGCGAGGTCTACGTGCCCAGCTTCCATCACAGCCCGCATTACGGACAGCGCATCAACCGCGAACACGATCCGGTGACCGTGGTGAATCGCGGGTCGGCCCTGCCGCCGCCGCGCAGCAATCGCGAGGTGCATGGCGCAGTGAGCATCTGGAGCGATGCCGCCGCGCGCGCGGTGGCCCACACGGATGCCAACGTGCCGCTGCGCGTGCTGCCGCAGGCGCCCAGCCGCCAGGAATGGCGCCCGCAGGAAGCACGTGGCGATGCCGGCGTGCCACTGCGCAGCCAGGTGCCGCAGGGGCCGGCAGCACCAGGATCGACCCTGCAGGCCGCGCCTGCCCTCCCGAGCGTACCGGTGGTGCAGCCGCCCGGGTCCCCGAGAGCTGAGGTCGGTCGCGGTCGCTGGGACCGCGGAGAGCGGCCGGACAGGGAGGAGGGCGGCGTGCCTCTGCGCACCATGCCGGGCAAGCCGGTCACGGCGCTGCCGGCCGCGCCCGCGGTGAGCCCGCCCACGGTCCCCACGATCCCCGCGGCCCCAGCCGCAATATCGCCTACGCCGCCGCAGGCCACACCGCCGGTGGTCGCTCCCGTCCAGCCCAATCCCTCGCGTGCCCGAGAGGACGGCCCGCCGCTGCGTCGCCTGCCCGAAGCGCCGCAGCGCCACGAAAGCCGGGAAGCCCTGCCGCAGCCCCAGGCCTCGCCGGACCGTGGGCTGCAGGAGCGCCTGGATCGCGACCGGCAAGAGCGCGAGCGGATCGAACGTGAACGCATGGACCGCGAGCGCATGGACCGTGACCGCGCCGAGCGCGAACGCCAGGACCGCGAGCGGATGGAGCGTGAACGCATGGCCGAGCGCGAACGCCAGGACCGGCAGGATCGCCAGGACCGCATCGAACGTCAGGAACGCCAACAGCGCTTCGAGCAGCAGCAGCGCGAACAGCGCGAGGTGCCGCTGCGCCAGATCCAGCCGGAGCGCGTGCGTGAACCGGTGCGAGCCGCCGAACCACCGCGCCCGTCCGCCCCGCCGCAACGCCAGGAGGAAGCGCGTCCGGCACGCCAGCCGCAGCAGGACAACGTGCCGCGCAAGGGTCGCCAGGACTGATGGGGCGCCGGCCTGGGGGCAGCGCCGCCGGGCTCAAAGCATCGGTGCCAGGCCCTTCCAGACCTGCTCCAGCATCAATGGATGCGCCTTGGCCAGGGGGTGGATGCGGTCCGGCTGGAACCAGGTCTCGGCATCCGGCCGGTCGGCCACGCCGGCCAGCAGGAAGGGCACCAGGCCGACCTTCTCCTCGCGGGCCACGGTCTCGAAGCTGCCGCTGAACTCGCGACCATAGGCGGCACCGTAGTTGGCCGGCATCTGCATGCCCACCAGCAGCACACGGGCGCCGGCCTTCTTGCAGTCCTGCACCATGGCGCGCAGATTCTCGCGCGTCATGGCCAGGGGCAGGCCGCGCAGCGCATCATTGCCGCCCAGCTCGATGATCACGTGGCTGGGCTGCTCCTTCTTCAGCAATGCGGGAAGGCGGGAGCGGCCGCCGGAAGTCGTGTCGCCGCTGATGCTCGCGTTGAGCACCGCCACGTCCCGCTGCTGCTGCTTCAGCTTGGCCTCCAGCAAGGCCACCCAGCCGCTGCCCCGTGCGAGGCCGTATTCGGCCGACAGGCTGTCGCCCAGCACCAGGATCTTGCGCTTCGTCGCGCTGGCCAGGCCCGGCGCCAGCAGCAGCCCCAGGCTCAGGCTACAGTGGGCCATCCACATCCGGCGTTGCATCGCTCTCCTCATGTCTGCATCCATCCTCGAAGTCGAACACCTGGGCAAGACCGTCCGCGATGCCACTGGCGAGCTGACGATTCTGCATGACATCAGCTTCAGCTTGCAGGCACGGGAATCCGTGGCGATCGTGGGCGCCTCGGGCTCGGGCAAGAGCACCTTGCTCGCTCTGCTGGCCGGGCTGGACACGCCCAGCACGGGCGCCGTGCGTCTGCAGGGGCAGGACCTCTATGCGCTGGACGAAGACGCGCGCGCCGCGCTGCGCGCCGCCCATGTCGGTTTTGTGTTCCAGAACTTCCAGCTGCTGTCCAACCTGAGCGCGCTGGAAAACGTGATGCTGCCGCTGGAGCTGCGCGGCGATCGCGAGGCCCGCGCCAAGGCGCAGGCCATGCTGGAGCGCGTCGGGCTCGGTCAGCGTCTGCGACACTATCCCCGCGTGCTCTCGGGCGGCGAGCAGCAGCGCGTGGCCCTGGCCCGCGCCTTCGTGCAGCGCCCGGCCCTGCTGCTGGCCGACGAACCCACCGGCAGCCTGGACTTCGCCACCGGCGCGCAGGTCATGGCCCTGATGTTCGAGCTCAACCGCGAGGCGGGGACGACGCTGGTGATGGTCACGCATGACCTGGCGATTGCGGAGCGTTGTGAGCGTCAATTGCACATCGAAGCGGGCCGGCTCAGCCAGCTGTGGCATCTGGCTGACGCGCCTGCCTGAAGCCCGCCAACTGAGGGCTCTGTCCTGGGAAATGATGCGAGTGAGTGTTCATTTTTAGAAACTTGGTTTGTCAATATGTAAGTATTGACACCTTTGCTCGCCAGGTGAGCGTCACTACAGTCGCGGCCGTCAAAGTGGCGTCCGCAACTGGCGGTGGCTGCATGGCGGGCCCCCTGGGAAGTTGAGCGGTCCCGCCGTCCTATAAAAGCGATGGATGGGGAGGGGATATGCCTCGTGCGATGGCGGTGTGGCCGTGGGCCCGTGTGTCTGTGCGTGCCTGCTTAAGTGCTTCGGCGTTCCTGCTGGTGCTTGCGGCAGGGCAGGTGGGGGCGCAGGTAGGCGTCGGACCGAGTGGATCGCCGGGCTATAGCCAGGCCGTCAAGCTTCCACCCGGCATCGCCGGCATGACACCAAACCTCGGGCTTTCCTTTGGCGGGGGGGGGGTCAACGGGCCGATCGGCTACGGCTGGTCCCTGCAGGGCCTGTCGATGATCACGCGCTGCGCGGGCATCACGGCTACCGACGGCGCTTCGAAAGCTGTCCTCTACAAGCCAAGCGACAAGCTCTGCCTTGACGGGCAGCGCCTCATCCAGACGGATACTGCGGGGCAGCCCGTGGCGACGACGCCCGCTGCCAATGGCGCGCTGAACGACGCGCTGGGTTTGGCCGAGCCCAGCTTCACCGAATTCCGCACAGAGAAGGACAGCTACGCGCGCATCCGCGCTTATGGCGCAGCGGGCGGTGACGTCAGCAACGGTCCGGCCTACTTCAGGGTCTGGACCAAGAGCGGCCAAGTTTATGACTACGGCGCGACGCCTACCGGCAACACGCGCGGCAATGCGTTGGTCCGGGCCAGGACGGCCAGCGGCACTGAGACCGTGGCCGTGGCATGGGCGACCAACCGCATCAGCGACACGCTGGGCAACTACATCGACTTCTTCTATGCCCAGCGCGACATGGCTTGGGGAACCGGTCCCACGCCGGGCTCTGCGCGCAGCGGCCACGAATGGGGTTTGGTGGAGGTGCAATACACGGGGACCACGACAAAGGCTCCGCAGAACAAGCTGGTCTTTGAGTACGAAGATCGCCCGAACTACACGGACGAATCCGTGCCCCCGGGTGGCCAGGACCGTTCGGAGGCGTATCACCAGGGCAGCAAGAACGTCAGCATCTGGCGCCTAAAGGCCCTGCGAAGCTACATCAACTGGGACGGTTCGACTCTGGGCGTCACCGGCAGCGGTGCGCTGGTTGCGCCGCCCTCTAGTGCCGTCAAGGTTGGAACCCTGAAACTGGACTATGGGCAGGGGGTGGCCAGTTCGCGCAGCCTGCTGACGGCCCTGACTGAATGCGCGGGCACGAACGAGAGCCTCTGTCAGCGGCCGACCCGGTTCACGTACAGCTCGCCTGCCAACGGCGAGACCTACACCGCTGCGTCGTCCAGCACCGGCTTCGAGAAGCTGGCCATGCACGACCTCGAAGGCAAGATCGGCGTCATCAATGCCGATTTCTACGGCGACGGGCGCCAGAGCCTGATCCGTTGGAGCGACGTGCCATCGGAAAACCAGCTCTGGCGCAGCAATGGTGACGGCACCTTCAGCCAGGACGCCAGCTTCAACATCACCGGTGAAAACCTCTACAAGAGCGACAACTGCTATTACACGCAGGTGATGGACATGAATGGTGACGGCCTGCCGGACCTGTTGCGCTACAGCAGTCCCAAGAGCCTCACTGACAAGCCCTGCGCTACGTCAGGGCCTGTGCTGGTGTTCATCAACAACGGGAACGGCACTTTCACCACGAAGCCATGGGCCGGCCCTGCCCTGGAGCGCGTTTCCAGCACTGCCATCTGGAAGCCTTGTCCTGACGACCTGACGGCGGCGGGTGCGTCGACGTCAAGCACGCGCGGACCTGCAACGGGTGCCTCCACCGGCGGTGGCGGTACCGGCAATCAGACCACCTGCGGGCCGCTGTCCGTCGTCGGCTATTCGGCCGGGGCCAATTTCTTTCTTTTCGATGTTGATGGCGACGGACTGCCCGACGTCCTGACCACGGTGCGGTCAGAGTTCCTCATCGGTGAATCGGAGCCTTGTCCTCCCACCGGCTGCACCCGGTACTGGCATGCCAACCCGAACGGGAGCTACGACGAACGGCCCACCAATCTTCGGGACGTTGCGATCTATGTGTCTCCGCATATTTCATCTGGCTTTGGTGAGGCCAGAAAGCTGGTCGATGTAGACGGTGACGGCCTGGTTGACATCGTCGGCCTCGCCACGACCAAGTACAACACGTCGGCTGCCTATCGCAACAACGGCGATGGCAACTTCGCGCCCATCGCCTCACCAACGAGCTGTGACCTCCCCGGCGACTTCAACGGCGATGGCCGCGCGGATTGTCTGGCCAAGGCCACGGATGCCTTGCCCTGGAACAACACGCTGAGCATCGCTCAGGGCGGTGGCTCTTTCGAGAAGACGGCGAATTTCAACCTCGTCAGCATTGGTAACGAGCTTGGCGCTGCGCCAGGGACGCAGCCGGTGCCCTATGGTGCTGTCATTGCCGACTTCAATGGCGACGGCCGCAGCGACGTGCTGCGCTGGGCGGCAGATGCGTCAGCGAACCGGCTGTACCTTAGCAAGGGGGACGGCACCTTCCGCTTGTCGACGACCTTCAACCTCACCGGTATTACGCTCAAGGACACCACGGAAGGTAAGGTTAACTTTCTGCTGGCCGACTTCACCGGCCATGGCAACGTCGAGATCCTGCGTCTGGTGGCCAATCCCTACGTGCCCTCTGGTGGCGGTGGAGATCCCTGTACCCAGCAGCCCATGAGCCGCACGCCGACGGATGGCATCATCGTGGTGCAACCGACCCCATGCGCTTCGGCTACGTCCACTCGGCCCGGCACCGGCGTGGAGCCGTCCAATGTGGTCTCCGGCGCGTCCTACAACCAGCTGTTCATCCGTCAGGACCAGCGCCCCTCCGACCTGCTGCTGAGCGTGACTTCGCCGACGGGGCTGAAGAGCCGTCTGACCTACACGTCGGTAAGCAACCCGACGCAGGGCCTGAATTCAGACGGTGTGGAAACCATTTTCATGCGGCCACGCTATGTCTCCGGTCGCGTTCCTGGTCAGATCAGCTACCCGAAGGTCGACGTCGCCTTCCCGATGCACATCGTGGCCGATCTCAACACGGACACCGGCATTGGCGACAGCACGCTGACGACGTCCTACGCCTACCGCGGGCTGCGCGTGGCTGTGAACGGCCGCGGCCTGTTGGGCTTCATGCAGGTCAGTCAGGCTAACCCCGCGCCGGACGGCAGCCAGCTGAACGTGCAGACGCAGTATTTCCAGGATCACCCGTATCTCGGTGTGGCTGCAGTCTCCGAGACCTTCAAGGGGCCATTGGGCAGCACGGCGAACCGCTTGAGCCGCAGTACCTATGGTTACTGCGAAGCTGCTGGCAATGCAGCCAGTGTCCAGATTGCCGTCGGTGGCGTGGCACCGATGCCTTGCCTGACCGCGGCACTGGTGCAGCGACCCTATCTGGCTCAGTCGCTGGAGGAAGGATGGGACCTGGGCGGCGAAGCCCTGCCGACCGTCAGGAAGACCAATACCTACAACAGCAACGGTGATCCCCTCACCATCAGTATCCAGACGACCGGCACAAGCGCCGGTCAGAGCCAGACCTTCACCAAGCTGGTCAGCAATACCTACGAAGCTGCCGATACCAGTTGCACCAGTGACAACAAGACCTGCAGCTGGACGTTGGGCCGCCTCAAACGCGCCACGGCCACCAATACCGTGCCCAATCTGCTGCCGCTCATGTCGGCGTCGCCTGGCAGCAATGCCAACGCCACGGCGGTCAGCGGCACGCTCGCGTTGCCCGGCAGTCCGACTGCCGAGCTGACGGCATCACTCAGCTTCAGCAATGTGCCGCTGAACACGCTCAGCACCCAGAAGGCTGCGCTGACCAACAACGGCACGGCTGCGCTGACCGTCAGCGCCATCAACGCAGGCAGCGTGTCGGGCACGGGCTTCAGTTTCCAGTCGACGGATTGCCCGGCCAGTCTCGGAGCGAAGTCCAGCTGCTCGGTGACCGTGGGCTTCCAGCCGTCCGCGGCCGGGTCCACCTCCGGCACCTTGACCATCACTACCGCCCTGGGGGCGCGCACGGCCGCTCTGAGCGGAAATACGGCAGGCGTGGCAACGCTGTCGCTCAGCCCGACGTCTATCGCCCTGGCAGACACCATCGTCAACCAGACACGCGATTCCTCGACTATCACGCTGAGCAACGGTGCGGTTGCTGCCTCCGGCCTCACCCTGACGCCGCCGACGGGCTATGTGCTCCTCAACAACACTTGCGGTGCCTCACTGGCAGCTTCGGGCAGTTGTACCTTTGCCTTGCGCTTCCAGCCGACAGCCGCCCAGGCCTACAACGGCAATCTCAGCATCACAGCGAGCGGAGGAGCGAGCGCGACCCTGGCGGTCACTGGCAAGGGTATCGCTGCCTCCGCCTCCATCAGCGCGAACCCGACCAGCCTGGCCTTGGCGGACACCGTCATTAACCAGACCAGCAACTCGCCCACCGTCACGCTGACCAATGGCGCGGTGGCGATCTCAGGGCTGACCATCACGCCACCAACGGGCTACACGTTGTTCAACAATACTTGCGCGGCGACACTGGCGGCGTCGGACACCTGCTCCTTCGCCCTGAGCTTCAAGCCGGCGGCGGTTCAGGCCTACAACGGCAGCGTCAGCATCACCGCCAGCGGTGGGGCATCTGCGACCGTGGCCGTGACCGGTAAGGGCATCAACGGCACCAGCACGGTGGTCCTGGACCACGTCAGTCCGGCCAGCAGCGGCACGGTCATTCCGGCGTACTCGACGACCACGATCGCGGTCTATTACAAGAACACTGGCACGGGCGCGGCGGTGCTCAACAATGTCAGCACCACGTCTGGCAGTCCCTTCTACAACACCGACGGCGGCTACGGCTCCTGCGCCAAGGGCCTGTCCCTGGCACCTGGCGCCAAGTGCTGGCTGCTGCAGGGTTGGGGCGGCGGTCCGGGCACGGTCAGCGCGACCCTGTCTGCCACCTTCGACTCGGCGACCATCAACACGCCCCTGTCCGCGGTGCAGAAGACCCTGGACGTGTCGGCCTCCAATGTGGGCGGCTCCACGGCGACCACGCTGGACCAGGTGCTGACCATCAGCAACAACACGCCGGGTGCCTTCCAATTCGGTTCGCCGCGCATCCGCTTCGGCACCGTCAGCGGCAATGGCAGCTGGGCTATGGTGGCGGACACCTGCCCGGCCGTGCTGAACCCCAGCAGCAGTTGCACGATCACGGCACGCTACACCGCAGGTGCCGCGGGCAGTGGCTCAGTGACGGCCTCGGTGTACGGCCAGTTCGAATGGGCTGACCTGCTGGACGGCTCCTCGCAGCGCAGCGGCTCCTATCGTGGTCTGAACGATGTGCAGGCTGTCGGCCTGACTGCGACCTCACTGACGCCTATCGTGCTGGATCATGTGAGTCCGGCCAGCAGCGGCTGGGCGATTCCAGCCTACTCGACCACCACCCTGGGCCTGTACTACTACAACCGCAGCAACGCGGCCGTGACGCTGAACAGCATCGCCACGACCTCGGGCACCAATTTCTGGGATACCAACTCCAGCGGCAGCGGTGGCTCCTGCGTGCCCGGCCGCGTCCTGGCAGCGGGTGCCAAGTGCTGGATCCTGCAGGGTTGGGGTGGAGGGGCCGGCACCGTCAGCACCTCGGTGACGGCTGTCTTCGGCACCACCACCATCGTGACGCCGGTGTCGGCCGTGCAGAAGACGCTGGGCCTGTCGGCCACCAATGTGGGCGGCTCCACCCAGACCACGCTGGACCAGGTGATCACCATCGACAACCAGACGCCCGGTGCCTTCCAGTTCGGCTCGCCGCGCATCCGCTTCGGCAGCGTGAGTGGGAGCGGCAGCTGGGCCGTGGTGTCGGACGCCTGTCCGGCCGTGCTGAACCCGGGCAGCAGTTGCACGATCACTGCGCGCTATACGGCAGGTGCCGCGGGTAGCGGCTCGGTCTCGGCTGCTGTGTACGGCCAGTTTGAATGGGCGGACCTGCTGGACGGCTCCTCCCAGCGCTCCGGCAGCTACCGCGGCATTGCGGACGTGCAGGCAATGACTCTCAGTGCGACCTCGTTGCCGCCGCCGGCATCGCTGAGCGTCAGCCCAGCCAGCCTCAGCTTTGCTGACACGCAGACCGGCCAGACCCGGGACTCCACGACGGTCACGCTGACCAATGGCGCCAGCGCCGTGAGCGGCCTGAGCATCACGCCGCCCGCAGGCTTCAGCGTCTTCAACAACACCTGCGGCAGCAGCCTGTCGGCCTCGGCCAGTTGCAGCTTCGCCGTTCGCTTCGCACCCACGGCTTTGCAGACCTACAGCGGCAGTGTGTCCATCAGCGCCAATGGCGGTGCGGCCACGGCGTCGGTGAGCCTGAGTGGCAAGGGCCTGGGCGTGCCCAAGCTCGAAGCCCTCACGGCCAGCCCCTTCTCGGCCGGCACCACGCTGACGCCCTATGCGGCTTCCGGCGGTCATGTGAACTTCAAGAACACCGGCACGGCCAATGTGACGATCTCCGGTGCGCCCACCATGACCAATGGCGGCGTGGCCTACACGACCAATGGCGACAGCTCCTGGTGTGGTGCCGGTGTGGTGCTTGCACCTGGCGCAAGCTGCGGGGTCTATGTGTACTGGAGCTCGGCGCCCGGCAGCTACAGCGGCACCCTGACGGTGCCCAGCAATGGCGGCTCGCCCAGCGTTGTCGTCAATGCGGGCTATCAGGGGGCCTTGAGCTTCTCGGCGGTCGACTTCGGCAATGTGAAGGTCAACACCACGGCTGACCGTGTGGTGACGGTGACCAACACGGCCGCGTTCACCGCACGCTCGATCAACGTCTATGGCTTGTCCGCACCGTTCTCCGTGGTGGGTAACACCTGCGGCAGCACGATTGCCGCGGGCGGGACCTGCCAGGTGACGGTACGCTTCGCGCCGACGGCTACGGCGGGCGCCAGCGCCACGCTGCGCATCGACGGCATGTACAACCAGGTCTACAGCCAGACCTATGAGGCCGCGCAGGCGGGCAATGTGATGCCCTATACCGCGGGTCTGTCGGGAACGGGCGTGCCGGCTGCTGCGCCGTTGACCCTTGCTCTCAGTCCGTCCTATGTGTCGAAGCAAGTCAGCGGCATGCTTCAATCAACGGCGTCGGTGACGGCAACGCCTTCGGGCGGTGTGGCTCCCTATACCTACCTTTGGACTGTTCAGAACGTCCTGTCTGGTTCCGGCAGCGTGACGGCCGGTTCCACGTCGGCTACGGCGACCCTCGGGGTGGCGCCGCCGGCTGTCTGCGACATCGGGACCGTCAACTTCCTCGCAACGGTCACTGACAGTGTCGGTACCAAGACGAGCACTGCCATCCAGATGACGGTGGAGTCCACGGGCAACATCAAGATCAGTTGCATGAAGACACCGAGCCCCGATGTCTCACGGCCCGCTGACCCACCTCCCCTTGAAGCCAGCGCAGCGCAGGTGAAGGAGGGTGGCAAATGAAGCGCATGAACCTGAATCACAAGACGGGCATGGACATGACCGCGACGCGCGCACCAAGGGAGAAGGCCGCGATGGGCAAGGGGACCAAGGGAAGCCGTCAGGCCAGGGCCTGGCTGGGGGCATTGATCCTGGGGGCGGGTTCGTTCCTGGCCGGTGTGGCGCAAGCCCAGACGCCGGACAACCCCTACAGCTACAGCCGCACAAGCAGCTTCAGCTACTTCACCGCAGGGCCGAACAAGGGCCTGCTGCAGAGCGAGACGATCGAGCCGGACAACCCGCAGCTGTGCGTGGTCACGACCTACGACTACGACGCCTACGGCAATAAAAAGTCCGCGACGACTGCCAACTGCGCCGGGGCCAGCGGCGACGCGTTGTTTGACTCCCGTACCAACAGCAGCACCTTCGCGAGCCAGACGGTGACGGTGGCCTCGGTGTCGGTGACGATCCCCGCGGGGCAGTTCGCCACCAGCAACAGCAATGCGCTGAACCAGGGAGAGTTGCGGGAGTACGACCCGCGATTCGGCCTGATGACCAAGCTCACCGGCCCTAACGGGCTGACGACACAATGGACCTATGACGACCTAGGGCGCAAGGTCAAGGAATTGCGGGCGGATGGCACCTCGACCGTCTTCTACTACTGCCTGGTGGGCAGCACCAGCGATCCGCTGAACAGTGCCGGCTGCAACAGCGGCAATGTCACTGCGGCTGAGGCGCCTGCAGACGCTTATGCATATCTCCATACGGAGCCGCGCGACAAGAATGGCGTCAAGATGGGCGCTTTCATGCGAGTCTATTCGGACAAGGCCGGCCGAGAATTGCGGACCGCCACCGAGAGCTTCGATGGGGGCGGGCAGACCACGGGCGTGATCGTTGCGGACACCGCTTACGCAGCCACCGGCCAGAAGCAGCTGATCACAGCGCCGTACTTCATGGCCAGTGGCTCATCGACGTCGGCGGGCAATGGTGATGCGGGTGTCACCGAGACGGAGTACGACGCGCTGGGTCGGCCCAAACGTGTATACATGTCTTTCAAAGCGGATGCCGGCGATACCGTACCGCCTTCCCGCAGCTTTGGCAGCTATGGCTCCCGCGGGTATAGCCAGCAGCAGATGAGCTATGCAGGCCTGAAGCTGACGACCACCAATGACAAGGGCCAGTCACGGATCGAGGAGAAGAACGCCAATGGCGAAGTGATCCGTGTCACGGACGCCAGCGGTGCCCAATTGCTGCACCAGCGTGATGCCTTCGGCAATCTCGTGACGACCAAGGATCCGCTGGGTAATGCAACCTCGATCAGCTATGACCTGCGTGGCCGCAAGGTGGCACTGAGCGATCCCGATACGGGCACGAACAAGTACGGTTACGACGCCATCGGGCAGTTGGTCTGGCAGCAGAACGCCAAGCAGGTCCTGGCCAGTGTCAAGACCTCGATGAGCTACGACAAGCTCGGCCGCCTGCGTACGCGCTCAGAGGCCGAGTACACGAGCACCTGGGTCTACGACAGTTGCAGCACCGGCGTCGGCAAGCTTTGCAGCGTGTCGACCACGCGTGGCATCACCCGCACGGTGGCCTATGACACCCTGGGCCGACCAAGCACCAGCAGCACGCAAATCAGCACGGGCAGCGGCTTCAGCAGCGGCAACAGCTTCACCAGCATCGTTGGCTATGACGCCACCACGGGCCGGGTGAGCACGCAGACTTACCCCAGCGGCGTGCAGGTGGGCTACAACTACACGGCCCGAGGCTTCCTGGCCAGCGTGCAGCTGAACACGGCAGCCACCGTCAAGCCGCTGCCGGATGCCAAGAACAACAAGGCGGCCGACCAGGCGCTACCCGTGGGCTACAAGCTCTGGACGGCGCAGCGCATCAACGCCTGGGGCAAGCTGGAGCAGCAGCAGTACGGCAATGGCGTCACAGGCACGGCGGTCTTCAACAGCGCCACCGGCCGCATCACCGACCTCCAGGCCGGCGCCAGCAACTACATCCTGAACCAGCACTACGGCTGGGACAGCCTGGGCCAGCTGACCAAGCGCATCGACAGCAACGGGGACACCAGCAACAACGGCGTCTCCAGCGGTGCGGTGAGCGAGACCTTCAGCTATGCCGACAGCCTCAACCGCCTGACCAGCTACACCGTCAGCGCGCCGGCCATTCCAGGCCTGAGCCGTACGGTCAACCTGCAGTACAACGCGCTGGGCATGCTGCTGTCCAAGAGCGATGTGGGCAACTACGCCTACAACGCCCAGGGCGGGGTGCGCCCGCACGCCATCAAGACGGTCACGACGGCCCAGGGCACGACGAGCTACGGCTACGACGACAACGGCAACCTGGCCAGCGCCGATGGTGGCAAGTACACCAGCGTGAGCTACACCAGCTTCAACCTGCCGGACAGCGGCCAGGGCCTGCAAGGCCCGGCCGGCAAGTACGCCTGGCAGTACGACGAGAACCATGCCCGCATCCTGGAGACGCACGTCACGGCCGAGGGCACGCGCCAGACCTGGTATCTGCACCCGGACAACCAGGGCGGCCTGGGCTTCGAGAGCGAAGTGGCACCCAGCGGTGCGATCAGCAACCGGCACTACATCAGCGCCGGCGGCCAGACCGTGGCGGTGCTGGTGAGCACCGGGGCGCTGCCGGCCAACCCGGCCACCACGGCACCGACGGTGTTCGTGAAGCTGGAGTACTGGCACAAGGACCACCTGGGCAGCCTGGTCTCGACCAGCGACCACACCGGTGCCCTGACGGCCCGCTTCGCCTACGACCCCTTCGGCAAGCGCCGCTACCTCAATGGCAGCTACGACGAGTTCGGCAACGTGGTGGCGGACTGGAGCCCCACGGTCAACTACGGCACGGACCGCGGCTTCACCGGCCACGAGCACCTGGACGACGTGGGCATTGTGCACATGAACGGCCGGCTGTTCGATCCGCGCCTGGGTGTGTTCCTGCAGGCGGATCCGATGCTGCAGGACCCGTACAACCTGCAGAACTACAACCGGTACGGGTACTGCTACAACAACCCCCTGGGCTGTGTGGACCCGAGTGGGTTCTCCTTCTGGACCTCTTTGAGGAACTCATTCATCCGTGCCGTTGCCTTCGTGGCGGATATGTATGGATGTGCTGGCTATTGCAGCGCAGCTGTAGCCGCATACCAGGGGTACCAATCTGGCGGCCTTCGCGGTGCGCTGGTCAGCCTGGGAGCAAACTATTTTGGAATTGATGGAGTCGTGAGTGCGGCCGTGGTAGGTTGCTTGAGTGCAGCCGCCGGAGGTGGCAACTGCGGGCAGGGTGCAGTCTCTGGCTTCGTGAACTATGTTGGTGGTGACTATGGGTTGCTTGGGCAAGTCATAGGCGGGTGCATTGCTGGCAAGATCAACGGTACGGGTTGTCGAGCCGGTGCTGCAGATGCTGCTGGTTCGTGGGCTGGGAGTTATGCTGGAAACTATGCTGCCACGGAGGCATATAAGTATTTGCAACAGAGTGAGAAGGAATATGCTCGCGCTGGCACTCTGGATGGCGCTACCCCAGATGCGATGATTAGTGATGTTGCAAAGAAGTATGGGAGCATGGAGGGCATTTATGCAAAGGATGGAACTCTTGTCGGAAAGATTTGGGTTTCCTGTACTAATTGCATTGCCGGAAGTTTGTTTACTATTGATAATGCTCGTAGTATTGTTGATGCGTTGAATAGGGCTTCGGCGGAGAATGGGTTTCAGATTGTTTTTGAGCTTGATGTTGCTCTTCGCAATACGGGGCCTCGAATCACGATAATGCCGGTCGCGGGAGGAGTCTCATCCTGGACGCGCGGGACAATGACATTCGAGATCGCCCAATTCTCATTCAGGGACCCCAGTGTGGTTGCGCATGAATTCGGCCATATGCTTGGATTAGGGCATTCGAGCGATAATTCTCATGTTATGTATCCTTTCGTGGTGGAGGGTCAAACAAGTGTAAAATTCTCGCCCGCCGAAAGAGCAGCTATATTGCAATTCAACAATCGACCGGAGCCGGTGCCTTGGTACAGAAAAATTTGGCCATTCTGATGCGTCGCTCAGTAGCTCTCGCATTTGCCTTCATGTCGGTATATCTTGCATCCGCACCTGCAATCGCATCTCAAGAGCGTGTCATTGAGGAATGCAGGCAGGTCGACCCGAAGGCGTCAAAGGACGGTGTGCCGGGTGCGGTTGGGCTTCGGATATGTGCTTTAAAAAATTCGTCTCTAGTCGCGGAAAGCTACCAAATGCAGGCGGCGGAAGAGGCGGGGGTCTGCTACAGAAAAGTCCATTCGTTTGTTAGGCGAGCTGTAGGGCAGCGCGAGAATGAGTTGGTGTATCTTGAGATGCGTCCTGCGGGCAAGGGCTGCATGAAAGGTGGAGATGAGGAGTATGTGCCGGTGTATGGAATGGCCCCACCTGACTTTGCGTTCGTGAGCAATCAATTGCTGAAAATGAGGAATGATTTTGGCGGTCGGAAGGGTGCGGGAAAAGTACCGCTTGGACGAATATCTTCTGTGACGAAGATTGAAGCAGGTAGGTCTAGATATGCATATTCACTTCGGTTTGCTGCTGGTGAGAATGGTCCGGGTGGGGTGTTGTATATGTCGCACATGAAGGCTTCGGATTTTTCATGGCAATACGATGAGGAATAATGGTGTCGGCCTGTCGGGCGCGCTTTGGTGACGGTTGTTTGTTGTTGCTTTTCTGATGGACTGGTGCTTCTTGTGACTGAATCCGTCATGGAGAGGTGAGTAATGGCGTTTTGGAGTAGGAGGGAAGGTGGGCGATACATTGCGCTGCTTTATCTGTTAATTGCGGCGCTTGCTTTGAATGTCGTATTTTTGCGAACGCAGATTTCCGGCGAGAAGCGCAACGATTTTGCCCAGGTGTCAAGTTCGTTCTCTGAGGAGGCGCAGTTGGTTCGCCCCGATGATTTCATACGCTCGTCGGCCCTTTGGGGGCGGGATCAATTCACTGCGGAATTTCATACTTTCTTGGCAACGTCCTCGGTCCAACTGGAAGTCCTTCGCATCAATGGTGATCACTGCGACGCTGCGCCTCATATCGCCCCCACCACCTGCCTCCAAGCCACCCTCACCGGCAGCTACCCCCAAATCAAATCCCTCCTCAACGACCTCCAATCTCGCCACCCCCAGCAACTCATCCTCCGCGGCCTGCGCATGCAGCGGCGTGACGCGGCGCTGGGCACAGTCACCGCGGAACTGGACCTGCTGCTGCTCGGTGCGGGCAAGGCCGCTGAGGGCGCCACCCCCGCCGCGGAGGCCGTTCGCGCCGCGCCATGAAGCTGTCTGAGATCCGTCCGTCGATCCGATGGGGCCTGGGCGCCAGCGCCTTGCTGTCCTTGCTGGCCTTGTGGATGCCGCGGGATGCATCGCGAGGGGTCATCGAGGCGCACCTGCCTTCCGGTGGCGCTCCCTTGGTCGCACTCGATCCGTCCACGGCCCGCAGGCCCGATGCGCCGGCCAGCGCAGCCCTGCGTCTGCCGGCCGAGCTGCCCTTGATGGCCCTGGAGCCTGCCGTGGGCGATCCCTTCGTGGGCCTGGTGCCGCCGCCGCCCAAGCCGGCTCCCGTGCAGGCTGCTGCGCCGGAGCCCGTGGTGCCTCAGGTGCCGCCGCTGAGCTACCGCTTCCTCGGCCGCTTTGTCTCGCCCACGGGCGAGCCCATGGTCTACCTGAGCCGCCAGGGAGACGGCAAGGAAGTGGCCGTGACGGTGGGCAGCACGCTGGACGAAGGCTTCGTCGTCGAGGCCGTCCGGCCCGAGGCGGTGGTGCTGGTCTACCCCCCGGCAGGAACCCGATTGAATATCGCGATCCCTTCGGCAGAATCGCAGGCGCAACGCTGAGGCACGAGCCGCTGGCCCGCCTCGAAAGACGACAAGAATCTATGCAGCATCACGAGGGAACGGCGCCGCCAGGGCGTCCGCAGGGCAGGGGCTGGGCACTCAGGGCGGTCGCGCTTGCGGCCGGCACCCTGGTAGCGTTGCTGATGACGGCCTGCGCGGAGCAGCGCATCCGCAGCGAGTCGCAGCAGGCCATGGCCGCGGGTGCCTATGAGCAAGGGCTGAGTGGCCTGGAGGATGGGCTGCGCCAGCATCCGGACAGCGTCGCCCTGCGCAGCGGCCTGATCCAGGCGCGCAACGAGGCCTCGCTGAAGCTGCTGACCCAGGCCGAGGCCCAGATCCAGTCGCGGCAGTTTGACGCAGCGATGAAGACGCTGGAGCGTGCCGATACCCTGGATCCGGGCAACACCCGGGTTCGCAGCCTGCTGAGCAGCCTGCAGATCGAAAGGCGCCAGGCGCTGGCGCTGGACGAGGCGCAGGCCCAGTGGGAGCGCAAGCTGCCGGAGCTGGCCCTGCGCACCGTGGTGAATGCTCTGAAGGACAACACGCGGCACGCAGGCCTGCTGGGCCTGCAGCACCGGATCGAGGGCGAGCTCCGCCAGCAGCAGCTGCGCCAGCAGCAGGGCGCGCTGGCCGAGACGCGGCCCATCTCCCTGGACTTCCGCGACGCCAGCCTGCGCACCGTGCTGGACGTGGTGACGCGCAACAGCGGCATCAGCTTCATTCTGGACAAGGACATCCGGCCCGACGCCCGTGTCACCGTCTACCTGCGCGGCGCGCGCGTTGAGGATGCGCTGGACCTGATCGTCGGGACCAACCAGCTGGCCAAGAAGGTGATCGACGACAAGACCGTCGTCATCTATCCCAACACACTGGACAAGCAGCGCGAGTACCAGGAGCAGGTGCTGCGCGTCTTCTACATCGCCAGTGCCGATGCGCGCGGCGCCGCGGCCTTCCTGAAGGCGATGCTGAAGATCCGCGAACCCTTCGTCGACGAGCGCACGAACATGGTGGCGCTGCGCGACTCACCGGAGAACATCCAGCTGGCCGAGCGCTTGATCGCGCTCTATGACGCGGGCGAGCCCGAGGTGCTGCTGGAGGTCGAGGTGCTGGAGGTCAGCAGCAACCGCCTGTCCGAGCTGGGCCTGGCCCTGCCCAAGAACTTCAGCCTGACGGCCCAGCCGCCGGCCGGCCAGAGCGCCTTGACGCTGGCCAATGTGCGGGACCTGACCCGCGACCGCATCACCTTGGGCGTGGGCAGCGCCACGGTGAACCTGCGCCGCGAGGTGGGCGACTTCACCACGCTGGCCAACCCGCGCATCCGCACGCGAAGCAAGGAGAAGGCCAAGATCATGATCGGCGACAAGGTGCCGGTCGTCTCGGCCACCACGGGCCAGACCGGCTTTGTGGCCGACACCGTCAGCTACATCGACGTCGGCCTGAAGCTGGAAGTCGAACCCACGGTCTACGCCAATGACGAGGTCTCCATCCGCGTCGGCCTGGAGGTGAGCACCCTGGGTACGGCCACGAAGACGCAGTCCGGCACGCTGGCCTACCAGATCGGCACCCGCAATGCGAGCACCCAGCTGCGCCTGCGGGACAACGAGACCCAGCTGCTCGCCGGCCTGATCAGCCGTGACGAAGGCAACAGCGCCACCCGCGTGCCAGGCCTGGGTGACATCCCCGGCCTGGGGCGACTGTTCTCCAGCACGACGGACACCACCAAGCGGACCGAGCTGGTGCTGGCCATCACGCCGCGCATCCTGCGCAATGTGCGCCAGCCCGATGCGAGCGAGACCGAGCTGTGGGTGGGCACGGAGGCCATGCCCAAGATGCGCCCCATCGGGGGCCTGCGCGCCTCGGCGGTGAGCGCGCCAGCCGAGGCGGGTGCGCCGTCGGGCATGCAGGCTGGTGCAGCGTTGCTCGCCCAGCCTGGCACGGGCGCGCAGCCGGACCTGCCGGCGCCCTCTGCATCCCCACTGGGCGCGGGCGCTGCTGCGTCAGTGCCTGAAGGGCTGGCCTACCGCTGGGTGGCGCCGTCTGAGATCAAGCCGGGCGAGGTCTTCGAGGTGCAGCTGCTGCAGGCCGGCAGCGAAAGCCTGCGTGGTGCGATGCTGGAGCTGCGCTTCAATGCCGAGCGGCTGCAGCTGCTGGAGCCCGTCGAGGGCGAGTTTTTCAAGCAGGATGGCGCGGCGACCAGCGTTTCACGCGCGGGTGGCGAAGGCAAGGATGGGCAGCTGCGCTTCGGCGTGATGCGTCATGCCGCCACAGGCGTTTCCGGCCAGGGCACGGCCCTGCGCCTGCGCTTCAAGGCGCTGAGCGCCGGGGACGCCGACCTGCGGCTGGACACCGCCAAGCCCATCCTGCTGCGGTCCGGCGAGTTCTCTCCCCAGCTGCCAGCGCCGCTGACGCTGAAAGTGCGCTGACGCAGAGGGCGCATGAAATCCAGGCCGTCTCTCATCAAGGGCTACACGCTGGTGGAGCTGCTGGTCGTGCTCGCCCTCTTGGGCCTGCTCGCCGGCCTGGCCATGCCGCTGGCCGAGATGACCGTGCAGCGCGAGCGGGAGCGCGAGTTGCGCCGCGCGCTATGGGAAATCCGAGATGCCATCGACAGCTACCGCCTGGCGCGCGAGCAGGGCGCCATCGTGGTGGCCAGCAAGGGGCCGCCGTTTCCTGCGAACCTGAACGAGCTGGCCCGGGCGCATGAAGACCAGCGGGCCGGACACCAGGGCGAGCTGCTGCGCTTCCTGCGCAAGGTGCCGCGCGATCCCTTTGCCGATCCCCAGCTGCCCGCCGAACAGACCTGGGGGCTGCGGGGCTATGCCTCGGAAGCCGACAAGCCACGGCCCGGTGAGGAGGTCTATGACGTCTACTCGCGGGCGTCTGGCGTGGGCCTCAACGGCGTTCCGCTGAGCCAATGGTGAAGGGGCGATGAGCAGGACTTGCGCACGCCCCCGGGGCTTCACGATCATCGAGCTGCTGGTGGTGCTGGCGGCCATCGGGCTGCTGCTGTCCATCGCGGCGCCCCGTTATGTGCAGCACCTGGACCACGCGCGGGACCTGGCGCTGAAGCACGACCTCCAGGCCCTGCGACTGGCCATCGACCAGTTCCATGCCGACCAGGGCCGCTATCCCGGCGCGCTGGACGAGCTGGTGGCGCGGCGCTACCTGCGCGCCTTGCCCGTGGACCCGGTGACCGGACGTGCAGACACCTGGGTGCAGGTCCAGGCGCCTGTTCAAGGCCCGGTAAACGCAGCGCTCCCGGCCGGAGGCGGCATCCAGGACGTGCGCAGCGGTGCGGCAGGTGTCGCCAGTGACGGGAGCCGCTATGCGAGCTGGTGAGCGCTCCGGTGCCTGGGTTCCATCCCTGTGCCGCCGGGCGCAGCAAACGGGCTTCACCCTCGTCCTCTTGCTGGTGCTGGTGGCATTGCTGGGGCTGGGCATGGCCGCGGCGGGACCCTTGTGGGCCCAGCAGACCCAGCGCGAACGGGAGACCGAGCTGCTGCGCGTGGGCCGCCTCTACGCGCTGGCGTTGCAGGCCTACCGGGATGCCTCGCCAGGCCTGGCCAAGGAATGCCCGCTCGCGTTGGAAGACCTGACCAACGACAGCCGCTTCATCGGCCTGACGCGCCACCTGCGGCGGCTGTATCCCGACCCCATGCAGCCGGGCCAGGCCTGGGGCCTGGTGCGCGATGCCAAGGGGCGCATCTGCGCCGTCTACAGCCAGAGCGAGGAACGCCCGCTGCGCCAGCAGCCGGTCGAGCTGGGCGGGGGGATGCAGCTGTTGCCGGCAGCGCACTACCGCGATTGGAAATTCGGACCGCAGGAGCCCGCCACACCATGAATCGTCAACACAGGACGGCTGCGTCGCCACCCAAAGGGTTCACTCTGCTGGAGCTGCTGGTGGTGATCCTCATCATCGGCCTGCTCACCGGCATCGTGGCGCCGCGCTTCGTGGGCCAGCTCTCGAAGTCGGAGGTCACGACGGCGCGCGCGCAGATCGATGCCCTCGACAAGGCCCTGCAGGGCTTCCGCATCGACGTGGGCCGCTACCCGAGTACGGCCGAAGGCCTGCAGGCCCTGGTGCAGGCGCCTGGCGGCGAAGCCCGTTGGCGCGGACCCTACCTGAAAGGCGCCGTGCCTCTGGACCCCTGGGGCACGCCCTACCAGTACCGCCAGCCCGGCAGCAAGGGCCATGATTTCGACCTGTCCAGCCTGGGGCGTGATCGGGCGCCGGGCGGTGTTGGTGATGATGCCGACATCGAAGCCCCTTGAAGTCACGCCTCAAGCCCATGTCTTCGCCTGATGAGTCCTCCCATGCAGTTCCAGATCCGCGTCTTTGACCCGCAGACCGCCCTGGTCAGCGAGCGCACGCTGGTGGCGGATTCGCTGGCAGCCCTCGAATCGCAATTTGCCCAGGGCCCCGAGGTGCTGCTGTCGGCCCAGGCGCTGAAGCCTGCCCGCGGTAAGCGGGTCGCTGGCCGGCTGGACGTGGCCTGGTGGGCCCGCGAGCTGCGCACCCTGCTGATGGCCGGCATGACGGTGGTCGAGGCGGTCGAGACCCTGAACACGCAGATGCTGGCGCAGGTGATGGGCCAGGCACGGGCGCAGATGCACGAGCAGCTCCTGGCCGGGCTTCGTGAGGGTCAGGCCTTGTCCCAGGCCATGCAGGCCACCGGCGGTTTCCCTGCCGTGCTGATCGCCGGTGTGCGGGCGAGCGAGCGCACCAGCAATCTGGTGGACGCACTTGACGACTACCTCAGCTATCACGAGATGATCGAGCGCCTTCGCAAGCAGCTGGTCAGCGCCTCCATCTATCCGGCGATGGTGGTGGGGCTGGGCACGGTCATCAGCCTGTTCCTGCTGCTGTTCGTGGTGCCGCGCTTCTCGCAGATCTACACAGGGCTGCATGGCCAGCACAGCGGGATGACTGAGCTGCTGCTGGGCCTGAGCCGCCTGCTGCAGGGCCGGCTGCTGCAGGTGCTGGCCGTGCTGGGCGCCTTGCTCGCCGGCCTGGTCTGGGCCTGGCGGAGCGGCCTGCTGCGCCGCCTGGCCTTGCGGCTGCTGGGCGCCATCGGGCCCTTGCGAAGGCAGTGGGAGGAGTTCCTGCTGGCCAAGCTCTACCACTCGCTGACGCTGATGTTTCGCGGCGGCTATGCCCTGGACGAAGCCTTGCGCCTCAGCGCGACGCTGGACCTGGGCGAGGGCCTGAGCGAACGGGTGCTGGCGGCCGAGGCCGCGCTGGCGCGCGGGCAACGGGTCTCGACGGCCTTCGGTGATGCCGGGCTGACCGACACCGTGTCCCGGCGGCTGCTGGCCGTCGGGGAGCGCACGGGCAACTTCGATCGCATCCTGCAGACCATCGCCGAGCGGCATGGCCAGAACTTCGCCACCTTCATCGAGCGCAGCACGCGCCTGGTGGAGCCGGTGCTGCTGCTGGCCGTCGCACTGCTGGTGGGGGGGCTGGTGGTGATGATGTACATGCCCATCTTCGATGTGGCCAGCGGCGTGGGATGAGGAGGGGGCGTGTCAGTGTCCTTGATTGAACAATTGCAGGCGGCCAGGCGCCAGCACCAGGCGGGTGCCGGGACCGTGCTGGACGCCCTGTTGCGCGCCGAGGGCGATCCACAGGCACTGCAGCAGCGCCTCAAGGCGGAGGCTGGCGTGGCGCCGCTGCTGAGCACGGAGGGTTGGGCCGCCGACTTCAGCCTGCTGGCGCTGGAGCGCTGCCACAGCTGGCGCTGCGTGCCGCTGCGCATGGCCGGGCGCGGCGCCTGGCGCCTGGCCATGGCCGATCCCTGGGACGACGCCGTCGTGCGGCAGGCCACCGCCGCACTGGGCGAGCTGCCGGAGCTGCGCGCCGCCAGCGGTGCGCTGCTGCAGCAATGGCTGGCCTCTGCACCGTCCGCCCAGGAGCCCCTGGTGCCAGGCCGCCGCGAGGCAGCGGGCCCGGTCGTGGCCTTCGTGGACGAGGCCATCGAGGCAGGCTTCAAGGGAGGTGCCAGCGACATTCACTTCGAATGCGGCCGTGGTGGCGTGGTCGTCAAGCTGCGGCAGGATGGCGTGATGCGCACCTTTGCGCAGTTGGACGACGTGCAGCGGGCCGCGGAGGTGATCTCGCGCATCAAGGTGATGGCCCAGCTGGACATCACCGAGACCCGGATGCCGCAGGACGGGCGTTTCCGCTTCCCGATGCGCGAGGGGCCGATCGACCTGCGTGTCTCCATCATGCCCAGCGTGTTCGGTGAGGATGCGGTGCTGCGCCTGCTCGACAAGGCCCAGCTGCGCGGGCGGCAGTCCGCCGTCAGCCTGGACCTGCTCGGCTTCGATGCCGACAGCGCGCGCCGGATCCGCGAGCTCGCGGAGCTGCCCCACGGCATGCTCCTGGTCACCGGCCCGACCGGCAGCGGCAAGACCACCACCGTCTATGCCACGCTGTCGGAGATCAACACCGGGCTGGAGAAGATCATCACCATCGAAGACCCGGTGGAGTACGAGCTGCCCGGCGTGCTGCAGATCCCGGTCAACGAGCGCAAGGGCCTGACCTTTGCCAAGGGACTGCGCTCCATCCTGCGCCATGATCCGGACCGCATCCTGGTGGGGGAGATCCGGGACGCCGAGACCGCGGAGATCGCCGTGCAGTCGGCACTGACCGGCCACCAGGTCTTCACCACGGTCCATGCCAACAGCATCTTCGACGTCACGGGGCGCTTCCGCCATTTCGGGCTGGACATGTTCGGCTTCATGGCTTCGCTCAATGGCGTCGTCGTCCAGCGGCTGGTGCGTCGCCTGTGCCCGCACTGCGTGGGCGCGCGGCCGCCCTCGGAGCGCGAGCGGGAATGGCTGCAGGGCCTGGGCCTGGCAGCCGCCAGCGTGCCTGAGGTGTGCGGCTGTGACCATTGCAGCGGCACAGGCTACCGTGGTCGCCTGGTCATTGCCGAGGTGCACGTGCTGGACGATGGATTCCGTGACCTGGTGACGGGCCAGCAGCCTGTGTCGGCCCTGCGCGAGCACGTCGCGCGGCAGGGGGGCACCAGCCTGGCCCGGCAATCGGCCCGCATGGTGCTGGCGGGGGTGAGCAGCGCCGAGGAGATCAAGCGTGTCGTGGGCTGGCTCTGATCCGATGGATCTCTACCTTGGATCGCGCGCGGTGATGCTCGCTCGCGGAGCTTCGGCTGAGGCAGCGCATGGCACGGACGCCTGGGAAGCGTCCCTGCTATGCCTGGCCAAGGTGGCCGCGGCCCTGCCCAGGCGGGCCGCCGTGCGGGTGTGGCTCAGTGGCGGCCTTTGCCGGCCCTTTGTCATGCCGGTGCCGGCCGCCTTGAAGTCCGAGGTCGAGCGGCAGCGGGCGATGGCGGCCTTCGCCCAGCGTGCCTGCGGCTTTGACGGACCCGTGCGGGTGCAGTGGCACGGGGGGCGCAAGGGCGAGCCGGTGATCGGCATGGCCATGGACGCTGCCGTGCTGGACTCGATCAAGGCCGCGCTGTCCACGCTGAGTGTGCGGACGCTGGCGCCCTGGTGGATGGCCGCCCTGAACCATCAGCTCCAGCGTGCACCGGACACTGCCTGCATCGCCATCCAGGACTGCGACAGCCTGACTCTGCTGGCAGGCGAAGGCGCCGGCTTCACGCAGGCCAGCAGTCTCACGCCATCGCACGAGGCCATGACTGCGATGGCCAGCTATCGGCGTCTGCAGTTCTCCCTGGGCCCCCTGTCCGGTTCTGTCGCGCCCTTGTTCGTGCTCGACGTGGCCGGTGCCGTTCCCGCCCAAGCGCCTCTCCAGGACGGCCTCGCGCTGGGCCCCTACGTTCGCCAGGAGTCCTGATGCACGCCCTGCACCTGTCCTTCGCGGATCCCTCGCCCTGGCGCCAGCGCGTGGTGGCCTTGTTCAGCCTGGCCGCTGTCGCCGCCACGCTCGCCCTGGCCGCCCTGAGCTGGCAGGACTACCAGACGCTGCAGGCCCTGCGCCTGGAGCGCGCCCGCCAGCAGGCCCGCGAGCAGGACTTGCGCGTCCGGCAGCAGCAGGCGCTGGAGGCGGCCCGGGCGCCCAAGCCCTACCAGAAGGAGGCCGAGCAGCTGTGGCGGACCGCGGCGTTCCCCTGGCAGGGCGTCCTGCATGCGCTGGAGTCCAGCCTGCGGCCCGGCGTTCGCCTGACCCGGCTGGATGTGGCCGCACAGGAAGGCAAAGTCACGATCGAGCTGGAATTCACCAGCCAGGACGAGCTGCTGAAGTACATCGAGGCCCTCAATGCCGGTGATGCCCGCCGGCCCTGGGAGCTGCTGCAGCTGCGCAGCGTGGCCGGCGTGCCCGGCCAGGCCTCGGCGCAGTCGACATGGCCGGTGACGCTGACGCCATGAGCCCCCGTGAGCCCATGAAAAGGCGCTTTGCGCCTTGGTTCATGAGGCTAGGCGGCCGGCATGGAACAAGCACCTGGCGACCATTGCCTTGCACGCAAAGAGCCATGAAAAAACCCGGCACCAGGCCGGGTCCTTCACAGCGCTGCCGCCGCAGCGCCAGGGGCACTCAAGCTCACTGGGCGAACTTGTAGTCGGTCTTCGCCTTGCCCACCAGCTCACGCTGGAACTCGCCCATCTTCTGCTGCTCGATGCGCTGCTTGATCTGGGCCTTGACGTCGTCGAAGGCCGGGAAGGTGGCTTCGCGGGTGTCTTCCAGCTTGATGATGTGGTAGCCGAACTGCGACTTCACCGGCTCCTGGGTCATCTCGCCCTTCTTCAGCGCGGTCATGGCCTTGGAGAACTCGGGCACGAAGTTGTTGGGGTTGGCGAAGTCCAGGTCGCCGCCGTTGGCCGCAGAACCGGTGTCCTTGGAGTTCTTGGCCGCGAGGTCCTCGAACTTGGCGCCGCCGTTGAGCTGCTTGATCAGGGCCTTGGCCTCGTCTTCCTTCTCGACCAGGATGTGGCGGGCGCGGTACTCGGTGCCGCTGTTGGCCGCCTTGAACTGGTCGTATTCCTTCTGCGCTTCGGCATCGGAGACGGGGTTCTTCTTCTTGAAGTCTTCCATCAGGCCGCGGATCAGGATCATCTGGCGAGCCAGCTCCATCTGGGCCTTGTAGTCGGCGCTGGCGGGAATGCCGCGCTTCTCGGCTTCCTGGATGAAGATCTCACGGCGGACCACTTCGTCCTTGACCTGCGTTTCCAGCTCGGGGCTGCGGGGTTGGCCGTTCTTGGTGACCTGTTCGATCAGCTGGTCCACACGCGCCTTGGGCACGGCCTTGCCGTTCACCGTCGCGATGTTCTGCGCGCTGGCCGACAGAGGAGCCAGGGCTGCGGTCAGGGCCGCGATCGAGGCGGCGAGCACAATCTTCTTCATGGACATTGGGCCTTTCAACAGACGCCACCGGCGATCACGCCGCCGGTACTCTACTAACAGTGAAACACCGCGTTACGCGGTGAGCTTCGGATAAAAACAGACGCCCTCAGGACCTGCCGGTCCGGGGCGCCATTCGGTGTGGCTCAGGGTTCTCCCGGAGCCTTGGCATCGATGGCCAGTGCATGAATGCCCTGACGCATCAGCTCAGCCATCAAATCATATACGAGCCGGTGGCGCGCGACCCTCGTAAGACCCCTGAAGCGCTCGCTGACCACGCGCACCGTGTAGTGCCCGCCTTCGCGCGCGCCGGCATGGCCGGCGTGCTGGGCGCTGTCGTCCAGGACTTCCAAGTGCTCGGGCTGCAGGCCTTCCCGCAGGCGCTGCTCGATCAGCGCCGTCGAGGCGCGCGGCGTGTCGTTCATTGGGGCAGCTCCTGCTTGGCGCCGTCATTGCCGGCCTGGGCCGGCTCGATGATGTGGCGGCTCATGTAGACGCCCTGACCCAGCGTGAAGAGCACGAACAGGCCCGTCACACCGAAGACCTTGAAGTTGGCCCAGGTGGCGGTGGGGTAGTGAAAAGCAACGTAAAGATTGAGCAGGCCCAGCACGACGAAGAAAAGCACCGAGCCCCAGTTCATGCGCCGCCAGGCGTAGTCGGGCAGTTGCACGTCCTTTTCCATCATGCCGCGCAGCAGGTTCTTGCCGAAGACCAAGTCGCTGATCAGGAAGACCGCCGCCATGCCCCAGTAGAGGCCGGTGGGCTTCCATTTGATGAAGGTCTCATCGTGCAGCCAGACGGTCAGACCGCCCAGCACCACGACCAGGGCGAGGCTGATCCACAGCATCAGGTCGATCTTGTGCCCCCGCAGCTTGATGATCAGGGCCTGGACCAGCGTGGCCATCATCACGACCAGTGTCGCCAGCAGCACGGGCGCCTCCTCGGGCCCCACCGTGCCGCCGGACACCATGAAACCGAAGTGCGAGGAGGCAAAGGCCGCCGCGGCGGCCTTGTGCGATTCGGCGATCTTGAAGGTACCGAAGAAAAGGATCAGCGGCAGGAAATCGAGCAGGAGCTTCATGGAGGAGGTGTCAGCGCCTGAGCGCGTTCAGGCATCGGGCGCGAAGTCTATCGCGGCCGAGTTGATGCAGTAGCGCTCGCCGGTGGGCGCGGGGCCGTCGGGAAAGACGTGGCCCAGGTGCGCGCCGCACTGCCGGCAGCGCACCTCGACACGCACCATGCCATGGCTGCGGTCTTCCACGCGCTGGACCACCTCGGCGTTCACCGGAGCCCAGTAGCTGGGCCAGCCGCAGCCGGCATCGAACTTGGTCTGCGCCTCGAACAGCCGCGTGCCGCAGCAGACGCAGTCGTAGTGGCCGCGCTCCCAATGGTCCCAGTAGCGGCCGGTGAAGGCGCGCTCGGTGGCCGCGTGGCGGGTCACCTGGTACTGCAGGTCGTCGAGCTGTGCGCGCCATTCGGCGTCGCTCTTCTGGATGGGGTAGGGCTTGTCGTTCATGATGAACAGGACACCTCAAGGTTGGCGGCCCAGTCGGGCGGAAAGTCCGCATCGGACGCTTGAGTGGGTTCGTCGTACGGCCGCTGCAAAACTTTCAGCAGGCGCTCGACCTCGCTGAAGTCGCCGGCCTGGGCGCGGCGGATCGCGGTCTCGGCGAGGTGGTTGCGCAGCACGACGGCCGGGTTGACGGCCTGCATGCGTGGCAGCCGCTCGGTGTCCAGACTGTGTTCGCGCGCCAGACGTTCGCGGTAGCGCAAGGCCCAGAGGTCAAAGCGCGCCCGGTCCACGAAGAGGTCGCGCAGCGGCGCCCACGCCGGCTGCGCCATCGCCGGCCACTGCGAGAGCCGCCGGTGAGCGATGGTGTAGTCGGTGCGGTGCTGGGCCAGCATGCGCAGCCAGTCGTCGACCAGGGCCTGTTCTTCGGCTTGCTCCAGCGTCTGCGCCGGCGTCTGCGCCAGCCCCAGCTTCTCGCGCATGCAGCGCAGCATCTCCTGCTGGAAGGTCTGGCGATAGGGCTGGAGGGCCTCGTGCAGCTGTTCGGCGGCCGCTTCAGCGTCGCCTTCGATCAGCGGCATCAAGGCCTGCGCCAGGGCATGGAGGTTCCAGAAGCCGACCTGGGGTTGACGCGCGTAGGCGTAGCGGCCCTGGTGGTCGGAATGGTTGCAGACATGGCCGGGATCGAAGCCGTCCATGAAACCGAAAGGGCCGTAGTCCAGCGTGAGGCCCAGCAGGGACATGTTGTCGGTGTTCATCACCCCGTGGCAGAAGCCCACCGCCTGCCATTGCGCGATCAGCCGGCCCGTCTGCCGTGCAACCCGCTCCAGCAGCGCAAGCACCGGCACGGGCGCCTCCAGGCACTCCGGCGCGTGGTGGCTCATGAAGTGAGCCACCAGCGTGCGCAACTCCTCCAGCTGCCCGCTGTGGGCGAAATGCTCCAGATGGCCGAAGCGCAGGAAGCTGGGGGCCACGCGGGTCAGCACGGCGGCCGTCTCCAGGGTTTCACGCTGCACGGCTTGCGGCGAGCCGGTGATGCACAGGGCGCGTGTGGTCGGGATGCCCAGGCCCGCCATGGCCTCGGAGCACAGGAACTCGCGGATGGAGGAGCGCAGCACGGCCCGCCCGTCGCCATGCCGGGAGTAGGGCGTGCGGCCCGCTCCCTTGAGCTGGATTTCCCAGCGCTGGCCCTCGTGCACCAGCTCCCCCAGGTGCAGGGCGCGTCCATCGCCCAGCTGGCCGGCCCACACGCCGAACTGATGGCCGCTGTACACGCTGGCCCACGGTTGCATGCCCTCCCACAGGGCGTTGCCACCGAAGACCTGCAGGGCCTCGTCGCTGCGCCAATCCTCGGGCAGGCCCAGCAGCCGCGCGCAGGCGGGACTGTGCGCCACCCAGTGCGGGGCGGGCAGGGGCTCGGGAGGGAGCCTTGTCAGGTAGGCGTCACCCAGCCGGGTGAAGCTGGCCGGGTGCCTGGCGGGCACCTGGCCGAGTTGTTCCTGCCAGGCCATGCCGGCGCTGGCGAGCCACTCGCCGCCTGGGTCCAAAGTGAGGGGGATGCCCTTGTCGAAAACCATGAGATCCAGTGTAACGAGGGTGACTAAGCCGCTTTGCAACGCAGGGGTAACATGCCCTGAAACAGACGAGTTGTCACCCCACGCAGGGCGGGAACCAAGGAGACATTGATGGGTTTGATGGGACAGATGATGTCCATGCCGCTGCTGATCTCTTCTTTGATCCAGCATGCGGCCCGCCACTCGGGGGACACCGAGATCGTCAGCAAGCGGGTCGAGGGCGACCTGCACCGCTACAACTGGAGGGCCTGCGAGCTGCGCGCCCGGCAGGCGGCCCAGGCCCTGGCCCGGCTGGGGCTGACGGCGGGGGACCGCGTCGGCACCCTGGTCTGGAATGGCCACCGGCACCTGGAGATCTACTACGGGGCCTCGGGCTCCGAGCTGGTCTGCCACACCATCAACCCGCGCCTCTTCCCCGAGCAGATCGCCTGGATCGCGAACGACGCGCAGGATCAGGTGCTGTGCTTCGATCTGACGTTCCTGCCCCTGGTCGAGAAGCTGGCGCCGCAGTTGCCGCACATCCGCCACTATGTGCTGATGACGGATCGCGCCCACATGCCGGCGCACAGCAGCCTGGCCGGGCTGCTGTGCTACGAGGAACTGCTCGAAGCCGAGGACGGGCACTACCGCTGGCCGGTCTTCGAGGAGAACGCAGCCTCCAGCATCTGCTACACCTCCGGGACCACCGGCCATCCCAAGGGCGCTGTCTACAGCCACCGCTCGACCGTGCTGCATGCCTTCGCCTCGGCCTTGCCCGACGCCATGGATTGCTCCGCCAAGGACGTGATCCTGCCCGTGGTGCCCATGTTCCACGTCAATGCCTGGGGCCTGCCCTACAGCAGCGCCATCGTGGGGGCGAAGCTGGTTCTGCCCGGGCCGCACCTGGACGGCAAGTCGCTGTACGAGCTCTTCGAGTCGGAGCAGGTGACCTTCAGCGCCGGCGTGCCCACCGTGTGGCTGGGCCTGCTCAACCATGTGGGCGCGAACCAGCTCAAGTTCAGCAGCTTCAAGCGCACGGTGATCGGGGGTTCGGCCTGCCCGCCAGCCATGCTGCGCACGCTGATGGACGATTACGGCGTCGAGGTGATCCATGCCTGGGGCATGACCGAACTCTCGCCGCTGGGCACGCTCTCCAAGCTCACCGCGCGCCAGCTCAAGCTGCCGCAGGACGAGCAGCGCCGCATTCTTGAGAAGCAGGGCAAGGCGATCTACGGCATCGACATGGCCGTGATCGACGACGCCGGCAACGCCCAGCCCTGGGATGGCGCCAGCAGCGGCAACCTGGTCGTGCGCGGCCACTGGGTGATTGACAGCTACTTCGGCCAGAAGGAGTCGGCCCTGGTGCCGGTGAGGGAGCAGGGCGCTGACGCCGGCGCCTGGTTCCCCACCGGCGACGTGGCCACCATCGACGCCGACGGCTTCATGCAGATCACCGACCGCAGCAAGGATGTGATCAAGTCCGGTGGCGAGTGGATCTCCTCCATCGACCTCGAGAACATCGCCATGGCCCATCCGGCCGTGCAGGAGGCCGCAGCCATCGCCTGCCGCCATCCCAAGTGGGACGAGCGGCCGCTGCTGGTGGTGGTGCGCAAGCCCGGAGCCAGCCTCGGCCGCGAGGAGATGCTGGCCTTCTACGAGGGCCGCATCGCCAAGTGGCAGATCCCGGACGACGTGGTCTTCGTCGACGAGATCCCGCACACGGCCACCGGCAAGATCCAGAAGCTCAAGCTGCGCCAGCAGTTTGCCGAGCACCGCCTGCCAGGAACCTGATCCTGGCCGGCGCCCGCGTTCGCTGACGCAGGCCTGGCCGGTAGGCCGGGACCTGCATGACATGTCGAGACCGAGAACAGGCCCGACCCGGGTCAGAAGGAGACGTCCATGTTGACTGCATCGCGTGATTTCCAGCTGCGCCACGTCGCAGCGCTGCTGCTCGCCGGCCTGAGCCTTGGCGCCCAGGCACAGAAGGGCGAGGTGGTGAAGATCGCCTGGATCGATCCCTTGTCCGGTTTGATGGGGCCGGTGGGGCAGAACCAGGTCAAGAGCTTCCAGTTCTTCGCCGAGAAGTTCAACGCCACCAACCCGGCGGGCGTGAAGTTCGAGATCATCCCGATCGACAACAAGCTCAGCCCGGCCGAGACGCTCAACGCGCTGAAGTCCGCCATCGACCAGGGCGTGCGCTATGTCACCCAGGGCAACGGCTCGGGCGCGGCGCTGGCGCTGATCGACGCGGTGAACAAGCACAACGAGCGCAATCCCGGCAAGGAGGTGCTCTACCTCAACCACTCGGCCGTGGACCCGGACCTCACCAACAGCAAGTGCAGCTACTGGCACTTCCGCATGGACGCCGACACCTCCATGAAGATGGAAGCCGTCACCACCTTCATGAAGGATCAGGCGGACGTCAAGAAGGTCTTCCTGCTCAACCAGAACTACGCGCACGGTCAGCAGGTCGCCAAGTACGCCAAGGAGATGATCGCCCGCAAGCGGCCGGACATCCAGATCGTCGGCGAGGATCTCCACCCCTTGGCCCAGGTGCGCGACTTCGCGCCCTATGTGGCCAAGATCAAGGCCAGCGGGGCCGACACCGTCATCACCGGCAACTGGGGTTCAGACCTGACCCTGCTCATCAAGGCCGCCAACGAGGCTGGCTACACCGGCAAGTTCTTCACCTACTACGCAGGCGTCACCGGCACGCCGACCGCGCTGGGCTCGGCGGCCGCGGGGCGCGTCTTCCAGGTGTCCTACAACCACTACAACCTGGGCGGCCAGATGGGCCAGTGGATGGACGAGTACAAGAAGCGCTTCAACGACGACTTCTACACCGGCAGCGTGATCCACATCTACAGCCTGCTGGGCGCGGCCATGGCCAAGGCCAAGAGCATCGACCCGGTCAAGGTGGCCGCGGCGCTGGAGGGGATCACGGTCAAGAGCTTCAACGGCGAGGTGCAGGTCCGCAAGACCGACCACCAGCTGCAGCAGCCGCTCTTCATCTCGGTCTGGAACAAGGCCGATGCCAAGTACTCCTACAGCCCGGAGAACACCGGCTATACGCTGATTCCGCTGAAGATGTACGACGCGTACGTGTCGTCCACGCCGACCTCCTGCCAGATGAAGCGTCCCTGAATCGGGCTGCATCTGCGGGCTGCGCGGGCCGATCTGGCGCTTGCGGTGCTCGCCGTACGGGAGTACGGCTGCGCTCCTCAGCGCCACCTCGACCCGCTCGCCTGCCGCAGCTGCATACCCGATTCCCTGGCGTGGCGAAGGGATGTTCCTGTCGTCGATGAACGCTTTCGCGGTCTGAACCTGCACGAGGTGATGTGGACCAACTCCTGATCAACCTGCTCAATGGCCTGGCCTCGGGCCTGCTGCTGTTCATGCTCAGCGCGGGCCTGACGCTGATCTTCAGCATGATGGGCGTGCTGAACTTCGCGCATGCCAGCTTCTATATGCTGGGGGCCTATGCGGCCTATGTGATCGGCGGCTGGCTGGGCTTCTGGCCGGCGCTGGTGCTGGCGCCGCTGGCGGTCGGGGTGCTGGGTGCCGTGTTCGAGCGCACGGCGCTGCGTCGCGTGCACAAGTTCGGGCACGTCCCCGAGTTGCTGATCACCTTCGGCCTGTCTTACGTGGTCCTGGAGCTGGTGCAGCTGGTTTTTGGCCGGACCTCCGTCCCCTTTGCACCGCCAGCCGCACTGCAGGGCTCGGCCTTCACGCTGCTGCAGGGCGCCGGGCAAGACCTGACCCTGGTCTGGGGCGACGCCGGCCCGACGCAGTGCGCGGCCGCCGCCTGCTCCAAGTTCCCGCTGACGCGCGCCTTCATGATGCTGGTGGCTCTGGGCATGCTGGTGGGACTGTGGGCGCTGTTGACGCGCAGCCGCATCGGCCTCGTGATCCAGGCGGCGCTGACCCATCCCGAGATGGCCGAGGCCCTGGGCCACAACGTGCCGCGGGTGCTGATGCTGGTGTTCGGCGGCGGCTGCGCGCTGGCGGCGCTGGCCGGCGTCGTGGGTGGCATCACCTTCGTCACCGAGCCTGCGATGGCCGCCATCGTGGGATCCATCATCTTCGTGGTCGTGGTGGTGGGGGGCGTGGGCTCGCTGGCGGGCGCCTTCGTGGCCTCGCTGCTGATCGGCCTGATCCAGACCCTGCCGCTGACCGTGGACGCTTCGCTGGCCACGCTGGCGCAGCGGCTCGGCGTCGCGGTCACGCCGGCCACGCCGGGCTACCCGCTGCTGAAGCTCTCGCTGGCGCAGGTCGCGCCCATCCTGCCTTACCTGCTGATGGTGCTGATCCTGATCTTCCGGCCCAAGGGCCTGTTCGGCACGCGGGATGATTGAGGAGGCCCGGCCATGAACCATGTGCGCGCCAGCACGGCGCATTTCCACTTCAAGCCCTGGAACGTCGGGCGCTGGCTGGTCTGGGGGCTGTATGCGCTGGCGCTGGCGGTGGCGCCGCTGCTGTGGACCAGCAGCCTGGCCCACACCATGCTCTCGCAGATGGGCATCGGCATCATCGCCTGCCTGGCCTACAACCTGCTGCTGGGGCAGGGCGGCATGCTGAGCTTCGGGCATGCGGTCTACAGCGGCCTGGGCGGCTTTCTGGCCATGCACACGCTGAACCAGGTCTCGGCCGGGCAGCTGGCGCTGCCGGTGAGCCTGGTGCCGATGGCGGGTGGGCTGGCAGGGCTCTTCTTCGCAGCCTTGTTTGGCTATGTGTCCACCAAGAAGTCCGGTACGCCCTTTGCGATGATCACCCTGGGCCTGGGCGAGCTGATCTGGTCCATGTCGCTGATGCTGCCGGAGTTCTTCGGCGGGGAGGGCGGCATCTCGGGCAACCGCGTGGTGGGCGCGCCGGTGCTGGGCCTCAGCTTCGGGCCGCAGATCCAGGTTTACTACCTGATCGCGCTGTACTGCTTCTTCAGCACCGCGGCGCTGTTCGCGCTGACCCGCACGCCGCTGGGTCGCATGCTCAATGCGGTGCGCGACAACCCCGAGCGGGTCGAGTTCATCGGCTACGACACGCGCTGGGTGCGCTTCCTGGCGTTCATGATCTCGGGCTTCTTCGCCGGCATCGCGGGCGGTCTGGGGGCACTGAACTTCGAGATCGTCACCGCCGAGGTCGTGGGCGCGGCGCGCTCCGGCGCCTACCTGCTCTTCACCTTTCTGGGTGGGGCCACCTTCTTCTTCGGGCCCATCATCGGCGCGGTGCTGATGGTGATCGCCGGCGTCCTGCTGTCTGAGCTGACCCAGGCTTGGCTGCTCTATCTCGGCCTGGTCTTTCTCTTCATGGTGATGTATGCCCCGGGCGGCATCGCGGCCCTGATCATGATGAATCTGCGCGTCGCGGCCTTCGGCAAGCTCTCGCGTTTGTGGACGGCCTATCTGGCGCTGGCCGGCACGGCCCTCACGGTGCTGGCCGGCGCAAGCTGCATCGTGGAGATGCTCTACCACCTGCAGCTCAATGCCGCGTTGGGGCCGGAGCTGGGCTTCATGGGGGCGCGCATCCGCAGCAATTCGGTCGACGCCTGGTTCGGCGCGGTGCTGGCCATCGTCGTCGGCACCGCGCTGTTCGAGCTGGCCCGGAGGCGCTTCAAGGCCGAATGGGACCAGACCCAGGAAGAGATCGAGCAGGATATCAAGCGCCGGGAGAGCCTGTGAGCCAAGCCGTACCCGCCCATCGTTTTGCGCTTGAACTGCTGGACGTGCGCAAGCGCTTCGGCAGGAGCGAGATCATCCGCGGCGCCCAGCTGCAGGTGCGCCCTGGCGAGCGCGTGGCGCTGATCGGCCCCAACGGCGCCGGCAAGTCCACGCTGTTCAATCTGATCAGCGGCCGCTTCGCGCCCAGCAGCGGTGAGATCCGCCTGCATGGGCAGCGCGTCGACGGTCTGCCGCCCTACAAGATCAACCGCCTGGGCCTGGCGCGCAGCTTCCAGGTCTCCAATCTGTTTTCGCGCCTGACGGTGTTCGAGAACATCCGTTGCGCACTGCTGTGGTCCATGGGCTACCGCTACAGCTTCTGGCACTTCCTGGCAGGGCTGGACGGGCTCAATGACCGCGTGGACGCGCTGCTGGAACAGCTCCAGCTGGACAGGCGCCGCGAGGTGCTGGCCATGAACCTCACCTACGCGGAGGCGCGCGCACTGGAGATCGGCATGACCATCGCCAGCGGTGCCTCGGTGATCCTGCTGGATGAGCCCACGGCGGGCATGAGCAAGAGCGAAACCCGGCGCTTCATCCAGCTGATCCGCCAGGTCACGGAGGGGCGGACCCTGTTGACGGTGGAGCATGACATGGGCGTGGTCTTCGGCCTGGCGGATCGCATCGCGGTGCTGGTGTATGGCGAGGTCATCGCCTTCGACACGCCCGAGGCCGTGCGCGCGGATGCCCGCGTGCAGCAGGCCTATCTGGGATCGGTCCTGGCCGAGCAGGCCGCTGCAGGAGCGCCGGCATGAGCGCAGGCAAGGACGGACGCCGCCTGGTGCTGGACAAGGTCCATGCCTTCTACGGCAAGAGCCACGTGCTGCACGGCGTGGACATGGTGGTGCAGCCCGGCGAGATCGTCGCCCTGCTGGGCCGCAACGGCTCAGGCCGCTCGACCACGGCCAAGGCCATCATGGGCCTGGTCGACGGCACGGGCTCGGTGCGTTTCGGCGAGCAGGAGCTGCTGGGCCGCAAGGCCTTCGAGATCGCGCAGGCCGGCATCGGCTACGTGCCGGAGAACCGCGACATCTTCCCCCGCCTCACCGTGCACCAGAACCTGCTGCTCGGCCAGAAGCGCGGGCAGCGCGCGCCGCGCTGGGGCTTCGAGGACATGTACCGCATGTTCCCGCGCCTCAAGGAGCGCCAGCAGACGGAGGCCGGCGTTCTCTCCGGCGGAGAGCAGCAGATGCTGACCCTGTGCCGCACGCTGATGGGCGACCCGGACCTGATCCTCATCGACGAGCCCACCGAGGGCCTGGCGCCGATGATCGTGGAACAGGTGGCCGAGTACCTGAAGGAGCTCAAGCGCCGCGGCATTGCCGTGCTGCTGATCGAGCAGAAGCTGGCCATCGCGCTGGACATCGCCCAGCGCTGCTACGTGATGGGCCACGGCCGCATGGTCTTCGAGGGCGCGCCGGCCGAGTTGCGCGCCAATGCCTACATCCGCAAGGAGTGGCTGGAGGTCTAGGGTCTCCAACAGCGCCGAAAGGCCCCTGGCTTCGTGCGGCTTTCGCGCCACAGGCCGTCCGTGACGGATGTGCCGTCTCCCTGAAGCAAGGGGGGCGCGCCGGCCTGTCCCCTGCTTGGTGATGGTTTCACGGCCTGGGCGGAGTTACATTGTTTCCAGCCCGGTGGGCTGGCACGCACCGGATGCCTCCGCTCACCACCGGCACAGGGGGAATGATGGGGAACCAAGCAATGACGTGGACCTGGACCGCTGTTCTGGCTGGATTGCTGCTGGGGGTGCTGGTCACCGGGCTGTGGGCCTGGGTGCGTCAGAAGGCCTTGCAGCGCCGGATGACCCAGCTCGACGCGGCACGCCACCAGCTGACCCTGCAAAACAGCGCGGCCCGCCGCCAGATCGAGCAGCTGCAGAAGGAACTGTCCGACCTGCGGCTGGCGGATGAACGGGCCCATCACCGCGTCATGCATCATGAACCGCTGCCGGCCAGCTCGGCTTCCGTGACACCGGACCTCCTGCCCGAAGAAGAGCCCGAGCGGCCTAACGACGGCTTTGCGCCGACGCAGCTGCTCAACCGGGGCTGAGCCCCGCCCGCACTCCCGGAAAACGGCACATCACGCCTAGGGTTCTCCCCGGTTTGTCGCCGCAGGGACAGGATCCCGCCGCAGGCGCTGTCTAGAATCGAACGATCGTTCTATTTCTGCGGCGCGCAGGACACCTGCGAACCTCGCCGCAGCCCTCCACTGCACAAGGAAGGATGTCCGCCCATGAGTGCCAGCTACGAGGTTCACGGCGCCGTTGCCGTGATCACCCTGAACAACCCGCCGGTCAATGGACTAGGCTTTGCCACGCGCAAGGCGGTGGCCGAGGGAATCGACCGGGCGCAAGCCGACGCAGCCATCAAGGCCGTGGTCATCACCGGCGCGGGCAAGGCCTTCTCGGGCGGCGCGGACATCCGCGAGTTCGGCAGCCCCAAGGCGCTGGCCGAGCCCAATCTGCACTCGCTAATCGCCAAGGTCGAGGCCTGCAGCAAGCCGGTCATCGCGGCCATTCACAGCGTCTGCATGGGCGGCGGGCTGGAGCTGTCGCTGGGCTGCCATTACCGCGTGGCGGCGCCGGGCGCCAAGATCGCGCTGCCCGAGGTCAAGATCGGCCTGCTGCCCGGCGCAGGCGGTACGCAGCGCCTGCCGCGCGCCCTGGGCGTGGAGCCGGCGCTGAACATGATCGTCAGCGGCGAGGCGGTCGAAAGCCAGCTGCTGGCCATGGTTCCCGGACAGAAGCTCTTCGACAAGATCGCCAGCGGCGACTTGCTGGGTGAAGCGCTGGACTTCGCTGCAACCGTCATCGCCAGGCACGCCGATGGCAGCCCGCTGCCGCGCGTGCGCGATCTCCAGGCCCGCCATGCCGAGCCGGACGCCTACTTCCAGTTCGCCCGCAACATGGTCGCCGCACAGGCCAAGAACTTCCCGGCGCCGCTGCGCTGCCTGGAGGCAGTCGCGGCTTCGGTCTACAAGCCTTTCGACGAAGGCATCAAGGCCGAGCGCGAGGGCTTTGTGGCGCTGATGATGACGCCGGAGTCCAAGGCCCTGCGCCACGCCTTCTTCGCCGAGCGCGCCACCAGCAAGATCCCCGACGTGCCCGAGGACACGCCCAAGCGGGAGATCAAGAAGGTGGCCGTGATCGGCGCCGGCACCATGGGCGGTGGCATCAGCATGAACTTCCTCAACGCCGGCATCCCGGTGCTGATCCTGGAGATGAAGCAGGAAGCCCTGGACCGCGGCCTGGCCACCATTCGCAAGAACTACGAGGCCCAGGTCAAGAAGGGCAAGCTCAAGGAAGACAAATACCAGCAGCGCATGGCCCTGCTCAGCACCACGCTCAACTATGCCGACATCGGCGACGCGGACCTGGTGATCGAGGCCGTGTTCGAAGACCTGGCCGTCAAGGAGCAGGTCTTCCGGCAGCTCGATGCCGTGATGAAGCCCGGCGCCATCCTGGCCTCCAACACCTCGACCCTGGACCTCAACAAGATCGCCGCCTTCACCCAGCGCCCGCAGGACGTGATCGGCATGCACTTCTTCAGCCCGGCGAATGTGATGAAGCTGCTGGAGGTCGTGCGCGGCAAAGAGACGGCCAAGGAGGTGCTGGCCACCGTGATGGCCCTGGGCAAGACCATCCGCAAGACCTGCGTGGTCTCGGGCGTCTGTGACGGCTTCATCGGCAACCGCATGATCGAGCAGTACAGCCGCCAGGCCGGCTTCCTGCTGGACGAGGGCTGCACGCCGCAGCAGGTGGACAAGGCCATCGAGAAGTTCGGCTTCGCGATGGGACCCTTCCGCATGGGCGATCTCGCCGGCAACGACGTGGGCTGGTACATCCGCAAGCGCCGCTACCAGGAGAAGCCGCAGCTGCGCTACTCGAAGACGGCCGACCTGCTTTGCGAGATGGGCCGCTTCGGTCAGAAGACGGGCGCCGGTTGGTACGACTACGCCCCCGGCAAGCGCGATGCCATTCCTTCGCCGGTGGTGCTGGAGCTGATCGAGCAGCACCGCGCCGCCCAGGGCATCACGCCGCGCAAGATCAGCGACGAGGAGATCGTCCAGCGCCTGGTCTTCTCCCTGGTCAACGAGGCGGCGCGCCTGCTGGAGGAGGGCATCGCCCAGCGCGCTTCCGACGTCGACATGGTGTACCTCACCGGCTACGGCTTCCCGCTGTGGCGCGGCGGGCCCATGTGCTATGCCGATACGGTGGGCCTCTACAACGTGGTCGAGGCCATGAAGCGTTTCGCCCGCAACCCGCTCGACGATGCCGACTTCTGGCAGCCGGCGCCGCTGATCCAGCGACTGCTGGCCGAAGGCAAAGGCTTTAACGATTGATCCACCCCCGCTGGCGAGGAGTCGGACCCGCAGGTCCGACACGGCCTGCTAGGCCACCCGCAGGCCCGGCAGAGCCGGATCCTCGGGTGCCACCGGGATTGAGTTGAGGTTTGCGGCGAGTTGTTCTCGCCTCATCGCGGAGAGTTCTGTATGAGCCAAGCACTGATTGCTTCCACCGCCCGCACCCCGCTCGCCAAGAGCTGGAAGGGGTCTTTCAACATGACCCATGGCGCGACCCTGGGTGGCCACGTGGTCAAGGCCGCCGTCGAGCGTGCCGGCATCGCGCCCGACGCCATCGAGGATGTGCTGATGGGCTGCGCCTTCCCCGAGGGCGCCACCGGCAGCAACATCGCCCGGCAGATCGCGCTGCGCGCCGGCCTGCCGGTCAGCGTGGCGGGCCTGACGGTCAACCGCTTCTGCTCCAGCGGTCTGCAGACCATCGCGATGGCCGCGCAGCGCATCATTGCCGGGGAAGGCGATGCGTACGTGGCCGGCGGCGTGGAGAGCATTTCCTGTGTGCAGCAGGAGATGAACAAGCACATGATCCGCGAGAGCTGGCTCGCGCAGCACAAGCCCGAGATCTACTGGAGCATGCTGGAGACCGCCGAGAACGTGGCCCGGCGCTATGGCATCTCGCGCGAGCGGCAGGACCAGTACGGTGCCGCCAGCCAGCAAAAAGCCTGTGCCGCGCAGGCGGCCGGCCTCTTCGCCGAGGAGATCGCGCCCATCACCGTCACGATGGGCGTGGTGGACAAAGTGCAGGGCCTGATGACGCGCGAAGTCAGCGTCAGCGTCGACGAGGGACTGCGCGAGGGCACCACCTATGAAGGCATCAAGGACCTTCGCAGCGCGCTGCCCGGCGGCGTGGTGAGCGCGGGCAATGCCAGCCAGTTCTCCGACGGCGCAGGCGCCTGCGTGCTGGTCAGCGAAAGCTATGCGCAGCGGCACGACCTGACCCCTTTGGGTCGCTTCCTGGGCTTTGCGGTGGCCGGCTGTGAGCCCGATGAAATGGGCATCGGCCCGGTCTTCGCCATTCCCAAGGTGCTCAAGCGCCTGGGCCTCACCGTGCAGGACATCGACCTGTGGGAGCTGAACGAGGCCTTTGCAGTGCAGGTGCTGTACTGCGCCGACACCCTGGGCATTCCCATGGACCGGCTGAACGTCAACGGCGGCGCGATCGCCCTGGGGCATCCCTATGGCGTTTCGGGCCAGCGGCTGACCGGACATGCCTTGCTGGAAGGCCGCCGCCGCGGCGCCAAGCGGGTGTGCGTGACCATGTGCATCGGCGGCGGCATGGGGGCGGCAGGGGTGTTTGAAGTGGTTTGATCCTCCCCCCTACCGGCCGACGCCGGCCCCCCCAGGGGGGCGAGCCCCGCGGCCCGGCGGTGCCGGCTCGGGGGCTCTTCTGGATGGGGCGATGGCGTTGCTGAGCCTGCGGTCTCTCCGGACTCCTTGTCTTGATGAGGTATGCCATGCGCGACACCCTCGACTTCCTGCTCTACGACTGGCTCAAGACCGAATCGCTGAACCAGCGCGAGCGCTTTGCCGACCACAGCCGCGAAACCTTTGACGCCGTGCTGGACACCTGCGAGCGCATCGCCCGCGAGAAGTTCGCCCCCGTCAATCGCCTGCTCGATGTGCAGGAACCGCATTTCGACGGCGAACGCGTGCAGTTGCCCGAGGCCACGCGCGAGGCGCTGGACGCCTATGTCGAGTCCGGCATGCTCAGCGCCGCGCAGGACTACGCGCTGGGCGGCATGCAGCTGCCCTGCGCGGTGGAGATGGCGGCCAACGCCTTCTTCAGCAAGGCCAGCGTGGCCCTGGGCGCTTACGCCATGCTCACCAACGGCAACGCCAATCTGCTGATGGCGCACGGCACGCCGCGGCAGCGCAAGGTCTTTGCGCAGCGCGAGTTCGAGGGCTGCTGGTTCGGCACCATGTGCCTGTCGGAGCCGCAGGCCGGTTCGTCGCTGTCCGACGTGGCCACGCGGGCCGAGCCCGATGGCCCCGATTTCGAGGCCGACCCTCTGGGCCCTCGCTATCGCCTGCGCGGCCACAAGATGTGGATCTCCGGCGGCGAGCACGAACTGCGCGAGAACATCGTCCACCTGGTGCTGGCCAAGATCCCCGGGCCGGACGGCAAGCTGGTGCCGGGCACGCGCGGCCTCTCGCTCTTCATCGTGCCCAAGTGGCTGGTCGACGCCGACGGGCAGCTCAGCGGCGAGCGCAATGACGTGGCGCTGGCCGGCCTCAACCACAAGCTGGGCTACCGCGGCACCACCAACTGCCTGCTGAACTTTGGCGAGGGGCGCCATCGGCCGCGCGGGCAGGGCGGGGCCATCGGCTACCGCGTCGGTGCGCCGGGCGAAGGCCTGAAGGCCATGTTCCACATGATGAACGAGGCCCGCATCAGCGTGGGCCTGGGCGCCACCATGCTGGGCTATGCCGGCTACGAGGCCAGCCTGGCCTATGCCCGCCAGCGCCCGCAAGGACGGCCGATGACGCAGGCCGGCAAGGACGCGGCCTCGCCTCAGCGGCCCATCATCGAGCACGCCGACGTCAAGCGCATGCTGCTGGCGCAGAAGAGCTATGTCGAAGGCGCGCTGGCCCTGGAACTGTTCTGCGCCCGGCTGGTCGATGACCAGCACACGGCGGATGCCGAGACCGCCGCACGCGCGCGCCTGCTGCTGGAGGTGCTGATCCCCGTCGCCAAGAGCTGGCCCAGCGAGTGGTGCCTGGAGGCGAACTCGCTGGCCATCCAGGTGCTGGGCGGCTGCGGCTACACGCGGGACTTTCCCGTCGAGCAGTACTGGCGCGACAACCGTCTCAACATGATCCACGAGGGCACGCACGGCATCCAGGCTTTGGACCTGCTGGGCCGCAAGGTCGTGCTGGAGGACGGCGCGGCCCTGATGGCGCTGGCCCGGCGCATCAACGAGACGGTCAGTGCCGCCGGCCAGGTGCCAGGTCTTGCCGAAGCCGCCAGGCAACTGGGCCAGGCCCTGGCCCAGGTGGGCGCAGCCACCAAGGCCGCCTGGTCCGGTGGCGAGCCCGAGGCGGCACTCGCCAATGCCACGCCTTATCTCCAGGCCTTCGGTCACACCGTGCTGGCCTGGATCTGGCTGGACTTGGCGCTGGCGCTGGACCCCGAGGATCGCAGCGACTTCGCCCAGGGAAAGCGCGCCGCCCTGCGCTATTTCTACGCCTACGAGCTGCCGCGCATCCCGGCCTGGCTGGCCGTGGTGGAGCGGCGCGAGCCGCTGTGCCGCGAGATGCAGGACGCCTGGTTCTGAACACCCTCAAGACTCCAAGGAGACAGCCATGAGCACCAAGGTGCAGGAATTGTTCGACCTCAGCGGCCAGGTGGCCCTGATCACCGGCGGCTCGCGCGGCCTGGGGCTGCAGATCGCCGAAAGCCTGGGCGAGGCGGGCGCCAAGGTGATGCTCAGCTCGCGCAAGGCGGCGGACCTGGAAGAGGCCATGGCCCATCTGCAGGCCCGCGGCATCGACGCGCGCTGGATCGCCGCCGACGCGGCCGACGAGGCCCAGGCCCGCGGCGTCGTGGACCAGACGATGGAGCGCCTCGGCCAGATCGACATCCTCGTCAACAACGCAGGCGCGACCTGGGGCGCACCGGCCGAAGACCATCCGCTGGAGGCCTGGGACAAGGTCATGAACCTCAACATCCGCTGCCTCTTCGTGATGAGCCAGGCGGCGGGCAAGGCCAGCATGATCCCGCGCCGCCACGGCCGCATCATCAACGTGGCCTCCATCGCCGGCCTGGGCGGCAACCCGGCGCTGATGAAGACCATCGCCTACAACACCAGCAAGGGTGCCGCGGTGAACTTCACCCGCGCCCTGGCCGGCGAATGGGGCCGCTACGGCATCACGGTGAATGCGCTCGCCCCTGGCTTCTTCCCCAGCAAGATGACGCAGGGCCTGCTGGCGGCCGTCGGCGAAGACAAGCTGGCCGAGGCCGCACCGCTGCGCCGCCTGGGCGACGAGGATGACCTCAAGGGCGCGGCCCTGCTGCTGGCTTCGCGCGCCGGCAAGCACATCACCGGCCAGGTGCTGGCGGTGGACGGCGGCGTGTCGGCCATCCACGGCGCCTGAGTAGACTGTCGTCATGAAACGCACGCCGCCCCTCAACTTTCCCGTCCGCATCCCCTTCGTCGAGCAACTGGGCTTCGAGCTGCACAGCATGGGCGAGGGTCGATCCGAGCTGCGGGTGGACCTCTGCGAGGCCCATCTGAACTCCTGGGAGGTGGCGCATGGCGGCGTGCTGATGAGCCTGCTGGACGTGGCCATGGCCCATGCGGCGCGCAGCATTCACATGCACCTGGAAGGCATGGGGCCGGGCGTCGTGACCCTGGAGATGAAGACCAGCTTCATGCGTCCGGGCACAGGCGAGCTGCGCGCCATCGGCCAGCTGCTGCATCACACCGCCACCCTGGCTTTTTGCGAAGGGCGCGTGCTGGGCGGTGACGGCCAGCTCTGCGCCCATGCCACGGCCACTTTCAAATACCTGCGCGCCTTGCCGCAGGGCCGTCAGCTGAAGGCTTTGCAGCGACGCGAGCCGGAACCTGGGGCCGCGGCCTGAGGCGCGGATTTCAAGGAGGCAGGCGCTCGGGCCTGGGCAGTCCGGCCGGCAGCGGATAGTCCAGCTCGATCACGCGGCGCTGTGCGAGGCGGGCCCGCTGCAGCACCAGCGCGAAATGCTGCTCGAACAGCCGGTTGAAGCTGCCATCCGCCTGCGCTCTTTGCAGACCGAGCTTGAGCCTTTCCAGCAGCGCCTTCTGGTCGCGGCGGACCATGAAGTACACGGGGAAGTCGTAGTGCAGCGCCAGGCGGGGCTCGATCATCAGCTGGGCGTCGGTGTCGAACTGACTCAGTTCGGCGAAGGCCTCGGTGACGCTGCGGTGCAGGTAGTCGAAGCGGCGGGCCTTGAGCATGGCAATCAAGGCCTCGTTGCCGGGCCCCGTGACCACCGGCAGGCCATTGCGCTCAAACACCAGCAGGTCCGCCCACTGCCGGCCGAAGCCGCCGGTGAACTGGCGCAGCTGAGCCAACTGGTCAATGTCGGCAAAGCGTGTCGCGTCCTGGCGCCGTATCAGCAGCAAGCGATAGCCGAGCAGGCCGCGGTACAGGTCCACCGGCAGCACGCCGAACTCAGCCATGCGCTGTTCATTGGGCGGGAGATAGACCAGGTCCACCTCGCCCCGGCGCAGCAGCTCCAGGCAGCGGTCCTGTGCGGGGTCCGCGCCGCTGCCGTGGCGCTGCAGCTCGACGAGCTCCTGTTCGGCAGCCGTCTTCTCCAGCACGAGGCGGGTCAGGGCGAGCCGGTATTCATAGCGCGTCACCTCGGTCTGGCACAGGCGCAACTGCACGGCCTGCGCCAGGCAGGGGCTCAGGCACAGCAGAGCCCCCGCAAGCCAGCGGCGCGGGCGGAGGAGGCGGCAGGAGGGGCGCGAAACGGAAAGCTGCACGGCGGAGCAGTCTACGGGCCCCGACTGACCGGCAAATGAAGGATGCGCATGAAGGGCGCGAAAAGTGGGCGCAAAAGTGGGCGCAAAAAGGCGGCGCGAAGAGGGGATCAAAAATTGGAACAAAAAGCACGCCCGTTCTATTTTGTCGCGCCCGGGACGCCGGTGCCGTGTCGCGCATGATTCAATCCCCTTTTGTTTCTGCCCCGTGAGCGAGGATCGTCATGAGCATCATCAACCGTCAGATCCATCTGGTCTCCCGCCCCAGCGGCGAGCCCAGCGTCGACAACTTCCGCCTCGTCGAGGCCCCGCTGCCCGCCCTCCAGGACGGCCAGGTGCTGGTGCGCAACCACTTCCTGAGCCTGGACCCCTATATGCGCGGCCGCATGAACGACAGCAAGAGCTACGCCGAGCCGCAGCCGCTCGATGCCGTGATGCTGGGCGGCACCGTGGGGGAGGTGGTGGAGTCCCGCAACGCCGCCTTCAAGGTGGGTGACAAGGTCGTGGGCATGGGCGGCTGGCAGGAGTACCAGCTGGTCGATGCCAGCCAGCGCGGCGTGCTGCAGAAGGTGGACACCACGCACATCCCGCTGTCGGCCTACCTGGGCGCCGTGGGCATGCCGGGCGTGACGGCCTGGTACGGCCTGACACAGATCATCCAGCCCAAGGCCGGTGAGACGGTCGTGGTCAGCGCCGCCAGCGGTGCCGTGGGCGGCGCCGTGGGTCAGTTGGCCAAGGCGCGCGGCGCGCGTGCCGTGGGCATTGCCGGCGGTCCGGACAAGTGCCGCTACGTGGTCGAGGAACTGGGCTTCGATGCCTGCATCGATTACAAGGAGCACCGCGACCTGAAGTCGCTGTCGGCAGCGCTCAAGCAGGCCTGCCCGCAAGGCATCGACGGTCATTTCGAGAACGTCGGCGGCATGATCCTGGACGCCGTGATGCTGCGCGCCAACGCCTTCAGCCGCGTGGCCATGTGCGGCATGATCTCCGGCTACAACGGCGAGCCCATCCCCATGCTGGCGCCGCAGCTGATCCTGGTGAACCGCATGAAGATCGAGGGCTTCATCGTCTCCGAGCATATGCAGCTGTGGCCCGAGGCGCTGAAGGAGCTGGGCACGATGGTGGCGACCGGCAAGCTCAAGTACCGCGAGACCATTGCCGAAGGCCTGGCCGCCGCGCCCGAGGCCTTCCTGGGCCTGCTCAAGGGCCGCAATTTCGGCAAGCAACTGGTGAGCTTGGTCTGATGGGCCCGCTCTTCTGGTCCTGCCTGCCGCTGCAGGCCCTGGATGCCGAGGGCGTCTACGAGATGCTGGCGCTGCGCAACGAGGTCTTCGTCGTGGAGCAGCGCTGCCTGTACCAGGACACCGACGGCCGCGACCGCGACTGCCTGCACGTCATGGGCCGCGACGCGAGCGGGCGGCTGCTAGCCTACGCCCGCCTCCTGCCTCCGGGGCTGAAGGGGCCGCAGCAACTGCGCGCCGCCATCGGCCGCGTGCTGACGGCGCCTTCGCTGCGCGGGCAGGGCCAAGGGCGCCCCTTGGTGCGCCAGGCCCTGCGCGAGTGCGAGCAGCGCTGGCCCGGCGTCGGCCAGGAGCTCAGCGCCCAGGCGCACCTGCAGGACTTCTACGCCAGCCTGGGTTTTTACGCCGTCTCGCCGGTCTATGACGAGGACGGCATCCCCCATATCGACATGTGCCGCGATGCGGCGCCCGTGGAGTGAAGCCATGAAGCAGTACCAAGGCCGCACGGCCGTGATCACCGGCGCCGCCTCGGGCTTCGGCCTGGAGGTCGCCCGCCTGGCCGCGCAGCGCGGCATGAACCTGGTGCTCTGCGATGTGCAGGCCGATGCGCTGGCGCGCCTGGAGACGGAGTTCGCCGGCCATCCGCTCATGCTGCGCCAGGTGGACGTGGCCAAGGCCGATCAGATGCAGGCCCTGGCCGAGGCGGTGCAGGCGCGCTTCGGTGCGCCGCATGTCGTCTTCAACAACGCCGGCGTGGGCTCGGGCGGGCTGATCTGGGAGAACAGCCTGGCCGATTGGGAATGGGTGCTGGGCGTCAACCTGATGGGCGTGGTGCACGGCGTGCGCCTGTTCACGCCCATGATGCTGGCCGCGGCCGAGGCCGATCCGTCCTACGAGGGGCACATCGTCAACACGGCGTCCATGGCGGGCGTGCTCAACGCGCCGAACATGGGCGTCTACAACGTCTCCAAGCATGCGGTGGTGAGCCTCAGCGAGACGCTCTATCAAGACCTGACCCTCGTCAGCGAGCAGGTGCGCTGCTCGGTGCTGTGCCCATACTTCGTTCCGACCGGCATCTCGCAAAGCCATCGCAACCGCTCAGCCGAGCACCCCATGGACGAACCCAGCAAGAGCCAGCTGGTGGCGCAAGCCATGATCGACAAGGCCGTGCATGCGGGCAAGGTCACGGCGGCGGACGTGGCGGCGATGGTCTTCCAGGCCATGGACGAGGGCCGCTTCTACATCTTCAGCCACCCGCAGGCCCTGGGCGGCGTGCAGACGCGCATGGAGGACGTGATGCTGCAGCGCAACCCCACCGACCCCTTCGCTGACAAGCCCGCGCTGCGCGAACAACTGGTGGCGGCGCTCAGGCAGGCCTGAGCACGGCACGGGGCGGCGGCCTGCGCTTCTGGCACACTGCCGGCCCCGCCTGACGAAGTCCTGCCATGCCAACCCCTCTTCATCCCACTGCACAAGCCCTGGTCATCGGCGGAGGCCCGGCGGGCCTGATGGCGGCCGAGCGCCTGGCCGCGGCGGGCCTGGCCGTCGAGCTCTTTGATGCCATGCCTTCGGTGGGGCGCAAGTTCCTGCTGGCCGGCAAGGGCGGTCTCAACCTGACGCATTCCGAAGGGCGTGAGGCCTTCGAACAGCGCTTTGCCGAGCGCGCCGACGCGGTGCGCATGTGGCTGGACCGGCTCGATGGTCCCGGGCTGCGCCAATGGGCCGCGGGCTTGGGGATCGACACCTTCGTCGGCAGTTCCGGCCGCGTTTTTCCCACGGACATGAAGGCCGCGCCCTTGCTGCGCGCCTGGCTGCAGCGCCTGCGCGCGGCGGGCGTGCGCTTTCACATGCGGCACCGCTGGCTGGGCTGGGATGCCGACGGCGCGCTGCGTTTCGCCACGCCCGAGGGCGAGCGAGCAGTGCCGGCGCCGGCTGCGCTGGTGCTGGCCCTGGGCGGCGCTTCCTGGCCGCAGCTGGGCTCTACGGGCGACTGGCAGGCCGTGCTCGGCGATGCCGGCGCCGAGATCGCGCCGCTGCGACCCGCCAACTGCGGGTTCGACCTGGGCCCGCGCCGCGCCGGGTTGGGCGAACCGGGCTGGTCGCCCTTCTTCGTCGAACGATGGGCCGGCCAGCCGGTGAAGCCGGTGCGCCTCATCTTTGAGGGGCAGGGCGGCCGGCGCTTCGAGCGCCAGGGCGAGTTCGTGGTCACCGCCACCGGCATCGAGGGCTCGCTGGTTTATGCCGCATCAGCCCTGCTGCGCGAGGAAATCGCCGAGTTCGGGTCGGCGCTGCTGCACCTGGACCTGCTGCCCAATCACGACGAGGCCCAGGTGCTGGCGGAGGTGCGGCGTCCGCGCGGCTCCCGCTCCCTGTCCACGCATCTGAAGAGCCGTCTCGGCGTCGAAGGGCTGAAGGCGGCGCTGCTGCACGAGGTGCTGGACAAGACCGAGTTCCAGGACGCCCACATCCTGGCCCGTACATTGAAGCGCCTGCCGCTGCGCCTGGCCGCCGCCCGGCCGGTGGCCGAGGCCATCAGCACCGCGGGCGGGCTGCGGCTGGAATCGCTGGACGAGGGCTTGATGCTGCGGCAGCGCCCGGGCGTGTTCTGCGCGGGCGAAATGCTGGACTGGGAGGCGCCCACCGGCGGCTATCTGCTGACCGCCAGCATGGCCAGCGGCTGGGTGGCGGGCGAGGCCGCGGCGCGCTGGCTGCAGTCGAAGGCGTGAACAGCCCGTAACGGCCGGCAACGCCCGCCAGGCCGCGCCTGTGGCACACTCGCGCGCTTTCAGGTTTTCCCCTTCCAGACGTCTTGGACAAGATCCTGCTTCAGATTGCCGCCGAGCTGAACGTGCGCCCGGCCCAGGTCAACGCGGCCGTGGAACTGCTCGATGGCGGCGCCACCGTGCCCTTCATCGCGCGCTACCGCAAGGAAGTCACCGACGGGCTGGACGACAGCCAGCTGCGCGAGCTGGAGTCCCGCCTGGGCTATCTGCGCGAGCTGGAAGACCGCCGCGCCGCGGTGCTCAAGAGCATCGAGGAGCAGGGCAAGCTCAGCCCCGAGCTGCGCGCCGCCATCGAGGCCGCGCCCACCAAGCAGGAGCTGGAAGACCTCTACCTGCCCTACAAGCCCAAGCGTCGCACCAAGGGCATGATCGCCCGCGAGGCCGGCCTGGAGCCGTTGGCGGACAAGCTCTTCGCCGACCCGTCCCTGGACCCGCTGGCCGAGGCCCAGGCCTTCATCAACGCCGATGCGGGATTTGCCGATGCCTACGCGGTGCTGGACGGCGTGCGCGACCTGCTCTCCGAACGCTGGGCCGAGGACGCCGTGCTGATCGGCAAGCTGCGCGAGTGGCTGTGGGAGGAGGGCCTGTTCAAGTCCAAGCTGATGGACGGCAAGGACGAGAACAACGCCGACGTCGCCAAGTTCCGCGACTACTTCGACTACGCCGAGCCCATCAAGACCGTGCCTTCGCACCGCGCGCTGGCGGTGTTCCGCGGTCGCGCCCAGGAGTTCCTGGACGCCAAGCTGGTGCTGGACGAAGAGATCCTCCCCGGCCAGCCCTCGCTGGCCGAAGGCCGCATCGCCCGGCACCTGGGCTGGAGCCATGGCAAGCGACCGGCCGACGAGCTGATCCGCAAGACCGTGGCCTGGACCTGGAAGGTCAAGCTCTCGATGAGCCTGGAGCGCGACCTCTTCGCCCGCCTGCGTGACGAGGCCGAGAAGGTGGCGATCAAGGTCTTCGCCGAGAACCTGCGCGACCTGCTGCTGGCCGCGCCGGCCGGCAAGCGCGTGGTGATGGGCCTGGATCCCGGCATCCGCACCGGCGTCAAGGTGGCCGTGGTGAGCGACACCGGCCGCGTGCTGGACACCGCCACCGTCTACCCCCACGAGCCGCGCAAGGACTGGGAAGGGTCCATCCACACCCTGGGTCGCCTGTGCGCGACGCATGGCGTGAACCTGATCGCCATCGGCAACGGCACGGCCTCGCGCGAGACCGACAAGCTGGCCGCCGACCTGATCAAGCGGATACACCAGATGGCTCCCGAGACGCCGATCGAGAAGGTCGTCGTGAGCGAGGCCGGCGCCTCGGTCTACTCGGCCTCGGAGTTCGCCTCCAAGGAACTGCCCGAGCTGGACGTGAGTCTGCGCGGCGCCGTGTCCATCGCCCGCCGCCTGCAGGATCCGCTGGCCGAGCTGGTGAAGATCGATCCCAAGAGCATCGGCGTGGGCCAGTACCAGCACGACGTCAACCAGAGCGAGCTGGCGCGCACGCTGGACGCGGTCGTCGAGGACTGCGTGAACTCGGTGGGCGTGGACCTCAATACGGCCTCGGCGCCGCTGCTGTCGCGGGTGTCGGGCCTGTCGGCCACGGTGGCGGGTTCCATCGTGCGCTGGCGTGATGCCAACGGCGCCTTCCGCAACCGCCAGCAGCTGCTGGACGTGACGGGGCTCGGCCCCAAGACCTTCGAGCAGGCGGCCGGCTTCCTGCGCATCCGCGGCGGTGACAACCCCCTGGACCTCTCCGGCGTGCACCCGGAAACCTACCCCGTCGTGCAGCGCATCCTGGAGCAGGTCGCGCGCCCCATCACCGAAGTCATGGGCAAGGCCGACGTGATCCGCAGCCTCAAGCCCGAGGCCTTTGCCGACGAGCGCTTCGGTGCCATCACCGTCAAGGACATCCTGGTCGAGCTGGAGAAGCCCGGCCGCGATCCGCGCCCTGACTTCAAGGTGGCGCGCTTCAACGAAGGCGTCGAGGACATCAAGGATCTGGCCGAGGGCATGATCCTGGAGGGCACGGTTTCCAACGTCGCGCAGTTCGGCGCCTTCGTGGACCTGGGCGTGCACCAGGACGGCCTGGTGCATGTGAGCCAGCTGTCCAACAAGTTCGTCAGCGATGCCCGCGAAGTCGTGAAGACGGGCGACATCGTCAAGGTCAAGGTGCTGGAGGTGGACCTGGCCCGCAAGCGCATCTCGCTGACCATGAAGCTGGACGCGGCCGCGCCCCGCGGCGGCGCCAAGGCGGACAACAGCTTCCGCCCAGCGGCACGCAATGAACGCCCCGGCCGTGCCGCGGCGCCGGCAGCGCCGGCGGGCAATGCCATGGCGGCGGCCTTCGCCAAGCTGCAGGGCAAGCGCTGAGACTTGCAGTTCAGCATCGGCGCTGACTCTTGACGGTGCTCAAACCGCAGCTGGTCGCAGCAAGGCTGACAGCGTTCGGGGCGGCCGCTATCGTGCGCGCCAGTCCGAAGTTCAGGACACAGCTCAGGAGTTCTCGTGCGTCTTCACCCCATTGCCGCCGCTGCGGCGCTCGCCCTTGCTTCGTTGTCCGTCACGCCGTTGATGGCCCAGGAACTGCCGCAAGGCGTCGATCCTCAGGCTCGCCCACAACAGGGCAACAAGCTGGAGCGCGTCGAGATCACGGCGCGGCCGCAGAGCGATACCGAGCTGCGCCGCCGCGCGCCCGTGGCCAAGCAGATCTACGGCCGCGAGGAGATGGACAAGTACGGCGACAACAACCTGGCCGACGTGCTCAAGCGCCTGCCTGGCGTGGACATGCAGGGCGGCGGGCCGCGCATGCGCGGCCTGGGCGCGGGCTATACGCTCATCCTGATCAACGGTGATCCGGCTCCCCCGGGCTTCGACTTCACGCAGCTGAATCCGGCCCAGGTCGAGCGCATCGAGGTGACCAAGGGACCGACCGCCGACCAAAGCGCACAGGCCGTGGCCGGTGCCATCAACATCATTCTCAAGGAGGCGCCCAAGACCACGCAGAAGGAGCTGCGCGTGGGCTTTGGCTACAACGCCGTGCGGCCCACGCCGGGTGCCAGCTTCACTTATGGATCGCGGCAAGGGGGCTTCGCCTATTCGCTGCCGGTGTCGCTGTTCGAATGGCGTGGGCAGAATAATGCCGTCAATGCGCGTCATATGCCCGGCAGCGACGGCCTCAGCTCGACGTCGGTGCAGGACAACGAACAGGCCTTCTGGGGCCATGGCTTCAACACCGCCCCGCGCGTCAACTGGAAGATCTCCGACGAGGAGAACGCCAGCCTGCAGGCCTTCATCCAGAAAGGCTTCTGGAACAACCGACAGAGCTACGTCACCGAATCGGCCACCGCCAATGCCTTGCTGGACGACGACGCGCTGAACAAGGGCACCTGGCACAACGTGCGGCTGAACTCACAGTGGTCGCGCCGCTTCAATGACACCCAGAAGCTGGAACTCAAGCTCGGCGGAGGCGAATCAGGCGGCACCTTCCGCAGCCAGACCTACCGGGATCACGCCGAACGGCGCCTGACCACGGGCTGGAACAAGGACCGCAGCGTGACGCAGGCCGGCAAGTTCGGCCAGCTGGTGGGCGATGCCCACAGCCTGACCCTGGGCTGGGATCTGGAATGGCGCCGCCGCGACGAGGAACGCACCGTCTCGGAGCTGGGCCATCCGCAGCTGCCGGACTTCGACGGCCAGTCCTTCGGTGCACGCATCCAGCGCCAGGCGCTCTTCATTCAGGACGAATGGGAGCTCTCGCCGCAGTGGTCCACCTACCTGGGCCTGCGCAATGAACGCATCGTGACCGAAAGCCGCGGCCTGGACGAGACCATCCGCAACAGCAGCTCGGTGCTGACGCCGCTGTGGCATCTCAACTACAAGCTGGACCCCAAGGGTCGCGACCTGATCCGTGCCAGCCTGACGCGCAGCTACAAGGCGCCCGAACTCAATGCCATGCTGGCCCGACCCGGCATCAGCGGCCTGTTCCCGGACGTCAGCAAGCCCAACACCGAGCTGGCGCCTGACCGCCTGGGCAATCCGCTGCTCAAGCCGGAGCTGGCCACCGGCCTGGACCTGGCCTTCGAGAAGTACTTCCCGGGCGGCGGCATGCTGAGCGTCGGCGTCTTCCATCGCGAAGTGAAGGATCTGATCCGCAATGTGGTGTCGTTGCAGTCGGTCAGCTGGGCCGGCGTGCCGCGCTGGATCTCGCAGCCGGTCAACATCTCCAAGGCCCAGAGCAGCGGACTGGAGCTGGAGCTCAAGGGCCGCGCCGGCGAGCTCCTCCCGGCGCTGTTTGATGCCAAGCTGCCGCTGAACCTGCGGGGCGCGCTGAACATCTACCGCTCCAAGGTCGAGGCCGTCGAAGGACCCAATAACCGTCTGGAAGGCCAGCAGCCGTGGTCGGCCAACCTGGGCTTTGACTATCGCTTCAGCAGTCTGCCGCTGAACACCGGCGCCAGCCTGGCCTATACGCCCGGCTATGCCACGCAGCAGACGGCCAGCCAGGGCGTGGCGCAGTCGCGCAGCCGCTCGCTGGATGTGTTTGCGCAATGGAGTTTCAACCGCACGACTGCACTGCGCGTGGCGGCCAACAACTTCGTGCCGGTCGATACCTGGAACAGCACCACGCTCAGCAGCGGCTACGGCAGCCGCAGCGACCGCCAGGGCCGCACCAACTTCAACGTGGCCCTGGAAATGAAGCTCTGATCCGCTCGGCTTTTCGTCAGCGGTTCTAATCGCGTCCATGACGAAAGCACTGCAGATCTTCGCGGGCCCTCGGGCCCGCGCCCGTTTGGCGCAGCAGGGGCTGCGGCCGGAGGACGTCCAGGTCATCCCGGCTGCGGCGGGCGGTCCCAAGGGGCTGATCCTCAATCCGCTGGACCAATACATCTTTGGCGACTGGCTGGCCGCCAGTCGGCAGGAGGTCCACCTGCTGGGCGCCTCCATCGGAGCCTGGCGCATGGCCACGGCCTGCGTGGCGCACCGGCCGTCGGAAGCCGCGGCGGAGTTCCAGCGCCTGGCTGAGGAGTACATCCACCAGCAGTACGAGAGCGCCCCGGGCAAACCGCCCAGCGCGGCGGCCGTCACACGAGGCTTCGGCCAGAAGCTGCACGAGGTCTTCGGCGGACGGGAGGCTCAGGTGCTGAGCCACCCCCGCTGGCGCCTGCACATCTTCACCTCGCGGGGGCAGGGCTTGCTGGCGCGCGAGCACCGCTGGCGCACGCCCATGGGCTATGCGGCGGCCTTCGCGGCCAATGCCCTGTCGCGCCGGGCCATGGGTCGCTGGCTGGAGCGCGTGGTGTTCTCGGACCTGCGCTCGCCCCTGCCCATGGACTTGCGCGACTACCGCAGCCGCCAGGTCGGCCTGAACGCCCGCAATCTGCAGGCCAGCCTGCTGGCCAGCTGCTCCATCCCCTTCTGGCTGCAGGCCGTGCATGACATCGCCGGCGCGCCGGCCGGGGCCTACTGGGACGGTGGCATCACCGACTACCACCTGCACCTCAACTACGCCGAGATGGTCGGCGATGGCCTGGTGCTGTATCCCCATTTCCAGCGCCAGGTGGTGCCGGGTTGGCTGGACAAGGCGCTCAGGCACCGCCACCGGCCCACCGCCTTCCTGGACAACGTGGTGCTGCTGGCGCCGCATCCCGACTGGGTGCGCACCCTGCCCAATGCCAAGCTGCCCGACCGGGCCGACTTCCAGCGCTATGGCGACGACGTGGCTGCCCGCGCCGCGGCCTGGCGCCGCGCCATCGACGAAAGCCAGCGCCTGCGCGATGAGTTCGCCGAGGCTTGCCGGCAGGACACCATCCAGGCGCTTGCGCTGTGAGGGTTGAAGAGCTCACGCGGCGATCAACCGAAAGCAGGTCTCGCGCGTTGAAAGGCTGTCCTGACTTCCCAGTGGGTACGCCCATGCCTTCCGCCAAGCCTCGTTCCTGGGCTCTCGCCGTGGCCCTGTCCGCACTGTCCCTGCTGACACTGGCGGGCTGTGCACACGAGCGCCGACGCGACTGGGAGGATCGCCAGGTCTATGGCGACGGCCGGATCTACGACGATGGCCGCTATGACGACCGCCGCTATGACGACCGCTACAGCCCGCCGCCTGGCCGCTATGGCAGCGAGCGCGTGCTTTACGGCACTGTGGGCCGCATCGAGGCCTATGGCCGGGGCGGCGCTCGCGGCAGCTCCGGGGCAGGCGCCGTGGCGGGCGGCGTGATCGGTGGGGTGATCGGGCATGAGATGGGCAACCGCCACGACCGCGGCGTCACCACGGCCATCGGCGCGGTGGTGGGCGCGGTGATCGGCAACGAGATCGAACGCGACAGCCACCGGGGCGCAGGCACGCGCTACCGCGTGTGGGTGCGCCTGGAGCGCGGCGGCGAGCAGGCCTTCGATTTCGACCGCCTGGACGGCCTGCGCAGCGGGGACCGCGTGCGCATCGTCGACGGTCGATTGCAGCGCTACTGAGGGTCTGCAGATCTTGTGGCTACAATCGAGGCCACTTTGACCAACAAGGGCTGAGAAAGGCGAGATGGTTATGACACCGCGAACTACACGGCACACTTCGACCTCCACCGGAGCATAGTCGGCCGCGGCACGTCTCGTCTTTGGGCATCCCGAGTCACCTCGATCCAGGTGATGCCTCCCGAACAAAGCGCGGCACCAGGCCGCGCTTTTTCATTTCCGGGCTCCGTTCCTGATGCCATGACGCGCGAACGGCGGAGCCCCAGCGATTCGGAGCACCCCATGATTTCCATCCAACTGCCTGACGGTTCCAAGCGCGAATTCCCGCAGGCCGTCACCGTGGCCGAGGTCGCCGCATCCATCGGCACCGGGCTGGCCAAGGCCGCGCTGGCCGGCAAGGTCGACGGCAAGCTGGTCGACACCAGCTACCTGATCGAGTCCGACGCCCAACTGGCCATCGTCACTGAGAAAGACGCCGATGGCCTGGAAGTCATCCGCCATTCCACGGCCCACCTGCTGGCCTATGCCGTCAAGGAGCTCTTCCCCGAGGCCCAGGTCACCATCGGCCCGGTCATCGAGAACGGCTTCTACTACGACTTCAGCTACAAGCGCCCCTTCACGCCCGAGGATCTGGCGGCCATCGAGTCCAAGATGACCGAGCTGGCCAAGAAGGACGAGAAGGTGGTGCGCTCGGTGCTGCCGCGCGACGAGGCCGTGGCCTACTTCAAGCGCATCGGCGAGGCCTACAAGGCCGAGATCATCGAGTCCATTCCGCAGGGCGAGGACGTCTCGCTGTACGCGGAGGGCGGCTTCACCGACCTCTGCCGCGGCCCGCACGTGCCCTCCACCGGCAAGCTCAAGCACTTCAAGCTGATGAAGGTGGCCGGCGCCTACTGGCGCGGCGACCACCGCAACGAGCAGCTGCAGCGCATCTACGGCACGGCCTGGGCCTCCAAGGACGACCTGCAGAAGTACCTGACGCTGCTGGAAGAAGCCGAGAAGCGCGACCACCGCCGCCTCGGCAAGGACCTGGACCTCTTCCACATCGACGAGCACGCGCCCGGCGTGGTCTTCTGGCACCCCAAGGGCTGGACGGTCTGGCAGGAGGTGGAGCAGTACATGCGCCGCGTCTACCGCGAGAACGGCTACCTGGAGGTCAAGGGCCCGCAGATCATTGACAAGACGCTGTGGGAGAAGACGGGCCACTGGGACAAGTACCGCGAGAACATGTTCACGACGGAATCGGAGAAGCGCGACTACGCGCTCAAGCCGATGAACTGCCCCGGCCACATCCTGATCTTCAAGCAGGGCATCAAGAGCTACCGCGACCTGCCGCTGCGCTTCGGCGAGTTCGGCCAGTGCCACCGCAACGAGCCCACCGGCGGCCTGCACGGCATCATGCGCGTGCGCGGCTTCACGCAGGATGACGGCCACATCTTCTGCACGGAAGACATGATCCAGGCCGAGGTCACGGCCTTCACGACCCTGCTGCAGAAGGTCTACAAGGACTTCGGCTTCACGGAGATCCTCTACAAGCTGTCCACGCGCCCCGAGAAGCGCATCGGCAGCGAGGAGAGCTGGGACAAGGCCGAGGCCGCGCTGGCCGAGGGCCTGCGCGCATCTGGCTGCGAGTTCGAGTACCTGCCGGGTGAGGGCGCCTTCTACGGCCCCAAGATCGAATACACGCTGAAGGATGCGCTGGGACGCCAGTGGCAGTGCGGCACCATCCAGGTCGACCCCAACATGCCGGAGCGCCTGGACGCCGAATTCGTGGCCGAAGACGGCAGCCGCCAGCGCCCCATCATGCTGCACCGGGCCATCGTGGGCAGCCTGGAGCGTTTCATCGGCATCCTGATCGAGCAGCACGCCGGCGCGCTGCCCGTCTGGCTGGCGCCGACCCAGGTCGTGGTGGCCAATATCACCGATGCTCAGGCCGATTACGTGGCTGATATCGTGAAAACGCTGCAAAAACAAGGGCTTAGGGTGGTCGCAGATTTGCGCAACGAAAAGATCACGTATAAAATCCGCGAGCATTCCTTGCAGAAGGTTCCGTACATCCTTGTCGTCGGTGACAAGGAGAAGGCAAACGGAGCCGTTGCGGTGCGCGCCCGTGGCAACCAGGACCTGGGTGTGATGTCGCTGGCCAGCTTCACTGAGAGGCTGGCGGCGGACATCACCAACAAGGCCTGAGTGGTTGGAGTTGGGCGCGCTTTTGCTTATTGCTGGGCCTGTTGCCTTGGGCTCGTTGAAAGGGTGGCACCATCGCTACTTTTGCTGACCGTCGTGCGATTCCCGAGCGTAAGCATCGGCTGAACCGCGAAATCACTGCTCCCGAGGTCCGTCTGAACGGCCCGGAGAACGAGCCCATCGGTGTCGTGAGCATCCAGGAAGCCCTGCGCATGGCAGGCGACATGGATGTGGATCTCGTCGAGATCGCGGCCACCGCCAATCCGCCGGTCTGCCGGCTGATGGACTACGGCAAGTTCAAGTACCTTGAGCAGAAACGCGCGGCCGAGGCCAAGGCCAAGCAGAAGGTCATCGAGGTCAAGGAAGTCAAGTTCCGCCCGGGCACGGACGAAGGCGACTACCAGATCAAGATGCGCAATCTGCGCCGCTTCATCGCCGAGGATGGTGACAAGGGCAAGGTGACGCTGCGTTACCGTGGTCGCGAAATCACCCACCAGGACATCGGCATGCGCCTGCTGGAGCGCATCCGTGACGAGCTGGCGGATGTGGCGGTCGTCGAGCACATGCCCAAGCTGGAAGGGCGGCAGATGATCATGGTCCTCGCGCCCAAGAAGCGTTGACCCCCGGGCCCGCGGGTACGCGGGCCCACCCCCCGAGGGGGTGCAATCAAAACCGGGCGTTGGCCCGGTTTTGATTGCAAGAGGCCGTCCTTGGGGCGGCCCGGCGGACGGCCTGAAAAGGCCTCGCTGGCGAAGGGTCGCCCGTTGGGCGACATCGTTGTCGGTGGTGTGCCGGCGTTGCTAGGGCCTCGGCCCATGGTTCAGGCCCGTCGATCTGGTCGTCGGCGGGCTTATTAGTCTCCCTGAGGCTGGCAAGTGTTGCGAGTCCCGCAACCGCCCCAGGGGACGCATTTAAAAGGAGCAGTCATGCCCAAAATGAAGACCAAGAGCGGCGCCAAGAAGCGTTTCCGCGTCCGTCCGGGTGGTACCGTCAAGCGCGGTCAGGCCTACAAGCGCCACATCCTGACCAAGAAGACCACGAAGAACAAGCGCCAGCTCCGCGGCGCCGTGAACGTGCATGAAACCAACATGGGTCACATCGCTGCGATGCTGCCCTATGCCGGTCTGTAATCCCACGATTTAAGGAGATACAACATGCCTCGCGTCAAACGTGGTGTTACCGCACGTGCTCGTCACAAAAAGGTCCTGGCTCTGGCCAAGGGCTTCCGTGGTCGTCGTAAGAATGTCTTCCGCATCGCCAAGCAGGCGGTGATGAAGGCAGGCCAGTACGCCTACCGTGACCGCCGTGCCAAGAAGCGCGTGTTCCGCCAGCTGTGGATTGCCCGTATCAACGCGGCAAGCCGTGGCCTGGGTCTGAGCTACAGCAAGTTCGTGGCCGGCCTGAAGAAGGCCCAGATCGACATCGACCGCAAGGTCCTGGCTGATCTGGCCGTCAACGATCCGGCTGGTTTTGCCAGCATCTTCGCCAAGGTGAAGGCCGCTCTCGCCTAAATGTCCCGATGCGGCGCAAGCCGCGTCAGGGCGGCCCCGGTGCCAAGCCGGGGTGCGCACCCTTGAAGGCCGACACCCTGGTGTTCGGCCTTTTCTTATTGCATTCCTGCTTACGAGTCCGCCGCTGCGATGAACGATCTCGCCCAATTGCTGCAAAGCGCCCAGGCTGAATTTGCCCAGGCCTCCACCCCCGCTGACCTGGAGAACGCCAAGGCGCGCTTCCTGGGCAAGTCCGGCCAGGTGACCGAGCTGATGAAGGGCCTGGCCGCCCTGCCGGTCGAGGAGAAGAAAACCCGCGGCGCCGAGATCAACCAGCTCAAGCAGGGCATCGAGGCGGCCTTGAACGCCCGCCGCCAGGCCCTGGCCGACGCCGAGCTGGAGAAGCAGCTCAAGGCCGAGGCCCTGGACGTGACGCTGCCCGGCCGCCAGCGCGGCACCGGCGGCCTGCACCCCATCACGCGTGCGATGGAACGCATCGAGGCCATCTTCGGCTCCATGGGCTTCGACGTGGCCGACGGTCCCGAGATCGAGACCGACTGGTTCAGCTTCTCCTCGCTGAACAATCCCGAGAACCATCCTGCGCGCTCCATGCAGGACACCTTCTACGTGGACATGAAGGACGAGGGCGGCCGCTGGTTCAACCTGCGCCCGCACACCAGCCCCATGCAGATCCGCTACGCGCAGGCCCATGCCAAGCGCTATGCCGGCCAGGACAGCATGCCGGAAATCCGCGTCATCGCCCCGGGCCGCACCTACCGCGTGGACAGCGACGCCACGCACTCGCCCATGTTCCACCAGGTCGAAGGCCTGTGGGTCGGCGAGAACATCAGCTTCAAGGACCTGAAGTCGGTCTACCTGAACTTCATCACTGCCTTCTTCGAGACCGACGCGCTGCAGCTGCGCTTCCGCCCCAGCTACTTCCCCTTCACCGAGCCCAGCGCTGAAATCGACATCATGTTCGAGACCGGCCCGCTGAAAGGCCGTTGGCTGGAAGTCTCCGGCGCCGGCCAGGTGCATCCGCAGGTGATCCGCAACATGGGACTGGACCCGGAACGCTACATCGGCTTCGCCTTCGGCTCCGGCATCGACCGCCTGGCCATGCTGCGCTACGGCGTCAATGACCTGCGCCTGTTCTTCGAGGGCGACCTGCGCTTCCTGAGCCAGTTCAAGTAAGCCCCGCTTGCCCCGAGCTCACGCACTGCAAGCATCGCAAGAACACCACCGAACACGCTGACGAGAATCCCATGCAATTCCCTGAGTCCTGGCTGCGGGCCTTCTGCAATCCGCCCCTGAACACCCAAGAGCTGGCTTCGCTGCTGACCATGTCCGGCATGGAAGTCGAGGAGCTGAGCCCGGCGGCGCCGCCCTTCAGTGGCATCGTCGTTGCCGAGATCCTGGAGGCCGAGCAGCATCCTAACGCCGACAAGTTGCGGGTCTGCAAGGTCAACGCCGGTGTGGCCTTCAACAACGGCGAGCCGCTGCAGATCGTCTGCGGCGCGCCCAATGCACGGGCCGGCATCAAGGTGCCCCTGGCCACCGTGGGCGCCGAGCTGCCTCCGGGTGAGGATGGCAAGCCCTTCCTGATCAAGGTCGGCAAGCTGCGCGGCGTCGAGAGCTTCGGCATGCTGTGCTCGGCCCGTGAGCTCAAGCTCAGCGACGAGCACGGCGGCCTGCTGGAATTGCCGGCCGATGCGCCCGTCGGCCAGAACATCCGCGAGTTCCTGAACCTGGACGACACGCTCTTCACGCTGAAGCTCACGCCCAACCTCGGTCACGGCCTCTCGGTGCTGGGCGTGGCCCGCGAGGTGGCTGCGCTGACCGGCGCGCCGCTGACCCTGCCGGCCATCACGCCGGTGAAGCCGGTGGTCGACCAGACCGTGCCCGTGCGCGTCGAGGCGCCGGACCTCTGCGGCCGCTTTGCCGGCCGCGTGGTGCGCAATGTCAACCACAAGGCCCAGACCCCGACGTGGATGGTCGAGCGCCTGGCCCGCTGCGGCCAGCGCTCGGTCTCGGCCCTGGTGGACATCTCCAATTACGTGATGTTCGAGCTGGGCCGCCCCTCGCACATCTTCGACCTCGACAAGATCGACCGCGAGCTGGTCGTGCGCTGGGCCCGTGCCGGCGAGCAGCTCAAGCTGCTGAACGGCAACACGGTCGAGCTGGACGAGAAGGTCGGCGTGATCGCCGACGCGAGCCGCGTCGAGTCCCTGGCCGGCATCATGGGCGGCGACCACACGGCCGTGTCCGACGACACCCGCAACGTCTACATCGAAGCCGCCTTCTGGTGGCCCGAGGCCGTCATGGGCCGCGCCCGCCGCTACAACTTCAGTACCGACGCCGGCCACCGCTTCGAGCGTGGCGTGGACCCGGAAAGCATTGCCGAGCATATCGAGCGCATCACGCAGCTGGTGCTGGAGATCTGCGGCGGCGAGGCCGGCCCGCTGGTGGACCAGCGCGTCAACATGCCGCAGCCCAAGCCTGTGACCCTGCGCGTGGCGCGCGCCGCCAAGGTGATCGGCATGCCGCTCACGCAGGAAGAATGCGCCGGCGTGTTCCGCCGCCTGGGCCTGCCGTTCTCGGTAGGCGAGGGCACGCTGACGGTCACGCCGCCGAGCTGGCGCTTCGACATCAGCATCGAGGAAGACCTGATCGAGGAAGTCATCCGCGTGCTGGGCTACGGCAAGCTGCCGTCCACGCCGCCGCTGGCGCCGGTGGTGGCCAAGACCCGTTCGGAGTCGCGCCGTGGCGTGCATGCCCTACGCCATGCCGTGGCCGCGCGCGACTACTTCGAAACCATCAACTTCAGCTTCGTCGAGGAACGCTGGGAGCGCGAGCTGGCGGGGCAGGAGAACCCCATCCGCCTGCTGAACCCCATCACCAGCCAGCTCTCGGTGATGCGCACCAGCCTGATGGGCAGCCTGCTCAACGTGCTGCGCCACAACCTGGCCCGCAAGGCCAGCCGCGTGCGCGTGTTCGAGATCGGCCGCGTCTTCCTGCGCGACGCCTCGGTGCAGACCGGCGCCGCCAGCGTGGCCGGCATCGCGCAGCCCATGCGCCTGGGCGGCCTGGCCTTCGGTCCAGCGGATCAGCAGCAATGGAGCCAGCGTGAGCGCGCTGTCGACTTCTTCGACGTCAAGGGCGACCTCGAAGCGCTGTTCGCCCCTCGCCAGCTGCGCTTCGTGGCGGCCGAGCACCCGGCCCTGCACCCGGGCCGCAGCGCATGCGTGGAGCTGGACGGCCAGGCCATCGGCGTGATCGGCGAGCTGCATCCCAAGTGGCGCCAGGCCTACGAATTGCCCCAGGGCGCCGGCGCGCCGGTGCTGTTCGAACTGGAGCTGGACGCCGTGTTGGCCCGCACGCTGCCGGTGGGGCAGGGCGTGCCGCGCCAGCAAGCCGTGCTGCGCGACATTGCCGTGATCGTTGCGGATACCGTCACACACGAGTCCTTGATGCAAACCATCAGCACGGCGGGTGATGCCCTGGTACGCTCCGCGCGTCTGTTCGACATCTTCAAGCCCGCTCAGCCCAGCGGCGACTTGAAAGAAGGCGAGCGCAGCATGGCCATCCGCCTGGAATTGCTGGACGAAGAGGCCACGCTGACCGACGAGCGCATCGAGCAGGCGGTGGCCACGGTGCTGTCGGCCCTGGGTGAAAAGCTGGGCGCGCGGCTGCGCGCCTGAGGAGGAGCTTTCGCATGAGCACGGATGAGATCAAGCCGGCGGGCGGCCCGGTGTTGCTGCCCAGCCTGGAGACGCCGACGCTGACCAAGGCCGAGCTGGCCGAGCTGTTGTTCGACAAGCTGGGCCTCAACAAGCGCGAGTCCAAGGACATGGTCGAGGCTTTCTTCGACATCATCCACGACAGCCTGGTGCAGGGACGCGAGGTCAAGCTCTCGGGCTTCGGCAACTTCAACATCCGTCGCAAGGCTCCGCGCCCGGGGCGCAATCCCCGCACCGGCGAGTCCATCCCCATCAAGGCACGCAATGTCGTGACCTTCCACGCCAGCCACAAACTCAAGGGGGTGGTGCAGGGGGATGTTCCCGGCGACGAGGACTTCGAGTAGAGTCTGACCTCCCCACCTGAAGCCCTTGATTTCAATGGACAAAGCGCTTCCCGCCATTCCCGCCAAACGCTACTTCACCATTGGTGAGGTGAGCGAGCTGTGCGGCGTGAAGCCCTATGTGCTGCGCTACTGGGAGCAGGAGTTCACGCAGCTCAAGCCCATGAAGCGGCGCGGCAACCGGCGCTACTACCAGCACCACGAGGTGCTGCTGATCCGCCGCATCCGCGATCTGCTCTATGACCAGGGCTTCACCATCAGCGGGGCGCGCAATCAGCTGGCCGAAGGCCTCGCACGGCCGGAGACGCCGGCCAGCTTCCACGAGGAGGCCGTGGCTGCGGAGGCCCTGGCCGAGGAACTGCACGCCATCGAAGCCACTCACAGCCAAGCCATGGCCATGGCGGCGGACAAGCACGAGGCCGCTCGCCTGAGCGTCAGCGTGGAAAAGCTGAGCCTGGAGCAGGTGCGCGAAGAATTATTGGCAATTCGCTCAACACTACTTGCGCAGCTCTAAAAAATCGTTCTATAATCTTGTTTCTTCGTCGGGGTGTAGCGCAGCCTGGTAGCGCACTTGCATGGGGTGCAAGGGGTCGCGAGTTCGAATCCCGCCACCCCGACCAAAGATAAGCACGAGCCCGGTACCGAAAGGTGCCGGGCTTTTTGCTATGCGCTTTCCTCTGGCCATCTTGTCCGGCGTCGCCTTGGTCGCTTGTCCGGCGTTGCCTTGGTCGCTTGGCAGGCAAGACCTGACCCTCCTTGCGTTCTTTGCGGGCAACGGCGACCACCTGCGGCCACCTGCGACCACCTGCGGCCACCTGCGACCACGTGGGGCAGCGTCCATTCTGCATAGGTGCAGTTGGGGCGGGTCCTGCTGCAGTTCGTCTCAAGCGACTGCTGCTGAGCGGCTCCGCTCAGACACCATCGCGGCCTCGCGGTGACTTTGGCTCATCGGGTCCACCCGGTCCGCGGCATGGACTTCTTGACCCTGCCGAGCTGGCGGTGAAGTGGGCTTGCGCCAGCCAGTGTCACGGCGTTGCTCCTCGGGGCCGGCGTCGTGTCGCTGCGCCCTGGAGGCCGTTCCAAGTGCCATCGAGAGGTCATGGTCGTGAGACCCAAGAAGAGTCCATTCCTTTGCCTGTTGGCTGTGCTGCTGTGCGCGGGTGCAGTGCAAGTTGCCCATGTGCAGGCCCAGTCGATCCAAGCCGGCAAATCCTATGAGCCGGTCTTCCAGCCCAGCCGGCACAAAGGGCCACCCGCAGGCGCCGAGAACGACGTGCTGGTGCTGGCCACCCCGCACCTGAGCGACATGGACGGCGCCCTGCGCCAGGACATGTTGCTGCCGCTGCTGCGCGCCCTGGCGCGCTGGCAGCCGCAGTTGATTGCCGTGGAGCGTCTCTCGGGGCTGCAGTGCGACGCGCTGCGCCGCCAGCCGGCGCGTTATGCCGACACCGTGAAGTCCTATTGCCCTGACGTGACCCCGGCGGCGCGCGCCACCGGCCTGGATGTGGTGCAGGCCAATCTGGAGGCCGACCGGCTGCTGGGCGCCTGGTCTGCGCAAGCCACGGCCGGCCAGCGCCGCCATCTGGCTGCCGTCTTCCTGGCGGCGGGCGAGCCGGTGTCTGCGCTGGTGCAGTGGCTGTACCTGCCGGTGACGGAGCGCCGCTCGGGTGATGGGCTCGACGACGCCCTGGTGGCGCGCCTGGAGCGCCTGCGCAAGCGCAGCAGCGAAGACAGCTGGCTCGCTGCGCCGCTGGCCGTCGAACTGGGCTTGCAGCGCGTCTACAGCGTGGATGACCACACGGCAGACCAGCCCGATGCGGCAGACCCGAAGGCACAGGAAACGGCCATCCGCAAGGCCTGGGACAACGAGGCCGGCCGTACGCGGCTCGCCCAGGACACGGCGCTCAGAGCAGGTCTGAAGGAGCCAGGCGGACTCCTGAATCTCTACCGGGCCTACAACGCGCCTGAGGCGCCCGAGCTGGCCTATCGATCGGACTTCGGGGCCGCCCTGGTGGAGCCCTCGCCACAAGCCTATGGCCGCAATTACGTCGGCTACTGGGAGACACGCAATCTGCGCATGGTGGCGAACATGCGCGAGCTTCTGGGCATGCATCCGGGCATGCGCATGCTGACCATCGTCGGCGCCTCCCACAAAGGCTATTACGAGGCCTACCTCCACCAGATGCACGATGTGCGTCTGGTGGACCCCATGTCCGTGCTGAAGGACTGAGGGCGGTGGGGCCACCGGCCTTGGCGCTGGGTTCGTAGAATGCCGGCCATGACTCCACACACCATTCCCTCGCTGTCCAAGCGCCGTCTCGCCCGCCTGAACCGCCGCCAGCGCAAGAAGCTGCGCGTCGGCGAATTCCAGGAGCTGGGCTTCTGGGTCGAGCTGAAGTTCAAGTCACCCCTGGATGGCGCCGCCCTGGACGCCTTCTGCGAGGCAGTCTATCCCGCGCTCGCCGCGCACGGCCTGCAGATCGGCGGCCTGGGTGGCTGGCTGCCGCTGGCCGAGACCGACGGCTTTGTCGGCACCCTGGGCCGCGGGTCCGTCAGCGACGCCCAGCGCGACGCGGCTGCCGCGTGGCTGAAGGCCTACCCGGCCGTCGCGCAGGTGCGCGTGAGCGCCTGGGTGGACGCCTGGTATCCCCGCGAGGAAGAACTGCAGATGCAGGACGCCTGAGCGCCAGGGCCGTCGCACCGACGGTTCACGCCGGCCGTCTGCAAGGTCCACACCAACCGCCTGCGGGCGGTTTTTCTCTTTGTCAATAGTTATATTTTGCTTATATCTTTTGGAATTGCCGGCTTCTTGAACCGGTTCAAGGATTCTTGGTCCGTCGACGCCTAGTCTTGCGCCCATCTGTTTGATCCACGCAAGGAGGCCCCATGAGTCAGGGCAGCGGTTTCACCAAGCAGATGGCGCGAAACATGTTCTGGGGCGGTTCGGTTTTCTTCGCCCTGCTGTTCGCGGCCATCGTGTTCCACACGGAGCAGCGCATCCCGCAGCGCTCCAACGCCCAGGCCATCACGCCTGCGGTGGTGGCGGGCAAGAAGATCTGGGAGACGCGCAACTGCATCGGTTGCCACACCCTGCTGGGCGAGGGCGCCTACTTCGCCCCCGAGCTCGGCAATGTCTACAAGCGCCGCGGCGGTGAGTTCATCAAGGCCTGGATGAAGGCCCAGCCCACGCACGCCGAGGGTCGTCGCCAGATGCCCCAGTTCAACCTGGACGAGCAACAGCTCAGTGACCTGGTCGAGTTCCTCAAGTGGACCGGCGAGATCAACACCGAGCAGTGGCCCCCCAATATCGAAGGCTGAGGAGGCGCACCCATCATGATCACCCTCAAGTACAAATCCCAGGCGGTGGCGAAGTACTACTTCGTCGCGGCCCTGCTGCTGTTCACCGGCCAGATCCTTTTCGGTCTGGGACTGGGCCTGCAGTACCTGGTCGGGGACTTCCTGTTCCCCTACATCCCCTTCAACCAGGCCCGCATGGTCCACACCAATCTGCTGATCGTGTGGCTGCTGTTCGGCTTCATGGGCGCGGCCTACTACATGGTGCCGGAGGAGTCCGAGACCGAGCTGCACAGCCCCAAGCTGGCGCTGGCGCTGTTCTGGATCTTCCTGGTGGCCGGTGCCGTCACCATCGTGGGCTATCTGGCGGTGCCCTATGCCAAGCTGGCCGAGCTGACCGGCAATGACCTGCTGCAGACCATGGGGCGCGAGTTCCTGGAGCAGCCGCTGCCCACCAAGCTGGGCATCGTGGTCGTGGCCCTGGGCTTCCTCTACAACATCAGCATGACCGTGCTGAAGGGCCGCAAGACCAGCATCTCGCTGGTGCTGCTGATGGGCCTGTGGGGCCTGGCGCTGATGTTCCTGTTCAGCTTCGTCAATCCGCACAACCTGGTGCGGGACAAGATGTACTGGTGGTTCGTCGTGCACCTGTGGGTGGAAGGCGTCTGGGAGCTGATCCTGGGTTCGCTGCTGGCCTTCGTGCTGATCAAGACCACCGGCGTGGACCGCGAGGTGATCGACAAGTGGCTGTACGTGATCATCGCCTTCGCGCTGATGACGGGCATTCTGGGCACGGGTCACCACTTCTACTTCATCGGCCTGCCCGGCTACTGGACCTGGATCGGCAGCATCTTCTCGGCGCTGGAACCCATCCCCTTCTTCATGATGACGGTCTTCGCCTTCAACATGGTGCAGCGCCGCCGCCGTGAGCACCCGAACCAGGCCGCCGTGCTGTGGGCCGTGGGCACCTCGGTGATGGGCTTCCTGGGTGCGGGCCTCTGGGGCTTCATCCATACGCTGTCGCCGGTCAACTACTACACCCACGGCACCCAGGTCACCGCGGCACACGGCCACCTGGCCTTCTATGGTGCCTACGTGCTGGTGGTGATCACGCTGATCAGCTACGCCATGCCCATGCTGCGCGGCCGCATCGCCAACAGCCAGCGCGCGCAGAGCACGGAGATGTGGAGCTTCTGGATCATGACCGTCTCCATGGGCGTGATGGTGCTGGCCCTGACCGGCGCCGGCATCCTGCAGGTCTGGCTGCAGCGCATGCCCACCGAAGGCGCGATGGGCTTCATGGCCACCCAGGACCAGCTGCGCTTCTTCTACTGGGTGCGCCTGGCCGGCGGCGTGGGCTTCCTGCTGGGGCTGCTGGCCTACCTGTCCAGCTTCTTCATCGGCGGCGAGCCGGTGACGCAGGCCGAGGCCGATGCCCGCGGCGGCGGCATGCTGCGCGCCCAACCGGCGCAGCGCGTGCGTGATCTTTGATCGAGCTGTGAGCGAGGAGGACCCGGTGGACAGACTCCAGGCGACTGCCGCCCAGCTGGGGCCAGGTGAGCTGCCCTTCTATGCGGAGCAAGGAGAGGAATGCCGGGTCTTTGCCCATGCGCATGCCCAGCGCCTGCCCCTGCTCATCAAGGGGCCCACGGGCTGCGGCAAGACGCGCTTCGTGGAGCACATGGCGGCCCGCCTGGGCCGTCCGCTGATCACGGTCAGCTGCCACGACGACCTCACGGCGGCCGACCTGGTGGGCCGTTTCCTGATCCAGGACGGCGCCACCGTCTGGAGCGACGGCCCGCTGGCACGCGCCGTGCGCCAGGGCGCCATCTGCTATCTGGACGAGGTGGTGGAGGCGCGCCGCGACACCACGGTGGTGCTGCACCCGCTGGCGGACGACCGCCGCATGCTGCCCATCGAGCGCACCGGTGAGCAGATCGCCGCGGCGCCGGGCTTCATGCTGGTGATCTCCTACAACCCCGGCTACCAGAACCTGCTCAAGAGCCTGAAGCCCAGCACGCGGCAGCGCTTCGTCGCGCTGCAGATGGGCTATCCGGACCCCGAGGTGGAGCAGCGCATCGTGCAGGCGGAGTCCGCTTGCGACGAGTCGCTGTCCCAGCAGCTGGTGCGCCTGGCTTCCGCCCTGCGGCGCCTGGGCGAGCATGACCTGGAAGAAACGGTGAGCACCCGGCTGCTGGTGGCCGCTGCACGCCTGGCGGTGGCCGGGCTGCCGCTGCGTCTGGCGGTGCAGACGGCCATCGTGGATGCGCTGACCGATGAGGCCGACACGGCTGCAGCCCTGGGCGAGGTGGTGGAGGCCGTGCTGTGAGGGTGCCCCTCGCCCAGTCTCGCCCCGCTGAATGCGGGCGAGCCTGGTCGGTCCCCCAAGGGGACGTCGAGGCTCGCGGCCTTGAGCCGCAAGCCTCGCCAAGGCGGGCCGGCTTGGGAGCGGCCCGGCGCTCGGCCCGGGATGTTCTGCGGCCCGAGGGTGGCATGGGCGTCTGACATGGGCAGGCCTCCTACTGCCCTGCTGACGCCCGTTGGCGGCAGCGGCCGCCCGGCACCCTCGCAGCGCCTGCGTCGCAGCCTGCAGCTGGGCTTCTTCCTGCTTTTCGTTGCCGCTCCGCTGCTGGACCTGCTGCGTTTCGACCTGCATGAGACGCAGCTCTGGCTGTTCGGCCAGCCCTGGCATCTGGGACTGGACGCCGTCCAGCACGGCCGCGCCAGCGGCGCTGACGCCGCGCTGAACCTCCTGCTGCGGGCGCTGCTGCCCATCGTGGGGGTGGTGGGCAGCTTTCTTTTCGTGGCCTGGCGCTACGGCCGGCTCTACTGCGGCTGGCTGTGCCCGCACTTCTCGGCGGTGGAGCTGCTGAACGACCTTCTGCATCGCGCGATCGGCAAGTTCTCGCTGTGGGACCGCTTGCCGGTGCGTCGCGCCGGGCGCAGCGCCGACGGCCGCTGGTGGCCCGTGTTCGGCCTCAGCTGCGTGCTGATGGGCTTCGTCTGGGCCATCACGCTGGCGAGCTACCTGCTGCCGCCCAGAGAGCTCTGGAGCGGCCTCTGGAACGGCACGCTGACGGCCAACCAGGCTCGCTTCATCGGCATCGGCACCCTGGTGTTCAGCGCCGAATTCGCCTTCGCCCGTCACCTGTTCTGCCGCTTCGGCTGCGCCGTGGGCTTGTTCCAGAGCCTCATGTGGATGGCCAATCCGCGTGGCATGGTGGTGGCCTTCAAGCGCGAGCAGGCCAGGGACTGCAAGTCCTGCGACGTCGCCCCGGGCCTGCCGGGTTCGGCCTGCGATGCCGCCTGCCCCATGCGCCTGAACCCGCGCAACATCAAGCGCATGATGTTTTCCTGCGTGCAGTGCGGCCAGTGCCTGACGGCCTGCGGAAGCTCGCAGGGCCGCCGCGGCGCGGCCCCGCTGCTGGAGTGGCAGGTCGGCCTGGAAGCCGTGCGCGAGACCTTGCGTCAGAAGAAGCTGGAAGCCCTGCAGGCCCGCCCCGAGGACAAGATGGCGCCGAACCGGCCGCCGCAGCAGACATCGGACAAGGAGGCCGCCTGATGGAAGAGTGGGTAGGCAAGACCTGGCACCGCTGGGTGACCCGAGCGGCTGAGCAAGGCCATCCGGAGGCCGCCGTGGAGTTGGCGCAGGTGCAGCGCGCGCTGGGCCTGCTGTTCCGCGCGGGCGGCGGCTCGCACGCGCTGCGCCTGGCCGAGGCCCAGGCCCTGCGCCATGGCGGGCCCCGTGGCTGGTTGCAGCGCCTGGCCGGCAGCGAGCAGCGCGCAGCCCAGGCCCAGCTGGGCCCCGAGGTGCTGGCATTGCCGGTGCGCCTGGATGTGTTCCCCGATCCCGCGCTGAACCGCGGCCTCTATTTCTGGCTGGCGGCACTGTCCTCCTGCTGGGATGCCGACGAGGCGGGGCAGGGCGGCTGGGTGACCGCCAATGTGCGGGCCACGGCCCTGGCGCTGGAGCGCTTCCCGGGCCTGAGCGGTCTTCATGAACGCCTGCTCGAAGCCCACCTTCAGCAGCGACCGGATCCGGATGCCATGGGCACGGACGCACCGTCCGAGCGGCTGCTGCGACAGGCCTTGCAAGCCCGTGGCCGGCTGGCGCAGCTGCCTGCCGCGGCGCATGCGCTGCAGCCGCAGGACTTGGCCGCGGTCTGGCTGTGGCTGCAGCCGGCCCCTGCAGCGGCGGCCCTGTCGCCCCGCAAGGCGGCGACCCCGCCCGCCGCCGGCAGCAAGAGCGCCCAGGACCGCCAGCGCCGCAGTGCACGGCGCAACGAGGACAGCAGCAGCAAGCAGGGCCTGATCCTGATGTTCCGCGCCGAGTCGGTGCTGTCCTGGTCCGAGTTCGTCAAGGTCAACCGGGCCGGCGACGACGATCCCGATAGCGATGCGGCCACAGTGGCCAACGACATGCGCCAGCTGGACCTGGCCGAGGGCGGCGAGACCCTGGCCTCGCGCGTGCGCTTCGACCTGGACCTGCCCAGCGCCGCGGCGGACGACGAGCCCGTCGGCCTGCCCGAGCGCCTGCCCGAGTGGGACTGGAAGGCCGGGCTGCTGCGTGAGGACTATTGCGGCCTGCAGCGCTTCGTCGCGGCACGGCCCGAGCCCTGGCTGCCGCCGCCGGCCCTGCGCCAACTGGGCCGGCGCATGCGCCGCCGCCTGGAGGTGCTGCGTGCCGCGCCGCGCTGGCAAAAGGGCCTGCCGCAGGGCGAGGAACTGGATCTGGACGCCTGGGTCCGCCATGCCTGCGAGAGGCAGATGCGGGCCGGGTGCCGCCCCGCGGAATCTCCGCCCGTCTTCCAGCAAAGCCAGCGGCAGGACCGCAGCCTGGCCTGCTTGCTGATGGCCGACCTGAGCCTCTCCACCGACGCCTGCGTGCAGGGTGAGACGCGGGTGATCGACGTGATCCGCGATGCCCTCTACGTCTTCGGCGAGGCCCTGGCCGGCCTGGGCGATCCCTTCGAGATGCTGGGCTTTTCCTCGGTCAAGCGCCAGCAGGTGCGCATCCAGCAGTTGAAGTGCTTCGAGGAGCGCTGGTCCGCATTGCAGCGCCACCGCGTGGGGGCCATCAAGCCGGGCTTCTATACCCGCATGGGAGCGGCCCTGCGTCACGCGACCGAACGCCTGGCCGAGCGGCCGGAGCGCCAGCGTCTGCTGCTGCTCCTGACCGACGGCAAGCCCAATGACCTCGACCACTACGAAGGGCGCTGGGGCCTGGAGGACACGCGCCAGGCGGTGCTGGCGGCCCGCCAGGCGGGACTGAGCCCCTTGTGCATCAGCATCGACGAGGGTCCGGCCGACTACCTGCCCTATCTCTTCGGCCAGCAGGGTTTCGTGCACTTGCGCCGGCCGCAGGAGTTGGTGAGCAGCCTGCCGCGCCTGTATGCGCGCCTGGCCGCCTGAGCGCGGCAAAAAGCAGTACGACCGAGGAACTACGCGGCCACAAGGGCGGCATCGTTCAGAAGAACTAGGCGCCGGCGGCGCTTGATCCACCTCAAACCCGCCTTGGGCAGGCTCCACAGAATCGCGTTCGTCAGGCCTCGCCAAGCCGCCAGCCATTCAAGGGAGCCCTTCATGCCAGCCACCTTCGACCTGCCTCGCTATCTGTCCGTTCTGCCGCTGTTCGCGGACATGCAGCCCGGCGAGTTGCAGAGCCTGGCCCAGCACGGCTGCCAGCTGCACCGCATGGGCCGCGGCGAGGCGGTGTTCCGTGTAGGTCAAGCCTGCGAGTCCTTCTACGTGGTGGTGACGGGGCAGGTCAAGCTCTATGCGCTCGCCCCCAGCGGTGCCGAGAAAGTGATCGAGCTGGTCGGGCCGGGGAACAGCTTCGGCGAGGCGCTGATGTTCACCGACCGCCCGCACATCGTGAACGCGCAGACCCTGTCGGAATGCCTGCTGCTGTCCATCAGCAAGGCGGCGGTGATGGAGGAGATCGCCCGCGACCCGCGCTTTGCGCTGCGCATGCTGGCCGGCGTCTCACGGCGCCTGCATGGGCTGGTCCGCGATGTGGAGTCCTACTGCCTGCACAGCGGCATCCAGCGCGTGATCGGCTTTCTGCTCAGCGAGCAGGAGGCCGAGGACTGCGTCAGCGGTGACTGCATCACCGTCTCGCTGCCGGTCAGCAAGGCCACCATCGCCTCGCGCCTGTCGCTGACGCCGGAATACTTCTCGCGCGTGCTGCATGAGCTGGAGGCGGAAGGCTTGATCCAGATCGATCGCCGCGACATCCGCATCCTCAACTCAAGAGGACTTGCTTCCTACCCCATACAGTGAGTGGCCTTCATCGCCGGTGCCAGCTGCTCGTGCAGGGCGGCGACGCCGCCGACGATCAGCAGGGCCGGTGGCTTCACGCCGTGCAGGCGAGCCAGGGTGGGCAGCGTCTGCAGGCTGCCGCGCAGGCAGCGCTGCTGCGGCGTGCTGGCCTTCTCGACCAGCGCCGCCGGCGTGTCCGGCGCCATGCCGTGCTTGATCAGCTGCTCGCTGATGATCCCCAGGCTTCCCAGGCCCATGTAGATCACCACCGTCTGGCGCGGCCGGGCCAGCATGGCCCAGTCCAGGTCCACCGAGCGCGGTTCGCCGTCGACCGCCTCGCGCAGATGGCCGGTGGCGAAGACCAGCGAGCAGGCGTGGTCGCGGTGCGTCAGCGGAATGCCGGCCAGCGCGCCGGCCGCCTGGGCCGCGCTGATGCCCGGGATGGTCTCGAAGGGAATGCCTGCGGCGGCGAGCGCCTGGGCCTCTTCGCCGCCCCGCCCGAAGATGTAGGGGTCGCCACCCTTGAGCCGCAGCACGGCGCGGCCACTGCGGGCCAGGCGGATCATCAGCTCGATGATGCCTTCCTGCGTGAGCGTGTGGTGGCCGGCCTCCTTGCCCACATAGATCAGGTCGGCGTCGTCGGGAATGAGCTTCAACACTTCCTTGGACACCAGGTGGTCGTACAGCACCAGGCTGGCCTGGCCGAGGGCGCGCGCAGCCTTGACCGTGAGCAGGTCCGGATCACCGGGGCCGGCGCCGACCAGGGTGACCGGGGCGGCGGCTTGCCCGGCGGGTGCGGCGTGGGTGCTGGTCGAGAAATACAGCGGCTCGTCGAGTCGGCTCATGAGGCTCTCCTTGGATGAGCCATTGTGGAAAGGGGCTCTTGTGGCGTCCTTGAACCAGTTCAAGGACGCCAGGCGCCGCCGGCGGGACGATGGCTGCGCTCGGATCAGGCACACGCAGCCCCTGCCGAGCCCAGCAAAGACTGGACGATGTGCTGCCTCTGGGACGCAGTCCTGATGGGCGCGCCCCTGTCGGAGTGGAGTGATGAAGACACCGCAAAGTCCCCGGTTCGCGTTGATCAGCCTGGCCGCCGCGGCCCTGCTGGCCAGCCTGCATGCTCAGGCCCAGGATGCCAAGAAGAGCGTGACCCCTGCGGAGGTGAACTACCAGGCGGGCGCCTCGCCCCTGGGCAGCGAGCCGATGTACCAGAGCAGCAACCCCAAGGCGCCCCCGATGACGCAGGCGGAGTTCGAACAGGGTCGCAAGATCTACTTCGAGCGCTGCGCCGGCTGCCACGGCGTGCTGCGCAAGGGCGCCACCGGCAAGCCGCTGACGCCCGACATCACCCTGGCCAAGGGCACGGACTACCTCAAGATCTTCATCGCCTACGGCTCGGCCGCGGGCATGCCCAACTGGCTGACCTCGGGCGAGATGAACGACAAGGAAGTCGACCTCATGGCCCGCTACATCCAGCAGGACCCGCCCATGCCGCCGGAGTTCGGCATGGAGCAGATGAAGGGCACGTGGAAGGTGCTGGTCGATCCTGCCAAGCGGCCGACCAAGAAGATGAACAGCTACAACATCGACAACATCTTCTCCACCACGCTGCGTGACACCGGCGAGGTGGCGCTGATCGACGGTGACACCAAGCAGATCATCAACATCGTCAAGACCGGCTACGCGGTGCACATCTCCCGCACCTCGGCCTCGGGCCGCTACCTGTACGTGATCGGCCGCGATGCCAAGGTCAACATGATCGACCTGTGGATGGAGAAGCCCGACAACGTGGCAGAGATCCGCGTGGGCCTGGAAGCCCGCTCGGTCGACACCTCCAAGTACAAGGGCTACGAAGACAAGCTCGCCATCGCCGGCAGCTACTGGCCGCCCCAGTACGTGATCATGAAGGGCGACACCCTGGAGCCGCTGAAGATCGTCGCCACCCGCGGCATGACGGTGGACAAGCAGGAGTTCCACCCCGAGCCCCGCGTGGCCTCCATCGTGGCCTCGCACTTCAAGCCCGAGTTCGTGGTCAACGTCAAGGAGACCGGCAAGACGCTGATGGTCGACTACTCCGACCTCAACGCGCTCAAAACCACGGAAATCGGCACCGCCCGTTTCCTGCATGACGGCGGCTGGGACTCCAGCAAGCGTTACTTCATGGTCGCCGCCAACCAGAGCAACAAGGTGGCTGCGGTGGACGCCAAGGAAGGCAAGCTGGCCGCGCTGATTGACGTGGACAAGATCCCGCATCCGGGCCGCGGCGCCAACTTCATCCATCCGAAGTTCGGTCCGGTCTGGTCGACGGGTCACCTGGGTTCCGAAGCGATATCGCTGATCGGCACCGATCCCAAGGGCCACAAGGCCTACGCCTTCAAGCAGGTGGCCGTGCTCAAGGGCCAGGGCGGCGGTTCGCTGTTCCTGAAGAGCCATCCCAAGAGCCAGCACCTGTACGTGGACACGCCGCTGAACCCGGATCCCAAGCTCTCGCAGTCCGTGGCCGTGTTCGACATCAAGAACCTGGACAAGGGCTACACCGTGCTGCCCATCGCCGAATGGGCCGGCATCAAGGACGGCGGCGCCCAGCGCGTGGTGCAGCCGGAGTTCAACAAGGCCGGTGACGAGGTGTGGTTCGCCGTCTGGTCCGCCAAGGACAAGCAGTCCGCCCTGGTGGTCGTGGACGACAAGACGCTGAAGCTCAAGGCCGTGATCAAGGATCCGCGCCTGATCACGCCGACCGGCCACTTCAACGTCTACAACACCCAGCGCGACGTGTATTGACCGAGTACTGGCAAGACCTGACCCCGGCCGCCCGGCGGGCGCCGGGGCAGTCTTAGAGACATCAAGCAAAGGAGTGAACATGAAAGCGTTGCTGCTCTCCCTCAGCCTGGGCCTGGCGGCCCTGTCGGCCCACGCCAATGTGGACGAGGCCATGAACAAGGCCGGCTGCATGGCCTGCCACAGCAAGGACAAGAAGGTGGTGGGCCCCTCCTTCAAGGACATCGCGGCCAAGTACAAGGGCCAGGACGTCACGGCCAAGCTGATGGAGAAAGTCCGCAAGGGCGGTGCCGGCACCTTCGGACCCATTCCGATGGCACCCGTCGGGCCGGACAAGATCAGCGATGGCGACCTCAAGGCCGCCGTCGAGCAGATCCTGAAGAGCTGAGGACCCATGCGCAGCGCGGCCTGCCTGCTCCTGCTCGCGGTGACCTGGCCGGTCTCCGGCTCGGCCGAGCCCGCGCCTGAGCGCCAGGCCCAGCTGCTGCGCATGCTGCGGCAGGACTGCGGGTCCTGCCACGGCATGAAGCTCACCGGGGGCCTGGGACCGGCCCTCACCGCCGACGCGCTGAAGGACAAGCCCTGGCAGAGCCTCAGCGCCACCATCTTCCACGGCCGGCCCGGCACACCCATGCCGCCCTGGAAAAGCATGCTGAGCAGCGATGAGGCCGACTGGCTGGCGCTGCAGCTGCTGAGCCCGCCGCCGCAAGGCGGCACGGCGAGCGCAGAGGCAGCGCCGAGGAGACAACCATGAACACGAACGGCCCCCGCCCGAGGGGACTGCGCCGGGCCGCGTCCGCCCTGCTGCTGGGCCCGCTGCTGAGCCTAACACTGGGGCTGATGGGCGCCTGCACCACCGCGCCGCCAGCGCCGACGCAGGTGACGCGCTGGCTGGGCACCGGCGACCTGGGCCTGGTGGTCGAGCGCGCCGATGGCCGCCTCCAGGTGGTCAACACCAGCAGCCGCAGCGTGCTGGGGCGCATCGAGGGACTGGGCGATCTGTCCCATGCCTCCATCGTCTATGCCCGCGACGGCCTGCATGCCTATGTGTTCGGCCGCGACGGCGCGCTGAGCAAGGTCAACCTGGGCGAACGCCGCGTCGTGGCCCGCGTGCAGCAGGCCGGCAATTCCATCGGCGGGGCCATTTCGCAGGACGGCCGCCTGGTGGTGGCGCAGAACTACCAGCCCGGCGGCATCAAGGTCTTCGACGCCGAAACCCTGCAGCCCCTTGCCGACATCCCTGCAGAATATGCGCCGGGCAAGTTCTCCCGCGTCGTGGGCCTGGCGGATCTGCCCGGCCAGCGCTTCATCTATGCGCTCTTCGATGCCGATGAGATCTGGGTCGCCGATCTCAGCGACCCGCGCGCCCCCAGGCTGCAGAAGTTCCGCAACATCGGGCGCCAGCCCTATGACGCGCTGGTCACGCCGGATGGCCGGCACTACATCGCAGGCCTGTTCGGTGAGGACGGCCTGGCCAAGATCGACCTGTGGGCGCAGCAGCCCCGCGTCGAGCGCATCCTCGGCGGCTACGGTCGCGGCCAGGCGCCGCTGCCCGTCTTCAAGATGCCGCATCTGCGCGGCTGGGCGGTGGCCGGCCGGCATGCCTACCTGCCGGCCATCGGTCGCCACGAGGTGCTGGTGGTGGACACCGAGAGCTGGCGCGAGGTCGCCCGCATCCCCGTGCAGGGGCAGCCGGTGTTCGTGATGGCGCGGCCGGACGGTCGCCAGGTCTGGGTCAACTTCGCCGTGCCGGACTACGACCGGGTCCAGGTGATCGACACCCAGACCCGGCAGATCGTGCAGACCCTGAGCCCCGGCAAGGCCGTGCTGCACATGGAATTCACGCCGCGCGGCGAGGCCGTATGGATCTCCTCGCGCGACGCCAACCGCGTGTCGGTGATCGATACGGCCAGCTTCGCCACGCTGGCGACGCTGGAGTCGTCATCGCCCAGCGGCATCTTCTTCACCAGCCGCGCCGGCAAGGTGGGCCTGTGAACGCGGAAGCCTTCGGCGCGATGCCGCCTTTGCGCGAGGCGCTGCTGAACGACTGGCAGCAGCGCCTGCCCTTGCTCCCGCAACCCTTCGAGGCCATGGGGCGGCGCTACGGCTGCAGCGAGTCGGTCGTGATCGAGCAGCTGGCTCAGGCCATGAGCCAGGGGGCGGTTTCTCGGCTGGGCGGCGTGTTTGCGCCAGGCGCCGGCGGCGCGGGCCTCCTGTGCGCATTGGCGGTGCCGGCCGAGCGCCTGGAGGCGGTCGCCGCCCTGGTCAATGCCGTCCCCGGGGTTAATCACAACTACGAACGCGAGCACGTCTACTCGCTGTGGTTCGTGATCACCGGCCCCTCGCGCGATTGGATCGAGCAGCAGCTGACTGCACTGGAGGTGCGCTGCGGCCTGAAAGCCCTGCGCTTGCCCATGCTGCGGCCCTATCGCATCAACCTGGGTTTCGACCTGCGGGCCCGGGGGCCGGTGCCGGTGCCCGCGAGTGCGGCCCAGCCCGCCCGCGTGCGCCCCATCACCGCAGCGCAACGGCCGCTGGCCGCGCTGCTGGAGCAGGGCCTGCCCCTGCTGCCTCGTCCCTACGCCGCCTGGGCGCAGACGCTGGGTTGGACCGAGGACGAGGTGCTGGCCGCCTTGCAGGCCTGGCTGGATGAGGGCGTGCTGCGGCGCTTCGGCGTCATCGTGCGCCACCATGAGCTGGGCATCGCCAGCAATGCCATGTGCGTCTTCGACGTGCCTGATGAGGAGGTCGACGCGCATGCACGGGTGCTGGCCCGCCAGCCGGGCGTCACGCTTTGCTACCGCCGTGAGCGGGCCAGCGGCTGGCCCTACAACCTCTTCTGCATGATCCACGGCCGCGAGCGCAGCGAAGTGCGGGCGGCTCTGGCTGCCGCCTGCGAAGCCGCGGGCCTGCAGTCCTTTCCCCAAGCCCTGCTGTTCAGCCGCCGGCGATTCCGGCAGTGCGGCTCGGGCTATTTCGTCGATGCCCTGCCGGCCCGGGCGATGAAGCGGCTGTCTCAGGAGTGCGCTCATGCATGAACCTTCCGCCGCGCGTCGCAGCCTCGCTCGCCTGGATGCGCTGGACGCTGCGTTGATCAACCGCCTGCAGGCCGGGCTGCCGCTGGTGTCACGGCCTTTCGAGCAGGTGGCCGAGGAATTGGGCAGCAGCGAGGCCGAGCTGCTGGACCGCCTGCATCGCTTGCTGGGGGAGGGCACGCTGAGCCGCTTCGGCCCGCTGTTCCAGATCGAGCGGGCGGGCGGGCGCTTCGTGCTTGCCGCGCTGCAGGTGCCGGAGCTGCGCTACGAGGCGGTCGCGGCCCTGGTCAATGCGCACCCCGAGGTGGCCCACAACTACCGTCGCGAGCACCGGCTCAACATGTGGTTCGTGCTGGCCACGGAGCAGGAGGCCGATGTGGCGCGGGTGGTCCAGGCCATCGAGGCCGAGACGGGGCTCACCGTCTGGGCCTTCCCCAAGGAACGCGAGTACTTCGTTGGCCTGCACTTGCCGGCCCACGCCACGACGGACATTGCTGGAGAGCGTGCATGAAGACCGCAGCACCAGGCCAGCCGGCCGCACTCAGCGCACTGGAGCGCCATCTCATCGCCGCCACGCAGCAGGGCCTGCCGCTGGTGGCCAAACCCTACGAGGCGCTGGGCGCCTTGCTGGACATCACCGAGACCGAGGTGCTGCACCTGCTGCAGGACATGCAGGCGCGCGGCCTGGTCCGCCGCATCGGGGCCGTGCCCAACCACTACCGGCTGGGCTATCTGGCCAACGGCATGACGGTGTGGGATGTCGACGATGCGCTGGTGGATGAGGTCGGCGAGCGCATCGGTGCGCTGGCCTGCGTCAGCCACTGCTACCGCCGCCCGCGCCATCTGCCGGACTGGCCCTACAACCTCTTCGCCATGCTGCATGGGCGCAGCCGGGCGGAGGTCGAAGCCCAGGCGCAGGAGATCCGCGAACTGCTGGGCGATGCCTGCCGCGCCAGCGAGATCCTGTACAGCAGCGCCATCCTGAAGAAGACCGGGCTGCGCCTGGCCAGCCGTCCTGCAAGTCAGGAGGAGTGAACATGCTGCGCATCAGCCAATACCTGCGCGAAATCGCCCGTGCCGAGCGCGATGGCGTCTACCCTCAATCGCGGCGCACCGCCGGCAGCGGCGAGACCCGGCCCGTGGTCATCTGGAACCTGACGCGGCGCTGCAACCTCACCTGCAAACACTGCTATGCGCTCTCGGCGGACCACCACTACCCCGGCGAGCTGGCCTTCGACGAGATCTGCAGCGTGATGGACGACTTGCGCGCCTACGGCGTGCCGGTGCTGATCCTGTCCGGTGGCGAGCCGCTGCTGCACCCGCAGATCTTCGAGATCGCCAGCCGCGCGCAGCAGCTTGGCTTCTACACGGCCCTGTCCAGCAACGGCACGCTGATCGACGCGGCCATGGCCGACCGCATCGCGGCGCAGGAGTTCGACTACGTGGGCGTCAGCATCGACGGCAGCCGGGCCACGCACGACCGCTTCCGGCGCAAGCAGGGCGCCTACGACGAGTCCCTGGCCGGCATCCGCCTGCTGCACGAGCGCGGCGTCAAGACCGGGCTGCGCTACACCTTCACCGATCTCAACGGCCAGGACTTCCCCTTCCTGTTGCAGCTCATGAAGGACGAGGGGGTCGACAAGTTCTACTTCTCCCATCTCAACTATGCGGGCCGCGGCAACATCCACCGCGGCCGGGACGCGCATTTCGAGGCCACGCGCCAGGCGCTGGAACGGCTCTTCGAGACGGCCTGGGCCGATGCCGAGGCCGGCAGCACGCGCGACTACGTGACCGGCAACAACGATGCCGATGCCGCCTACCTGCTCTCCTGGGTGGGCCGGCGCTGGCCGCAGTGGCAGGCGCAGTTGCGGGCCCGGCTGGTCGCCTGGGGTGGCAATGCCTCGGGCGTGGGCGTGGCCAATATCGACAGCCAGGGCGAGGTCCATCCCGACACCATGTGGGGCCACCATGCGCTGGGCAACGTCCGCGAGCGGCCGTTCTCGGCGATCTGGAGCGACCGCAGCGACCCGCTGATGGACGGACTCAAGACGCATCCCCGCCCGGTCCAGGGCCGCTGCGCGGAATGCCAGCACTTTGCGCTGTGCGGGGGCAACACGCGGGTCCGCGCGCACCAGCTGACGGGCGACTACTGGGCCGAGGATCCGGGCTGCTATCTGGACGATGTGGAGATCGGCCTGTCGGCAGAATCCGCCAGCCGCCTGGAGCGGGTGGCCCTGACGCCGTTTGCCGGCAAGCGGCGGGTCATCGAGGTGGTGTCGGCATGAACGAGACTTTCAAATCGATCGGCAAGCTGCTGCTGGCCGCAGGCCTGCTGGTGGCCGGCCTGGACTACGCCCGTGCGGCGGACGAGGCGATCAAGCCGGTGTCCGGCGCGGGGCTCTATCAGCAGCATTGCGCCAGCTGCCATGGCGTCGAGCGCACCGGCGGCATGGGGCCGGCCCTGCTGCCGGAAAGCCTGGAGCGCCTGCGCAAGCCCGAGGCGCTGGCGGTGATTCGCAACGGTCGTGCCGCCACGCAGATGCCCGCCTTCGGTGGCCAGCTCAGCGAGGCCGAGATCCTGGCGCTGCAGGCCTTCGTCTATGCGCCTCAGTCGCCCGCGCCGCATTGGGCCGACGCCGACATCCGCGCCTCGCGCAGCTTCGAGCCGGACAGCGCTCGCTGGCCTGCGAAGCCGCAGTGGAAGGCCGATCCCATGAACCTCTTCGTGGTGGTGGAGGGCGGGGATCACCATGTGAGCCTGGTGGATGGCGACCGCTTCGAGGTGCTGCACCGCTTTGCCAGCCGCTTTGCGCTGCACGGCGGTCCGAAGTTCACGCCCGATGGACGCTATGTGTTCTTCGGCTCGCGCGACGGCTGGATCAGCAAGTACGACCTCTGGAATCTGAAGCTGGTGGCCGAGGTGCGGGCAGGCCTGAACATGCGCAACGTCGCCGTCAGCGCCGACGGGCGCTGGGTGATGGCCGCCAACTACCTGCCGCGCAATGCCGTGCTTTTCGATGCGGACCTCCAGCTGGTGCGCAGCTACCCAGCGCAGAGCCGTGACGGCGCGCAAAGCTCGCGGGTCTCGGCGGTCTACGACGCCACACCGCGCAAGAGCTTCGTCGTGGCACTGAAGGATCTGCCCGAACTCTGGGAGATCAGCTACGACCCGGCCGCCGCGCCCATCCACGAGGGCTATGTGCACGACTACAAGATGGGCGAGGCCCTGCCCACGCCGGGCTACCTGAACATCCGCCGCACGCTGCTGGACGAGCCGCTGGACGACTTCTTCTTCGACGACAGCTACGCCCATGTGCTGGGCTCGGCCCGCCCGCGCGAAGGTGGCGGCAGCCTGGGCCAGGTCGTCAATCTGGACGTGCGCAAGAAGATCGCCGAGCTGCCCATCCCGGGGCTGCCGCATCTGGGATCGGGCATCAGCTTCACGCGGGAGGGGCGACGCCTGCTGGCCAGCCCCAACCTCAAGGACGGCCGCATCAGCGTGGTCGACCTCAAGAGCTGGCAGCTGGTCAAGGAAATCGCCACGCCGGGCCCGGGCTTCTTCATGCGCAGCCATGCGCAAAGCCCCCATGCCTGGACGGACTCCATGATGAGCCCCACGGCCAAGGACACCCTGAGCATCATCGACAAGCAGCGCCTGGAGGTCGTGGCCCAGGTGCGCGAGCCGGGCAAGACCCTGGCGCATGTGGAGTTCACCAAGGACGGTCGATTCGTGCTGGCCAGCCTGTGGGAGATGGAGGGCGCGCTCATCGTCTACGACGCGCGGACCTTCAAGGAACTCAAGCGCCTGCCCATGAGCAAGCCGGTGGGCAAGTACAACGTCTGGAACAAGATCAGCCGCGAAGAGGGCACCTCGCACTGAGGGCCTGCCGCCGCGGGCGGGCGCGGGTGCTCGGTCAGCAGGCGGAAGCGCCCAGCCGCTCGACGCGCTGCGCCAGGAAGGCCGCGGCCAGCTCCGATTCCGGCTGCAGGCGCTGGCCGATGTAGAGCTCCTGGCGGCGTTGGCCGATCTGCGTGCGCAGGCGGCTCTGCATGATCTCGAAGGGCGCCAGGCCGCGGCCTTCGGCGCCCTCGATGGCCTGCATCAGCTGATGCATGGGATGCGCCTGCAGCGAGATCAGGTGCGCCTGGACCACGCGCAGGCGCCCTTGCACGGCCAGCTCGCTGCGGCGCAGCCATTCCAGCATGGCGTCGCCATTGCTGCCGGTGACCTTGAGCGGATCTTCGCCGGCGTCCAGCAGCAGCCGTTCGAGCAGGAAGCGGTTGCCCTCGGCATAGGCCTGGTTCGCGTCCATCATGGCCTGTTCGCGCTGGCGGCGCAGAACCTCGTTGGGTGCGAGATCCGGATGCAGGCGCATGGCGGCACGGCGGTAGAGCTGCTTGAGCGAAGGGGGCTCGACCACGACCACGCCGTCGCCCTCGGGCTGGCGGGGCAGCGGCGCAGACTCGGGCAGGCGCGGCACCTGGGGCAGGGCGGTCGCGCGCGGCGGCGTGGGCAGGGGGACATCCAGGCCGTTGCGGCGCAGGGCCTCCGCCAGGTAGAGACTGGCCGCATGCAGCTGGGACTCCAGGGCATCCAGCTCCAGATAGAGCGGCCCCAGCAGGCTCGTGTAGCGGTCGACGAAGGCCTGCAGCGCCGCATGCAGCAGATGGAAGCACTGCTCCTGCTCAGCGACGTAGCGCTGAAGGTCCGCCAGCTGCTGCCGGCGGCGTTCGAATTCGTGGCGAGTGAGCACGGGGTGGCGCATGGCAAATCCAGGGGGGCGTCAGGTGTCACGAACCGCAAACATACAAGACGCCATTGTGGCCTGACAGCGCCGTCGGCCCATGAAAAAAGAGCCCGCGGATGCGAGCTCTTTTGCCTGAATTGGGGAAATCCCCGTGCTGGTTGAACCGTGTCTCAGGGCTTGACACCGGAGGCCGCGGCGCTTGCGGGCGCCGCCGTCTCCATCGCCGGCGCCGAGGCCATGGCGGCAGGATCGGAGGCCGCCGGTGCGCTGACCGGCGCCGCCGTCTCCGCAGGCTTGGCCGTGCCCTGCGTCATGGGCAGCAGCGGCACGATCAGCAGGGCCACGATGTTGATGATCTTGATCAGCGGGTTCACGGCCGGGCCGGCTGTGTCCTTGTAGGGGTCGCCCACGGTGTCACCGGTCACCGCCGCCTTGTGGGCTTCGGAGCCCTTGCGGTGCTCGACGCCCTTGTCGTCCTTGAAGCCTTCCTCGATCAGCTTCTTGGCGTTGTCCCAGGCGCCGCCGCCCGTGCACATGGAGATGCCGACGAAGAGGCCGGTCACGATGGTGCCCATCAGCACACCGCCCAGCGCGGCCGGACCCAGGGTCATGCCGACGATGATGGGGGCAGCCACCGGCAGCAGCGAGGGCACGATCATTTCCTTGATGGCCGCGGTGGTCAGCATGTCGACCGCGGCGCCGTACTCGGGCTTGGCCGTGCCTTCCATGATGCCGGGGATTTCCTTGAACTGGCGGCGCACCTCGACCACCACCGAGCCGGCGGCGCGGCCCACGGCCTCCATGGCCATCGCACCGAAGAGGTAGGGGATCAGGCCGCCGATGAAGAGGCCCAGGATCACCTTGTGGTCCGAGAGATCGAAGCTCAGGTGCATGCCGCGGGCTTCGAGCGCGTGGGTGTAGTCGGCAAAGAGCACCAGGGCTGCCAGGCCGGCCGAACCGATGGCATAGCCTTTGGTCACGGCCTTGGTGGTGTTGCCCACGGCGTCCAGCGGGTCGGTGATGTCGCGCACGCTGGCGGGCAGGTCGCTCATCTCGGCGATGCCGCCGGCGTTGTCGGTGATGGGGCCGTAGGCGTCCAGCGCGACGATGATGCCGGCCATGGACAGCATGGAGGTCGCCGCGACGGCGATGCCGTACAGCCCCGCCAGGTTGAAGGCCGTGTAGATGGCGCCGCAGACGAAGATCACCGGCCAGCCGGTGGACTTCATCGAGACACCCAGGCCGGCGATGATGTTGGTGCCATGGCCGGTGGTCGAGGCCTGCGCCACGTGCTGCACCGGGTGGTACTGCGTGCCGGTGTAGTACTCGGTGATCCAGACCATGGCGGCCGTCAGCACCAGGCCGACGGCGCAGGCGCCGAACAGGGACATGGCGTTGGCCTTGAGGCCGCCGGCCAGCTCGATCTCGCCGGGGAACATCGCCGTCGTGACGAAGTAGAAGGCGATCAGGCTCAGCACGCCGGCCACGATCAGGCCCTTGTACAGCGCCGGCATCACGTTCTTCATGCCCTCGCTGGCCTTGACGAAGCCGCAGCCGATGATGGACGCGATGATGGACACGCCACCCAGCGCCAGCGGGTAGATCACGCCGGCATGGGTCGCGGAGCCGCCCACCATCAGCGCGCCCAGGGCCATGGCGGCGATCAGCGTCACCGCATAGGTCTCGAACAGGTCGGCGGCCATGCCGGCGCAGTCGCCGACGTTGTCACCCACGTTGTCGGCGATCACGGCGGGGTTGCGCGGGTCGTCCTCGGGGATGCCGGCTTCCACCTTGCCCACCAGGTCGGCGCCGACGTCAGCGCCCTTGGTGAAGATGCCGCCGCCCAGACGCGCGAAGATCGAGATCAGCGAGGAGCCGAAGGCCAGGCCCAGCATGGGCTTGAGGGCTTCGCTGGTGGCGCCGGTGCCGCCGGTGATGGCGTAGTAGAAGCCGCCGACGCCGATCAGGCCCAGGCCCACGACCAGCATGCCGGTGATCGCCCCGCCCTTGAACGCGACGTTCAGCGCCGGGCCCATGCCCTGGGTGGCGGCCTGCGCAGTCCGCACATTGGCGCGGACCGAGATGTTCATGCCGATGAAGCCGCAGATGCCGGACAGCAAGGCGCCGATGACGAAGCCGATGGCCGTCTGCAGGCCCAGGCCCGGTACCACCGCGATGGCGATGGCCAGCACGACGCCGACCATGCTGATGGTGCGGTATTGGCGGCCCAGGTAGGCCGCTGCACCTTGCTGGATCGCCGCGGCGATCTCCTGCATCCGGGCGTTGCCGGCATCCTGGCTCAGGATCCAGCTGCGTTGAATGAAACCATAAAGAACCGCGGCCAGGCCGCAGGCCAGCGCGAAATACAGCGCCACACTCGTCGACATGTACATGCCTCCTTCGTTGTCTCTGCCGTTTGAAAAAGATGCCTGCTTCCCAACGTCAGTCCTGCACGCTGTCCAACAGGTCCGCCGGGGCATGCTATGCGAGCGGGTGTGTCGAAAGATTGATCGTTTACCAGTGGTTGCCGGAAATACCCTGAGCAGTTCGGCAGGGCAGGGTTCATGCCTGTGTCAGGCTGAGATCAGGGGCGCCGGTAGAATCCGGGTTTCCCCGCGCAGCGAGCGGGACCTCTTTCGTTGACTACCGACAAGACCATGAGCCTGCACAACGTGACCCCCGGCCCCAAGGCGCCCGAGCAATTCAACGTGATCATCGAGATCCCGATGAACGCCGACCCGATCAAGTACGAGGTCGACAAGGAGAGTGGCGCGCTGTTCGTGGACCGCTTCATGACCACGGCCATGCACTACCCGTGCAACTACGGCTACATCCCCCAGACCCTGTCCGACGACGGCGACCCCGTGGACGTGCTGGTGATCACGCCCTTCCCGCTGACCCCCGGCGTGGTGGTGACCTGCCGCCCCATCGGCGTGCTGAAGATGGACGACGAAGCCGGCGGCGACGCCAAGCTGCTGGCCGTGCCCACCAGCAAGATCCTGCCCATCTACGACCACTGGAACAAGCCCGAGGACATCAACCAGATGCGCCTGAAGGCCATCCAGCATTTCTTCGAGCACTACAAGGACCTGGAAGCCGGCAAGTGGGTCAAGGTGCAGGGCTGGGAAGGCCCGGAATCCGCCAAAGCCGAGATCGTGGCCGGCATGGAAAACTACGCCAAGTCCCTGCAGAAGTAAGTCCACTGGGCAAGGCCTGACCCCGGTCAGCCTTCAAGGACCGATGCCGCCGACGGCCCCGCGCCCCGGCGGCATTTTTCATGGAGCGTGCGCCTCGTCAGCGAGGGCTCGCTTGAAGGGCTGGTGCTCGCGCAGGTCCTGGGCATAGCCGGCGATGGCCGGCCGTTCGCGGTCCAGGTAGTCGGCCACGGCGGTGTGGAAGTCCGGATGGGCCAGCCAATGGGCCGATGAGGTGACCACGGGCAGCAGGCCGCGCGCCAGCTTGTGTTCGCCCTGAGCGCCGCCTTCGAAGCGCTGATAGCCCTGGGCCATGCACCAGGCCAGGGGCTGGTAGTAGCAGGCGTCGAAGTGCAGGCAGGAGACGTCGGCCAGGCTGCCCCAGTAGCGGCCGTAGGCGACGCGCTGCAGCGGGTCCAGGGCGATCAGCGAGCTGGCGACCGGCGCGCCGTCGATCTCGGCGATCAACAACAGCCAATGCAAGGTCATGGTCTCGCCCATGCGGCCAAAGAAGTCCCGGCTCAGGTAGGGCGTGCTGCGATGCTCGGCATAGGTCTGGCGGTAGCAGCGGTGGAAGAAATCCCAGTCCGCCTGGCTGATCTCGCTGCCCTGTCGCACGCGGTAGCGCACGCCGGCCTCGCGCACCCGGCGCTGTTCCTGCTGGATCTTCTTGCGCTTGTCGCGCTGCAGGCTGGCCAGGAAGGCCTCGAAGCATGCCGGCGGCTCAGCCCCGGCCTCCCAGTGGAATTGCACGCCGCTGCGTGCCAGCCAGCCAGTGTCGACCAGGGCCTGCTGCTCCTGCGGCGTCGGGTACAGGACATGGGCGGATGACAGTCCCAGTGCCTCGGCATGGCGCCGCAGGGCCAGGATCAGGGCCTGGCGGGACTCGGCATCGCGTGCCAGCAGCCGGCTGCCCGGCACGGGCGTGAAGGGCACGGCCACCAGCAGCTTGGGGTAGTAGGCCAGGCCGTGGCGCGCGTAGGCCTCGGCCCAGGCCCAGTCGAACACGTATTCGCCGTAGGAATGGCCCTTGAGATAGGCCGGGCAGGCGGCCACCAGCGCGGGACCGTCCCAGAGGCTGAAGAACTGCGGCGCCCAGCCGGTCCCTTCCACGGCCGCGCCCGAGTCGTGCAGGGCCTGCAGGTATTCGAGCTGCATGAAGGGCGTCGGCTGCGGGCTGGCGGCCAGCAGCGCGTTCCAGGCGGGGAGGGGCAGGCGGCCGGGGTCGTCGTCGATCCGGAGCTCGTAAGGCGTCGTGGCGCTCATCGTGCCGGCGATCTTAGGGCGATCAGCGCCGGCCGATGCGGCGCAGGGATTTGGACCCGGTCCAATTGGTGGCAGGATGCAGGCCATGGAATTCCACAATCTCTACAACCATCAACTGGCGCGCATTGCCGTCGGCGTGCCGCAATGCCGCATTGCCGATCCCGCCTTCAATGCCGCGCAGACGGCGGTCCTCATGAAGCAGGCCCATGACGCTGGCGCGGCGCTGGTGGCCTTCCCGGAACTGGGGCTCTCGGCCTACAGCTGCGACGATCTCTTCCATCAAAGGGCCCTGCTGGACGGCTGCGAGGCGGCGCTGGCCGAGCTGCTGCGCCAGTCGCAAGCGCTGACACCCATCGCCATCGTGGGCCTGCCCCTGCGCATCGAGCACCGGCTGTTCAACTGCGCCGTGGCCCTGCACCGCGGGCGGTTGCTGGCGGTCTGGCCCAAGACCTACCTGCCCAACTATGCCGAGTTCTACGAGGCGCGCCAGTTCAACGCGGCAGACGAGCTGCTGGGCCGCGAGCTGGAATTGCTGGGCCAGCGCGTGCCGCTGGGCAGCGACGTGCTGATCGAAGCGCAGGATGTGCCGGGGCTGGTGATCCATGCCGAGATCTGCGAGGACGTCTGGACGCCGATTCCGCCCTCCAGCTATGCCGCGCTGGCTGGGGCCACCGTGCTGGTGAACCTGTCGGCCTCCAACGTCACCGTGGGCAAGGCGGCCTACCGCCGCCAGCTGGTGGCGCAGCAGGCGGCACGCTGCCTGGCGGCCTATGTCTACACCTCGGCCGGTGCGGGCGAGTCCAGCACGGACCTGGCCTGGGACGGCCAGGCGCTGATCAGCGAGAACGGCGAGCTGTTGGTCGAGTCCCAGCGCTACCAGCGCGGCTCGCAGCTGATCTGCGCGGACGTGGACCTCGAACGCCTGGCGCGCGAACGCATGCGCCAGACCAGCTTCGGCACCTCGGTGCGCCGGCATGCCGCGGCGCTGCAGGGCTTCCGCCGCGTCGGACTGGAGCTGGCGCCGCCGCGTGCGCAGGCGCTGGGCCTGCGCCGTCGCGTCGATCGCTTCCCCTATGTGCCGGCCGACCGCAGCCGGCGCGACGAGCGTTGCCACGAGGTCTTCAACATCCAGGTCCAGGCCCTGGTCCAGCGCCTGGAATCCAGCGGCATCCGCAAGCTGGTGCTGGGCGTCTCCGGCGGGCTGGATTCGACGCATGCGCTGCTGGTCGCCGCCCGCGCCATGGACCAGTTGGGCCTGCCGCGCCAGCACATCATCGGCGTCACCATGCCAGGCTTTGCCACCAGCACCCGCACCCGCGATCAGGCCTGGCGCCTGATGCAGGCCATCGGCTGCGAGGCGCGCGAGATCGACATCCGGCCCAGCTGCACGCAGATGCTGCAGGACCTCGGCCATCCGCATGCAGCGGGCGAGGCCGTCTATGACGTCACCTTCGAGAACGTGCAGGCCGGCGAACGCACCAGCCACCTGTTCCGCCTGGCCAACCACCTGGGCGCGCTGGTGCTGGGCACGGGCGACCTCAGCGAGCTGGCCCTGGGCTGGTGCACCTATGGCGTGGGCGATCACATGTCGCACTACAACGTCAACGCCAGCGTGCCCAAGACCCTGATCCAGTACCTGGTGCGCTGGGTGGCCGAGACCGACCAGCTGGGCCATGACAGCGGCCCTGGCATTGGCAGAGAGGTGCTGCTGGACATCCTCTCCACCGAGATCAGCCCGGAGCTGGTCCCAGGCCAGGCGCTGCAAAGCACCGAGAGCCACATCGGCCCCTACGAACTGCAGGACTTCAATCTGTTCTACACCCTGCGCCATGGCTTCGCGCCGGCCAAGATCGCCTTCCTGGCCCTGCAGGCCTGGGGCGACCGCCAGCGCGGCGAATGGCCGGACGGCGAGCATGTGAAGCGCAACGAATACGAGCTTGCCGAAATCAAAAGGGTGCTCGGCATCTTCGTGAAGCGCTTCTTCCAGGGCAGCCAGTTCAAGCGCAGCTGCGTGCCCAACGCGCCCAAGGTGGGCAGTGGCGGATCGCTGTCGCCGCGGGGCGATTGGCGGGCGCCCAGCGATGGAGAAGCGAGCGTCTGGCTGGCCGATCTGCAGCGCATTCCGGGCTGAGATCCATGCTTAAATCGAGGCAGTCTTCCCCATCAATTCGCTTTGGAGTCCCCCGATGAAACAGATCACCGCCATCATCAAACCCTTCAAGCTGGACGAGGTCCGCGAGGCGCTGGCCGAGGTGGGGGCGTCGGGCCTGACTGTCACGGAGGTGAAGGGTTTCGGCCGCCAGAAGGGGCACACCGAGCTCTACCGCGGCGCGGAATACGTGGTGGACTTCCTGCCCAAGGTGAAGGTCGAGGTGGTGGTCAAGGACGACGACGTCGAGCGCTGCATCGAGGCCATCCTCAAGGCCGCGAAGACCGGCAAGATCGGTGACGGCAAGATCTTCGTGACCGCGGTGGAGCAGGTCATCCGCATCCGCACCGGCGAGGAAGACGAAGCCGCCGTCTGACCGTTGGTTTTTCCTGCAAAGGGCGCCTCATGGGGCGCCCTTTGTGTTGGTGCAGGCGCCGCTGCGTCTCAGGCCAGGCGATGCCAGAGCGCCGCGCCCCAGACGCCTGCGCACAGCAGCAGCGACAGCAGCACGGCGGCGCTGGCCAGATCCTTGGCGCGCTTGGAGAGCTCGTGCAGCTCAAAGCCCACACGGTCGATGGCCGCCTCGATGCCCGAATTCAGCAGCTCGACGATCAGCACCAGCAGCAGCGAGCCCAGCAGCAGGGTCGTCTCCACCCAGCTCTGGCCCAGCCAGAAGGCCAGCGGCACGGCCAGCGCGCAGAGCCAGACTTCCTGGCGGAAGGCGCTTTCGCCGCTGTAGGCCGCCTTCAGCCCGGCCCAGGAGTAGCCCGCCGCATGCAGGAGGCGGTCCAGGCCCGTGCGGCCCTTGTGAGGGTTGCTCATGACTTCTTGCGCGGCGGTGGCAGTTGTGTGACCACGCGGGTTCGGCACAGCAGGTCATGCAGGAACTGCCGCGAGGGATGCAGCCGGGCCAGCAGCACATAGCCCAGCACCCCGGCGAGCAAGGCGCCGAAGACGGCACCCCCGCTGTGCAGCTCGGCCAGGTACACCGAGGCGAGGGCAGGCAGGAACCAGAGCCAGGACAGCAGGTAGCGGGCCAGGGCGCGACCCTGGCTGAGCGGCGCGCCCTGCTCGTCGACCACGCGCAGATGCCAGGCCTTCATCGCCACGGTCTGGCCACCATGCGTCCAGAACCAGATGAAATAGACGCCCAGCACCACGAATTCGAAGGCCTGCAGGCCGGCCTTGCCGATCAGTGCATTGCGTTGCTGCGTGAGGGCGGCATAGAGGTAGCCCGAGAGAAAAGTGACGCCAAACAGCAGCACGCCCTCATAGAGGAAGGACGCCATGCGGCGCCACAGGCTCGGCGCCTGTCCGGACATCGGCTGGTCCATGGCTCAGCGGGCCGGGGCCGATGCGGCCGATGCGGCCATTGCGGCGCGCGGCAGCAGGGTCTTGGGGTCGACCAGGGCCGGGTCCACGATGATCTTGCGCCGCAGCACCGGCAGGGCGGCGGGCGGCCGGGCGCCCTGCGTGATCAGCACGGTGGTGGCACCGGGCTTGGCCTGCAGCACCGAGGGCGCAATCGGCACCGGCGCGGCGGCCTGCGGCGGCGGCACGGCGCTGGACTTGGCGCCACTCAGGGGCTTCTCCGCCTCGGCCTTGGCCGCTGGACGCTTCTGAGCGGCTTTTTCAGCCCCTTTCTGGGCCAGGGCCTGGCGCTCTTCGGGCGTCAGGGCCTGGTAGGCCTCCCATTTGGACTGAAGCTTTTCCGACTGCAGCTTGTCGTCGCGCAGCTGGGGGTTGGACTGGAAGCCGACGCGCGCCTGCTGGCGTTCGGCCGGGCTCATGCGCGTCCATTCGATCATGCGCTCGCGCAAGCGGGCCTGCTGCTCGGGTGTGAGCGTGTGGAAGCGGGCGGCGATCTCCAGCCACTTGCTCTTGCGGGCGGCATCCAGGCCGTCCCAGTCCTGGGCCAGCGGCGCCAGGACGGCCTGCTGGGCCGGCGTCAGGCTGGCCCAGCGCTGGCTGCCCACCAGGCTGGCGGCGGGCAGGGGCTTGGGGGCTTGGGGAAGGGCGGGAGCCACTGCCGGCGCCGCCGACACGCCGGAGGCCGGGGCTGCCGCGCTGGCCGCTGCTGCAGCGGTGGGCGCCTCGCTGGGCTGGGCGTGGACGGCGCTCAGCAGTGCCGGGATCAACAGCAGGGCAAGCGGGCGGCGGACGTTCAGCGCAGGCGTCATGGGCAGGCGGTCACTCTTCGTGTCGTTCTTGTTGCTCGTCTGGATTCTCATCCAGGTATTCCTTGAAGCCCGGATCGCTGTAGGCGGCGGGCGGCAGCGGCTTGGCCAGCATGGCGGTGTCCACCTCGGCGGCGGCCAGGATCTGCTGGTACCACTGGCTGTGCTGGATCAGCAGCAGGCCCAGCAGCAGCAGCAGCAGCGGTGTCAGCGAGGCCAGCTTCAGCCATCGCGGCGAACGTTCGCCGCCCTGCAGCGCCAGGCTGCTGCCCATGCGCAGAGTCTGCTCGGCCGTGACGGGCGCCGTGGCGCGTGCTTCCTTGGCCTTGCGCAGCGCCTGCTCGCGCGCGAAGCGCAGGCGTTCGCTGATGTCGGCGGGCAAGTCGTCGGCAGCCAGGCTGAGCCCGGCGGCCACGCGCTTGCCGTAGGCCGACACGCGGGCCTCGACGGCCGGATCCATCGTGGACGTCGTGTGCTGCTTGTTCATAGTGTGATCCCCTTGGCTTTGAGCGCCTTCGCCAGTGCGTGAACGGCCCGCGAGCAGTGCGTCTTCACGCTTCCCTCCGAGCAACCCATGACGCTGGCCGTCTCGGCGACGTCCAACTCTTCCCAGTAACGCAAGAGAAACGCTTCGCGTTGACGCGCCGGCAGCTGGCTCACCTCGGCGTCGATGCTTTGCAGGATCTGCCCACGCGAAACCTCGTCCGCTGCGCTCAGCGTGCCCAGGCCGCCATTGCTGCTGGTCAGCGTCTCCAGCAGGTCGAAGTCATCGTCCGGATCCGAGCCCTCGACGTCCGACATATTGAACATGACGGCGTTGCGGACCTTCTGGCGCCGGAACCAGTCCATGGTGGCATTGGACAGGATGCGCTGGAAGAGCAGGGGCAGCTCGGCCGCCGGGCGGTCGAAATATTTCTCGGCCAGGCGGATCATGGAGTCCTGGACGATGTCCAGGGCGGCATCGTCGTCACGGACCATGTAGGCGGTGCGCTTGAAGGCCCGCCGGTCAATGCTCTTCAGGAAATCGTTGAGTTCTTTGTCTGTCGCCAAGATGGATCCAGTGCGCCCAGGCCGGGCGCCGGCGGGAAAAACGTCGCGGATTATGGCATCGCGCCTGGAATTGGAGTCAAACACCCAGCCCGGCCGCCAATTCCATGCATAATGCTGCTTCGCACAATGAGTTCCCAAGGTCTCAAGCTGGTGCCCCACCCGGGTGCCGAGTTTATTGACCGCGCACGTTCCGAATCCGCCTCACAAGGGTGTGAAGAGGAGCACCGATGGTTTTTCGTCAGAGAAATTCACAGAGGTTCGACATGGATATGTCTGCCGCGGACGTCAAACGTGCAGCGACCGATGGTCGTGCACAACCGCATTCTTCTTCCCATTCCCAGTCCTTTTCAGGTCAGGAGCTCAATGGCTCCGAGATCCTGGTCCGTAGTCTGCAAGCAGAGGGCGTCAAGTACCTCTGGGGCTATCCGGGCGGCGCCGTCCTCTACATCTACGACGCGCTCTACAAGCAGGACTCCATCCAACACGTTCTGGTACGCCACGAGCAGGCCGCCGTGCATGCCGCTGACGGCTATGCCCGCGCGACAGGCGAGGTGGGCGTCGCCCTGGTGACCTCGGGTCCTGGTGTGACCAATGCCGTGACCGGCATTGCGACGGCGTACATGGACTCCATCCCCATGGTGATCATCACCGGGCAGGTGCCGACGCCGGCCATCGGCCTGGACGCCTTCCAGGAATGCGACACCGTGGGCATCACCCGCCCCATCGTCAAGCACAACTTCCTCGTGAAGGACGTGCGCGAGCTGGCGAGCACGCTGAAGAAGGCCTTCCACATCGCCCGCACCGGCCGCCCCGGCCCCGTGGTGGTGGACATTCCCAAGGACGTCTCCCTCAACAAGACCCACTTCAGCTACCCGGCCACGGTCGAAATGCGTTCCTACAACCCCGCCAAGAAGGGGCATTCGGGACAGATCCGCAAGGCCGTGCAGCTGTTGATGGCGGCCAAGCGCCCTTACATCTACACGGGCGGTGGCGTCATTCTGGGCGAGGCCACGGCCGAGCTGCGTGAGCTGGTCAACCTGCTGGGCTACCCCTGCACCAACACGCTGATGGGTCTGGGCTCCATGCCCGGCACCGATCCGCGCTTCCTGGGCATGCTGGGCATGCACGGCACCTACGAAGCCAACATGACCATGCAGCACTGCGACGTGCTGCTGGCCGTGGGCGCGCGCTTCGATGATCGTGTGATCGGCAACCCCAAGCACTTCGCCCAGGTGGAGCGCAAGATCATCCACGTGGACATCGACCCCTCGTCGATCTCCAAGCGCGTGCGGGTGGACATCCCCATAGTCGGCGATGTCAAGGACGTGCTGCAGGAGCTGATCCACCAGATCAAGGAGGCGCAGTCGCGCCCGGACAGCCAAGCCCTCAACGCCTGGTGGAGTCAGATCAACGAGTGGCGCCGCAAGGACTGCCTGTCCTACAAGCGGGACAGCGAGCTCATCAAGCCGCAGATGGTCGTCGAGACCCTGTGGAACCTGACCCGCGACCGTGACGCCTACATCACCTCGGACGTGGGTCAGCACCAGATGTGGGCGGCCCAGTTCTACAAGTTCGACGAACCCCGCCGCTGGATCAACTCCGGCGGCCTGGGCACCATGGGCGTGGGCCTGCCCTATGCCATGGGCATCAAGCTGGCCAAGCCTGAGTCGGATGTGTTCTGCATCACCGGCGAAGGCTCGATCCAGATGTGCATCCAGGAGCTCTCGACCTGCCAGCAGTACAAGACGCCGGTCAAGATTGTCTCCCTCAACAACCGCTACCTGGGCATGGTGCGGCAGTGGCAGGAGCTCGACTACGAGGGCCGCTACTCCCACAGCTACATGGATGCGCTGCCCAACTTCGTCAAGCTGGCGGAGGCCTATGGGCATGTGGGGATCCTCGTCGAGCATCCGGCCGACGTGGAGCCTGCGCTGCGCGAGGCCATGCGCCTGAAGGACCGCACCGTCTTCCTGGACGTGCGCACCGATCCGACCGAGAACGTCTGGCCCATGGTCAAGGCGGGCAAGGGCATTTCGGAAATGCTGCTGGGGTCCGAGGACCTGTGACGCCCGCGTGAGTGCTGCACGGTCCGCCGGCTTACCGGCCCCGGACCGGCGCAGGATCCGCGCAGGCTCGCATCGGCACCCGCTGCATTCTTTTCCCACCATCGAAGAGCGTGGCCAAGGGCCGTCGGTTACCGCCGCCGGCCTGAAGAGCGCGAAGGACGAGACCCATGAGACACATCATTGCTTTGCTCATCGAGAACGAGCCAGGCGCGCTGTCGCGCGTCGTGGCCCTGTTCTCCGCCCGGGGCTACAACATCGAGAGCCTCACCGTGGCACCGACGGAAGACGCGTCGCTGTCCCGCATGACCATCGTGACCACCGGCTCCGATGACGTCATCGAACAAATCACCAAGCACCTGAACCGGCTGATCGAGGTGGTCAAGGTCGTGGACCTCACCGAGGGCAACTACACCGAGCGTGAGCTCATGCTCATCAAGGTGCGGGCCGTCGGCAAGGAGCGCGAGGAGATGAAGCGCACGGCGGACATCTTCCGCGGCCGCATCATCGACGTGACCGAGAAGACCTACACCGTCGAGCTGACCGGCGACGCCAGCAAGCTCGACGCCTTCATCGACGCCATCGACCGCACCGCCATCCTGGAGACCGTGCGCACCGGTGCGAGCGGCATCGGCCGCGGCGAGCGCATCCTGCGAGTTTGATGGCCCACCCCCTACGCGCTTCGCGCGCCCCCTCAAGGGGGCGGCACCTGCAGCCCGGCAAAGCCGGATCTGCGGTACCCGCGCAGCTGAATACCCATCTTTCTGTACCCGTTTGAGACCCGACTACAAGTCGCTGAACCTGGAGACCGACATGAACGTTTACTACGACAAGGACGCCGATCTGAGCCTCATCAAGGGCAAGAACGTCACCATCATCGGCTACGGCTCACAAGGCCACGCCCACGCGCTGAACCTGAATGACAGCGGCGTGAAGGTCACGGTCGGCCTGCGCCGCGGCGGCGCGTCCTGGTCCAAGGCCGAAAACGCCGGCCTGAAGGTCGCCGAGATCGCCGATGCCGTGAAGTCGGCCGATGTGGTCATGATCCTGCTGCCGGATGAGCAGATCGCCGAGGTCTACAAGCGCGAAGTCGAGCCCAACATCAAGCAGGGCGCCTCGCTGGCTTTTGCCCACGGCTTCAACGTGCACTACGGCCAGGTGACGCCGCGTGCCGACCTGGATGTGTGGATGGTCGCCCCCAAGGCTCCCGGCCACACCGTGCGCGGCACCTACGCCCAGGGCGGGGGCGTGCCCCACCTGATCGCCATCTACGCCGACAAGTCCGGCAAGGCCCGTGACCTGGCCCTGTCCTACGCTGCTGCCAATGGCGGCGGCAAGGCCGGCATCATCGAGACCAGCTTCCGTGAAGAGACCGAGACCGACCTCTTCGGTGAGCAGGCCGTGCTGTGCGGCGGTACCGTCGAGCTGATCAAGGCGGGCTTCGAGACGCTGGTCGAGGCCGGCTACGCGCCTGAGATGGCCTACTTCGAGTGCCTGCACGAACTCAAGCTCATCGTGGACCTGATCTACGAAGGCGGCATCGGCAACATGAACTATTCGATCTCGAACAACGCCGAGTACGGTGAGTATGTCACCGGCCCGCGTGTGGTGACCGAGGCCACCAAGAACGCCATGCGCCAATGCCTGAAGGACATCCAGACCGGCGAATACGCCAAGAGCTTCATCCTGGAGAACAAGGCCGGCGCGCCGACCCTGCAGTCGCGCCGCCGCCTGACGGCCGAGCATCCGATCGAGCAGGTGGGCGAGAAGCTGCGCGGCATGATGCCCTGGATCAAGAAGAACCGCCTGGTGGACCAGTCCAAGAACTAAGCAAGCGCTGATCCAGCACTGATCAGGTGCTGACTCAGGGATTTGCGAATCCCTTTAGAGAGCCGCGTCGCCTCAGGGCCGACGCGGCTTTTTTATCGCAAGGCTTGCGCTATCCTCCTGGCCCATGACCGATTCCAAGCAGTCCACGGTGCCCCATGACGACGATGAGGACGCCGAAGTCCTGACGCCGGTGCGTCCGCGCCGCAAGGGCATCTATATCCTCCCCAATCTGTTCACGCTGGCCGCGCTCTTCGGGGGCTTCTACGCCATCGTGATGGCCATGCACGGGCGCTTCGAGCAGTCCGTCTACGGCATCTTCTGCGCCATGGTGCTGGACAGCCTGGACGGCCGTGTGGCCCGCATGACCAACACGCAAAGCACTTTCGGCGAACACATGGACAGCCTCTCGGACATGGTGTCCTTCGGTGCCGCCCCCGCGCTGATCATGTACGAATGGGCCTTGCAGGGCCTGGGCAAGTGGGGCTGGTTCGCGGCCTTCGTCTACTGCGCCGGCGCCGCGCTGCGCCTGGCGCGCTTCAATACCAACATCACGGTGGTCGACAAGCGTTTCTTCCAGGGCGTGCCAAGCCCGGCGGCTGCCGCCCTGGTGATGGGCCTGGTCTGGGTGATGGAGGACGCCGGCTACCACGCACCCGCGGCCACTTCCGGCCTGGCCTGGCTGGCCTTCGGCTTCACCTTGTACGCGGGCCTGACCATGGTCACCAACGCACCGTTCTACAGCTTCAAGGACATCAGCTTCAAGCGCTCGGTGCCCTTCGTCTCCGTGGTTGCGATCGCGCTGGGCATCGCGCTCATCAACATCGATCCGCCGCGCGTGCTCTTCGGGCTATTCTGCCTCTACGGTCTGTCGGGCTATGGGGTCTACGCCTACAAGCGCATGAAGGGCAAGCCGGTCAGCGTGATCGCGATCTCGACCGACGAGCCCGATGAAAAGGGCCTTCACCATTGACGTAGGCAGGCCTGGTGCCGCTGCCGGGCCGCATGCTACATTCGATCACCATGAAGACGCTGAACGTCATCGCCGCACTGCTACTAGCCATCGGGCCCTTGGGCACGAGGCTGTCGCGCGTCTGACCGTCACCGTTCTTTCACCCCAAGAGCCCGCAAAGCACCTGCTTCGCGGGCTTTTTGTTTTTCCGGCCGCTTCTTTCCGATCCTCTTCATTCACCTTTCATGGAGACCCAAATGGCTGACAAGCTCATCATCTTCGACACCACCTTGCGCGATGGCGAGCAGTCGCCCGGCGCCTCGATGACGAAGGACGAGAAGCTGCGCATTGCCCGCCAGCTGGAGCGCATGCGGGTGGACGTGATCGAGGCCGGCTTCGCGGCTGCCAGCAATGGTGACTTCGAAGCCGTGAAGGCGATTGCCGACGTGATCCGCGAGAGCACGGTCTGCTCGCTGGCCCGCGCGAACGACCGCGACATCGCCCGCGCCGCCGAGGCGCTCAAGGGCGCGGCCCGCTCCCGCATCCACACCTTCATTGCGACCAGCGAGCTGCACATGGAGAAGAAGCTGCGCATGACGCGCGAGCAGGTGCTGGAGCAGGCCCGCCTGGCGGTGCGCTTCGGCCGTAACCTGACGGACGACATCGAGTTCTCGCCCGAAGACGGCTACCGCTCCGACATGGACTTCCTGGCTCGCGTCTGCGAGGCCGTGATCGCGGAAGGGGCCCGCACCATCAACATCCCGGACACCGTGGGCTATGCCATCCCCGAGCTCTACGGCCACTTCATCAAGACCCTGCGCGAGAAGGTGCCCAACTCTGACCTGGCCGTCTGGTCCGTGCACTGCCACAACGACCTGGGCATGGCCGTGGCCAACTCCCTGGCCGGCGTGAAGATTGGCGGCGCCCGCCAGATCGAATGCACGATCAACGGCCTGGGCGAGCGTGCGGGCAACTGCTCGCTGGAGGAGGTGGTGATGGCGGTCAAGACGCGCCGCGACTACTTCGGCCTGGACGTGGGCATCGACGCCTCTCAGATCGTGCCGGCCTCGCGTCTGGTCTCGCAGACCACCGGCTTTGTCGTGCAGCCCAACAAGGCCGTGGTGGGCGCCAACGCCTTCGCCCATGCCTCGGGCATCCACCAGGACGGCGTGCTCAAGGCCCGCGACACCTATGAGATCATGCGCGCCGAGGACGTGGGCTGGAGCGCCAACAAGATCGTGCTGGGCAAGCTCTCGGGCCGCAATGCCTTCAAGCAGCGCCTGCAGGAGCTGGGCATCGAACTGGAGTCCGAAGCCGAAGTCAACGCCGCCTTCCAGCGCTTCAAGGATCTGGCCGACCGCAAGAACGAAATCTTCGACGAGGACATCATCGCGCTGGTGATGGACGAGTCGGTGATCCAGGACCACGAGCACTACCGCCTGCTGTCCCTGGCGCAGCGCAGCGAGACAGGGGAGCGCCCGCACGCCCGCGTGGTCTTCGCCGTCGGCGACCGCGAATTCAAGGCCGAGAGCGACGGCAATGGTCCGGTCGACGCCTGCCTGCAGGCCATCGAGTCCGAGGTCCAAAGCGGGGCGGAAATGATCCTCTATTCGGTCAATGCCATCACCAGCGGCAGCACAGAATCGCAAGGCGAGGTGACGGTGCGACTGCAGCATGCCGGACGTGTCGTCAATGGCGTCGGTGCCGACCCGGATATCGTGGTCGCATCGGCCAAGGCATATTTGTCGGCGTTGAACAAGCTGCAGAGTAAGACCGAGCGCGTGGCAGCCCAGGGCTGATCTCCCTGGCGAAGCCGGGCCTGGCGACAGGCCCGAGCCCCCGCAGGCGCCTCGTTCGTGAACTTTAAGAGCCTGAGCTAAGTTTTTGATCTTGCCCGGGTTTTGTGCTTCACCTACACTGGCGGCGACCTTGTTGGGGACTGGCTTGAGTACTGTAGTAAAAACCTTGTGGGGTGCTGCCATCGGCAGCGTGATCGCCGTGGTACTGGCCCTGGCTTCGCAGGGGGTTCAGGCGGCTCAGGGCAGCGCGGGCGGCAAGACGGCCGGCAAGGCCTCCGCCAAGGTGGCACCCAAGAGTGCTCGCAAGACCAAGCCCGCGGCAGCGGTGCGCAAGGCGGCGGTCGTTGCCACGCCCGCCAGCCCGACCTTCGGCCAGATGTACGGCCTGCACGCGGTCGACGATCCCCTGGACCTCAAGAGCAGCGTGGCCCTGGTCATGGACCAGGACACCAACGAGATCCTGCTGTCCAAGAACACCCAGGCGGTGCTGCCCATCGCCTCCATCACCAAGCTGATGACGGCCCTGGTCGTGGTGGAAGGCGGGCAGTCGCTGGATGAAAAAATCACCATCACCGAGGAAGACCGTGACACCGAAAAGGGCACCGGGTCTCGCTTGGCCCCCGGCACCACGCTGACGCGCGCCGAGATGCTGCACCTGGCCCTGATGTCCTCCGAGAATCGCGCGGCCAATGCGCTCGGGCGCAACTACCCCGGCGGCCTGACGGCCTTTGTCGCCGCGATGAACCAGAAGGCCCAGGCGCTGGGCATGACGGACACCCACTATGTCGAGCCGACGGGGCTGTCCAGCCGCAACCAGTCCAGCGCCAAGGATCTGGCGGCGCTGGTCAAGGTGGCCCACGAGGTGCCCTTGTTGCGCGAGTACTCGACGACGCGCGACGCCACCGTGGCGCTGGGTCGCCGGCAGGTGGCCTTCCACAACACCAATGGCCTGGTGCGTTCGGGCAGCTGGGACATCGGCCTGCAGAAGACCGGCTTCATCAACGAGGCCGGCCGCTGCCTGGTGATGCAGGCCAGCCTGGCCGGCCGCAAGCTGATCATGGTGCTGCTGGATTCCACCGGCAAGTACTCCCGCATCGGCGACGCCGAGCGCATCCGCAAGTGGCTGACGAACGGCTTGAGCGGCAGCACCCAGCCCCAGGCGCAGGTGAGCGCCGCCAAGGCGGGCTGAGGCGGACCCACGCGACCTCACGCATGCGAAAACGCCCGGACCATCAGGTGCCGGGCGTTTTCGTTTTCGGGCTGTGTCAGGGGCTTGCCGGGACCGGGTTCAGCCCCGGTAGCCCAGCGCCGCTGAAATCTTCGCGGCCGTCTCCTTGAGCCGGCCCAGCCAGGCTTCCTCCAGCCGGTCGGCCGGTGCCGAGATGGACAGGCCCGCGACCAGCTTGCCCTGGTCGTCGTAGATGCCGGCGGCCATGCAGCGCACGCCCAGCTCCAGCTCCTCGTCGTCGCGGGCCACGCCGCGCTGGCGCACCATGGCCATCTCGCGCTCCAGCGCGGCGAGGTCGGTGAGGCTGTTGCGGGTGTGGCCGGCCAGGCCGGTGCGGGTGGCGTAGGCGCGCACGCGTTGCGGGTCGTCGCTGGCCAGGAAGAGCTTGCCCACCGAGGTGAGGTGCAGCGGCGCCCGGCCGCCCACGGCGCGGACCACCTGCATGCCCGAGCGCTCGGAGTAGGTGCGCTCGATGTAGACGATCTCATCGCCCTGCCGCACCGAGAGATTGACCGGCTGGTGGGTGAATTTGTGCAGCTCGCGCATCGGCTCCAGCGCCGCGTCGCGCACGTCCAGCCGGGCCTTGACCAGATTGCCCAGCTCCAGCAGCCGCATGCCCAGGCGGTAGGCTCCGGCCTCGGGGCGGTCCACATAACGGCCGATGGCCAGGTCGTTGAGGATGCGATGGGCCGTGGAGGGGTGCAGACCGGTGCTTTCGCTGATCTGCTTCAGGGACACGGGATCCTGGTGGCTGGCCAGCACATCCAGGATGGCGAAGCTGCGTTCCAGGACCTGGATGGCAGGGGTCTGTGCCTCATTGCTCTTCATGCCGATCATTGTGCGGCAAAGCAGCAATTTTTTGCATGGCGAAATTGGACGCCGGTCTCAGTCTGTGGCGTGCGCTGCGACAAGGGCCAGTTCGGCGTGAAGCGCCCGGGCCGCCTGCTGGCCGGATCGAACGGCGCCCTCCAGCGTGGCCGGATAGGGCCCGTCGACATAGTCGCCCGCGGCCCACAAGCCCCGAGCGATGCGGCCAGGTGGCCGTCGCAGGCCCGGCGTGCAGGCAAAGGTGGCGCGCTTCTCCGCCACCGCGCGTTCCAGGCGCAGCCCGCTGAGCTGGGGCGCCTGGTGCGCCACCTGCGCCAGCGCTGCTTCCGCGCAGGCGGCGCTGCCGCCTTGGCCCTGCGCCAGCCAGGATCCCGCACCGCTGACCACCGCGGCGAAGCGGCCCGGCTCAAGGCCCAGCTGGCCATGGTCGAAGAGGTACTGGGCAGGCGCGTCCGGCGACTCTTGCAACGCCACCATGGGGAAGGGCAGGCGTCCCTGCGCGCGCAGGTAGACGGTGACGATAGGCTCGTAACGCAGCGCCGCTGCCTGAGCCGCCCAGGCTGGCGCGAAGTGGTCGGTCTGCCGGGCGGCCTCCATGGCCGGGCAGGCCAGCAGCACGGCCTCGAAGCGGTCGAGGCCGTCGCCCGTGCGCAGCGTCCAGGCGTCATCGCCCGCGGCTTCCAGTTGTGCGCGGCATCCGGCATGGATTTGCGCGCCTCCGGCCGCCAATGTGCGCAGGGCTGGCTGCGGCAGCAGTTCGGCCAGCGGGCGGCACGGCAGCAGCAGGTCCGCAGAACCCCGCCCGGCAAAGAGCGCATCCTTCAGCACCCGCAGGAAGACCTGGGCACTGGCCTGCTCGGCCGGGGTGTTGAGCGCTGCGACGCACAAGGGCGCCACCAGCTCGGCAAGGGGCTGCGCATGAAGGTCACGGCAGAGCCCTCGCACCGTCAGTGCTTCGGCACATCGAAAGCCGCCAAGGGCCCAGCGCAGGCTGTGCGTCAGCAGGCTCAGTCGGGCAGCCCAGGTCCAGTGTGAGGCCTGCAGCACTGCGCGCGTGAAGGCCAGCAGGGGTGGGCCCTGGCGCAGGCGCAGGCCGCGGCCCTGTGCGTCCGTCAGCTGCAGCGGGCTGCGCCAGAGCAGCTCCTCGGGCGAAAGTCCCAGCGAACGCATCAGCGCCAGGGTCTCGGTGTAGGCGCCGATCAGGATGTGCTGGCCGTTGTCCAGCGGGGTACCTGCACCCTCGTCGAACAGGCTGCGTGCCCGGCCGCCGGGCATGGGAGCCAATTCAAAGAGGCTCAAGGCATGACCCTGCGCTTGCAAGGCCAGGGCTGCGCTGAGGCCGGCCCAGCCGGCGCCGACGACCGCGATGCGGGCCATGGGCTCAGCGACCGCGCCAGTTGGTCTTCATCGCGATCCACACCTTGCGCAGCGGCGTCAGCGAGATCTTCTGGTGCAGCACGCGGAAGTCCTCGGCCTCCAGCTCGCGCAGCAGGGCGCGGTAGATGTTGGCCATCATCAGCCCGGGCTTCTGGGCCTTGCGGTCCGCTTCAGGCAGCAAAGCCAGGGCCTCGTCATAGCAGCGATGGGCGCGTTCGGCCTGGAACTGCATGAGGGCGGTGAAGCGATCGCTGTAGCCCCAGGGTGCCTGGCGCATCAGGATCTCGTTGGCCTTGACGCCGAACTGCTGCAGCTCGTTCACCGGCAGGTAGATGCGACCGCGGCGCGCGTCGTCACCCACGTCGCGGATGATGTTGGTCAGCTGCAGGGCCAGGCCCAGCTTGTGGGCGTAGGCGACGGTCTGGGCCTCCGTGCGGCCGAAGATGCCGGACGCCACCTCGCCGACCACGCCCGCCACCAGGTGGCAGTAGCGCTGCAGCCCGGCGAAATCGAGGTAGCGGCTCTGGTCCAGGTCCATCTGGCAGCCTTCGATCACGGCCAGCAGGTGCTCGGGCCGGATGTCGTAGCTGCCGGCATGCGGCATCAGCGCCTTCATGGCCGGGTGGCTGGGCTGACCGGCGAAAGCCGCCTGCACCTCCTTGCGCCACCAGGCCAGCTTGGCCGCGGCCACGCCGGGGTCGTGGATCTCGTCCACCACGTCGTCCACCTCGCGGCAGAAGGCATAGAAGGCGGTGATGGCCGCACGGCGCGGCGGCGTGAGGAACTGGAAGGCGTAGTAGAAGCTGGACCCACTGGCAGCGGCGCGCTGCTGGGCGTATTGGTCGGGCGTCACGCAGCGGCTCCTTGCGGGTGGCGACGCATGCGCAGGGCGCGCCACAGCATCGGGGCGAAGTCCAGGGCGCCCAGCTGTGGGCGGCGAACAAGGGAAGCGTGGTCCATGCGCTCGATTCTCTCAAGAATGCGCAGGCCGCCCTGGACAACCAGCCTCAATTCCCAGCCCGCCCGGCCAGGCAGGGCATGCACCAGGGGGGCGCCCGACAGCATCAGCTGTCGAGCCCAGTCGCAAAGCTCCGCGATCAGCCGCCGGGCGGCCGGGCCGTCCTCGCAGCGCAGCCAGGCTTCGACCTGCTGGGCGTGGCGATCCAGATCCTCCTGCGGCACATAGCAGCGGCCGCTGGGGCCGTCGCGGCTGAAGTCCTGCCAGAAGTTGATCAGCTGCAGGGCGCTGCAGATGGCGTCCGACTGCCGCAGCGCTTCGGCGCCATTGACGCCATACAGATGCAGCAGCAGCCGACCGACCGGGTTGGCCGAACGCTCGCAGTACTGCAGCAGTTCGGCGCGGCTGGCATAGCGGGTCTTGACCAGATCCTGCTCGAAGGCGTCCAGCAGAGCCTCGAACAAGGGCAGCGGCAGCCGGTGCTTGTGCACTTGGGGTGCCAGCGGTCCAAAGACGCGGGCGGACCAGCGCTGCGAAGGGACTTCGCCCGCGAAGCAGGCTAGCAGGTCGTGGCGGTAGGCGCGCAAATCCTCCTGGCGCTGCGCAGTCGTGGCCGTGCCTTCGTCCGCCAGATCGTCTGCCGTGCGGGCAAAGTGATAGATCGCCACCACGGCCGGCCTCAGGTGGGGCGGGCACAGCCAGGAGGCAACAGGAAAATTCTCGTAGTGCTCTATGCTCACGGGCGGCATTGTGTCTGCAATGCGGCCTGCGCAGCAGGGTCCCGGCTGCGCGCATTCCGGGGTTTGACAAGCCGGAGTGTGCTCAATACATTACTGACCGGTCAGTCAGTTACTGGGTGCCCCTGGCCTGTCCGATCGCGCCGGAAGCTCCGGCGGGGTCGTGGAAACTTGGGGCGGCCCGGCGTTTCCCCTTGAGCGGCAGCCCTTGTGGCGTGCCCGCGGCAGCTCGCCGCACGATCCGTCATGAAGAGGTCTTCGATGCCCAAATTCCGGAACCCCCGACTTCCCGGCCTGCTGCCCCTGATGGTGGCGTTGCTGCTCAGTGCTTGCGGCAAGCAGGCGGCAGCGCCAGAACCGGAACGCGCCGTGCGCACCCAGCTGATCGAATCCAGTTCGGCCGGTACGACGCGTGAGTTTGCTGCCGAGATCCGTGCCCGCACCGAGTCCCGGCTGTCGTTCCGGGTGGGTGGCAAGATCCAGCAGCGCCTGGTGAATCTGGGTGACAAGGTGCGCGCCGGCCAGGTGCTGGCCCAGTTGGATGCGCAGGACTTGCGGCTGGGATCCGAGGCCGCCCAGGCCCAGATGCTTGCCGCGCGCACCAATCGCGACCAGGCGGGGGCGGACTACCGGCGCTTCATCGAGTTGCACCAGCAGGGCTTCATCAGCGCTGCCGAACTGGAACGCCGCGATGCCTATTTCAAGGCGGCCCAGGCCCAGCTGGACCAGGCCAGGGCACAGGCCAGCGTGCAGGGCAACCAGGTGGCCTATGCCGCGCTGGTGGCCGATGCGCCCGGCGTGGTGACCGGCGTGGACGCCGAGCCCGGCATGGTGGTCGGTGCCGGCATGCCGGTACTGCGGGTGGCCCATGACGGGCCGCGCGATGTGGTGTTCTCCGTCCCCGAGGACCAGGTGAACGGCCTGCGCGCAGCGGCGGGTCAGCCGGGTGCCCTGCGCATGCGGCTTTGGGGGCAGCAGGAAACGGTGCCCTTGAGTCTGCGGGAGGTGTCCGCCGCGGCCGATCCGGTGACCCGCACCTTCCTGGCCAAGGCCGACGTGGGCAAGGCCGACGTCAAGCTGGGCCAGACCGCCGCGGTGCTGTGGGAACTGCCGCGCCAGGGCAACGTGGTCAAGCTGCCGCTGAGCGCCATCCTGGAGCGCGGCGGCAAGAGCCAGGTCTGGGTGCTGGACCCGGCGTCCATGACGGTCAAGGCCCAGGTCGTGCAGATTGGCGGCGCCGATGGCAATACCGTGGTCATCGCCGGTGGGCTCACGCCGGGGCAGGAAGTCGTGACGGCAGGCGTGCACGTGCTGAACGAAGGGCAGAAGGTGCGTCGTTACGCCGGTGATGCCGCGCCCGCTGCGGCTGCCGCTGCTTCGCGCTGAGGAGGTCCGCCGTGTCCATGAGCTCCAAACCGGGCCACGCAGGCTCCCGCTTCAATGTGTCGCGCTGGGCGCTGGAACACCCGGCCCTGACGCGCTACCTGATGATCGTGCTGATGGTGATGGGCTTTGCCGCCTACTTCCAGCTCGGCCAGGACGAAGACCCGCCCTTTACCTTCCGCCTGATGGTGGTGCAGGCCTTCTGGCCCGGGGCCACCGCCATGCAGATGGCCGACCAGGTGACGGACAAGATCGAGAAGACACTGCAGGAGGTGCCTTACTCGGACAAGATCCGCTCCTACACCAAGCCGGGTGAGTCGCTCACCATCTTCCAGCTCAAGGACAGCACGCCGCCCAAGGAAGTGGCGGAGGTCTGGTACCAGGTCCGCAAGCGCATCAACGACATGCGCTACACCCTGCCGCAAGGCGTGCTGGGCCCGGTCTTCAACGACGATTTCGGCGATGTCTACGGCTCCATCTACGCGCTGACCAGCGACGGCTTCAGCACCGAGGAGACCCGCGTCTACGCCGAGCGCGTGCGCCACCAGCTGCTCAAGGTGCGCGACGTGGCCAAGGTCGAGATCTTCGGAGCCCAGCCCGAAAAGGTCTTCATCGAGATATCGCAAAAGCGCCTGGCCGAACTGGGTCTGGACTTCACCCAGGTGATCAACCAGATCGGCGCGCAGAACGCGGTGGAGGGCGCGGGTGTGCTCAACGCCGGCAGCACCAATCTGCAGATCCGCGTGCAGGGTCAGCTGGACAACCTGAAGGCGCTGCGCGACTTCTCCATCCGCGGCGTCAACCCCTTCACCGGCGCGGCCAGCCAGTTCCGCCTGGGTGACATCGCCGAGATCAAGCGCGCCTACGTCGATCCGCCCGCCACCATGGTGCGCTACCAGGGCAAGCAGGTGCTGGCGCTGGGGGTGTCCATGGCCAAGGGCGGCGACATCATCGCGATGGGGCAGGCGCTCAAGACGCAGCTGGCAGAGATCCAGAATGCCTTGCCTCAGGGCATGGAGATCGCGCAGATCCAGGACCAGCCGTCCTCGGTGTCGCGCTCGGTGAACGAGTTCGTCCATGTGCTGATCGAGGCGGTGGTGATCGTGCTGGCGGTCAGCTTCATCAGCCTCGGCCTGCACACGCGTCCCCTGCGCATCGACATCTGGCCGGGCCTGGTCGTGGCGATCACCATCCCGCTGGTGCTGGCCATCACCTTCGTCACCATGTTCTACTGGGGCGTGGGCCTGCACAAGATCTCGCTGGGCTCGCTGATCATCGCCCTGGGCCTGCTGGTGGACGACGCCATCATCGCGGTGGAGATGATGGTCCGCAAGCTCGAAGAGGGCTACGACAAGATGCATGCGGCGACCTTCGCCTATGACGTCACCGCCATGCCCATGCTGACCGGCACGCTGATCACGGCCGTGGGCTTCCTGCCCATCGGCCTGGCCCGCTCCACCGTGGGCGAGTACACCTTCGCCATCTTCGCCGTGACGGCCGCCTCGCTGCTGATCTCCTGGGTGGTCTCGATCTACTTCGTGCCTTACCTGGGCTCCTTCCTCTTGAAGACGAAGGCGGGTCATGGCGGCGAGGCCCATGAGCTCTTCGACACGCCCTTCTACAACCGCTTCCGTGCACTGGTGCGCTGGTGCGTGGAGCACCGCTGGAAGACCATCGGCATCACCGTGCTGCTGTTCCTGGCGGGCCTGTTCGGCATGACCCGCGTGCAGCAGCAGTTCTTCCCGGATTCCAGCCGGCCCGAGATTCTGGTGGACCTGTGGCTGCCGGAGGGATCGACCATCCAGCAAAGCGAGCAGATGGCCAAGCGCTTCGAGGCGCGCATGCTCAAGGAGGAGGGCGTCGCCAGCATCACGACCTGGGTGGGCAGCGGCGTGCCGCGCTTCTACCTGCCGCTGGACCAGGTCTTCCCGCAGTCCAACGTCAGCCAGGCCATCGTGCTGCCCAAGGATCTCAGCACGCGTGAAGCGCTGCGCAAGCGCCTGCCCGAGCTGATGGCCGCCGAGTTCCCCGAGGTGCGCACGCGCGTCAAGCTGCTGCCCAACGGGCCGCCCGTGCCCTATCCGGTGCAGTTCCGCGTGACGGGTGAGGACCCCAAGGTCGTGCGCCAGTGGGCCGACAAGGCCAAGGAGCTGCTCAAGGCCAATCCGCACATGCGCGGCGTCAATGACAACTGGAACGAGTCCATCAAGGCCCTGAAGCTGGACGTGGACCAGGACAAGGCGCGCGCGCTGGGCGTCAGCAGCCAGAGCCTGGCCCAGGCCTCGCGCACCATCCTCTCGGGCACGGTCATCGGCCAGTACCGCGAGGCGGACAAGCTGATCGACATCGTGCTGCGCCAGCCCCTGGAGGAGCGCAACGCGATCACCGACCTGGGCAATGCCTACATGCCCACCAGCACCGGCCGTGCCGTGCCCCTGACGCAGGTGGCCAAGGTGAGCTTTGAATGGGAGCCGGGCGTGATGTGGCGCGAGGGCCGCAACTACGCGGTGACCGTGCAGGGCGATGTGGAGGAGGGCATGCAGGGGGCCACCGTCTCCGCGCAGGTCTGGCCCCAGATGCAGGCGCTGTCGGCCAAGATGCCGCCGGGCTATCGCATCGAGGTGGCCGGCGCGGTGGAAGAAAGCAGCAAGGGCCAGGGCTCGATCGCGGCCGGTGTGCCGATGATGCTCTTCATCATCTTCACGCTGTTGATGCTGCAGCTGCAGAGCTTCTCGCGCGCCATGCTGGTCTTCCTGACCGGCCCGCTGGGCATCGCCGGCGTGGCGGCCGCGCTGCTGCTGCTGAACCGCCCCTTCGGTTTCGTGGCGCTGCTGGGCGTGATCGCGCTGATGGGCATGATCATGCGCAACTCGGTGATCCTGATCGACCAGATCGAGCAGGACCGCTCCCGTGGCGTGCCGGCGTGGTCGGCGATTGTGGAGTCGGCCGTGCGGCGCTTCCGACCCATCGTGCTGACCGCGGCGGCGGCGGTGCTGGCCATGATCCCGCTGTCGCGCAGCGTGTTCTGGGGGCCGATGGCCGTGGCCATCATGGGCGGCCTGATCGTCGCCACGGTGCTGACCCTGCTGGCCCTGCCGGCCATGTACGCCGCCTGGTTCCGGGTGACGCGCCCGGCCGAAGCGAACTCCCGTTTCCCGACGGCATCGCGCTTCTGACGGCGCGAAACCCGGGCGCCCCGCCTGTAGCAGGCGGGGCGCTCTTCACTCTTTTGAGGCTTGTGACTGCGGCTAACCCCTAGGTACGGGAAATGCCCTTATTCACGGCTACAATCACCGGTTTGCCGAAATGCCACGAGGCTGAGGCGGCTTGGAGTTTTCGGATCCCGATGCCGCGGCAGCCTTGAAACCACTCGCGCGGGTGGCGAAATTGGTAGACGCACCAGGTTTAGGTCCTGACGCCTTCACGGGCGTGTCGGTTCGAGTCCGACCCCGCGCACCAGATCACTTTGTTCACAGAGTCCACTATGGCTGTCACCGTCGAAACCCTCGAAAAGCTCGAACGCCGCATCACGCTCACGCTGGCGGCCGCTGACATCAACAGCGAAGTCGAGACCCGCCTGAAGAAGCTGGCCCGCACGGTCAAGGCTGATGGCTTCCGCCCCGGCAAGGTGCCGATGAGCGTGGTCGCCCAGCGCTACGGCTATTCGGTCCAGTACGAAGTCATGAACGACAAGCTGGGCCAGGCCTTCGCCGCCGCTGCCAACGAGGCTCAGCTGCGCGTTGCCGGCATGCCCAACATCGCCCAGAAGGACGAGGCGCCCGAAGGCCAGCTGGCTTTCGACGCCACCTTCGAGATCTACCCGGAAGTCAAGATCGGTGATCTGGCCGCCGCTGAAGTCGAGCGCGTCTCCAGCGAAGTGACCGAGGAAGCCATCGACAAGACCGTCGAGATCCTGCGCAAGCAGCGCCGCACCTTCGCTCAGCGTCCCGCTGCCGAAGCTGCCGCCGACGGCGACCGCGTCACCATCGACTTCGAAGGCAAGATCGACGGCGAGACCTTCGCTGGCGGCAAGGCCGAAGGCTTCCAGTTCCTGCTGGGCGAAGGCCAGATGCTCGAAGCCTTCGAGAAGGCGGTGCGCGGCATGAAGGCTGGCGAGTCCAAGACCTTCCCGCTGGCCTTCCCCGAGGACTACCACGGCAAGGATGTGGCCGGCAAGGAAGCCGACTTCCTGGTGACGGTCAAGAAGATCGAAGCCCAGCACCTGCCCGAAGTGAACGAGGCCTTTGCCAAGTCCCTGGGCATCAAGGACGCCACTGTCGAAGCCCTGCGCGCCGACATCAAGAAGAACCTCGAGCGCGAGGTGAAGTTCCGCGTGCTGGCCCGCAACAAGGCTGCCGTGATGGACGCCCTGGTGGCTGCCGCCGAGCTGGACATCCCCAAGGCCCTGGTGAGCGGCGAGACCGAGCGCCTGGTCGAAGGCGCCCGCGAAGACCTGAAGAAGCGCGGCATCAAGGACGCCGACAAGGCGCCGATCCCCGCTGAGCTGTTCACCGCCCAGGCTGAGCGCCGCGTGCGCCTGGGCCTGGTGGTGTCGGAGCTGGTCCGCGCCAACAACCTGCAGGCCAAGCCCGAGCAGCTGCAAGCCCACATCGAGGAGCTGTCGCAGAGCTACGAGAAGCCCGCCGAGGTGGTGCGCTGGTACCTGAGCGACCGCCAGCGTCTGGCTGAAGTCGAAGCCATCGTGATCGAGAACAACGTGACCGATTTCGTGCTGGCCAAGGCCAAGGTGACGGACAAGGCGCTGCCTTTCGACGAGCTGATGGCCCAGGCCTGATGCGCGCAAGTCCCCGGCCTGTCCGGGGCTGCCAAGGGCGCCGTGCCGCAAGGCCGGCGCCTTTTTCATTTGCAGCCCAGCTGCGCCCGGCGGGCTGGCCTGGCCAGGGCTGGCGCTACCTGTTGTTCGATTGAAGCCCCAGGGCCGAAGTGCCGCGCTTGCCGGGACATAATCCGTCCCCATATCACCCGAACACTCACCCGCAGAACCAACCGCAAGGACCCTTCATGAGCGCGCTGGAAACGAGCAATCTGGGCTTGGTGCCCATCGTCATCGAAACTTCGGGCCGCGGCGAGCGCGCCTACGACATCTACAGCCGCCTGCTGCGCGAGCGCATCGTCTTCCTGGTCGGCCCCGTCAATGACGCGACCGCCAATCTGGTGGTGGCCCAGCTGCTGTTCCTGGAGAGCGAGAACCCGGACAAGGAAATTTCGCTCTACATCAACAGCCCGGGCGGCAGCGTCTCGGCCGGCATGTCCATCTACGACACCATGCAATTCATCAAGCCCGAGGTCTCGACCCTGTGCATGGGCATGGCCGCGAGCATGGGCGCCTTCCTGCTGACGGCCGGCGCCAAGGGCAAGCGCTTTGCCCTGCCCAACTCCAAGATCATGATCCACCAGCCGCTGGGCGGCGCCCAGGGCCAGGCCACGGACATCGAGATCCACGCCCGCGAGATCCTCAAGACCCGCGAGCAGCTCAACCGCATCATGGCCGAACGCAGCGGCCAGCCGCTGGAGAAGATCCAGAACGACACCGAGCGCGACTACTTCATGTCGGCCACGGAAGCCCAGGCTTATGGCCTGATCGACCAGGTGATCGAGAAGCGCCCCTGAGCGCGATGCGGCATGATGGGGTGCGGCCCAACGCTGGCGCTCCTTGTGTCCGCATGACGCACACGGCACCGCTGCCAACTGGTGCCGGATGAGGGTCCTTATCCGCCCAAGGGCCCTTTCTTCATTTGAACTATCATCAGCACAGGTCTCCCACCTGAACCGTAAAGCAGATCCATGGCCGAGAAAAAAGGCAACTCCAGCGAGAAAGTCCTCTATTGCTCCTTTTGCGGCAAGAGCCAGCACGAGGTCAAGAAGCTGATCGCTGGCCCGTCGGTATTCATTTGCGATGAGTGCATCGAGCTGTGCAACGACATCATCCGCGATGAAGTGCCGGCCGACGGCGCGCAACCGCGCGCGAGCAAATCCGATCTGCCCGTCCCGAGTGAAATCAAGGCCAGCCTGGACCAGTACGTGATTGGTCAGGATGTCGCCAAGCGCACGCTGTCCGTGGCGGTTTACAACCACTACAAGCGCTTGCGCCACATGGCGGACAACAAGGGCGACGTGGAGCTGTCCAAGAGCAACATCCTGCTGATCGGCCCCACGGGCTCCGGCAAGACCCTGCTCGCCCAGACCCTGGCGCGCCTGCTCAACGTGCCCTTCGTGATCGCCGACGCCACCACGCTGACCGAAGCCGGCTACGTGGGCGAGGACGTCGAGAACATCATTCAGAAGCTGCTGCAGAACTGCAATTACGACGTCGAGCGGGCGCAGCGCGGCATCGTCTACATCGACGAGATCGACAAGATCTCGCGCAAGGCCGACAACCCCTCCATCACCCGCGACGTGTCGGGCGAGGGCGTGCAGCAGGCCTTGCTGAAGCTGGTCGAGGGCACGATGGCCTCGGTGCCTCCGCAGGGCGGGCGCAAGCATCCGAACCAGGACTTCCTGCAGATCGACACGACCAACATCCTGTTCATCTGCGGTGGCGCCTTCGATGGCCTGGAAAAAGTCATCCAGAACCGTTCGGAGAAGTCTGGCATCGGTTTTGGTGCCACGGTCAAGAGCAAGTCCGAGCGCAAGGTCTCGGAACTCTTCCGCGAGGTCGAGCCTGAGGATCTGATCAAGTTCGGCCTGATCCCCGAACTGGTCGGCCGCCTGCCGGTGGTCGCCACGCTGGGTGAGCTGACCGAGGACGCGCTGATCCAGATCCTGACCGAGCCCAAGAACGCCCTGGTCAAGCAGTACCAGCAGCTGTTCGCCATGGATGGCGTTGAACTGGAAATCCGTTCCTCGGCGCTGGGTGCCATCGCACGCAAGGCACTGGCCCGCAAGACCGGCGCTCGCGGTTTGCGCTCCATCATGGAACATTCGCTGATCGACACGATGTTCGAACTGCCGGCTCTGGATGGCGTGGCCAAGGTCGTGCTGGACGAACACAATATCGAGGAAGACGCGAAGCCGCTGCTCGTCTATCGCGAGCAGGCCAAGGCCAGCGCCTGACCGGTCCACATGCTTTCAGGGCGGCCTTAGGGCCGCCCGCGCGTCACAGCAGTCACACAACTGGCTTGATGGCGAAAAGAGGGCGCCAGCCCCGTCTTGCAATCAGGCCCTCGGGCCCCAGATGGGCCTGAGAAAGAGAGGTTTCTATGTCCGGTCATGCCATCCTGCCTGCAGAACCCATCACCCTGCCGCTGCTGCCGCTGCGCGATGTGGTGGTGTTCCCGCACATGGTGATCCCACTGTTCGTTGGGCGTCCCAAATCCATCAAGGCCCTCGAAGCTGCGATGGACGCCGGCCGCCAGATCATGCTCGTGGCCCAGAAGGCTGCCGGCAAGGACGAACCCAAGGCCGACGACATGTTCGAGGTCGGCTGCGTCTCCAGCATCCTGCAGATGCTCAAGCTGCCCGATGGCACGGTCAAGGTGCTGGTCGAGGGCCTGCAGCGTGCCACCACCAACAGCATCAGCGAGACTGAAGAGCATTTCGTTGCCGAGGTCACGCCCATTCCGCCCGAGGCCACCCTGGCGCCCGAGGTGGAGGCGCTGCGCCGTGCCGTGACCCAGCAGTTTGACCAGTACGTCAAACTCAACAAGAAGATCCCGCCGGAGATCCTCACCTCCATCGCAGGCATCGATGATGCCGGCCGCCTGGCCGACACCATTGCCGCGCACCTGCCGCTCAAGCTCGACGCCAAGCAGTCCGTGCTGGACCTGGCCGACGTGGCCAAGCGCCTGGAGAAGCTGCTGGACCTGCTGGAGCACGAGGTCGACATCCTGCAGGTGGAAAAGCGCATCCGCGGCCGCGTCAAGCGCCAGATGGAAAAGAGCCAGCGCGAGTACTACCTCAACGAGCAGGTCAAGGCCATCCAGAAGGAGCTGGGCGACGGCGAAGAAGGCGCCGACATGGAAGAGCTGGAAAAGCGCATCCAGGCCGCCCGCATGCCCAAGGAGGCCCGCAAGAAGGCCGAGGGCGAGCTGAAGAAGCTCAAGCTGATGTCGCCCATGTCGGCCGAGGCCACCGTGGTGCGCAACTACATCGACACCCTGGTCAACCTGCCCTGGAGCAAGAAGACCAAGATCAAGCACGACCTGGCCTTTGCCGAGTCGGTGCTGAACGAGGACCATTTCGGTCTCGACAAGGTCAAGGAACGCATCCTTGAGTACCTCGCGGTTCAGCAGCGCGTGGACAAGGTCAAGGCGCCCATCCTGTGCCTGGTCGGCCCTCCTGGCGTGGGCAAGACCTCGCTGGGCCAGTCCGTGGCCCGTGCCACGGGGCGCAAGTTCGTGCGCATGGCGCTGGGCGGTGTGCGTGACGAGGCCGAGATCCGTGGTCACCGCCGCACCTATATCGGCTCCATGCCGGGCAAGGTGCTGCAGTCGCTCTCCAAGGTGGGTACGCGCAATCCGCTGTTCCTGCTGGACGAGATCGACAAGCTGGGCATGGACTTCCGCGGCGATCCGTCCTCGGCCCTGCTGGAGGTGCTGGATCCCGAGCAGAACCACACCTTCGCCGATCACTACATCGAGGTGGACTTCGACCTCTCGGACGTCATGTTTGTGGCCACGTCCAACTCGCTGAACATCCCGCCGGCCCTGCTGGACCGGATGGAGGTGATCCGCCTGTCGGGCTACACCGAGGACGAGAAGGTCAGCATCGCCCAGCGCTACCTGCTGCCCAAGCAGCGCGGCAACAACGGCGTCAAGGACGAAGAGCTGGAGGTCGCCGAATCCGCGATCCGCGGCGTGATCCGCTACTACACCCGCGAGGCCGGCGTGCGTTCGCTGGAGCGCGAGATCTCCAAGATCTGCCGCAAGGTGGTCAAGGGGCACCAGCTCAAGACCTACGAAGGCCAGGTGGTGGTCACCGAGGACAACCTCCACGACTTCCTGGGGGTGCGCAAGTACGACTTCGGCCGCGCCGAGAAGACCAATCAGGTCGGCCAGGTGGTCGGTCTGGCCTGGACGGAAGTGGGCGGCGACCTGCTCACCATCGAAGCCACGGCGATGCCGGGCAAGGGCAACATCATCCGCACCGGCTCGCTGGGCGACGTGATGAAGGAGTCCGTCGAGGCCGCCCGCACGGTGGTGCGTTCGCGCGCCAGCCGCCTGGGCATCAAGGACGAGCTCTTCGAGAAGCGCGACGTGCACGTGCACGTGCCCGATGGCGCCACGCCCAAGGACGGCCCCAGCGCCGGCATCGCCATGACCACGGCCTTCGTCTCGGCCCTGACCGGCATTCCAGTGCGCGCCGATGTGGCGATGACTGGCGAGATCACGCTGCGCGGTGAGGTGACGGCCATCGGTGGCCTGAAGGAGAAGCTGTTGGCGGCGCACCGCGGCGGCATCAAGACCGTGATGATTCCGGAAGAGAACGTCAAGGATCTGCAGGACATCCCGGAGAACGTCAAGAACCAGCTGGAGATCGTGCCGGTGCGCTGGATCGAGCGCGTGCTGGAAGTGGCCCTCGAGTCCGCACCCAAGCCGCTGCCTGAAGAGGAAGCGGTGCCGGCCAAGGCCGCCGAAGAGGCTGCCAAGCCGGCATCTGCCGGTGAAGCCATCAAGCATTGAGACCTTGATGAAATGACTCGCGCATCTCTTGCGCGAGTCATGAAATTCTGTCTATAATGTGAGCTTCAGCGCAAACGGTGCGACACTGAAAACAAGGCGAAAGTCTTGGAGGCAGTTTTCTCAAACGTGTGTTGAATCCATACGGATCCATGCGGGAATAGCTCAGTTGGTAGAGCGCAACCTTGCCAAGGTTGAGGTCGCGAGTTCGAGCCTCGTTTCCCGCTCCAGGATTTCGGAAGCGATTTTTAAAGGGAGGCCCCGGCTTCCCTTTTTCGTCAAGGTCATCACCAAGGACCTTGCCGTGGATTGTGATGGCGCGGTAGCAAAGCGGTTATGCCCCGGATTGCAAATCCGGTTAGTCCGGTTCGACTCCGGACCGCGCCTCCAGAATGACATGCGGGAATAGCTCAGTTGGTAGAGCGCAACCTTGCCAAGGTTGAGGTCGCGA
>JAYSEK010000009.1:0-147191 GCA_041913905.1 Burkholderiaceae bacterium | reverse complement strand
ATGCCGGGTGGTGTGGCAGGGGCGCCTCCAAATGGAGGCCCCCTATGCCGATCGCTGAAGCCACCCAAGCAAAAGGCCCTCGAGCGATCGAGGGCCTTGGTCTTGGCGAGATGGTAACGAGGGCTCAGTCGTCGTTCTTGAACACCAGCTTGACCTCGTGGGTCTGCTTTTCGCCGCCGGCCTCGAAGCGCCAGTCCATCAGTGCGGTGGTCACGGCGCGGTCGAAGACGCGGCGCGGCTCGGCTTCGACGATGTCCACGCTGGACACCTTGCCGTCGGCCTCGATGTTGAGCTTGGCCTTGACGGAGCCGGTGCTGATGCCCTTCTGGGCGGCTTCACGGGGGAACTCGGGGGCGACCTTCTTGATCAACTTGGGCGTGGCCTGGGCACCGAAAGCCAGCAGCAAGGCGGCGACGGCGGGCAGGAACTTGGCGCTGTAGGAGAGGGTATTCTTCTTCATAGAGGTCTCTGGAAAGCTACTGCTAAGGGACAAAGCGGGGAACAAAAGTACTGACGTGGGCGGACTGCTTCAGGCGCGGAAGAAGCCCACGGCGTCCAGCAGGCGGCTGGAGCTGTCGCGCAGGGCTTCGGTGGAGCGGCTGAGCTCGTCGACCAGCGTGGAGTTCTGCTGCGTGGCGCGGTCCAGCTCGTTCATGGCGCCGTTGACCACGCCCACGCCGGCGGCCTGTTCCTGGGCCGAGTGCGAGATCTCCTCGATCAGCTGGCCCATGTTGTTGACTTCGTCGACCACGCTGCGAATGGTGGCGCCGGCGTTGTTGACCAGGGCCGTGCCGTTCTCGACCTTGACCGAGGACTCCTGGATCAGCACCTTGATCTCCTTGGCGGCCTGAGCGCTGCGAGAGGCGAGCGCACGTACCTCGGAGGCCACCACCGCGAAGCCCTTGCCGTGGTCGCCGGCACGGGCGGCTTCCACCGCGGCGTTCAGCGCCAGGATGTTGGTCTGGAAGGCGATGCCGTCGATCACGCCGATGATGTCGCCGATCTTCTTGGAGCTGGTGCTGATTTCCTCCATCGTGGAGACCACCTGGGCCACGACGTTGCCGCCTGCAGAGGCCGACTGGCGAGCCTTGCCGGCGATGCCGGCCGCCTTGCGGGTCAGTTCGCTGGCGCCGGTGAGGTTGGCGGCGATCTGCTCGACCGAGGCGGCGGTGTTCTGCAGGCTGGCCGCCGAGCGCGCGGTGCGGTCCGACAGATTGCCATTGCTGTTGGCGATGGCGCTGGAGTTTTGCGCCACCTCGCTGGCGGCTTCGGACACGCTGCTCACCACGCCGGACAGGGCTTCCTGCATGTCCTTCATGGCATGCAGCATCTGGCCCAGTTCGTCATGGCCGCTGGCCTGGATGCGATAGGACAGGTCGCCGGCGCTGATGGCCTGCGCGGCGTCCTTGGCCTGGCGTGCCGGCACGATGATGGAGCGCGAAATGGCCACGCCGCCGCCGCCGCCGATCAGCACGGCCACGAGCACCAGCACCCCGGTGATGAGGACCGAGCGGCTGGCCAGCGCGGAGCCGGACTCGGCCAGCGAGCGGGCGCTTTCAAACTTGGATTCGACCAGGTTCTTGAGGCCTTCCTGGTAAGCCTGCTGCGTCGGGCGCACGTCGGTGATCAGGCTTTCCCGGGCCTCGTCGGGGCTGCCGTCGGCCTGGATCTTGAGGAACTTGGCTACCGAGGCCAGGAAGCGGCCCTGGCGCTCCTTCACCAGGCCCACGATGTCGCGCTCCTTCTCGTCGTCGACCATGGCCTGCAGCTCGCCCAGATGCTTGTCCAGCTCCTGCATGGCACCGTCGATGGCGGCCTTCTGCTTCTTGATCTGACGGGCCTCATCCAGCAGCAGCAGGTCCCGCGAGGCGCGGGCAATGATGTTGACGTCGCTCTCCAATGCATTGGCGGTGGCGATCTTGACCAGGCTTGAATTGGCGGTTCGGTCCAGGTCCTTGGCCAGGTGGTTGGCATTGGCGGCACCATAGGCGCCGATGGCCAGCAGCAGCAGGATCAGCAGGGCGTAGCTCACGGCCAGACGCTGACCGATGCGCAATTGGGACAGGAATTGCATCAGGAGTCCTCAGAAACATCGATTCAGGCCGAGTTCTGCACCTGCAGCGCCGGGTAGTCCGGCGCGTGGCTCCGGGTGTTGACGGGCATGGGCATGGCATCCATCGCGGGATCGCCCCGGCCTTGAACGCCATGCGGTGTGACAGAGGTCTCGGTCGCCGAGGTCCGATCCCTCACCCGAGGGATGGCCTGGAAAAACGGCAGCGCGAAGTGTCTGCGCTGGGCCGCTGTTTGGATCACGGCAAGCGGGCAGGGGCGTGAACGAATCCGCGCCAACACAGCGCAAGACGATGCCTGCTTGACGCCGTCGAGGCCGCCAGGCCCGATGGCTACGGGTTTGTGCCCATGCCGTTGGTCAGAGCCGCCAGCGGGCTGCGGCCATCGCTGGCGAAGGTGGCGGCGGTGCTACCTCGTCTGTCGGCGCAGCCGTCATCACGCCTTGCCCGGCCGCGAGCCGAAGATGGCCGAGCCCACGCGCACCATGGTGGCGCCTTCCAGCACGGCGGCCTCCATATCGGCGCTCATGCCCATGCTGAGCGTGTCCATGGCCAGGCCCTGGTCCTGCAGGGCTCTGAGCAAGAGGGCCAACTGCCGATGAGGCCGGCGCTGGACCTGCAGCTCGGCCGCGGGTTCGGGGATGGCCATCAGCCCGCGCAGCTTCAGCCGTGGCAGCGCGGCGATCTGCGCAGCCAGTGCGGGCACGTCCTGTGGCGCCAGGCCGCTCTTGCTGGCCTCGCCGCTGATGTTGACCTGCAGGCAGATCTGCAGCGGCGGCAAACCCTCGGGGCGCTGCTCCGACAGCCGCTGCGCGATCTTGAGCCGGTCCACGCTGTGCACCCAGTCGAAGGACTCGGCGACGACGCGCGTCTTGTTGCTCTGCAGCGGTCCGATCAGGTGCCACTCGATGCCGGATCGCAGGTCGGCCAGGGTTCCGATCTTGTCGAGCGCTTCCTGCACATAGTTCTCACCGAATGCGTGCTCGCCGGCGGCGTAGGCCTCGCGCACGGCCGCGGCGTCAAAGGTCTTGCTGACCACCAGCAGCTGGACCTGCTCCGGGCTGCGGCCGGCCTCCTTGCAAGCATTGGCAAGCCGGCGGCGCACTTCTTGAATGTTCTCTTTGATCGTCGCCATAATGGCCCACGCTATTCGCCCACACCATGGACATCACACAACTGCTGGCATTCTCGGTCAAGAACAAGGCCTCCGATCTTCACCTCTCCGCCGGGCTGCCGCCCATGATCCGGGTGCATGGGGATGTGCGCCGCATCAACGTCGAGGCGCTGGAACACCGCCAGGTGCACGACATGGTGTACGACATCATGAACGATGCCCAGCGCAAGGCCTACGAGGAAACGCTGGAGTGCGATTTCTCCTTCGAGATCCAGGGCCTGGCGCGCTTCCGGGTCAATGCCTTCAACCAGAACCGCGGCGCGGGCGCCGTGTTCCGGACCATTCCCTCCAAGATCCTGACCCTGGAGCAGCTCAATGCGCCCAAGGTCTTCGCCGATCTGGCGCTGAAGCCGCGTGGCCTGGTGCTGGTGACGGGGCCCACGGGTTCGGGCAAATCCACCACGCTGGCCGGCATGGTCAACCACCTCAACGAGAACGAGTACGGCCACATCCTCACCATCGAGGACCCGATCGAGTTCGTGCATGAATCCAAGAAGTGCCTGATCAACCAGCGCGAGGTCGGCCCGCATACCTTGAGTTTCGCCAACGCCCTGCGCTCGGCGCTGCGCGAAGACCCGGACGCCGTGCTGGTCGGTGAAATGCGCGATCTGGAAACCATCCGCCTCGCGCTGACCGCGGCCGAAACGGGCCACCTGGTCTTCGGCACCCTGCACACCAGTTCGGCAGCCAAGACCATCGACCGTATCGTGGACGTGTTCCCCGCGGCGGAAAAGGAGATGGTGCGGGCCATGGTGTCGGAGTCCCTGGTCGCGGTGATTTCACAGACCCTGTGCAAGCTCAAGGACGGCAGCGGCCGCGTGGCGGCGCACGAGATCATGCTGGGCACCTCGGCCGTGCGCAACCTCATCCGCGAGAACAAGGTGGCCCAGATGTACTCCGCCATCCAGACCGGCAACTCGCAGGGCATGCAGACCCTGGACCAGAACCTCACCGACCTGGTCCGCCGCAATGTGATCTCGCCGGCCGAGGCCCGGGCCAAGGCCAAGTTCCCGGAAAACTTCCCTGGATGAAAATCCGGAGGGGAGTGCCCGACGGATCGGAAGGCTTTGGCCGGAAGGCATGACACACGCAGGCGACGCGAGACATTCCGTCACCCCTGAGCCGCGCATCCTGTTGCAAGATGCGCGCCGCTTTGGCCCCTGGAGGGCATGGAAGGACACCCCAGCATGGAACGCGATCAGGCCTCGAAATTCATCAATGACCTGCTGCGTCTGATGGTCTCCCGCAAGGGCTCTGACCTGTTCCTGACGGCCGACTTCCCGCCGGCGATCAAGGTGGACGGCAAGGTCACCAAGGTCTCGCCCCAGCCCCTGACGGGCCAGCACACGCTACAGCTGGCGCGTTCCATCATGAACGACAAGCAGGCGGCCGAGTTCGAGAGGCACAAGGAGTGCAACTTCGCGATCTCGCCGCAGGGCATTGGGCGTTTTCGCGTCAACGCCTACCTGCAGCAGGGGCAGGTCGCGCTGGTGCTGCGGACCATTCCGCAGAACCTGCCGACCATCGAGGCGCTGGACCTGCCGCCCATCCTCAAGGACGTGGTGCTGACCAAGCGCGGCCTCGTGATCGTGGTGGGCGCCACGGGCTCGGGCAAGAGCACGACGCTGGCGGCGATGATCGACCATCGCAACGAAAGCACCTACGGCCACATCATCACCATCGAAGACCCGGTGGAGTTCGTGCATCCGCACAAGAACTGCATCGTCAGCCAGCGCGAGCTGGGCCTGGACACCGACAACTGGGACATCGCGCTGAAGAACACGCTGCGCCAGGCGCCGGACGTGATCCTGATGGGCGAAATCCGCGACCGCGAGACCATGGAGCATGCGGTGGCCTTCGCCGAGACCGGGCACCTGTGCATGGCCACGCTGCACGCCAACAGTGCCAACCAGGCGCTGGACCGCATCATCAACTTCTTCCCCGAGGAGCGCCGCGCGCAGCTGCTGATGGATCTCTCGCTGAACCTGCGCGCCATCGTCTCCCAGCGCCTGCTGCCCCGCCGCGAGGGCAAGGGCCGCATCGCCGCGGTGGAGATCCTGCTCAACACGCCGCTGATCTCGGACATGATCTTCAAGGGCGAGGTGGGCGAGATCAAGGAGGTCATGAAGCGCTCGCGCGAGCTGGGCATGCAGACCTTCGACCAGGCCCTGTTCGATCTCTTCGAGTTCGGACGCGTCAACTACGAGGACGCCCTGCGCAACGCCGATTCCGTCAACGACCTGCGCCTGCAGATCAAGCTCAACAGCGAGCGCGCCCGCAGCGGCGAGCTGAGCCAGGGCACCGAACATCTCACCATCCTCTGATCCCATTCCCGAATCCGCTCGACATGGCCGACAGCATCAACACCTCGCGCAGCTACGAATCCACGACGCCCCGGCGCGTCGCCTTCATCGGACTTGGCGTGATGGGCCTGCCCATGGCCGGCCACCTGGCGCGAGCCGGTCATGCGGTGACGGTCTACAACCGCAGCGCTGCCAAGGCCCAGGCCTGGGTGCAGGAATTCGGCGGAGCCTCGGCCCCGACACCCGCCGAAGCTGCGCGTGACGCCGACATCGTGTTCGTCTGCGTGGGCAATGACGATGACCTGCGCAGCGTGCTGCTGGGCGCTGCGGGCACCTTCGCCGGCATGAGGCCCGGCGCGACCCTCGTGGACCACACCACGGCCTCGGCCGAGGTGGCGCGCGAGATGCATGGCGAGGCGAGGGCACGCGGCCTGCATTTCGTCGATGCGCCGGTGTCGGGTGGACAGGCCGGAGCGGTCAATGGGCAGCTGACGGTGATGTGCGGTGGCGACGTCGACCCTTTCGAGGCCATGAAGCCGGTGGCGCTGGCCTTCTCCCGCGCCGTGACCCGCGTGGGTGAGCCGGGCGCTGGTCAGCTGGCCAAGATGGTCAACCAGATCTGCATCGCCGGCCTGGTTCAGGGCCTGGCTGAGGCCATTGCTTTCGGTGGCCGCGCGGGCCTGGACATGAAGCTGGTGCTGGACGTCATCGGCAAGGGCGCGGCCCAAAGCTGGCAGATGGACAACCGCGGCAAGACCATGGTCGATGACCAGTTCAACTTCGGCTTTGCCGTGGACTGGATGCGCAAGGATCTCGGCCTGGTGCTGGACGAAGCCCGCCGCAACGGCGCCAAGCTGCCGGTGACGGCCCTGGTGGACCAGTTCTACGCCGACGTGCAAGGCATGGGCGGTGGCCGCTGGGACACCTCCAGCCTAATCAAGCGCCTGCGCTGAGCGAGCGTCGGGTCAGGCGCCAGTGGCGTCAGCGACGCCGCAGCGCGGTCGGCAAGACCGCAAACGATCGGGCCCAATGCGGGGCTGTTTCGGGCTGAGCGCCGGGTCGTCCCCCAAGTCAGTTCACCGAGCCGCCGGCCCACCCAATCGGCCTACTGGGCCTCATCTTGCCTCATTAGGCTTCGGGGGCTTGGGTGCTGTGCGGGCCAGTTCCTCTTCGGAAATGATCTCGAACAGCCGTACCACCTTCTTGACGCCGGACACGCCGCGGGCGATGTCCGTGGCGCGGTTGGCCTCGCGTTCCGTGACGCGGCCCATCATGAAGACCTCGCCGCGCTCCACCACCACATAGAAGGCGTTGGAGATCAGGTCGCGGGCGTCGACCAGGCTGGCCTTGATCTTGCCGGCCAGCAGAACGTCGCTTGAGCGCGAGCTCAGGGAACTGATGAAGCCCACCTGCAACTCATTGACCACGCGATTGACGTTCTCCACCTCGGCGACGATGCGTTCGGCCTCGGCCTTGTCCTCGTCATTGCGGGTCTCGCCCGTCAGCAGCACCAAGCGGTTGTAGCTGTTGACATTGATGTGGACGCGGTCGCCCAGCTTGTCGGCCAGGCGCTTGGCGGCCTTGAGCTCGATGCCCTGGTCCTCCACCTGGGTGCCCGAGGTGCGGCGGTCGGTGGCCACCAGGGCCGTGCCGACCATGCCGCCCACCACCAAGGGCGCGCAGGCGGTCAGCAGGCCGCTGCCCAGCGCAGCGGCCAGGGACAGGACGGAAAGGGCGCGCAGCGGGCGCGAGGGTTTCGCTTGCATAGATTCAGCCTTGGGGTCAGGTCTTGATTCGATCAGCCGCGACCGGATCAGCAAAAAGTCATTCCTCGATGCCCAGCAGCTGGGCATCGATCGCGTCGCACAGGCAATGGCAGAGCAGGCGATAGGCCTCGGCCACGCGGGCAAAGCGGCTGTGCGGCAGGCGCAGATGGACGTCGGTGTCGAGCAAGGCTGCGCGCAGGGCTTCGTCCTGGCTGCCGCTGAGCAGCACCACGCTCATGTCCTGGGCGTGGGCTGCATCCAGCAGCGGCACCAGTGCGTTGCCGCTCCCGCTCGGGTTGTCGATCAGCAGCAGCAGGTCGCCGGGATGGCCCAGGGTCTGGATCTGGCGTGCCAGAGCGGCGGGCTCGTCCAGCGGCCCCGGCCCTTGGTGCAGCAGGGCGTTGATGGCGATGGCAGCGAGTCCGGGGCGCTCCTGTTCGAAGCGGCCGGTCAGCAGCGCGGCCAGGTAGCCGGCATCCTGTGCGGCCAGGCCGGCGCCTGCGCACAGCAGGCGGCCTCCGCCCGTGATGCCGTCCACCAGCATCTGCGCGGCCAGGGCCATGGGGCGCGAAAGCGGTTCGGCGACCTGGTAGAGCAGGTCGGCGCTCTCGAAGAACTGTTGTTGGATGCGTTGCTCAAGCATTGGCGCGAATGATAAGCCAGCCGCCGTGCGGCTGCGGGTTAGCCCGCATCGAAGGCGCCCGGCAGCCAGCAAAGCTGGGAGCCATCGATGGCAATGACGTCGAAGCGGCAGGGCGGCGGCTGGCGAAAGCGCAGCAGGTAGTGCTGGGCGGCGTAGAGGATGCGGCGACGCTTGCCGAGCCCGATGGAGGCGGCGGCGCCGCCATGCGTGGGCGAGCGTCTGGCGCGCACCTCGACGAAGATCAGGCAGCCGCCGCGGTCCTGCAGGATGAGATCGATCTCGCCACCCGGGGCATGCGGGCCGCGGGCCACCCGATAATTGCGCTCCAGCAGCCGCATGCCCTGCGCTTGCAGATGCCGCAGCGCCTGCTGCTCGGCCTCTGCGCCGCGTGCCTGACGGCTTTCGCCGCCGCCATCCAGGGGCGGCCCCGACTTGAAGGCGCTCCACTTGAACATCGATGCCTCTTTGCTGATGCAGGTCGCCCAGGCGGCCGCCGGTGGCCAGCAGTATCCGACCGCCACCCTCTACCTGGTGCCCACGCCCATCGGCAATTTGGCGGATGTCAGCCTGCGCAGCCTGCATGTGCTCGCGCTGGTCGACGCCGTGGCCTGCGAGGACACGCGCGTCAGTGGTCAGCTGCTGCACCACCTGGGCCTGCACAAGCCCCTGCTGAGCCTGCATCAGCACAACGAGCAGTCGGCATCGGCCGCGCTGGTGACGCGGCTGCAGGCGGGCGAGCGCATCGCCTATGTGTCTGACGCCGGCACTCCGGCGGTGTCCGACCCGGGTGCGGTGCTGGTTGCCGCCGCTCAGCAGGCCGGCCTGCGCGTGATGCCGCTGCCGGGGCCGTCTGCGGTCGTGACGGCCCTGAGCGCTGCGGGTGATGCGCGGGCCCAGGGCTTTGCCTTCGCCGGCTTCCTGCCGCCCAAGGGGCAGGAGCGCCGCACGCGTTTGCAGGCCTTGCTGGGCTCGGTGCAGAGCCAGGTGCTCTTCGAGGCACCGCACCGCATCGCGAACCTGCTGGAGCTGCTGGCCGAGCTGGCCCCAGCGCAGACGGTCAGCGTCTGCCGCGAGCTCACCAAGCAATTCGAGACGGTGCACACCGGGCCGGCCGCCGGCATGCCCGCCTGGCTGGCGGCGGATCCGCAGCGCGAGCGCGGTGAGTTTGTGCTTGTGCTGCACGCCGAGCCGGCCCAGGCGGCCAGTGAGGCCTTGCCGCCCGAGGTGGTCCGCATGCTGGAGCGGCTGCTGCAGGAGCTGCCGCTCAAGCAGGCCGTGCAGATCGCGACCGACCTCAGCGGCCTGCCGCGCAACGCCTTGTATGACGCCGCGCTGCAGATGAAGAAGGCCGCCGGGGCCTGAAGGTTCAGGGGGCTGGGCGGTCATCACGAGCGCGCTTGGTGCCAGCACGACCGCAGCGCCGTGCGGTCGCGCTGCGGCAATGGGGCAATGCGGCTATGGGGCAATGCGGCTATGGGGCTATGGGGCAATGCCGCGGTCATGCGATCGACGGAAGCCTGGCTCAGTTGCCCGGCGCGCTGGCGCCCTTGGCGTTGTGCTTGGCGTGGTGGATGTCCTTGTTGGCGGCATCCTGCATGCGGTGCAGGCGGCGGCGCTCATGCTTGGTGACGGTGCCGTCGGCCTTGGCGTTGGCTTCGGCCTGGTTGATGCGACCCTGCTCGCGCTCCAGGCGCTGGGTCTCGCGGGCGGTCAGGCTGCCGGAGGCGGCGCCCTGGGCGATGCGGGCCTGCTGCTTGGCTTCGCGCTGGTCGACGCGGGGCGTGGCCGGCGTCGTAGGCTCCTGGGCCTGGACACTCAGGGCGGCGGCGCTGCCGAGGGCGAGGATGGTGATCAGGCGGGTCATCGAGGTCGAGAAGCTCATCGTGTCACTCCGTAGGTGGGTTGCGGTTCAGGGGTGTCACCGGCACCGCGCCGGCTGTGAGGAGACAACGCCGGCCCCTGCGCCGGCGGTGACAGACCTCGTGTAAAGAACGGTGAAAGCGCAGCATGCCGCCGCGCGTCCAAAAAAGCATCGGTAGAAGGGGTGAAAGCCCGCATGGGGGAGGGTGTGGGCTGCGCTCCTACAATGGTCTGCATGATTTCGCGCGAACCCACCATCGCCCGTCTGGCGACCGCCCGCAGCCAGCTGCTGGAACCCTTCGGCCTCACCGAGGCGACGCTCGCCAAGGCCTTGCGGCTGATCACCGAGCATCGTGTCGATGACGCGGACCTGTACTTCCAGACCACCCGCGCCGAGGGCTGGAGCCTGGAGGAGGGCATCGTCAAGAGTGGCAGCTTCTCCATCGACCAGGGTGTGGGCGTGCGCGCCGTGTGCGGCGAGAAGACCGCCTTTGCCTATTCGGATGACATCTCCGAGAACGCGCTGCTGGACGCCGCCCGCACCGTGCGCACCATCGCCGCAGCTGGCCAGAGCCGCCGGGTGAAGGTGCCGGGCGAGCCGGTGATCGCCGCCAGCCGCTCGCTGTATGGTGACGCCGACCCCATCGCCAGCCTGGACAGCGCCGAGAAGGTGGCCCTGCTGGAACGCGCCGAGCGCATGGCGCGTGCCAAGGATCCTCGCATCGTGCAGGTGATGGCCGGCCTGGCTGCCGAGCATGACGTGGTGCTGATCGCCCGCGCCGATGGCACGCTGGCCGCTGACGTCCGCCCGCTGGTGCGCCTGTCCATCACCGTGATCGCCGAGCAGGGGGATCGTCGCGAGATGGGCACCGGCGGCGGTGGCGGGCGCTTCGGTCTGGCCTATTTCACCGACGAGATGATGGCTTCGTACGCCGAGGACGCCGTCAAGGCGGCGTTGACCAACCTGGAGTCCCGTCCCGCGCCGGCCGGCGAGATGACCGTGGTTCTGGGCCCGGGCTGGCCCGGCGTGCTGCTGCATGAAGCCGTCGGCCATGGCCTGGAGGGCGACTTCAACCGCAAGGGCTCCAGCGCTTTCGCCGGGCGCATCGGCCAGCGCGTGGCCGCCAAGGGCGTCACGGTGCTGGACGACGGCACCTTGCCCGACCGCCGCGGCTCGCTCAATGTGGACGACGAAGGCCATCCCTCGCAGGCCAATGTGCTGATCGAGGACGGCATCCTCAAGGGTTACATCCAGGACGCCATGAATGCGCGCCTGATGAAGGTGGCCGCCACCGGCAACGGCCGCCGCGAGAGCTACGCCCACCTGCCCATGCCGCGCATGACCAACACCTACATGCTGGGCGGAGACAAGGATCCGGCCGAGATCATCGCCAGCATCGACAAGGGCCTTTACGCCACCAACTTCGGCGGCGGCCAGGTCGACATCACCAGCGGCAAGTTCGTTTTCTCGGCAAGCGAGGCTTTCTGGGTCGAGAAGGGCAAGATCCAGTACCCGGTCAAGGGCGCGACCATCATCGGCAATGGCCCGGACGCGCTGACCCGCGTCAGCATGATCGGCAATGACATGGCCCTGGACACCGGCGTGGGCGTCTGCGGCAAGGACGGCCAGAGCGTGCCCGTGGGTGTGGGCCAGCCGACCCTGCGCATTGATGGCCTGACCGTTGGCGGCACGGCTTGATTCCGCGGGCGCAGGATTCCGTGCCTGGCGGCTTTGCGGCCGCCTGTTTTGACTCCTGTTCCGACGCCCAGTCCCAAGGCAGTCCCAAGGTCTTGCCTGCCTTGAGCCGCCGCAAATTGCAGCCGCGAGACAACAAGCGCGGGCTTGACGCCGCAGCGCCGCTGCAGGCAGTATTCGCCACCATGCACTCGCCGAAGTTTTACTTTGCCTTCTTTTGGTTCTCGCACCGCACCGGCGGAGGAGAGGCGAACGCGTAACCCACCAGACACGCAAAGAATCTCCAAGAAACCGCCGGGCCTCCCCCGGCGGTTTTTTTTCGCCTTTGCTGCGTCGGTCTCCAAAACTCTGAAAGCCTGACCATGAACGCCAAGACCGCTAGCCCGTCCTCGTCTGCCTCGCACCAGGCGGAGCGCTGGTACTCGCCGCAGGACAAGACCAGCCAGACCGACGACGAGCGCATCCGCGACATCACGCCACTGCCGCCGCCCGAGCATCTGATCCGCTTCTTCCCCATCAGCGGCACGCCCATGGAGCGCCTGGTGGTGGGCACGCGCCAGACCATCCGCCGCATCATGCAGCGCAAGGACGATCGGTTGCTGGTCATCATCGGCCCCTGCTCCATCCACGACCCGGCCGCGGCGCTGGAGTACGCCCGCCGCCTGGTGGTCGAGCGCCAGAAGTACGCCGACACGCTGGAGATCGTGATGCGCGTCTACTTCGAGAAGCCGCGCACCACCGTGGGCTGGAAGGGCCTGATCAACGACCCCTACCTGGACGAGAGCTACCGCATCGACGAGGGCCTGCGCATCGCCCGCCAGCTCTTGCTGGAGATCAACCGCCTGGGGCTGCCGGCCGCGGTGGAGTTCCTGGACGTGATCTCGCCGCAGTACATCGGCGACCTGATCTCCTGGGGCGCCATCGGGGCGCGCACCACGGAAAGCCAGGTGCACCGCGAGCTGGCGTCCGGCCTGTCGGCGCCCATCGGTTTCAAGAATGGGACGGACGGCAACATCAAGATCGCGACCGACGCCATCCAGGCCGCGGCCCGTCCGCACCATTTCCTCTCGGTCCACAAGAACGGCCAGGTGGCCATCGTCGAGACCAAGGGCAACAAGGACTGCCACGTCATCCTGCGCGGCGGCAAGGCGCCCAACTACGACGCCGAGAGCGTGGCAGCCGCGTGCAAGGAACTGACGGCGGCCAAGCTGGAAGCCAGCCTGATGGTCGATTGCTCGCATGCCAACAGCTCCAAGCAGCATCTGCGCCAGCTGGAAGTGGCCCGCGACATCGCGGCCCAGGTGAGTGCGGGCAGCACCCAGATTTTCGGCGTGATGGTGGAGAGCCACCTGCACGACGGGGCCCAGAAGTTCACGCCCGGCAAGGACGATCCTGCCAAGCTGGAATACGGCAAGAGCATCACCGATGCCTGCCTGGGCTGGGACGATTCGCTGGCGGTGCTGGAGGTGTTGTCCGAAGCCGTCAAGGCGTCCCGCGGCTGAAGGCCCTGGGCTAGGATGCCGGGCACAGGAGGCACCAGCCATGCGCAGTGAAGTCCAGGTCGTGTTCGGCTCCGGCGAGGAAGTCCATCTGGCGGTCGACGCGGCCGAAGTGCTCAGCTTCGATGCGGCGCGCCGCTGGCTGGACGAGGAGTTCGTCAAACATGGCTGTGAGCCCCTGCGCGGTTCGGGCAAGGTCTTGATCGCCGACAAGGTGCTGGGCGTGGCGGCGGCGGTCGGGGCGCAGGCCTTGCGCGATCCGGCCTTCGGCCTAGATTTCGCTCGGGCGGCCTCGGGTGCCCTCAGCAAGGCCTTGATCAGGGTGGACGTGCCGCGGCTCAGCGTGTCGTTCTGAGCGCCCCTTAGGCCCGTCACCGAGTCCGTCACCGCGTCCGTCATCGCGTGCCCTCCGAGGGGCAAGGAAACGCGGCGCTGCCCTGCGTTTCCTTGAGCGCCGTTGCCGGCCCTTGAAATCTTCCGGGCCGGCCCCAACTGGGCCTGCGCACGGCGGTGCACGGTGAGGGTGCCGCCCATTCAACAGATCCACAGACGTCACTGACAAACCTTTCACGCCATGGACAAGCACACCCATTCCTTCCAGGCCGAAGTCAAGCAGATCCTGCACCTGGTCACCCATTCGCTGTACTCCAACAAGGAAATCTTCCTGCGCGAGCTGGTCTCCAACGCGTCCGATGCCTGCGACAAGCTGCGTTTCGAGGCCCTGGACAACGCCGCGCTGTACGAAGAGTCGCCCAACCTGGAAGTGCGCGTCAGCTTCGACGCCGAGGCCCGCACCCTCACCATCAGCGACAACGGCATCGGCATGAGTGCCGAAGAGGCCGTGGCGCACCTGGGCACCATCGCCAAGAGCGGCACGCGCGAGTTCATGGCCCGTCTGGAGGGCGACCAGAAGAAGGACGCCAATCTCATCGGCCAGTTCGGCGTGGGCTTCTACTCCGGCTTCATCGTTGCGGACCGCATCACGGTGGAAAGCCGTCGCGCCGGGCTGAAGCCCGAGGAAGGCGTGCGCTGGAGCTCCGAGGGCACCGGCGAGTTCGAGGTCGAGACCATCACCAAGCCCGGTCGCGGCACGGATGTGATCCTGCACCTGCGCGAGGGCGAAGAGGAGTTCCTCAAGACCTGGCGCCTGAAGTCCATCATCAGCAAGTACTCCGACCACATCTCCCTGCCCATCCTGATGCGCAAGGAGGAGTGGGACGCCGAGAAGGGCGAGCAAAAGCTCACCGACCAGTGGGAAAGCGTCAACAAGGCCTCGGCCCTGTGGACCCGCAGCAAGAGCGACATCACGCAAGAGCAGTACGAGGAGTTCTACAAGCAGATCTCTTACGACAGCGAGGCCCCGCTGGCCTACACCCACAACCGCGTGGAAGGCCGCAGCGAATACACCCAGCTGCTCTACATCCCCAAGAAGGCGCCCTTCGACCTCTGGAACCGTGACAAGCGCGGCGGCGTGAAGCTCTACGTCAAGCGCGTCTTCATCATGGACGACGCCGAGGCGCTGATGCCCGTCTACCTGCGCTTCGTGAAGGGCGTGATCGACTCCGCCGACCTTCCGCTCAACGTCAGCCGCGAGCTGCTGCAGGAAAGCCGCGACGTGAAGGCCATCCGCGAGGGCTCGACCAAGCGCGTGCTGTCCATGCTGGAGTCGCTGGCCAACAGCGAGGACGCCGCCGAGCGCGAGAAGTACGCCGCCTTCTGGAAGGACTTCGGCCAGGTGCTCAAGGAAGGCCTGGGCGAAGACCACCAGAACCAGGAGCGCCTGGCCAAGCTGCTGCGCTTCGCCTCCACCCATGCGGACGAGGGCGTGAGCCTGGCGGACTATGTGTACCGCATGAAGGACGGCCAGGAGGCCATCTACTACATCACCGCCGACAGCCTGGCCGCGGCCAAGAACAGCCCGCAGCTGGAGGTGTTCCGCAAGAAGGGTATCGAGGTGCTGCTGCTGGTGGACCGCGTCGACGAGTGGATGCTCTCGCACCTCTATGAGTTCGAGGGCAAGCCCCTGCAGTCCGTGGCCAAGGGCGCCATCGACCTGGGCAAGCTGCAGGACGAGGAAGAGAAGAAGAAGGCCGAGGAAGCCGCCGAAACCTTCAAGCCGCTGCTGGAGAAGCTCAAGACCGCGCTGGAGGGGCGCGCCAAGGACGTGCGCGTGAGCACGCGTCTGGTCGATTCACCGGCCTGCATCGTGGTCGAGGAGGGCGACATGTCCGGCCACCTCGCCCGTCTGCTCAAGCAGGCCGGGCAGGCCGCGCCGACCTCGCTGCCCACGCTGGAGATCAACGCCGAGCATGCGCTGGTCAAGAAGCTGGATGGCAGCGAGCGCTTCGACGACCTGGCCCAGATCCTCTTCGACCAGGCCGTGCTGGCCGAGGGCGGGCAGCTGGAGGATCCGGCGGCCTATGTGAAGCGCGTGAATGCGCTGTTGATGGCGTGATCGCGCAAGACCTGACCCTTCGGTGTGGCCGAGGGGCCGGGTCTTGCCTCCTCAAGAGAAGCTATCGCCGTCCAGATGGAAGTCGTCATCGTCGTCCTTGAGCGGCGGTGATGGCGGCGTTTCATCGGCGGACTGCATGGCCTCCAGCTGCTCCGCCAGCTTGGCCACCTGGTCGTTCCAATAGTTCGGCGTGCCGAACCAGGGAAAGGCCAGCGGGAAGGCCGGATCGCCCCAGCGCCGCGCCAGCCAGGCGCTGTGGTGGATCATGCGCAGGGTGCGCAGCGGCTCGATCAGGCGGCGCTCGCGCCAGTCGAAGGGGCGGATGGATTCGTAGCCGTCCATCAGGGCGTCCCATTGCCAGCGCGCAGTGGCTTCGTCGCCGCTGAGCAGCATCCACAGATCCTGCACGGCGGGGCCGGTGACGGCATCATCCAGGTCCACGAAGTGCGGGCCGCGGTCGGGCGTCCACAGGATGTTGCCGGGGTGGCAGTCGCCATGCAGGCGCAGCTGGGCGACATCGCCGAGCGCTTCGAAGGCCCGGGTGATGAGCGCCAGGCAGTCGCGTGCCACACGATCCCAGCGCGGGGCGATTTCGGGCGGGAGCACGCCCTGGTCCATCAGCCAGGCACGTGCGGTCTCGCCTGGCTCGGCGCCCCACCAGCGCACGCGGTGCTCGAAGGGCCGGCGCGCGCCGACCTCATGCAGGCGGGCCAGCAGCCGGCCGATCCAGCGCAGCACCTCCGCGTCTTCCAGCTCCGGCGCCCGCCCGCCTTGGCGGCTGGCCACGGCAAAGCGCTGCAGGCCGATGCGGCCCAGGGTGGCGGGCGTTCCCAGCAGTTCGAGGGTGCCCTGCGGGTGGGCGAAGTGCTCGCTGCGCGCCAGGGTCCAGGGGCGGGCGACCGGCACCTCCGCCTCGGCCAGCTCGGCGGCAAAGGCGTGTTCTTCGAGGATCTGGGCTTCGCTCCAGCGGCCGGGGCGGTAGAACTTGGCCACGGCCACGCGCCCGTCCTCCAGGTGGACCTGCAGCACGCGGTTCTCGTAGGAGTTGAGCTGCAGCATGCGGCCATCGCCGCGCAGGCCGGCAGCCTCCAGGGCGTCCAGCATGAATTCGGGCGTCAGCTCGCCAAAGGCGCGGTCGGTGTCAGGCGTCATGCGGGCAGATGGCCTGCGCGCAGGCAGGCGAGGGAGGGGAGGGCTCAGCGGCCCTCAGGATAGCGCGGGCTGTCCACCACGACGCCGACGATGTCCTGGCTGGCATCCGGGGCCGGCGCGGGCTGGTCCAGGCTGATGTCCAGTCCGCTGTCGTCAAAGGCCTCGGATCCCAAGGTCTCCGCCCCCATGCCGCTGATGCGCTCGCCGGTGCCGCTGTCAAAGCGAGGGTCGGGCGCGAAGAAGGAGTCCTGGAACACGCTGGAGTCCTGCCAGAGGCTGGCGCCGACCGTGTTGATGGGGCGGCCGGCGCTGGTCGCAGGGGTTTGCGCGAGCGGTGTGGGGCTGGGCGCGCGGGCCGGCTTGGTTCCCGCCTGCGGCCCGCGCACATGGCTGTTGCTGTAGGGCACCAGCAGCTGCAGCTCGGCTGCGGTGGGCAGCCTGTCCAGCGGGCAGCGCAGGTAGCGCACGCGGCAGGCATTGAGCACCGCCTGCTTGATCTGCAGGCCACGGCCCTGCTGCTGGCGTTCGGTGTCCAGGTCGATGGCGGCCAGCACGCGGCCGTTGCTGCTGCAGATGGCGAAGCTCACGTTCAGTCCGCCCAGCAGTTCGAACCAGTAGCGCGTCTCGCTGGCCTCGCTGGGCTGGCAGAAACGCACCAGGGGCAGTTTGCACAGGATGACGTGATGCGGCAGGGCCTCGCGCAGCAGGCGGTACACGCGGCGCTCATCGGTGCTGAACACGGGCCGTGGCGTCAGCGGCCATGCGTTGGGCAGCTTGCGCCGGGCGCCTCGTGGGCGCTTCCAGAGCCAGGCGGCGGCCAAGGCCACGAGGCCCAGGCAGGAAGCCAGGGCGATGATCCACGGAATGAGGGGCGGCATGGGCCTCTGGGTGCTGCAGGGGAAGAGTCGTCGGCTGGCCGCCGCGAGGGGCGGCCGCGGCGGGCTGGCGCCAGAGTGTACCCAGCGCCGCGCCGAAGCCGCCCCGCTCCCATGCAACCATTCCAGGCGACGTCAAGCAGGCGCGCTTGCGCGCCGGGGCTACTGCTTGGCCGCCTTGCCGGCGTCGCGGTACTGGGCCTTGACCTCGGCCACACCGTCGATGAAGTCGCCCAGGGCGCGCACGTGGCGCTTGAACTGGAAGTCCAGCTCGGCCATGTGCCGCTCGATGGCCTCGCCCACATGGGAGGACACCGAGTCCGGCGGCAGGCGCAGCCAGGCTTCGGACTCGCTGCCGTCGCGCTCCACCGTCGCGCCGGCGCTGCGGGCGATCTTGAGCATGGGCGCGTTTTCGCTCAGGGCGTGGATAAACAAGGTCTCGATGCCGCGGTTGCGGGCGTGCAGGGCGGCATGTTCGAACAACCGGGCGCCGAAGCCGCGTCCGCGGGCATTGGCCAGCACGGACACGCCGAACTCGGCCATCGCGGGCTTGCCCTTGCGCTGGGGCGCCGGCTCATAGGCCAGGTGTGCCATTGCGACCAGTTGCAGGCGGCGGTTGAAGATGCCCAGCACCTCGTCGCGGGCGAAATCCAGGTTCATGGCGTACTTGCTGATCTGCTCATCGCTGGCCGGATAGCCGAAGCGCAGGTAGCGGTCGTGATCGCTGAGGCTCAGAAGATGCGCCAGGATGCGCTTGCGATGCCGGCGGGCCAGCGAGCGTATCGGCACCCAGCTGGCAAAGCGCTGCAGGCCCAGGCGCGGCGGCAACCAACCCACCGCACCCGCTTCGGGCTCGGGGTCAGTGGAGCCGGGATCAGGGAGGGACGAAGGGTCGTGGGCACTCATGGGCGGCCTCCGCGCAGCAGCAAGGGCTGGGGCATGGCTCAATATTAGCGGGCGGGCAGGCGGACACGTTTGATCTGATCGGCCTTGTGGCACTTGCCTGGCTTGCCGGCAGGATGCGATTTGGGTAGACTAGCGGGCTTTCCCGGTATCTGGCTGCGGGAAAGATGCGCCTTGGCGCCACGCACGTGAGAGGCTGCGAGCAGGTGAAATTCGGCAAAGACCGGGTTTTGCAGGCAAACAAGCAGCACCGAACGGGTGGGTCAAGGTGCAGAGATTTCAGCCAGCGACTGCTGCGGACGGGCTTTTTGCCAGCCGCGGCCAACGAAAGCAACTCATGAAGACCTTCAGCGCCAAGCCGGCCGAGGTGACGCACGAGTGGTTTGTGATTGACGCCACCGACAAGGTGCTCGGACGTGTTGCCAGCGAAGTGGCACTCCGTTTGCGCGGCAAGCACAAGGCCATCTACACGCCTCACGTGGACACCGGTGACTACATCGTCGTGATCAATGCAGACAAGCTGCGTGTGACCGGCAACAAGGCCACCGACAAGGTGTACTACCGCCACAGCGGTTTCCCTGGCGGCATCTACGCCACCAAGTTCAAGGACATGCAAGCCAAGCATCCGGGCCGCGCCCTGGAGAAGGCTGTCAAGGGCATGCTGCCCAAGGGTCCTCTGGGCTACGCCATGGTGAAGAAGCTGAAGGTTTACGCGGGTGCCTCTCACCCGCATACCGCCCAGCAGCCCAAGGCTCTGGACATCTAAGGAGCGGCAATGATCGGAAACTGGAACTACGGTACCGGCCGCCGCAAGTCGTCGGTCGCTCGCGTCTTCATCAAGAAGGGCACGGGCCAAATCATCGTCAATGGCAAGCCGCTGGAGCAGTACTTCGGCCGTCAGACGTCCATCATGGTCACCCGCCAGCCCCTGGTGCTGACCAACAATGGCGAAGCCTTCGACATCAAGGTGAACGTCCACGGTGGTGGCGAGTCCGGCCAAGCCGGTGCTGTCCGCCTGGGCATCACCCGTGCGCTGATCGACTACGACGCAGCCCTGAAGCCTGAACTGAGCCGCGCCGGCTTCGTCACGCGTGATGCGCGTGAAGTCGAGCGTAAGAAGGTCGGCCTGCACGGCGCCCGTCGTCGGAAGCAGTTCAGCAAGCGCTGATCTTCCTGGCCGGCCTTGCGCCGGCCCGCCTGGAAGGCTTCTTTTGGAGTCTTTCCGGTCCTTCGAAAGGCCGCTTTTGCGGCCTTTTGTCATTGTTGCGGCGCATTCCTTGCCATGCGCAGGCCCCGGGCGACGCAAGGCCCGTCACCATGGGCGTCAGGACTCGAAAGCCCTTTGTGCCGGCGGGTCATGCGATGCTTAGCCGAATACTTGAGTCAGGCGCTGGGGGATAATCCTGGCATCTGACCTCTCTCCAGCAGGACACAAGCGATGAGCGCAGTTCTCGAATCCACCACCGCCGGCCCCAGCGACATTCCGGCGCCCATCATCTTCACCGACAGCGCCGCTGAAAAGGTGCGCGACCTGGTCGCCGAGGAAGGCAACCCGGAGCTGAAGCTGCGCGTCTTCGTGCAGGGCGGTGGCTGCTCGGGCTTCCAGTACGGCTTCACCTTCGACGAGGTGGCCAACGAGGACGACACCCAGATGGTCAAGAACGGTGTCACCCTGCTGATCGACGCCATGAGCCTGCAATACCTGATGGGCGCGGAGATCGACTACAAGGAAGACCTGCAGGGCGCGCAGTTCGTGATCAAGAACCCCAATGCCACGACCACCTGTGGCTGCGGTTCCAGCTTCTCGGTCTGAGTTGCTGAGCTGAATCGGGGCCGCCTGCCGGCCTCTGCGTTGACGCCGCACGGCTCATGCCGCTGCGGCGTTTTGCTTTCGGGGCGTGGACACCGTGCGCCACTGAGGCGGGGCCGTGGCCGGCCGCAGGCGGCGCGTCGGCTTCCGCATTGGCGAAGGCATTGGGCGAGCGTTGCCGGTGAGCGCGACCCAAGATGCCGCTGTTCAGGCGGGATGCCAGGCCCCCAGCACTCGTGGTCCGCGCGCGCCGGTGACGGCAGGCAGATTGCCGGCCAGGCCCTCGCAATGCCGCATGGCCAGCCAGGCGAAGGCGGCCGACTCCACCTGCATGGCCGGCAGGCCCAGGTCGTCGCTGGGATGCACAGCCCAGCCAGGCAGGAAAGCTTCGAGCCGCTGCATCAGCTGGCGGTTCAGCGCGCCGCCGCCGCAGACCGCCAGCCGCCCCGCGCTGCCCCCGTGGGCGAGCAGGGCCTGGGCCATGGAGTGGGCACTCAGCTCCAGCAAGGTGGCCTGCACGTCCTCGGGGCGAGCCTGCCGGGCCAGGCGGTCCAGGTGCTGCTGCAGCCAGGCCGGATTGAAGAGATCGCGGCCGGTGCTGCGCGGCGGCGGCAGCTGGAAAAACGGTTCGGCCAGCATCGCCGCCAGCAGCGTGGGCAAGACCTGACCCTGCGCGGCCCAGGCGCCATCGGCGTCGTAAGCCAGGCCGCGATGCTGGTGGATCCAGTGATCCATCAGGCAATTGCCGGGGCCGCAGTCGAAGCCGCGCGGCGCCTGGGTGCCGCTGCCTCCCAGCAGGCTGACGTTGCTGATGCCGCCGATATTGAGCACGGCCTCGCAGCGCCCGCCGAACACCGCCTGATGGAAGGCGGGCACCAGCGGGGCGCCCTGGCCGCCGGCGGCCACGTCGCGGCTGCGCAGGTCGGCCACCACGCCGATGCCGGTCAGCTCGGCCAGCAGTGAGGCATTGAGCAATTGCAGGGTGTAGCCGGTGCCGTCGAAGGCGCCGGGGCGATGGCGCACCGTCTGGCCGTGGGCGCCGAGCGCGCGGATGGGCAGGTCCGGGTGTTTTCGTGTCAGCGTCCGCACCAGCTCGGCATAGGCGCGGGCGACGCCGTTGGCGGCGAGGGCGGCACGATGCAATTCATTGTCGCCGGGGCTGTTCAGCGCCATCAGCTCCGTCCTCAGCGCGGGCTCGAAGGGGGCGAAGGCATGGTCCAGCACCTGCATGGCCCCATCGGGGCGGATCGTGGCCAGCACGGCGTCCACGCCGTCCAGCGAGGTGCCGGACATCAGGCCGATGTAGTGCGGGCTGTGGGCGGTGGCGCTCATGGCGCGGCCTGCTGCCGATATTGGGTGGCGGGCGCGGCGCTCAGTCGGCGTCGGTGACGCCCTGGCCCAGCGAGCGGGCCACCTCGATCTGGGTGCGGGCGGCCTGGGCGGTCTGCAGGAACTGCGTCTTGGCGTAGCCGGGCAGGGTCAGGGATTCGGACGCGCGGGCGATGGCGCGCGGATCCTGGTGCTGGCCCTTGACGCGGAACTCGAAGTGCAGATGCGGCCCGGTGGCCCAGCCCGTGGCGCCGACGGCGCCGATCTTCTGGCCCTGCTCGACCCGCTGGCCCTTCTTGACGTCGATGCGGCTGAGGTGGGCGTAGACGGTGACGCGGTCATTGGCATGGCGCACGTGGACCACATTGCCGAAGCCGTTCTGCCAGCCTGCCGAGTCGACGACGCCATCGCCAACGGCCTGCACGGCGGTGCCCGTGGGGGCGCCGTAGTCCACGCCCAGGTGGGCGCGCCAGGTCTGCAGGATGGGATGCATGCGCATCGAGAAGCCCGAGGTCACGCGCGAGAAGGGCAGGGGGCTGGCCAGGAAGGCGCGGCGCTTGCTTTGCCCGTCCATGGTGTAGAAGCTGCCCTTGCCGGTGACGCTGTCACGGAACCACACGGCGCTGTAGCTGCGGCCGTTGTTGACGAACTCGCCGGCCAGCACGCGGCCGGCGCCGCCGTCCCAGGTGATGGGCTCGCCGTCAGCGGTCAGGCCTTCGTAGACGACCGAGAAGCGGTCGCCCTTGCGCAGCTCGCGGTGGAAATCGATGTCGCCCGAGAACATCTCGGCGATCTGGGATGCGATGGCGTCGGGGATGCGGGCATCGTCCGTCGCGGCCCACAAAGAGCTGCGGATGGTGCCGCTGGCGAGTCGCACCTGGGACTGCAGCGGGGCCGTCTCCAGGACGGCCTTCAGCGCGCCCTTGGGATCGCCTGCCACGCGCTCGATGCGCAGACGCGAGAAATGCGTCGCCTGCTGCTCCGGCTTTTCTGCCGGAAAGCGGGCGATCAGGGATTCGACCCGGCCCGAGGGCAGGGCGTGGAGCTGGACCAGCTTGCCTGCGCGCCCTTGCAGCACGCGGCGGGCCGTGGCGTCGTTGCGCAGGAAGGCCGCGAACTCGGGATCGAAAGCGCCCATGCGCTTGAGCAGGCTGTCGGCCGTGTCGCTGCTGCGGGTCAGATCGGAGCGGCTCAGGGCCACTTCATGCTCAGCCAGGTCCGCCAATTGCCGCGCCAGGTCATGCGTCTGCACGGTCTCGGCGATGGTGGTCTGGGGCAGGTTCTGGGCGTCAGGCGCCAGCGGGGCGACGCCAAAGGCCGTCACGGCAAAACCGCTGAGCAGACCCACCAAGCCGCCCGTCAAGGCGCGAGGATGCCGAGCCGCGAAGGCTTCGGCACGCTTCATCACCTGGTTCAGTTCCTTGGTCCAGTCAGTCACGCTTGCGATCCCGGTCTTCTTTGCTTTCTCTGTTCTCGTTCTGGACCGCACCGAAGCAGGTGGCCTGGATGCGACGCGGCCCGCATGGGACCGTCCACTAGAATCCAGCACTTTTGCGGCCGTCCAACAATGGCCGCTCTGGCCAAAACTGGCGCCGAGTATACCCAGAGCCCCCCTAGATCAAGGGCTGGGAAACCCGGCTCCAGGCCGATTCCCGCTGCGCATCGCCCTCACGAGAGCTCTCCATGTCCGAATCGCGAACCGACCCCCCGGCCAAGCCGGCTTACCCCGTCACCGACCGGGTGCAGGAAGCCCTGCGCATCAGCCTGCGCGGCTGCGAGGAACTGCTGCCGCAGTCGGACTGGCTGCAGAAGCTGGCCCGTTCCGAGGGCACCGGCACGCCGCTGCGCATCAAGCTGGGTCTGGACCCGACGGCGCCAGACATCCACATCGGCCACACCGTGGTGCTCAACAAGATGCGCCAGCTGCAGGACCTGGGTCATCAGGTGATCTTCCTGATCGGCGACTTCACCTCCATGATCGGCGACCCGTCCGGCCGCAACAGCACGCGCCCGCCGCTGACCAAGGAGCAGATCCAGGCCAATGCCGAGACCTACTACAAGCAGGCCAGCCTGGTGCTGGACCCGGCGCGCACCGAGATCCGCTACAACAGCGAATGGAGCGAACCCCTGGGCGCCAGCGGCATGATCCAGCTGGCCGCCAAGTACACGGTGGCCCGCATGATGGAGCGCGACGATTTCGCCAAGCGCTTCGCCAGCCAGACGCCCATCTCGGTGCACGAGTTCCTCTACCCGCTGATGCAGGGCTACGACTCCGTCGCGCTGAAGGCCGACCTGGAACTGGGCGGCACGGACCAGAAGTTCAACCTGCTGATGGGCCGCCACCTGCAGGCCGAGTACGGCCAGGAGCCGCAGTGCATCCTGACCATGCCGCTGCTGGAGGGCCTGGACGGCGTGGACAAGATGTCCAAGTCCAAGAACAACTACGTGGGCATCACCGAACCGGCGAACACGATGTTCGCCAAGATCCTGTCCATCAGCGACGAGCTGATGTGGAAGTGGTTCAACCTGCTGTCCTTCAAGAGCCTGGACGAGATCGCTGCGCTGAAGAAGGAAGTCGAGGACGGCCGCAACCCGAAGGATGCCAAGGTTCTGCTGGCCAAGGAGATCACGGCGCGCTTCCACAGCGCCGCCGCTGCCGAAGCGGCCGAGGCGGACTTCAACAACCGCGCCAAGGGCGGCATCCCGGACGACATCCCCGCGGTGAGCCTCTCCGGTGCGCCGCTGGGGATCGCAGCGGTGCTGAAGTCCGCCGGCCTCGTGGCTTCCAACAGCGAAGGCATGCGCATGATCGAGCAGGGCGGTGTGCGTGTGGACAGCGTCGTGATCAGCGACAAGGGTTTGAAGCTGGATGCAGGCACGGTGGTCGTGCAAGTTGGTCGTCGCAAGTTCGCCAAGGTCACGATCGCCTGAGATCGCTCGCCCCATGAAAAACGGGAGGCCATCGAGCCTCCCGTTTTGTTTGCATCGGCCCCATCCATCGGGGCCAGGTCTTGCCTCAGGGCTTGACGGGGCGAGGATACGGGCCCGGCTTGGGCTGCACCACCGGCTGCTCGGCCATGCGCTTCTTCAGCTCGGCGATGGCGCGCTCCAGCTGCGCGTCCTGGCCCTTGAAGGTGGCGCGCGGCGGATTGTCGACCTCGATGTCCGGCGTCACGCCCTTGCCTTCGATGAGGAACTTGCCGTTGATGTCCATCTGGCCGGTCTCGGCGGCGCGCATGATGCCGTTGTCCAGCAGCCGGTTGCGGTCGGACAGCCACACGCCCGCGCCCGAGCTGGTCTTGCCGATCACGGGGCCGATGCCCAGCCGCTTGAAGCCTTCGGAGAAGGTCTCGCCGTCGGAGTAGGTGTCCTCGTTCATCAGCACCACGGCGTGGCCGCGGAAGACGTGCTGCATGTTCGGGTAAGGCTTGGAACCCTCCGGCGAACGGCGCTGCCAGAAGGCCCAGGCGCGGCGCAGCAGCTTCTCGAGGATCCAGCTGTCGATGTTGCCGCCGTTGTTGTAGCGGACGTCGATGATCAGGCCCTCGCGGTCGCTGGCGGCGTAGAACTCGCGGGCGAAGTCGGCGATGTCGTTGGGGCCCATCGCACGCAGGTGCACATAGCCGATGCGGCCCTCGCCGGCCTTCTCGACGATCTTGGCGCGGCTCACGCGCCAGTCGTTGTAGCGCAGCTCGTTGTCGCGGCGCGCAGCCACGGGCACCACGATCTTCTGCACGGCCTTGCCGTCGGCGGTCTTCACGTCCAGCAGCACCTGCTTGCCGGCCTGGCCGCGCAGCAGCTCGGCGACATGCGGGGCTTCGCCGGCCTTGCGACCATTGACCGCCGTGATCACGTCGCCGGCCTTCAGGCCCACACCGGGGGCTGCCAGCGGGCCCGCCTCGCTGGGCAGCTCGGGGTCGGCTTCATAGAGGTGCTCGATGCGCCAGCCCTCGGCCACCTTGGCCAGTCGCGCGCCCAGGCCGGCCAGGCCCGGCTCCTCGGGGCCCTGGCGCGTCTCGCCGGGGTTGACCTGGCTGTGCAGGGCGCTGAGCTCGCTCACCATCTGAGCCATCAGCTCGGCCAGCTCGTAGCGGTCGGTCAGGCGCTCCAGCAGCGGCTCGTACTTGGCGCGCACGGCCTTCCAGTCCACGCCGTGCATGTCCTTGTCGTAGAAGTGATCGCGGTGCATGCGCCAGGCATCGGCGAACATCTGCTTCCATTCGGCGCGGGGCTGCGTGGCGATCTGCCAGTCGCTCCAGCGCACCTGGAACTTGCCCAGCTCCGATGGCAGCTTGGGTGCGGCGTCGACGATCAGCACCTCGGGGGCGCCGGAGCCGCCGCGCACCAGCATCAGCTTCTTGCCGTCGGCGCTCAGCTCATAGCTGCGGACGTCGCCGGACAGCAGCTCGGCCGGCGCGCCCTGGTTGTCGATGGCGATGCTCTTGAGGCTGTTCTTGCGCTCAAGATCCTGGTCCAGGAACCACAGGCGTTTGCCGTCGGTGCGCAGGCCATGGTAGTTGCCGGCGGGCACGGGCAGCTCGTGCAGGCGCTGGGCCAGGCCTTCAAGGACGATGGCCGGCTTGACCTTGGGGTCAGGTTTTGCCTCCGGCTTGGCATCGGGCTTGGCGTCAGGCTTGGCATCGGACTTGGCTTCCGACTTGCCCTCCGGCTTGGCTTCCACCTTGGGGTCAGGTTTTGCTTCCGGCTTGGCCTCGACCTCCAGCTCGTCCTTGGGCGCGAACGGCGAGCGCAGGCCCGGCTGCAGCGCCAGGGCGTAGAGCTTGCCGCGCTTGTCGAAGAAGGGGCCCATGTTGCGGTCGCCCCAGGGGCTGCCGTTGCCTGTGACCTGGAAGTTGCGATCCGAGATGAAGTAGAGCCACTTGCCGTCCGGGCTGAAGGCCGGCGCGCTGCTGTCGTAGCGGTCGCTGGTCAGCTGGATCGTCTTGCCCTCGGCCAGGGTGTAGAGCATCAGCTGGCCGCGGTCCGGATTGCGCTGCGGCATCACGTAGGCCAGGGCCTTGCTGTCGCTGCTCCAGCTCAGGTCGTTGGGGTTGCCCTCCAGCTTGTCCTGGCCGATCACGCGCGTGCTGGGCTGCGGCTGGGCCTTGAGGTCCGTCAGGTACAGCCGGCCTTCCTTGTCGGTGTGGGCCAGGTAGCGGCCGTCCGGCGACGGCGCCAGGGCCGCGCGCTGCGTGCTGGCGTCGCGGGTGATCTGCTCCGGCTTGCCCAGGCCGTTGGCGGGGAAGCGCCAGATTTCCTGCTCGTCGCTGAAGTCGCAGATGGCGAAGACGCTCTTGCTGTCGCTGCTGAACTCGCCCTTCTTGCAGGCGCCATGGGCGGCGGTGGCCAGCTCGGCGCGGCGCAGCGGGCCCACGCCCTGAGTGGCCAGGTGGCCGCGCGAGGCCAGCAGCACGCGTTCGCCATTGGGCGCGAGTGCGGTCGAGGTGAGGAAGTCCTGCGGCCGCTTGATCCAGCGCTCACGCTGCTGGTCGAAGTCGCCGGACAGGGCGATGTCGAGCTTGCGCGCTGCGCCGCCCTGCACGAGGTCCACGAGGTAGAGGTCGGCGCCCAGGGCGTAGACCACGCGGCCCGCGTCGATGGAAGCGTGGCGGATGTCCCAGCCCTTGTGCTGGGTGTGCTGGCGCAGGTCGCCGCCCCGGCTGTTGACGGACCAGAGGTTGACGGTGCCGTCGCGGTCGGAGAGGAAGGCCACGCGCTCCTCGTTGCCCACGCGGTAGGGCATGGGGCGGCGGTCGTTGTTGCCCTCGGCAATGAAGGGGCGGGCTTCTGCCTCGCTGGAAAGGTCCAGCGCCCACAGCCGGGCCAGCCCGCCGCCGCGGTATTGGCGGGCGTTGTCACCACGCAGGCCGCCGCGGGTGAAGAAGAGGGTCTTGCCGTCGGCGCTCAGGGCGCCGTCGCTGGCCTGGCCCACGGGCAGGGCGCGGCGCTGCAGGGTCTTGGGGTCGATGGCGAACAGCTGGCTGCCGGGACGGCTGTCCAGGCCGGTGTAGATCACCTCGCCGCTGGCGCTGAAGCCCCAGACGCGCATGCCGCCGCCTTCCCAGGTCAGCCGCTTGGGCACGCCGCCGCTGGCGGGCATCACATAGATTTCGGTGCCGCTGTCGTACTGGGCGGTGAAGGCCAGCCACTGGCCGTCGGGCGAGACGGCGGGCTGGGTTTCCAGACCCGGATGCGAGGTGATGCGCTGCGCCTCACCGCCCTGCGTGGAGACGCGCCAGAGGTCGCCCTCGCCGACGAAATAGACGGTGTTGCCTTGCAGGGCCGGCTGGCGATAGAAGCCGTTCTGGCCGGCCAGGGCGGTGCTGCTCAGGCCCAGGGCCAGCAGGCCGCAGGCCAGGGACAGCGGGGCGGGGCGGAAGCGGGATGTTGTCATGGGTCTCCTCGATGGGGTCCGGTATCCGATAGGGCGCAGCAGCGATCAGGCGCGTCCTCCAGCGCAAGGCCGGCCGCGGCGCGGCGGATTGTGTCGCAGAAGCGGGCTTCAGCGGTTCGTCACACCGGTGCTGACATGCCCGGAGGGGACGTGGGGCACGGCGCTCTGCACATGCCCGACCTGGTCGTCGAAGAAGAAGTCCGGTTCGAACTCGCGCAGGAACTCACCCTTGGGCAGGCCGCCCAGGAACATGGCCTCGTCGACCTCGATCTGCCAGTCCATCAGCGTGCGGATGGCGCGCTCGTGGGCCGGCGCGCTGCGGGCCGTCACCAGGGCGGTGCGGACGCGCATGCCGGTCTGCGGATGGCGCTGCAGCTCGTGCAGGGCGCGCAGCACCGGCTTGAAGGGGCCGTCGGGCAGGGGTCGCAGCACATGCTGCTGCTCGTGCGCCTGGAAGGCGTCCAGCCCCTGCTGCTGGAAGACGCGCTCGGCTTCGTCGGAGAAGAGCACGGCATCGCCATCGAAGGCGATGCGCAGCTCCTCGGGATGGTCCGCCGAGGCCCGCGCCGACTGCGGGAACACGCGGGCCGCCGCCACGCCGGCAGCCAAGGCCTGGCGGACGTCGTCCTCGTTGGCGGAGAGGAAGAGCTGGGCCTTCAGCGGCCGCAGATAGCGCCAGGGCGACTGCCCGCGGGTGAACACGCCGCGCAGGATGGGCAGACCCAGATGCCGGGCGGAGCGGAACACGCGCATGCCGGAGATGGGGTCGTTGCGCGAGAGCACAGCCACCTCGACCCGCTGCTGTTCCGGTGTGTTGAAGCCCAGCAGCTTGCGGACCAGCGAGAAGGCCACGCCGGGCGGCGCCGGGATGTCCAGGCGCTCCTTCTGCAGGGTCATGTAGGCATGGTCGTCGCCCGCTTCGAAGAGGTCGTTCTCGGCTTCGAAATCGAAGAGGGCGCGGGAGGAGATGGCGATGACGAGGACGTCATCCAGGGAGGCAGGCATGCGGGGATGATAGCGAGCCGCCGCCTGCCTCGAATCGCCTCAATGCACGAAGCCGATCGGCTGACGCCTCGGCGCGCTCGAGGGCAAGTCCTCGCACAACACCGTCCCGCGGCCCGCCAGCTTGGCATTGCCGAAGGCCGTCATCCAGGCGCGGCGCATCTCGCGCGGGGCGACCTCGGCCATGCGATCCAGGACCGCGTCGCTGGGCTGCTCATCGAAGCGCTTGCCCCAGTCGTGCTTGCCGCGTATGCCTTCGTACAGGCGCCGGGCGATGCGCCGCGCGGCGTCGAAGTCGGGCGCCTGGACCTCGTACACGTTGACGCGGTTCAGGATGGGCTCGGGAATGCTGCGCGACTCGTTGGCCGTGGCCACCCAGATCACCTGGCTGGCGTCGACCGGGATCTCGGCGAACTCGTCGACAAAACTCCCGGCGGTGTCGTGCTCCAGCAGGCTGTAGAGCGAGCCCAGTGGGTCGTAGGTGGCCTCGCCGCCGGCCTTGTCGATCTCGTCGATCACCATGACCGGGTTGGCGTAGTCACCGTCCACCAGGGCCTCGAAGACCTTGCCGGGGCGTGCGCCCTTCCACTGGCTGGAGGCGCCGGACAGCACCCAGCCGGCAGTTAGCGAGCTCATGGAGACGAAGCCCATGCCGGTGCCCAGCAGCTGCGCCAGTTGGCGGGCGAAGTGCGTCTTGCCCACGCCGGGCGGGCCCAGCAGCAGCAGGGGGGTGATCTCCAGCGCATCGCCGCTGTCGGCGCACAGGGCGATCTGGCGCCGGACATCGTCCAGCACCTCATGGAAATTGGGCAGCTCGTCGTAGAGCTGGTCCAGGCTCAGCAGGCCCGAAGGCTTGACCTGGAAGCGCTCGGGCCCCTTTTCCAGCATGCGCTGGTAGGTGCTGCGCAGGGGTTCGTGCTCCTGCGGTGGAAGCTTGGCGAGCTTGCGCTCGACGTCCTGGACCTGGAAGACGCTGCGCATTTGCGCAATGGGAATGCGCGGGGGCATGCAGGCAATGGCGTGGGTGCTCATGATGAACTCCGGAAACCGTGATTCATTCAAGCAAAAACCACCGGGGCCCGTGCACCGGAGAAAGCCCGGATTCACCGGGCTGTGTTCAATACCTCACGGCCGGTGCAGGCGCCTGCATGGGCGGGGTTCGATCAGCGCACCATCGCGTTCATTTGGATGATGGGTTGCAGCACGGCCAGCACGATCAGCATCACCACGCCGCCCATCGCGACGATCAGCAGCGGCTCCAGCAAGGTGGCCATGGCCATCGCGCGGCGCTGCACCTCGGCGCTGAGCTGGGTGGCGGCGCGCTGCAGCATGTCGGGCAGTTGGCCGGTCTGCTCGCCCAGGCGCGCGAACATGGCCAGCAAGCCCGGGAAGCGTTTCTTGCCGGCCAGCGCCGGGCCCAGGGGGGCGCCTTCGCGGACCAACACCAGCGCGTCCATCGCGTCCTCGCGCATGGCTGCATTGGAGAGCGTCTCGGCCGCAGCCTGCAGTGCCTTCAGGATGGGCACGCCGCTGCCGGCCAGCATGGCCAGGGTGCCGGCAAAGCGCGCGGCGTTGTAGCCGCGGGCCAGCCGGCCCAGCAGGGGCAGGCTCAGCAGCCGGGCATCGAAGCGGACGCGGAACGCCGGCTGCTGCAGCGCATGGCGAAGCGCCAGCAGGCTGCCGGCCAGGACCAGGGCGATCAGCCAGCCCCAGTTGCGCACCAGGTCCGAGATCGCCAGCACGAACACCGTCAGCGGCGGTAGCGCTTGCTTGCTGCTGACGAAGACGGCGGCCACCTTGGGCACCACATTGGTCAGCAAGAAGGTGACGATGAGCACTGCGATCACGCAGACCACCAGCGGGTAGGCCATGGCCCCCACCACCTTGGCGCGCAGCGCCTGCCGGTCTTCGAGGTCATCGGCCAGCTTTTCCAGCACGCGGCCCAGGGCGCCGCTTTGCTCGCCGGCCGCGACCACGGCGCGGTAGACCGGATCGAACTCGCGCGGCGCCGTGGCCAGCGCGCGGGCGAAGGCGGCGCCACCGTTGACTTCGGCGCGCAGCTGGGCCACCAGCTCGCGCTGGCGCTCGTCCTCGCATTCATCGGCCAGCGAGGTCAGCGCGCGTTCGATGGGCAGCCCTGCGGCCACGAGGCCGGCCAGTTGGCGGGTCCAGACGGTCAGCGAGGTCTGGTTGAAGACGCGGCGCGCGAACAGCGAAGGCTTGGCCTCGGTGCTTTGCTGGGCCACGGCCTCGACGGCCACCGGCACCAGCTTCTGCGCACGCAGGGCTGCCCGCGCGGCGCGCGGGTTGTCGGCCTCGATCAGGCCTTTGCTGCTGCGGCCGTCCTCGGCCAGGGCTTCGTACTTGTAGGCAGGCATGCGGCCTCACTCGCGCGTGACGCGCAGCACTTCCTCTTGCGAGGTGATGCCCAGCGCCACTAGACGCTCGCCATCCTCGCGCATGGTGCGCAGGCCGGCGGCCTGGGCGGCGGCAAAGAGTTCGCTCTCGGCGGCGCGGTTGTGGATCAGGTGCTGGACCTGGTCGTTGGCCGTCATCAGCTCGTAGACACCGGTGCGGCCTTTGTAGCCGCTGTGGCCGCATTCGGGGCACCCCACAACGCGGTAGCGGGCCCCCACGCTTGCGGCGTTGCCGCTGCGCTGCCCCCCGAGGGGGCTGGCCCCGCCTTGGGGCGGCCCGGCGTCGGGGAGGAGCTGGGCCCCCACGCTTGCGGCATTGCCGCTGCGCTGCCCCCCAAGGGGGCTGGCCCCGCCTTGGGGCGGCCCGGCGTCGGGGCCATGCCCTTCGCCGGTGAGGTGTCCGTCGGCGCCCGGTTCGGGCCGTTTGCAGTGCGGGCACAGCTTGCGCACCAGGCGCTGGGCCAGCACGCCCAGCAGCGAGGAGCTCAGCAGGAAGGGCTCGACGCCCATGTCGATCAGGCGCGTGACGGCGCTGGGCGCGTCGTTGGTGTGCAGGGTGGCGAGCACCAGGTGGCCGGTGAGCGAGGCCTGGATGGCGATCTGGGCGGTCTCGAAATCGCGGATTTCGCCGATCATGATCACGTCCGGATCTTGGCGCAGGATGGCGCGCAGGGCCTTGGCGAAGGTCAGGTCGATCTTGGCGTTGACCTGGGTCTGGCCCACGCCGGCCAGTTCGTACTCCACCGGGTCTTCGACGGTCAGCACATTGGTGGTGCTGGTGTCCAGGGTCTGCAGGCCGGCGTACAAGGTGGTGGTCTTGCCGGAGCCCGTGGGGCCGGTGACCAGCACGATGCCATGCGGCTGCTGCAGCAGGCGCTTGAACTCGGCCAGCAGCGCGCCGTCCATGCCCAGGCCTTCGAGGCTGAACTTGGACTCGGACTTGTCCAGCAGGCGCAGCACCGCGCGTTCGCCATGGGCCGAGGGCAGGGTCGAGACCCGCACGTCCACCGCCCGGCCGCCGATGCGCAGCGAGATGCGGCCGTCCTGCGGCAGGCGCTTCTCGGCGATGTCCAGCTCGGCCATGATCTTCAGGCGGGAGATCAGCGCCGCGTGCAGCGCGCGGTTGGGCTGCACGACCTCGCGCAAGGTGCCGTCGACGCGGAAGCGCACCGAGCTGGCACGCTCGTAGGGCTCGATGTGGATGTCGCTGGCCCCGTCCTTCGCGGCCTGGGTCAGCAGGGCGTTGAGCATGCGGATGATGGGGGCGTCGTTGGCCGCCTCCAGCAAATCCTCGACTGCGGGCAGATCCTGCATCATGCGCGAGAGATCCACGGCGCTCTCGACCTCGCCCACCACGGTGGCGGCGCTGCTCTCGGCACCAGCATAGGCATTGCTGATGCGCTCGGCCAGCAGGGCCTGGGGCTGGGACTCCATGCGGTCCACCTGGTAGAGGCGCTGGATCTCCGACAGCGCCGCAAAGCTCACCTCGGGCGCGGCCCACAGGGTCAGCTGCTGGCCGTCGTCTTCCAGCAGCACCGTGTGGCTGCGGGCGAAGGCGTAGGGCAGGGGGTGACGGCTGGCCATGGCGTCAGTGCTTGCTGCCGCCCAGGGGCAGGCCGGGCTTCTTGTCGTCGGCGCCGGGCATCACCGGTGCGCCCGTGTCGGGCAGGGCGAACTTGGGCTGGGGCTGGCCCGCCTGCTGCAGGGCGCGGATGTATTCGTAGCGGTCCAGGGTGAGTTCGTCGGCGGACTTCTGGTCGCGCATGATCACGGGGCGCAGGAAGACCATCAGATTGGTCTTCACGCGGCTGCGGCCGGTGTTCTTGAACAGATTGCCGATCACGGGAATGCTGCCCAGGCCGGGCACGCGGCCCTCGCTGTCGGCGAATTCGTCCTTGAGCAGGCCGCCTAGCACCAGGATGCCGCCGTCGTCCACCGCGACCGTGGTCTCGATCGAGCTCTTCTCGGTGGCGGGGCCGGTGGTGTCGGCCTTGGTGGTGGGGTCGATGGAGGAGTTCTCCTGATAGACCGTCATGCGCACGGTGCCGCCCTCGCCGATCTGGCTGCGGATGCGCAGGGTGATGCCCACGTCCTTGCGTTCATAGGTCTGGAAGGGGTTCACCGTGCTCGAGCTGGAGCCGGTGTTGGTGAAGGAGCCGGTCACGAAGGGCACGTTGCGGCCCACGACGATCTTGGCTTCCTCGTTGTCCAGCGCGACGAGGTTGGGCGTGGACAGCACGTTGGCGCCGGCCTCGGTTTCCAGGAAGTTGGCGATGGCGCCCAGGGTGTACTTGTCACCGAACTTCTTCAGCACGCCGACGTTCAACCCGGTCGGCGCGTCCTTGATGACGCCTGCAATGCCGGCGATGCCGCCATACAGCGCGGCCGAGCCCGAGATGATGTTCCCGGGGCCGCTGCCGAAGTTCGTCCCGGCGCCGGGGATGGTGCCGTCGCCCTTGCTGCCGAACAGGTTCTGCCACTGCACGCCGAAGGCACCGGTCTTGGAGGCATCGACCTTGACGATCAGGGTCTCGACGTAGACCTGCGCGCGGCGGCCGTCCAGCTGATCGATCACGTTGCGGATCTGGCGGTACAGCGGGTCGGGTGCCGTGATGATCAGTGCGTTGGTCGCCGGGTCGGCCTGCACGAAGCCGCCGGTGGAGGGTCCGGGCGAGGCGGACACCGGCTGCGTGGCCGCGGGCGACATGCCCGAGCCGCTGCTGTTGCCGCCACCCAGTCCGGTGTTGGGCTGGACGGGGCTGGCTCCACCGGCGGGCGTGCCGAAGTTGCCCAGGCCGCTGCTGGAGGGCGTGCTGCCACCGCTGCTGCCGCCGGCCGCGCCGCTGCCGCCCGCGGCGAACGCTGCGCGCAGCACGGTGGCCAGCTTGGCGGCGTCGGCATTCTTCAGGTAGACGACGTGGATGTTGCCGGTGCTGTCGCTGCCGGGAACGTCCAGTTTGGCGATGATGCTGCGCACGGCGGCAAGCTTGGCCGCATTGGGGGCGCGCACGATCAGCGCATTGCTGCGCGGGTCGGCCACCACGCTGGCGCTGCCGCCGCTGGAGAGCGCCGGCTGGCCGGGGATGGCCGCGGCGCCCCCACCATCGGCCAGGCGGGCCACCAGGGCCGCCATGTCCGAGGCGACCGTGTGCTTGAGCGGCACGATTTCGAGGTCGGTCGAGGCCGGTGTGTCCATCGCCGCGATGATCTTGGCGATGCGCTGCAGGTTGTCGGCGTAGTCCGTCACCACCAGGGTGTTGTTGCCGGGATTGGCCTGCACCGTGTTGTTGGGGCTGATCAGCGGGCGCAGCACCGGCACCAGGTTGTTGGCCTGCTCGTAGTTCAGGCGGTAGACCTGGGTCAGGATCTGGTCGCCGCGGGGCGCGCCGTTGTCCACGAGCACCGTGCTGCTTTGCAGCTTGGCATCGGCCTCGGGCAGGACTTTCAGCAACCCGCCGCTTTCCACCACGGTGAAGCCCAGGCCGCGCAGGCCGGCGAGGTAGTTGAGGTAGGCCTCGTGCACCGACAGCGGCTGCTCGCTGTACAGCGTGATGGTGCCCTTGACGCGCGGATCGACGACGAACTGCTTGTCCATCATGGCGCCGATGGCGCGCGTGACGGCCTCGATGTCGGCATTGACGAAATTGAGGGTGACCGGTGTCTGGGACTTGACCGCCGCCCCCAGCTTCTTGGTCTTCTTGCCGGCGCCGACGGGCTGGGAGCTGCCCTGGGGCTGTGCCTGCGCCAGGGCGCTCTGCGTGGCGATGACGGCCAGGGCCAGGGTCAGGAGGCTGAGGCGGGGACGCGTATTCATGCTCATCCGATCGTGATGACGGAGCGCGCGCCTTGGCGCCGCCCGATGATGTTCAGGAGATTGTTGAGGGCCGTCTCGCGGCCGGGCGCTGCCGTGGCGTCGCCCTGGAACTGCAGGTGCTGGCCGTCGCCGACCTGGCCCTGGCCTTGCAGCAGCAGGGCGCCGTCCACCGTCTGCAGCTGGATGCGGGTCAGCCCCGGCCGCTGCGGGTCGCCTTGCAAGCTGAGCTTGTAGCTGCCCAGGGGCGCCAGCGTGGAGATCCGCGAGCCGATGTTGACCAGCTCGAAGTCCAGCCGGCCTTGCTGCTGCCAGCGGCCGCCCTGGAGCTGCAGGCTGAGCTGCTGGGCACTCAGGCGCAGGCTGCCGGAAAGCTGCAGCGTGTTCCAGGGCGTGCCCAGCCCGCCCAGCCAGGCGGCCGGGACGCGGGCCAGCCATTGGTCCTGGGCCGGCAGGTCCAGCCGCAGGCGGCCCCAGCCGGGCTGCAGGCGCAGCAGCAGGGTGTCGTTGATGCAGCAGTCCTGGCGCAGGCGCAGCACGGGCTGAAAGCCGTCGAGGCCGACGGACCAGGACAGGCGTCCAGGCAGACTGGCCGCATCACGGCTGCCGGGGCCGCCCTGCAGCACCAGCACGCCGGAGCCGTTCCAGAGGCTGCCTCGGGCATCCGCCAGCTGCAGATGCTCGCCGCTGGACTGGGCCAGCCCCTGGGCCAGCCAGCGTGCCGGCGCAAAGCAGACCAGCCCGGCGAGTCCGCCCAGCAGCGCGCCGCCCAGGGCCCATCGCCGCGGGAGTCCCGATCCGGTGCCGGCAGCCTTGCGGGCAGTCCGTCGCATCATGGGTTGGCTCCGCCGTCCAGGGCCAGCACGAGGACGCCGTTGTAGCCCGAGGGCGTGCGTTGCAGCTGGGCTTCCACGGTGCGGGCGCGCGCTGCGCTGCGGGCCTCGGCCAGCCAGGTCTGCAGCTGTTCGGGACGGATGCCGCGCAGCTGCAAGGTGGCGCGGTCGCCGCTCAGCTGCAACTGGGCGCTGTCGCCCAGGCGTTCGGTGGAAGCTTTCAGCGCCTGCTCGGCCTGGGGCCGGGGCACCGGCGGCAGATCCTTGAGAGCCTTGCTTTCCTGGGCCAGACGGCGCATCTGCTGCAGCTGCTCTTCCGCCTGGGCCAGGCGTGGCGGAGTGTCACGCAGGCTGCGCAGGGCCGGCTGCAGGGCCAGCAGCCACAGCAGCAGCACGGCCAGCGCAACGGCGGCCAGCTGCAGGGCACTGCGCTCGCGCGGCTGAAGCGCCTGCCAGTGCTGTTGCAGCGCCTGGAGTTGCGGCGGCAGGGGGCGTCGGGTCGGGGCGTCCATGGGTCTCTTTCGTGCCGGCGCCTCAGCCACCGGCGGCCTTGCCGCGCTGGCGGCTGATCTGCAACTGGCCGTCCTGCTGCTGCAGGCTCCAGCCCTCGCTGGCGAGCTGGCGCTTGAAGACGTCGATCTGGGCGGGGCTCCAGCTGGCCGAGGGCAGCGCCAGTCGACCGTCTTCGAACTTCAGCGCTTCGGCGGGTGGCATGTCGGCGGGCCAGGCGGTCGCAGCGGCACTCAGCAGCGCCTCGAAATCCTGTTCACCGATCTGGCCGGCGCGCGCGCGCAGGGCGTCGGTGGCGCGCTGCATCTGCAAAGGGGCGTCGTGGACCGCGCGTGTCTGGGGGAAGCTGCTCATCAGCAGGCTGCTCATCTCGCTCTGCGCGCTGCCGAGCTGGCGTTTCAGCTGCCAGGCCTGCAGATTCAGCCCCAGCACCTGCACCAGCAGCAGGCCGGCGAGGCCAAGCCGCGCCGGGCGCCAGGCCGGGCTCATCAGCGTCCGTCCCCATTGGCGCAAGGCCTGCAGGCCGCGCGTGCGGGGCGTCAGGTCGAACTGGCGCAGGTTCCAAGGGCCTTGCAAGGCCTGCAGGGCGCGCTGCGGGGCGGCCAACACGCTCACCGGGTGACCCAGCCAGCGTTCGGCCGCTTGCACGGCCTCGGGCGAGGCCGTCCAGGCCAGTTCGCTGAGGCCGGGGCCCAGCAGCTGGCGGGTCAGCGGTCCTTCCAGCGGCATCAGGCTGACGCCGCGGGCGTCGCAGAGCACCAGGCTCAAGGCATGATCCTGCGCTTCACCGTCGCCCTGCTGGTCCAGCACATGGGCCCGGGCAGCCTCGGCCGGCCAGCTCAGCGGCAACACGCGCTCAACCAGGCGATCGGCCTGCTCCAGGGCATTCAGCTGCTGCAGGAGCCAGGCTTTGTCGCAGGCGCAGACCCAGGTCCGGCCTTGCTCGTCGGCTTGTTCGCCAATGGCGAAATGGAGCTGATCCGGCTCTTCCAGCAGCTGCTCTTCCAGCATGCCTGCCAGTGCGGCCTGCAGCTTGCCCCGGGCGGCCTTGGGCAGAGCCACCTGGTGCCAGCTCAGCTCGCCGTCCGGCACCACCGCCACGCAGGCGGCCGCCGCGGGCAGGGCCTCGGGCCGGACGCGGCCTTGGGAGCTCACGGTCTGGCCGTCAGCGCTCAGCAGGAACTCGAATTCCATAGGCTCGGCGCCCTGCCCGTTTCGCGGGGGCGCGTCGCTGTGCGCTGCGCGGCCCAGGCGGGGGCGCGGCGGCAGAAGGATCAGCAGGGTCGAACTCATGGTCTCTCTTGAAAGGCGGCCATTCTAGGAGTGCGGCGGCCCGGGGACTTTGGAGGCGGGCGCGGCCCGCACGCGGGCGGCCGTGTCGCTCCTGGTCCTCCGGCACGGCGCTCGCACGCGCATTCTGGCGAAGCTAGGGCGCTTGCAACATCAGGTTTACACGCTCCCTTGCAACAACACGCATCTCCAGGTTGTCTCGCCAGACCAGCGAGCGCTCCTGCAGCACGCGCTCGTCCAGCCGCAAGGTGCCGGTGATGTAGAAGTACCTGGACATGACCGCCGCACGGTTCTCGTCGGGAGAAACGCCTTGCGGCAGGTAGCGCTTGATGTCGTCCTGCGTCTTCAAGGGCTGGTTCACGCGATCGCGGACGATGCGCTCGGCGCTGCCGAGGTCCATGCCCTCGAACAGGGCGGCGATGACCTCGCGCGGCGCGGTGTTGAGGTTGACCGGCGTCTTTTGCGGCAGCAGCGTCACGAAGGGCTGGAGGCGCTTGACCGTGTCGGCAGAGAGCCCCAGCCAGGTGAGCTCGTCCACGTTCTTCGGCATCAGCGGTGCCTGCGTCTTGTCTTCGCTCAGCCCCGCAGCGGCACGCAGCTGCTTGGCGACGGTCTGGGCGGTGTTGGACGGCACCCCGGCGCTGTCGCACAGGCGCTGTAGCGTGCGCAGCTCCGCCAGGGGCACTTGCTCGCCGACCGTCAGATTGCGCAGGTTGTACAGGGCCTGGGCGTCGCTGAGCTGGCCGGAGAGGAAAGCGTCGGGGCCTTCGTTGCTGTCGTCGCGCTTGTCGGCCTTGCCTTCCTTGTCAGCGGCCAGGAAGGTGGACAGCCGGGCCTCGGCCAGGGGCACGGCCCAGACCTCGCCCAGGTGGTCGACCGGCTCGCGCTGGTTGGCCCGGGCGTCCTCGCGCAGGATCAGCCGGGCCCAGTCCAGGGCGCCTTGCAAAATCCAGGCGGACTGAGCTCGCGCCCGGTCGGCGGCTTCGATCTGCACTGCGCGGTACTGGCGCCAGATCATGGCCGCGGCCAGGCTGGTCACGAGCGTGACCAGGAGCAGGGCGGTCAGCAAGGCGGCGCCCTGCTGGAGCTGACGGTGCCGCATCATGACTGTGGTCCCAGCATGATCTGCCGGACCAGGGGGCCGCCGTAGCCATGGCCGTCCTGGAACTGCAGCACCATGCGAACGCCCGTGGGAAGCTTCTTGCGCGTTGGCGCGTTGCCGTCCGTGCCTTGGCCCGAGGTGCCGCCGCCCTCCTTGCCTGGACCGACGCTGGCTCCCTTGCCGGGGCCCGAGGCCGTCGGGGACGGCGGTGCGGGCGGCGTGGAGGCTTCCTTCTCTACATCGTCCGACGACTGGGGATTGCTCCAGCTGCTGCCGCGGTAGAAATACACCTGCCAGCCCTGCACGCCCTCCAGGGTCCGCAGGCGCTTGTCGTCCAGCACCAGGGCCTGCTGGCTCTGGGCCCAGGCAGTCTGCAGCTCGCCGCGTGTGCGTGCGACGCGCGACTCCCAGCGGTAGAGGCTGCCCTCGCGCACCCCCCAGGCGACCAGCTGCAGGCCGTCCGGGCGGTGTCGGGTGATCCGCAGGGTGGCGCCATCGAAGCTCAGGGCGGTGACGCCGCTGTCCCGGTTTTCCTCAAGCTGCAGCAAATCCTGCTCCCACTGGGCGAGCACGGTCTGCAGCCGCGCCGTCGCTTCGAGCTTGGCTTGCGCGATCTCGCGCGTGCGCAGCATGGCTTCGATGCCGCGCCAGCCCATCAGCGTCATGACCGACAGCACGACGAGGGCCACCATCACCTCGATGAGGGTGAAGCCGGGCGAAGGGGGGCGGCGGGCGCTCATCAGTTGCGTCCCATGATGGTGGTGATGCTCAGGAGGCCCTGGCCCTGCTCGTCCAGCATCTGCGTGTCCACGCGGCGGAAGTTGGGGTTGGGGGTGGGGCGCACCTGCAGGTGGCCGCTGTAGTTCAGGCCCAGCTGCTGGCATTGGAAGTCGCTGTCGCCGATGTCCGGGAACTGGCCGGACAGGCGCAGCTCGGTCAGCTGGTTCTCGGCGCACCATTGGGCCGCCGTCATCTGGGCCAGCCGCGCGGCATGGCCGCTCAAGGCGCCGGCAGCCTTGATGCCGGCTGCCAGGGTGATGGCGACGATGGCCAGCGCAACCAGGGCCTCGATCAGCGTGAAGCCGCGCGCTTGCCGATCATGACGAAGCGGCCTGTCCATCAGGGCTCCTGGGTGGCCGGCTGTACCGCGAAGGGTGCCAGGCCGTCGCTGCTGATGCGCACGGTGTAGGCGCCATGGCGAAGGCGCAGGGCCTGTGCCGGGATCAATGGCTCCGGCCCCAGCAGCAGGCTGGGGGCGCCTTCGATTTCGGCATGGACGTCTTCACCCATCCAGTGCCGCGGCAGCTGGATGCGGTCAGGCAGACCTTCGAAGCGGAAGCCGCTGCCGCTGGCGTCCTCCACGGGGCGCCAGCGCACCGCGATGCCGGCCACGCGGGCCTCGGCGCGCGCGGATTCCAGCAGCGCCGCCAGGCGTTCGGCCTCGCGCTCCAGCTGGGTCTGGCTGCTGTCGCGCAACGCCAGGGTGACCGACACCGAGGCGATGGCGACGATGACCATCACCACCAGGATCTCGATCATGGTGAAGCCGCGCTGGCGGCCGAGTTGCATGGAGAGGCCTGTCAGAGGGGCTTACTGCCAGGAGCCGATGTCGGCGTCCTTGCCTTCGCCGCCGGGCTTGCCGTCGGCGCCGTAGCTGAAGACGTCGATCTCGCCCTTCACACCGGGATTGGCGTACTGGTAGTCGTTGCCCCAGGGATCCTTGGGCAGCTTGTCGATATAGGTCTTCCAGTTGGGCGGCGTGGGGCCGCTGCTGGGCTTTTGCACCAGGGCCTGGAGCCCCTGCTCGGCCGTCGGGTAGCGCATGTTGTCGAGCTTGTAGAGCTTCATGGCCTGCATGAGCGCATTGATATCGGCGCGGGCGGCCGTCGCGCGGGCTTCGTCGGCGCGGCCGAGCACGGCGGGCCCGATCATGGCGGCGAGCACACCGATGATGACCAGCACCACCATGATTTCGATCAGGGTGAAGCCGCGCGACAGGCCGGCGCGGGAGGAGCGGACGCGAAGAGATTGCATGTCGACAGGAGCCACAAAGAATTGGACGAAGCCCCCGGGGCATGGTTTACCCGGGAGCCATGGCGGCACTACAGCGCTGAATCATAATCGCCGCATGATTGCTCGATTGAGTGCCTTTCTTGTCTGGGCCTTGCTGGGCCTGGCCATCGTCTATTGGGGTATGGCCCTGGGTCTTCGTTCACCCGCCGCCCCGGCGCAAACGCTGGCTGTCGCCGACGCTGCCGCACCGCGCACCGACCTCAGCCGCCTGCTGGGCGCCACGCCGGCCCAGGCCGAGGCCGCGCCCTCGCCGGACGAAAGCCGCTTCAAGCTGCTGGGCCTGGTGGCGCCCAAGCGCGTGGATGGCCACGAGCAGGAAGGCGTGGCGCTGATCTCCGTGGATGGTGGCCCGCCACGCACGGTGCGGGTCGGCGCCCTGGTGGACGGCGAGCGCAAGCTGCTGACCATCAATGGCAACAGCGTGAGCATCGGCCGTGACGGGCAGCCGGCATTCACGCTGAGCCTGGCCCCCTTGCTGCCCGCGCAAGGCATGGCGATGCCCAGCCCCCAGCCCGCGACCTACGCGCTGGCGGCACCGATGGCCGTGCAGCAGGATCCGGGTGTGGTGCCGGGGGTGATGCCGCCTGCCACCTTGCCGCCGCCTCGGCCACAGGGTGGACCTTCGGCCCCGCCCAATCAGGTTCCGCCACAACAGCCCGGGCCCAACAGCCTGCCGCTGCGCTGAAGGCCGGCGACCGGTCCACCGGACGCCAGAACCTAGAACGCCGTATCGTCGCTCGCGCCCAGCACGCCGGGCCGGCTGCTGAGCCGGCCTGCGCCCGAGTTGCGAACCCTCGGCGGTGGCGGGGGCGGCTGAAGGGCGTCGGCCGGTTCCTGGAGGTCGGTCAGAAGGGCCGCTGCTGAGCGCAGCATGGGCCAGGCGAGCAGGGCGCCGCAGCCATCGGCGTTGTCCAGCCCCAGCTCCAGCAGCGCTGCGGCGTGGAATTCCGCCAGTGCGGTGTCTATCCCATGGTGGGTGTGGCTGCGGCAGAAGACGGCGTAGTCGGTGACGGGCGCGGCAATCAGCGAGGCCGCCTTGAGCGCGGCACAGGCCGGCAAGCCGTCGACGACGATGAGGTGCCGTTTGCTGGCGGCCACGAGCATGGCCCCCATCATCACGGCGGTCTCGAAGCCGCCGAAGGCGGCCAGCACCTCGATGGGGTCGACCACCTCCCGATGCCGGGCCTGGCAGGCCTGCAGCAGGTCCAGCAGTGGCTCCAGCTCGTCTCGCCGCATGTCCGGCCCGGAGACGATGAACTCCTCGATCGGCACGTCGCAAAGGCGGGACATGACCAGCGCACTGGCCTCGAAGGCACCCTGGCCAAGCCCGGCGCAGATCAGCACGTTGCCGCTGAATTTGTCGGCGATCTCCATGCCCACGCGAACCGCCGCATGGGCCTGTTCCAGGCTCATGGCGGGGCCCAGGCGGCTGTTGCGCGTGCCATGGGCGATCTTGCGCGACTGCAGCCGTGGGTTGGGCGGCATCTCGTCGGCGATGCCGCAGTCCACCAGGGACAGCTGCAAGCCCTGGGTGCGCGCCAGCACGCTGCAGGGCAGGCGGTTGTTCAGCAGCAGGTCGGCATGCTCCCTGGTGGTCTTTCCCCACAGCAGCGGCAGACCGTCGACGGCAAGGCCGTGATCGGCGGCGAACAGGGCCAGCGTGGGGTCGCGGAAACGGGGCGTCAGGCTGTCCTGGATCAGCCCCAGGCGGATGGCCAAGGGCTCCAGCTCGCCCAGGCCGCCGGCCAGCGCGGCACGACGCTGCAGACGCTCGCGCAGCGCACGGCGCAATTCCGGGTTGGCGGTGGGCGAGATCAGGGACTGGTGGATGGACATGGACGCTGACGGGCCGGCTGCAGGTACGGCTGGGCCGCATTGTGCGCCATGCGGCCCCACCTGGTCGCACGAACTTTCCTGCAGGGCCGCTCAGCGAAGGAAGAGCCGGTACACGGGGTTGTCGGTCTCTTCCACGCAGGGATAGTTCAGCGAATCCAGGAAGCGCTTGAAGGCGGCGTTGTCCCGTCGCGGAACCTGGATGCCTACCAGGATGCGACCATAGTCCGCGCCCTGGTTGCGGTAGTGGAAGAGGCTGATGTTCCAGTCCGGATGCATGCTGGAGAGGAACTTCATCAAGGCCCCCGGGCGCTCCGGGAAGATGAAGCGGAACAGGCGTTCGTTCTCTGCCAGCTCGCTGCGCCCGCCCACCATGTGGCGCACGTGCTGCTTGGCGAGCTCGTCATCGGTGAGGTCCACCGTCTCGTAGCCCTGGCGGCTCAGCTGCCGGATCACCTTCTGCGCTTCCTCGCGCTTTTGCGTGGAGACGCCGACGAAGACATGCGCCAGGCGGCTGTCCGAGATGCGGTAGTTGAACTCGGTCACATTGCGCGGCCCCAGCAGCTCGCAGAAGCGCTTGAAGCTGCCCCGCTCCTCGGGGATGGTCACCGCGAAGACCGCCTCGCGCTGCTCGCCGACCTCGGCTCGCTCGGCGACGAAGCGCAGACGGTCGAAGTTCATGTTGGCACCGCAGGTGATGGCGACGAAGGTCTGGCCCTTCACTCCACGCTCCGCGCAGTACTGCTTGACGGCGGCCACGCCCAGGGCGCCCGCGGGCTCCAGGATGCTGCGGGTGTCCTCGAAGACGTCCTTGATGGCGGCGCAGACGGCGTCGGTGTCGACGACCACGAAGTCGTCCACCAGCTCGCGGGTGATGCGGAAGGTCTCCTCCCCGACGAGCTTGACGGCCGTGCCGTCCGAGAAGAGGCCGACGTCGGCCAGTTGCACGCGCTTGCCGGCGCGTACCGAGCGCACCATGGCATCGGAATCGCGGGTCTGCACGCCAATGACCTGGATGTCCGGCCGTACGGCCTTGATGTAGGCCGCCACGCCGGAGATCAGCCCGCCGCCGCCGATGGCCACGAAGATGGCGTCGATGCGCCCTTCGTGCTGGCGCAGGATCTCCATCGCGATGGTGCCCTGGCCGGCGATGACGTCCGGGTCGTCGAAGGGATGGACGAAGCCCAGGCCCTGCGCTTTCTCCAGCTCCAGGGCATGGAGGTAGGCGTCACTGAAGCTGTCGCCGTGCAGCACGACCTCGCCGCCCAGGGCCTGGACGGCATTGATCTTGACCGAGGGCGTCGTGGTGGGCATCACGATCACGGCGCGGCAACCCAGCTTGCGGGCCGACAGCGCCACGCCCTGCGCATGGTTGCCGGCCGAGGCGCAGATGACGCCGCGCTTGAGTTGCTCGGGCGTCAGGTGGGCCATTTTGTTGTAGGCACCCCGGAGCTTGAAGCTGAACACGGGCTGCTGGTCCTCGCGCTTGAGGAAGACCTTGTTGCCAAGACGGCGCGAGAGATTGCGGGCCGCGTCCAGCGGCGTTTCGATGGCGACGTCGTAGACCTTGGCGTTCAGAATTCGCTGCAGATAGCTGTTGCCGGCAGGAATCAAGGCGGGCGACTGCGACTCGGTGGAGGGGGAGCGGCGCTTGCGAACCTGGCCTGCCATCTGCGAACTCCAAAGCAAGTGTTGCGGCACTGCATCATAAGCGGCAGGTTTTTTGGCAGGGGAGCGCGCGCTGCGACGAGGCGTCGCCCTTGAGCAAGGGCCCTGAGACGGTGCGCGAATGCTGGCACTGGGGCCTTGGCGGGCAAAAAAAACCCGAAGCCTTGCAGCTTCGGGTTGAATCCACCATGGAGGCGGTGGAGGAGACAAAGGGTAGGGGCCAAAAAGGTGCAAATTCATGCACAAAACGTGTGCGCATACGTTTGCGCAGTCGTCTTCCCCAATGAAATCGATTCTATGTTGCGCCATGCTGCGCTGCAATATCTGAAGGCTACTGGTATTGGAGCGGCATCTCTAGTTGGCGTCGCGCGCGTGACATAGAGCCGCACTGAAGCCCTTGACGGGTGCCTGGCGAGTGCGCTGCGGGGTTTTGGCGAATGGGTCCACAATGCGCGCCATGGAATGCACGATCAATTGGATGGGCGCAGACGGCATGAGCTTCGTCGCCCAGACCGGCAGCGGCCACATGCTGGCCATGGATGGCGCTCCCGAGGGTGGCGGCCACAACCTGGCCCCGCGGCCGATGGAAACGGTACTGGCCGGCACGGGCGGCTGCACGGCCTATGACGTGGTGCTGATCCTCAAGCGTGGTCGCCACGACGTGCGCGGCTGCCAGGTTCAGCTCAAGGCGGAGCGTGCGGCGACCGACCCCAAGGTCTTCACCGGCATCCACATGCACTTCGTGGTGACTGGCAAGGCCCTGGACAGAGCCGCCGTCGAGCGCGCCGTCGCGCTGTCCCATGAGAAGTACTGCTCCGCGAGCATCATGCTGGGCAAGACGGCGGCGATCACCACCTCTGTCGAGATCGTCGAGATCTGAGCGGGCCGGCGGGAGCCGCCTCAGGAAAGCCCAAACACCTTGAGCCCGCGGGGGCTCAAAGGCGGTGTGCCACCGTGGTCATCACCCGGGCAGCCAGGCGCATGAGGCTGGGCACGGGCGCTGGCAGCTGGGCGGCGCCGGCATCCAGGGCATGCTGCGCATGGGCGGCCTCATCCTGCTTCATCTGGTCGACGATTTCCCGTGAGCGCAGGTCTTCGGCCGGCAGGCGGTCCAGGTGCGAGGCCAGATGCTGCTCGACCTGGCGTTCGGTCTCGACCAAAAAGCCCAAGCTCACCTTGTCTCCCATGAGGCCTGCCAGGGTGCCCAGCGCGAAGGCGCCTCCGTACCAGAGCGGGTTGAGCAGGCTGGGGCGATCGTGGAGTTCGTCCAGGCGCGCGCGCGTCCAGGCCAGGTGGTCCATCTCTTCGGCTGCAGCTTGTTCGAGTTGTTCGCGCAGGCCTTCGTCACGCGAGACAAGGGCCTGCGACTGGTACAGCGCCTGCGCACAGACCTCGCCGACGTGGTTGACGCGCATCAGGGCGCCGGCCAGACGGCGTTGCGCCTCTCCCATGGGGGCAACGGGGCTGTGTGCCGGTGACGGCCGGCCACCAGCCGGGCGGCCGAAGACGGTCAGCAGGCCGTGACTGGTGGCGGACAGCAGGCGGTCCTTGAAGTCGAGGGGCAGGTGCATGGCTCTTTTTTTCGTGCAGCCGGAAGTGTACGGACACCGCCGCCTGCTGCATGTTCTGGCGCACGCGGCGGACCTCCCTGAATCAAAACCCCGCCGCTGTCCTTGTCTTGGTTCGTGACAGTCATATGAACATAAGCAAATGTTTGATCGTCGTTGCCCAACGGCAACGGATGACAAACTGTCATGATTTCCAGGTGGCGAATTAGGGAAAACCTTTGGTTCAATGGCGCCAACTTCCATGTGGCTGGGTGCCTGGTGCGCTCGATGCAGCGTGGTTGCTTGATCCCTGATGACTCTTTCGGAGCTACGAATGAAGAAGACGATCGTGTTGGGCGCCGTGCTGGCTGCCTTCGGTGGTGCTGCAATGGCCCAATCCTCCGTGACCCTGTTCGGCGTGGTCGACGCCAACGTTCGTTATGTCAAGACCGGCAGCACGAACCTCAAGCAAGTGGGTACCGACGGCCTGAGCGCCAGCCGTCTGGGCGTGCGTGGCACGGAAGACCTGGGTGGCGGCCTGAAGGCTGGCTTCTGGCTGGAAGCTGCCCTGAACCCGGACACCGGCGCTGCTGACGGCAGCCGCTTCTGGGGTCGTCGTGCCACGGTGAGCCTGAGCGCCGCCGACATGGGTGAAGTCCGCATCGGCCGCCACAAGGTGGCCGCTCGCCTGGTGATCGATGGCTTCTCGCCCTTCGAAACCACGGGCATCGCCGACATCACGAAGAGCTTCGACGACTTCGGCGCCAAGGCTGACACCCTGAATCGCTCGGACAACCAAGTGGCCTATGTGCTGCCCGACAACCTGGGCGGCGTATACGGCGGCATCGAAGCCGGCGCCGGCGAAGGCTCGGACGGCAAGAAGTACTACTCGGGCCGCATTGGCTACAAGACCAAGGAACTGAACGTGGCCGGCGGCTACGCTTCGACCGACGTCATTGGCAACAAGTACAAGCTGGCCGTGGTGGGTGCTTCCTATGACTTCGGCGTCGCCACCGGCATGGCCACCTACGTCACGACCAAGCTGGGCTCTCTGGAGCGCAAGATCTTCACGCTGGGCGCCATCGTGCCGGTGAGCAATGAAGGCTCCGTCCGCGCCCACTATGCGAACTCCAACGCCAACAGCGCTGCCGAAGTGGCCAAGAAGGGCTATGACCTGACCATCTTCTCGGTGGGCTACGTGCACAACGTGTCCAAGCGCACGGCGCTGTACACGACCTATTCGCAGATTTCCAACAAGGATGGCGGCACCATCGTCGTCGGCAATGCTGGCAACAATGCGCCGAAGGCCGCCGCAGGCGACAAGTCCTCGGCCTTTGAAGTGGGTGTGCGCCACAGCTTCTGATGAGCCGTCTCGCGGACCCGGCAGGGTTCGCGGGTCGAGCTGCGAGCCGCCCGCTGGGGCGGCTTTTTCTTTTGTATTTCTTGGCTTTTGTCGGGAGATGCCAGCTCTTGATCGCGCTGCTCGTCAGCTTGTATTCAGCCTTGTCGCTGCGGAGACAGGGTTAGTGCGTGTGGGTGTCGTGCAACGACTTGGCTAGGCCAACTGAGCCGTCTGACACAGAATCCACAGCGAATTCACTGACGAAGCAGGAGACAAATTCATGAAGAAGGCAACTCTGGCACTGGGTCTGCTGGCCGCAAGCGTGGGCGCCGCTTACGCACAGTCGAGCGTGACGCTGTATGGCATCGTCGACGGCGGTGTTCGGATCACCGACAACGAAGGTGGGGCCCCCAGTGGTCAAGGCACCATCACTCGCGTGGTCGGCGGCGGTTTTTCGCAGAGTCGTCTGGGTGTCAATGTGACCGAAGACCTGGGTGGCGGCATGAAGGTGCTGGCCAACCTGGAGCACCGCCTGAACCTGGATACCGGTTCGGCCAATCCGGCACCGTTGCCGTTCTGGATGCAGTCCTGGGTCGGTCTGCAAAGCAGTGACTTTGGTCGCGTGACCATTGGTCGCCAGTACAACGTGCTGTTCGACCTTGTCACCAGCACCTACGTTTCCTACCCGTACTCGCCCTATTTCGATACCTACAAGCCCGAGGTCGGCCTGGCGCTGAGCGCGCGTGCAGACAACATGGTCAAGTACCTGTTCGAGCAAGGCCCCATCCGCGGTGAACTGCAGGTGGGTGCCGGCGAGGGTGGAGCCGGCCGCACGGTCGGTGGCGTGTTGCGCTACTCGGCAGATGGCATTTCCGTCGGCGCAGGTATGCAGGATTACCAACTGGCCTCCGGTGCAAAGATCCAGGCCACGACTTTCGGCGGCTCGTACAAGAGCGGCGACTGGTATTTCAACGCCGGCTGGGGCCAGAACAAGGTCAAGGGTACGCCGCTGGTCAGCGACGCTGCGACCCTTGCCAGCACCCTGCTGTGGGCATCCTTCAGCAACGGCGGTACCGGCTATGACGCTGCCCTGGGTGGCTCTGGCGCCTTGCTGGGCGTGCAGAAGCGCACGATGTGGACGCTGGGCCTGGGCTACCAAGCGACGCCCCAGCTGAACCTGGGCACGCATGTCTACCGCGCGAAGCAGACCGGTGCCGCCGCGGCGCTGGAACTGAAGGCCACGTTCTGGTCGGCTGTCGCAGACTATGCGCTGTCCAAGCGCACCGACCTGTACGCGGAAATCGACCGCACCTCGCTGACGGGTGACCATGCCAGCCTGAACAGCGCAGCCGGCGCGCCCAACGGTGCGAAGAGCCGTCTGGGCTACACCGTGGGTATCCGCCACCGTTTCTGATCTGCGCAGTTCTTCGCGCAATCCAGGGCCCTTCGGGGCCCTTTTTCATGACGCTGCGGATCTTGTGCACTGCATCACGGCGCTGAGATGCAGGGCGGCTAGTCTGTACTGCAGCGGGTCTGGAGTTGTTTATGGGCGCCTTTGAAAAGTGGTCGTTGTTGGGAATGGTGCTGAGTCTTGCGGCTTGCGCCCACCACCCCGCCTCCTTGCCGGCGCAGACCGGGCCGGAGGCGGGCGTGTCCTCTCTTCCGCAGGACTGGTCCGTCCGCGAGCTGCCGGGCAAGGCGCGCACGCAGTACAGCATGAACGAGCGAGCCAGCCGTCCCTGTGTGCAGGCTCATGCGCAGTCCTCGGCCAGCCTGCTGCGCCGTCGGCTCAGCCTGCCCGCCGAGCGCCTGCAGGAGGTCCGCTTCGAATGGTGGATCGACCGCTTCGAGTCGAGTCTGGAGGTGGACGATCCGGAGGTCGATGATGCGCCCGCCAGCCTGGTGCTGGCCTTCGATGGCGATGTAGGGCAGTTGTCGTTGCGCAACCGGCTGCTGTTCGAGCTGGCTCACAGCATCATGGGCGAAGCTCCCCCCTATGCCACGCTGATGTACGTCTGGGACGCCAAGGCCGCGCCCGGTACGGTGAAGGTCAGCCCGCGCAGTGACCGCATCCGCAAGATCGTCATCGGCTCCGGCCAGGGGAAGCAGGGTGGCTGGATGCGTTTCAGCCGCAACGTGGCCGAAGACTACCGGCTGGCCTTCGGTGAGGCGCCCGGCGCTCTGATCGGCGCCGCGCTGATGACCGACGCCGACAACGGGCATGGCTCAGCGCAGGCCTGCTATGGCCCGGTTCAGTTCCTGGATGCGTCCTATCAGGAGCTGCCCGGCAGCCTGCGATTCTGACGAAGCGCCTGGCACCCCGGTTTTTCAGGGCGTGGCGCTGGATGCCGCTTGGGCGGGAGCCTTGGCCGGTGGCAGCGTCAGTGGCCCCTTCTGGCCGCAGCCGGGCAGCCACAGCAGCCCGCACAGCAGCGCAGCGCTCGTTGCGGCCCGGCTGAGTCGCGACCGCATCGGGCGCAGGGGTTTGCCAAGTGTGGAGGTGTGGGTGGCGACTAAACTGGGGCCTGAACAGGTCTTCATAGCTTCCAAGTTTATCGGTCATGAGTGCACTCGCCGCCACGCCCCTTGATGATGCCGACTACCACGCGCGCACGGATGCCATCCTGCAGGGCATCGAATCGCAGATCGACGCCTGGTTGGACAAGGACGTGATCGATATCGACACGCACCGTACCGGCGGGCTGCTGGAGCTCAGTTTCCCCAATCGGAGCAAGATCATCATCAATACGCAGCCGCCTTTGCAGGAACTGTGGGTCGCAGCCAAGGCTGGCGGCTTCCATTTCCGGTTCGTGGATGGCCGCTGGGTGGAGCGTGGTGGGCGGGAATTCCATGCCCTGCTGTCCGACGAAGCCTCGGCGCAGGCCGGCAAGCCGCTTCGCTTCGAACCCAGGGCTGCCTGAGTCGCGGGCTTCGGCCTCGTGCATAAAGAAAGAAGGCTGCCCGCGGGCAGCCTTCGTCGTCATCCTCGTGTCCTTGCCGAGCCTCAGCGCCGGAAAAGGTCCAGGATGCTCTTCTTCTCTTCCTCGGTGGCGGGTGGCGGGACGTTGGCGTCATTGCTGAGGGCGCGCACGCCCGAATTGCCGGTGTACTCGTCGTAGAACCACTCGCCATTGATCTGGACCACGCCCTCGGGCGGCTGGATCTCGGCCACCGGCACGTGCTTCAGGGCAAAGCCCATGAACTCGATCCAGACGGGCAGGGACAGCCCTCCGCCCGTTTCGCGGTCCCCCAGCTTGCGGGGCTGGTCGTAGCCGATCCAGACCACGGCCACCAGGCTCTGCTGGTAGCCGGCGAACCAGGCGTCCATGGAGTCGTTGGTCGTGCCGGTCTTGCCGTAGATGTCCGGCCGCTTGAGCAGGGCCTGCGCCTTGGCCGCGGTACCGCTGCGCGTGACCTCCTGCAGCAGGCTGCTCATCAGGAAGGCATTGCGCGGCTCCACGGCGCGCATCTCCTCACTCGGCGGCCGTGGCTGTGCTTCGAAGAGCACCCGCCCCTTGTTGTCGGTCAGCTTGGCGATCAACTGCGGCAGGACGCGGTAGCCGCCGTTGGCGAACACGGCGTAGGCCTGCGCCATCTGCATGGGCGTGACAGAGCCTGCGCCCAGGGCCATGGTGAGGTAGGCGGGATGCTTTTCGGCCTCGAACCCGAAGCGGGTGATCCAGTCTTGCGCATAGTGGACGCCGACCGACTGCAGCACACGGATGGACACCATGTTCTTGGACTTGGCGAGCGCTTTGCGCAAGGGCAGCGGGCCGTCGAACGTGCCGTCGTAGTTCTTGGGTTCCCAGGGCTGGCTGCCGGTCGTCGTGGCGTCGAAGAACAGCGGGGCGTCATTCACGACGGTAGCCGGCGTGAAACCCTTCTCCAGGGCAGCCGAATAGATGAAGGGCTTGAAGCTGGAGCCGGGCTGTCGCCAGGCCTGGGTGACGTGGTTGAACTTGTTCTTGTTGTAATCGAAGCCGCCCACCATGGCGTGGATGCGCCCGTCCTTCGGGTCCATGGCGACAAAGGCGCCCTCCACTTCGGGCAGCTGCGTGATGCTCCAGTCGCCCTTGGGCAGCTTGATGACGCGGATGATGGCGCCCCGGCGGATCCGGGTCTTGGGATTGCCTCGCTCTGACAGCCCGGACGTGGCGGGCTTCAGGCCTTCGCCAGTGATGGTGAGACTCTCGCCACTTTGCAATACGGCCACGACCTTCTTGGGGTCGGCTTCCAGTACCGCCGCGGCCAGCAGTTCGTCGTTGGCAGGATGATCCGCCAGCGCTTCAGCGATGCGAACATCCATTTCTTTGGGGTCGCCGGGCAGGTCGATATAGGCCTCGGGGCCACGGTAGACCTGCCGGCGCTCGTAGTCCATGATGCCGCGCCGCAGCGCGCGGTAGGCGGCCATCTGCTCGTCATGGCGCAGGGTCAGGTACGCATCCAGGCCGCGGCTGTAGGCCTCGTCACCGTACTGCGTGAAGATCAGCTGGCGGGCGGCCTCGGCGACGTACTCGGCGTGGCTGCTGTTCTCATTGAGGGTGCGGTAGCGCAGGACTTGTGCCTTGGCTTGCGCATGCTGCTCTTCGGTGATGTAGCCGTTCTCCAGCATGCGGTCGATGATGTACTGCTGGCGGATCCTCGCCCGGCGCGGATTGTTGATGGGGTTGTAGGCCGATGGTGCCTTGGGCAGGCCCGCGAGCATGGCGGCCTCGGCCACCGTGATGTCCTTGAGCGGCTTTCCGAAATAGACCTCGCTGGCTGCAGCAAAGCCATAGGCCTTGTGCCCCAGGAAAATCTGGTTCATGTAGATCTCGAGAATCTGCTCCTTGCTGAGCGCGGACTCGATCTTGAGCGCCAGCAGGATCTCGTAGATCTTGCGCGTCATCGTCTTTTCGGTGGAGAGATAGAAGTTGCGCGCCACCTGCATGGTGATGGTCGAGGCACCCTGGCTGCGTGCCTCGCCGACATTGGCAAGACCTGCCCGGACGACGCCGAGGTAGTCCACCCCGCCATGCTGATAGAAGCGGGCGTCCTCGATGGCCAGGATCGCGTCCTGCATCACCTTGGGGATGACCTTGATGGGTTGGTAGTTGCGCCGCTCTTCACCAAACTCGGCCAGCACCACGCCATCTGCGGACAGAACCCGCAAGGGCAGCTTGGGGCGGTAGTCGGTGAGTCCTGAGATATCGGGCAGATTCGGGTAAGCCATGGCCAGCCCCAGGGCCACCAGCAGCGCGATGGCTGCGGCGCCGCCCAGTGCCAGGCCGCCCAGCCACATCAGCGGGCGCCAGACAAAGCGATAGACGGGGGTGTGGTGGCGGCGCGACGTCGCCGAACCATTCGGCGAGTCCATCTCAGACGAAGTAGACACGTTCGATGACTTGGATTTGCTCATGGGGCTCCAGTGAGGGCAAATCATTATAGAAACGGCCCTCTGCCGCGCTTTGAATCAGCGCTCCGTAGGAAGCAACGCCGAATCCTGTGCGAAAGGGCTTCTTTTCGGGGACAGTTGGGCGTAGAAAGCCGTGTATGTTTCGCAACGTGGTGTTACGTGCTCGCGGCCGTTTTTCGAACGGTGTCATAGGCTTTACTGCTAGCATTCAAGTAACTTATTAACAATCCGACGCCTGCAAAGCGTGTTGGGGGAAACGCGTCATGGGAATTCTTGACGTACTGCTGGGTCGCAAGCATCCGCCCATGATCGGCTTGGACATCAGCTCTTCCAGCGTCAAGCTGGTTGAACTCAGTCAAAACAAGAATGGTGAAATGGTGCTCGAGCGCTTCGCAATGGAGTCGTTCGAGAAGGGCTGGATCGCCGACGGCCAGATCGAAAAATTCGAGGAGGTGGCCGATGCCGTGCGCCGCGTGGTCGCCCGCAGCGGCACCAAGACACGCGATGCCGTGCTGGCCATGCCTCAGTCCGCGGTGATCACCAAAAAAATCATGCTGCCGGCGGGCCTGCGGGAAGAAGAGCTGGAAATCCAGGTCGAAGCCGAGGCCAATCAGTACATCCCCTTTTCGCTGGACGAAGTCAGCCTGGACTTTTGCGTGCTGGGGCCCAGTCCGACGTCGGTCGGTGACGTGGAGGTGCTGATCGCTGCGTCGCGCAAGGACAAGGTTCAAGACCGCCAAGGCCTCGCTGAAGCCGCGGGCCTGCATCCGGTGGTGCTGGACATCGAGTCCCACGCTTCGCGCCTGGCCATGGGGCGGCTGGTGGCGGCGCTGCCCGGCGAAGGGCATGATGCCTTGGTCGCCCTGTTCGAGATTGGCGCAGACACGACCAGCCTCAAAGTCCTGCGTGATGACGAAATGCTGTATGACCGTGACCAGGCCTTCGGCGGATCGCAGCTGACTCAGCTGATATCGCGCCAGTACGGTTTTTCCTTCGAGGAAGCCGAGCAGAAGAAGCTGGCCAATGAGCTGCCTGAGGACTACGAGACGGTGGTGCTGCAGCCCTTCGTTGACAGCCTGTCCCAGGAGATCGGCCGCGCTCTGCAGTACTTCTTCACCAGCACACCGCACCACAAGGTGCACTACGTGATGCTGGCGGGCGGCACGGCCACGCTGCCGGGCCTGAAGGACCGGGTGACTGAGCTGACGGGTTTCGCCTGCATGGTGGTCAATCCCTTCGAGGGCATGGAACTCGGGGCAGCGGTGCGTGAGTCCAAGCTGCGCCGTGAGGCTCCGGCCTATCTGACCGCCTGCGGGCTTGCGATGCGGAGGTTCTTCCAGTGATTCTGATCAACCTCCTTCCGCATCGAGCCGAGAAGCGCAAGCGTCGCAAGACTGCCTTCTTTGTCGGGCTGGGACTGTCTGTGGTGCTGGGGGGGCTGCTCGTCGGTGCCGGCATGCTGCTGTTCCAGCAGCTGACGGATATGCAGATCGCTCGCAACGAGTACCTCAAGCGCGAGATCAAGGTCCTGGACGAACAGATCAAGGACATCGCCAACCTGAAGGCCGAAATCGAGGGGCTGAAGTCGCGGCAGAAGGCGGTTGAGGATCTGCAGACCGATCGCAACACGCCTGTGCACCTGCTCAACGAAATGGTCCGGCAAGTGCCGGAGGGCATCTTCCTGATCAGCGTCCGGCAGACGGACAAGGTCGTGACGGTGACCGGCCTGGCACAGACGCAGGACCGCGTTTCGGAGTTCATTCGCAATACATCGCGGTCCTCCGAGTGGCTTTACAACCCGGATCTGGTGGAGATCAGGCAGGCTGCCTTGGCGAATTCCAAGGACCAGAAGCGCCTGTTCGAGTTCACCATGCGTGTCTCCATCAAGGCTCCGCAGGTGGAAACAACTGCCAAGGGGCGGGCGTCGAAGAAACCCTGACGACATGGCCAACAATCCTTCCATCAAGTTTGACCTGAACGCCTGGTTCCAAGGCATCCAGGATCAATTCAGGGGCCTGAACCCCCAGGAGCCTGGCCAGTGGCCGCTGGCGCCACGGCTGCTCACCTTCTTGGTTGCCGCCGCGGCGGCCGTGGTGGCTGGCTGGTTTCTTGTGCTGGCTGATGCGCAGTCAGCGCTGGATGCCGAGGCTGCAAAGGAGCCTGGGCTCCGCCAGGACTACAAGACCAAGCTGGCCCAGGCCGTCAATCTGCCGGAGTTGCGCAAGCAGAAGAGCCAGGTTGAGGAGTACGTCAACCAGTTGGAAAAGCAACTGCCTGGCAAGGCGGAAATGGATGCCTTGCTGTCAGACATCAACAACGCTGGGGTTGGCCGCGGCCTGCAATTCGAGCTCTTCAGGCCGGGGGCTGAGGTCGTGCGCGACTATTACGCCGAAAAGCCCATTGCGATCAAGGTGTCCGGGCGTTATCACGACATCGGCTCCTTCGCCGCAGACATCGCCAATCTGTCGCGCATCGTGACGCTCAATAACCTGAGTCTGGTGGTGTTGCAAAGCAAGGATCAGGCCTTGGCAGGCACATTGAGCATGGAGGCCATGGCTCGCACCTATCGCTACCTGGATTCTGCTGAGGTTGTGGAGCAGCGCAAAGCCAAGTCGGGAGCCAAGAAATGAAGTGCTTGACCCGGATGTCGCTGCCAGTGCTGATCCTGGGCTTGGCGGCTTGCGGCAATGACGTATCTGAATTGCAGGAGTGGATGGCGCAGCAGAAGCGCGAAACGCACGCCACTGTGCAGCCGCTGTCGCCTCCCAAGAAATTCACGCCGCAACCTTATGAGGCTGCGTTGAGTGTTGATCCCTTCAGCACACAGAAGTTGCGAGTTGCCGTCAAGCAGGAAGCCAGCCAGCCCAATTCTCTGCTCACTGCTGAGATGAACCGCCGCAAGGATCCGTTGGAGTCCTACCCTCTGGACTCCATGACCATGGTGGGCAGCATGACGAGGCAAGGGCAGCCCTATGCGCTGTTGAAGGTGGACGCGCTCTTGTACCAGGTGAAGCAAGGCGATCACCTCGGTCTCAATTTCGGCCGGATCACGCGCATCACTGAGACCGAGATCACCCTGCGGGAAGTCGTTCAGGACGCGGCGGGCGAATGGATAGAGCGCACAAGTACCCTCCAGTTGCAGGAGAAGGGGCGATGAAGAATATGTCGGAGATGAGTGGTATGACTCAATGGCGTCGTTGGGCGGTGGGTATGGCAGCGGCGGCAGCAACGTGCCTGCCCCTCCAGGCATGGGCCCAGAACGCGATCAAGTCCATCAGCACGCTGCAGCAGGCAGGTGTGGAGGTCGTTCGCATCGAGCTCAGCGAAAGCCTCAAGGATGTACCCGCGGGCTTCGTTGTGCAGGCGCCCCCGCGCATTGCGCTGGACCTTCCGGGCATTGCCAATGGCATGGGGCGCAACACGGTGGAAATCAATGCAGGTAACCTGCGTTCCGCCAGTGTGGCCCAGGCCGGCGAGCGGACGCGGGTGGTGTTGAACTTGCGCCAGGCCTCCAGCTATCGAGCGCAACTCGAGGACAAAGCCCTGCTGGTGATTCTGGAGAACAGCCCGTTGCAGCAGGCTGCCGTGGCCCCGGCTGCCAGCAAGCCGGCCGAGCCTTTGCATTTCGCGCCCAGCCTGAACGCTACCAGCCAGACCTTGCGCGATATCGATTTCCGCCGGGGAGCGGACGGCGCCGGCCGTGTGGTGATCAGCCTTCCCAGCAACCAAGTAGGTGTGGACATCCAGCAGCAGGGCAAGAACCTGGTGCTGGAGTTTCCCAAGACCAGCCTGCCGCCGGAATTGCGTCGGCGCCTGGATGTGGCCGATTTCGGCAGCCCTGTGCAATATCTGAGCGCCAGTCAGGTCGGCGACAAGGTCCGTGTGATCGTCGAGGCCAAGGGGGCATGGGAGCACAGCGCCTACCAAAGCGACAACCAGTTCGTTCTGGAGGTGCGTCCGCAGAAGGTGGATCCCAACAAGCTGGTGCAGGGCCCTGGCTATGCGGGCGACAAGCTTTCGCTCAATTTCCAGAGCATCGAAGTGCGAGCGCTGCTGCAGGTGATTGCTGATTTCACCAACTTCAACGTGGTGACCAGCGATAGTGTCACCGGCAACGTGACCTTGCGCCTGAAGGATGTGCCGTGGGACCAGGCGCTGGACATCATCATGCAGGCTCGTGGGCTGGCGCTGCGCAAATCGGGCAATGTGCTGTGGATCGCGCCAAAGGAAGAACTGGCGATCCAGGAAAAGAAGGATCTGGAAGCCAAGGCCCAACTGGCTCAGTTGGAGCCGCTGCGCACGCAGTCCATCCAGCTGAACTACGTCAAGGCCGAGGAAGTGATGAAGGGTTTGACCGGCAGCGGCTTCACCAATGCCCGCATCCTGTCATCGCGCGGCAGCGTCATCTCTGAGAGCCGTACCAACCAGCTCTTTATCAATGACACGGCGGCCAAGCTCGAGGAAATCCAGGCACTGATCGCGAAGATCGACGTGCCGGTGCGGCAGGTGCTGATCGAGGCACGCATCGTCGAAGCTGACGACAGCTTCGGGCGCTCGCTGGGCGTCAAGCTGGGTATCAATGACATCCGCGCTTCTCAAGGTGGCATTCCCGGCTACAACGTCGGTGGCAACAACTATGTGGCGATCGGCGGCAATTACAACGCCGCAGGTGGCACGACCTTGCAGCCGGGGGCGAGCAGGTCCTTCAACGACACGCAGATGATCAATCTGCCGGCCCCGAGCGTGCTGAGCGGAACCCCGCAGACCTTCGCGTTGACGCTGTTCAACGCCACGGCCAATCGGTTCCTGAACCTTGAACTTTCGGCACTGGAGGCTGATGGCAAGGGCAAGATCGTTTCCAGTCCGCGCGTCGTGACGGCGGACCAGGCCAAGGCCTTGATCGAGCAGGGCGAAGAAATACCTTATAACCAGGCAACCTCGTCAGGGGCAACGGCGACCATCTTCAAGAAGGCCGTGCTGAAGCTCGAAGTTACACCGCAAATCACGCCAGAGGGCAATGTGATCCTGGATGTGGATGTGAACAAGGACAGCCGTGGTGTGCTGACGCCCCAAGGCTACGCCATCAATAACAAGCACGTGAAGACCCAGGTGCTGGTCGAGAATGGCGGCACTGTCGTGCTGGGCGGCATCTTCACGCAGGAAGAGCGTGAAGACGTCAAGAAGGTGCCGTTCCTGGGCGATGTACCAGTGGTGGGCAACCTGTTCAAGAACAAGGCCAAGACCTCGAGCAAGACGGAGCTGCTGATCTTCATCACCCCCAAGGTGGTGACAGAACGCGTGACTGGCCGCTAGGCGTTGGAAATCGACCGGCATGATGCCGGTCTTATGGATTGATGATCAAAGCTGTGCAGGGCACCTTGCGTCTGCCGCGCTGGAGTTTGATGACATGAGGAACTACCTTCAACAACACTTGGGCCGCTGGCTCATGGCGCTGCTGGCCATGACGATGAGCCTGGGCCTGGTGGCCTGTGGCGGCGGTGGTGGTGCCGGCAGCTCCCTGTATCCGGGGGCGAACAGCCCGCAGATCGGAGTCAGCCTGTCCGGCACGACGGTCTCTGGCAGTTCGACCGTGACGGTAACGGCGAGCTTGCGTGACGCCAATGGCGCGGCCATTCCCAATCAGGTGGTGAGCTTCAGCTTTGGCACTGGCGGGCTGGCACAGTTGAACGTGGCCAGCGCCCTGACCGATGCCAACGGCAACGCCGTGGCCGTGTTGTCCGTAGGCAGCAGTGGCAACTCAGGTGCCGATACCGTGGTGGCGACGGCCACCATCGGCTCTACCACGCTGACGGCCAACAGGGCTTTCCAGGTCGTTGGTGGGGCATCCGGTGCTGCAGCGCTGACCGTGACGCTTTCCAGTCCCAACGTGACGGGCAGTTCGCCTGCATCGGTGACCGCCGTGTTGAAGGATGTCAGTGGCAACCCGGTGGCGGGGCAGGTGGTCAACTTCAGTTTTGGCAGCGGTGTCGGCGTGCTGGCGCAGCTGAGCTCGACCACGGCACTGACAGACGGCAATGGCAGCGCCCGGGTGCTGCTGACGGCCGTCAGTACCGACATCACGGGTGCGGACACGGTGGTGGCTTCCGTCACCTACAACGGCAAGGCGCTCTCGGACAACAAGGGATTCCAGGTCACGGCAACGTCGACCTCCACGGCGGCTCTGACGGTCGGCCTGTCCTCCAATACCCTGACCAACAAGTCGTCCATTACGGCGACTGCCAGCCTGAAGGATGCCAATGGCGTGGGCATTCCGAACCAGGTCATCGCTTTCAGTCTGGGTGCGACACTGGCCCAGTTGAGCCAAGTGCAAGCGCTGACCGATGCCAATGGCAATGCCGTCGTTGTGCTGACCACATCGGGCACGCAGCCTGGCGCCGATACCCTCAGAGCCTCGATCAGCTACAACAATCGCGTGCTGTCCAGCCAGCTCAACTTTGCCGTCGTGGGTACGTCCACCAGCTCGGCTGCGCTGGCGCTGAGTCTGTCCAGCACGACGGTGACTGCGGGTTCACCTGCCACGGTGACAGCGGTGTTGAAGGATGGCAGCGGGGCGCCCATCCCCGGCCAGGTGGTGGCTTTCAGCACGCAGCGTGGCTTCGGTGCCCTGAGCGCCGTGACGGCACTGACCGACGCCACCGGCACCGCAGCCGTGACCCTGTCTCCGGCCAATGCGACGTCGACGGCAGCCGACAGCGTGAGTGCCAGCACGGTTGTGGGCAGCCAGACGGTGACCTCCAACAGCGTGGGCTTCCAGCTGACGGCAACGGTGGTGAGCATCCAGTCCTTCACTGCCGATGTGCCGGCAGGCAGCAAGCTGGCGGCCAACGGCTCGTCGCTCATTACGGTGAAGTTGTCCGGCACTGCAGGGGCGCCCGTGCAACTGACCCTGGCTTCGCAATGTGCTGCCCAATCGCCTGCCAAGGCGACGCTGACGCCAACCACCGCGACCACCACCACAGGCACGGCCACCTTCACCTATCAGGACATGGGTTGCGGGGCCAAGCAGACCTCAGATACCCTGAGCCTGCAGGTCGTCGGCAGCACGGTCAATGGAACACTGACCTTGCCTTTGGCTGCGCCCTCGGTGGCGGGTGTGACGTTTGTGTCCGCCACGCCGTCGCTGCTTTACCTCTCGAGCTCTGGCTATCCGCCGACCAACTCGACGGTGATCTTCCAGGTCAATGACGCCAATGGCGCTGGCCTGGCAGGCCAGAAAGTGAAGTTGACGCCGACGACGACCGTGGGTGGTCTGACGGTGGACGGTAAGACTTCCGTCGGCGGCGTATTGCCGGTGCTGGACAAGACCACTGACAGTAATGGCCAGGTCCGCGTGCTGGTCAACGCCGGCACGGTACCGACGCCGGTCGCCATTCGCGCAACGTACACGTCGGACGATGGCACGCAGGTGTATTCCTCTGTCTCGGCCAACTTGTCCATCGCGGTGGGCCTGCCGACGCAGTCGCGCTTCTCGCTGTCGCAAAAGACGGCCAACATCGAAGCATTCAGCGCCGATGGCACGACCAACACCTACTCTGCCGTGCTGGCTGACCGCCTGGGCAATCCAGTGCCGCCGACCACGGTGGTGAACTTTGTCAACACGCTGGGACAGGTGCTGACCGCCCCGTCAACGGGGTCGTCCACATCCTTGTCGGTCGTGTCCGCCAGTTCGATTTCGGGTGGCCAGAGACCGCCCGACTGGGACGGACGCGTGACGACCTTGGCCTATGCCATCGGCGAGGAAAGCTTCCTTGATCTGAATGGCGACAACCAGTACACCTCCGGCGAGGACTATGAAGACCTGGGTGATCCCTACCTTGATCCCAAGTTCCGTGGCTATTTCGCGTCCGACTTGCAGACCATTCCTTATGGGGGGGCGACGACCTGCACGCCGGCCACGACAGCACCGTTCCAGCGCTACGACGGCACCAACGGGGCCGTGGGAACGCCGCGGGCCATCGTGCCCTCCAAGCCGGGCACTTGCACGGGCTCCTGGGGCAAGGCGTTTGTGCGGGCAGCGATCCAGACTGTCTGGTCCACATCGAATGCGCGCCCGACCTGGGGTACTGCCTTGCCCAAGGGCCCGTACTCGGTCTATGTCCCCGGCGGCGGCACCTGCCCGGTGGCTCGCTCCGTGGGCTACGACTACGCGGCAACGGCCGCCGGCGCAATGCTGAGCAAGTCGGTGTTCGATCTCAGTGGTACTCAACTCTATAGCGCTGGTACGACGGGATCCTTCTATCCAGAAGTTGCAGATGCAAACACCAATTTTTATAACCCGATGGCTGCTGGGACTGTGGTCTCTGCCTCGGCGACGGCTGGCTTGTCTGCCACGGTGATTGGCGGCACGATTCCCAATACGCTGGTGCCCACGACCATACAGGTGAACTACACCTTCACTACGGCGATTAGTGGCACCATCACGCTGACGTTCCAATCGCCCAGTGGGCATCAGAGCTTCGCGACGGTCAAGATCCACTCCGGCGCGGCGCCAAGCGACTACATCCTATGCAACTGATTTGATCAGCGAGCCTTGATCATCTCCCTCGTCGGCATGCCCGGCGGTGGCAAGTCCACCGTCGGGCGTAGCCTTGCTCGGCAGGCGGGCATGCGCTTCGTCGATTCCGACACTGAGATCGAGAAGCAGCTGGGCGAGAGCATCCGAAGTTTTTTTGACCGCGAGGGCGAAGCGCGCTTTCGCGCGATCGAGCAGGAGGTCATCGCGGACCTGCTGCAACGCTGCGGCGACATGGTGCTGGCCACCGGGGGCGGCGCGGTGCTGCGTGAGGCGAACCGCCAAGCCTTGCGGCAGCGGTCCACGGTGCTGTACCTGAGGTCGACGCCCGAGGAGCTGTTTCGTCGCTTGCGCCATGACACCCAGCGTCCTTTGCTGCAGGTGAAGGATCCTTTGCAGAAGCTGCGCGAACTCTATGCACAGCGTGACCCGCTCTACCGTTCCACGGCCCACTACACCATCGAGGTGGGACGGCCTTCGGTGGCCACGCTGGTCAACATGGTGTTGATGCAATTGGAGCTGGCCGGCTTGATTTCCGCCGAACGCGTCGCCGCCACGGTGGGGGCGGCACGTCCTGACGAGGCGCAAGACTGAGATCAGCACTGCCGAAGGCCTTGTTGCTTGCTCGGCGTACGTGGCCCCGTACACTCGGATGGTATGAGTGCTCATCCATCCAGTCCTGCAGGCTCGGCGAATGCTTCGCAGCGTGTCCGCCAGGTGCCGATCGCCCTGGACGACCGCAGCTATGACATCCACATCGGTAGCGGATTGCTGACCGACCCCAAGAGCTGGGCGGGGCCGCCTTCGGCTCGCTGCGCGCTGATCGTCAGCAACGAAACCGTTGCACCGCTGTACCTGGAGACTTTGGCTGGGCAGCTGCGTGGCCACTATTCCCGGGTGCTCTGCGTTGTGCTGCCGGATGGCGAGGCATACAAGACCTGGTCGTCCGTTGAACGTATTGCCACCTGCTTGCTGGAAGCCGCGGCCGATCGGAAGACGGTGCTCTTCGCACTGGGCGGCGGCGTGATCGGCGACATGACGGGTTTCGCCGCGGCGATCTACATGCGTGGCGTGCCGTTCGTGCAGGTCCCTACCACCCTGCTGGCGCAGGTCGACTCCTCGGTTGGCGGCAAGACGGCCATCAACCACGCGCTGGGCAAGAACATGCTCGGCGCCTTCTACCAGCCGCTGCGCGTCATCGCGGACCTGGACACGCTCAAGACGCTGCCTGACCGCGAGCTGTCGGCCGGCCTTGCCGAAGTGATCAAGTACGGCCCCATTGCCGACGCCGAGTTCCTGGGCTGGCTTGAGGCGAATGTGGAGGCCCTGCGGGCACGTGACCCATCGGCGCTCGCCTATGCCGTGCAGCGCAGCTGCGAGATCAAGGCCTGGGTGGTGGGGCAGGACGAGCGTGAGTCCGGTCTGCGCGCCATCCTGAACTTCGGCCACACCTTCGGTCACGCCATCGAAACCGGGCTGGGTTACGGCGAATGGCTGCACGGTGAAGCCGTGGCTTGCGGCATGGTCATGGCCAGCGACCTGTCGGTGCGCTTGGGCTTGATGCCCGAGGCATTCCTCCATCGCATGAGCGCGCTCATCGAGCGAGCCGGCTTGCCGGTCAAGGCGCCCGCCTCGATTGGCGTGGCGCGCTTCATGGATCTCATGCGGGTGGACAAGAAAGCGGAGGACGGCGAAATCCGCTTCGTTTTGATCGAACGTCTCGGGCAGGCCGTGATGCGCACTGCGCCGGATGCGCTGGTCGCCGACGTCATCCGGCGGCACAGCGTCTGACTCTGGAAGCCCCGTTGCGCATGTCCTTGAAGCCTTACGCCTGTCATGCCAACGCTTCCCGCGGCCGCCGCTTCCCCGAGCCGGCCGCACCCACGCGCAGCGAGTTCCAGCGGGACAGGGATCGCATCGTCCACAGCTCGGCTTTCCGCCGGCTGGTCTACAAGACGCAGGTCTTTCTCAACCATGAGGGCGACCTGTTTCGCACCCGCCTGACCCATTCGCTGGAGGTCGCCCAACTCGGGCGCTCCATCGGCCGCAGCCTGGGCCTGGACGAAGACCTGATCGAGACCGTGGCGTTGGCCCACGACCTGGGCCATACGCCCTTTGGCCATGCCGGACAGGATGTGCTGGACGACTGCATGAAGGCGCACGGCGGCTTCGAGCACAACCTGCAGAGCCTGCGGGTCGTGGATCACCTGGAGCAGCGTTATCCGTCCTTTGATGGGCTCAATCTCAGCTTCGAGAGCCGCGAGGGCATCCTGAAGCACTGCGCGCGGCGCAATGCGGAATTGATCGAGGCCCGCGAACCGGGCGGCATCGCCCGCCGCTTCCTGGTTGGCGGCCAGCCCAGCCTCGAGGCTCAACTCTGCAACCTGGCGGACGAGGTGGCTTACAACGCCCATGACATCGACGATGGCGTGCGTTCCGGCCTGCTGACGCTGGAGCAACTGGAGTCCGTGCCGCTGGTTCAGCATTACCTGCGCGAGACGCTGGCGGCCTATCCCGCCTTGCAAGGCAAGCGCCTGCTGTTCGAGACCATTCGGCGCATGCTGTCGCAGCAGGTCTACGACATCATCGACGCCAGCGAGGCGGCGCTGGCCGAACATGCGCCTGCGGATGTGGAGGCCGTGCGTCGTTCGCCGCCCTTGATCCGTTTCAGTCCGGCCATGCGTCAGGCCAGCACGGAACTCAAGCGCTTTCTCTTTGCAAACCTCTATCGTCATCCGCAAGTCAGGGAAACGCGCCAACGTGCCGAGATCGTGCTGCGTGACCTGTTCGCGGCCTACCTCGGCGATCGGCAACATCTGCCGCCGGACTTCGCAGAGCAGCTGGACCATCCGCGGGCCTGCGCGGACTACATCGCCGGCATGACCGACCGTTTTGCCCTGAAGGAACATGAGCGGCTTACTGGGCAACGGCTCTTTTCCTGAGATTGCGGCTTGTCTAATAATTGGGGACAGATTCGTGCGGCCCTTTGGTCGCCAGGAGTGCCGACATGGCCCGACTGTCCCGCCTTGCCATCCCCGGCGAGGTCCACCACCTGATCCAGCGCGGCCACGATCAGCAGCCCATCGTCCGTGACGACGAGGATCGCAAGGCGTTCATCGACGCCCTGCGTGAGTGCGCCGCCTTGCACAAGGTGGCCATCCACGCCTATGTGCTGATGGACAACCATCTCCATCTGCTGGCCACCCCACCTGCCGCCGAGAGCCTCAGCCGCATGATGCAGTCCTTGGGGCGCCGCTACGTAGCTCGCTTCAACCGTCGGCACGGCCGCAGCGGCAGTCTTTGGGAAGGGCGCTTTCGTGCAGCGCCCTTGGAGCCTGCCTGGCTGTTGTCGTGCATGCGCTACATCGAGCTCAATCCCTTGCGCAGCGGGCTGGTTGAGCGTCCAGAGGCCTATGCCTGGTCCAGCGCTGCGCACCACCTGGGCTCGACACGTGATCCCTTGGTGCACGACCACGCCGGGTTCTGGGCCATGGGCAACACGCCGTTCGAGCGAGACGCAAACTACCGGCGGTATCTGGAGGAGGGCAGCAGCACCGAGGAAGCGGAGGCCCTGCTGGGGGCCGCTCTGCGCGGCTGGCCTTTGGGCTCGGCCGCGTTCCAGGCCCAACTGGCCAAGCAGACCGACCGGCCGCTCGCCCCGCGCCCGCGCGGCCGCCCCCCAAAGAAGCGGTCTTCTTAAGAGTGTCCCTAATTAAATTGGAGCAAGAACTCTGGATCCGCCATAAAAGAGTCTGACCCTATTTAATCGTTCTTGTCCTGTAACGCCGCGACGACTAATCTGCACGGCAATCCTCCCGCGCTGCAGCAATTTGCGCAGCGCAGGGCCCCGCGGGCCCGGAGCTTCAGCCTTTTGAATGCGGAGTCGCCATGGCAGTCGAGATGAGCCACCCCCAGGACCCTTCCACGCAAGGCCCTGACCACGCCGAGATCCAGGCCCTGGCCAGCCAGGGCCTGTACCGGACGCAGAACGAGAAGGACGCCTGCGGCCTGGGCTTCGTGGCCCACATCAAGGGCCAGAAGGCGCACAGCATCGTCCAGCAGGGCCTGAAGATCCTGGAAAACCTGGATCATCGCGGTGCCGTTGGCGCGGATGCCCTGATGGGCGACGGCGCGGGCATCCTGATCCAGATTCCCGATCAGCTCTACCGCGAAGAGATGGCCCAGCAGGGCGTGACGCTGCCGCCGCTGGGCGAGTACGGCGTGGGCATGATCTTCCTGCCCAAGGAACACGCCTCGCGCCTGGCCTGCGAACAGGAGCTGGCCCGGGCGATCAAGGCCGAGGGTCAGGTCTTGCTCGGCTGGCGCGACGTGCCCGTGGATGCGGAACTGCCCATGTCGCCCACGGTTCGCGAAAAGGAGCCCATCATCCGCCAGGTCTTCATCGGCCGTGGACCGGACATCATCGTGCCGGATGCCCTGGAGCGTAAGCTCTACGTGATCCGCAAGACGGCTTCCAGCGCCATCCAGGCACTGAAGCTCACGCACAGCCGCGAGTACTACGTGCCCAGCATGAGCTGCCGCACCGTCATCTACAAGGGCCTGCTGCTGGCCGACCAGGTGGGCAAGTACTACAAGGATCTGGCCGATCCGCGCACGGTGTCGGCCATCGCCCTGGTGCACCAGCGCTTCTCCACCAATACCTTCCCGGAGTGGCCGCTGGCGCACCCTTACCGCATGGTCGCCCACAACGGCGAGATCAACACGGTCAAGGGCAATTTCAACTGGATGCGCGCCCGCGAGGGGGTGATGAAGTCGCCGGTGCTGGGCGATGACCTGAAGAAGCTCTACCCGATCAGCTTCGAGCACCAGTCGGACACGGCCACCTTCGACAACGCCATCGAACTGCTGACCATGGCTGGCTACCCGCTGGCCCATGCCGCGATGATGATGATCCCGGAAGCCTGGGAGCAGCACGAGCAGATGGACGAGCGCCGCCGCGCCTTCTACGAGTATCACGCGGCCATGATGGAGCCCTGGGACGGTCCGGCCGCCATGGTCTTCACCGACGGCCGCCAGGTCTGTGCCGCGCTGGATCGCAACGGCCTGCGCCCCGCCCGCTACTGCGTGACCGATGACGACATGGTGGTGCTGGCCTCGGAAAGCGGCGTGCTGCCCATCCCCGAGAGCAGGATCGTCAAGAAGTGGCGGCTGCAGCCTGGCAAGATGTTCCTGATCGACCTGGAGCAGGGCCGCATCGTCGACGACGAGGAGCTCAAGACCCAGTTCGCCAATGCGCGCCCCTACCGCCAGTGGATCGAGAACGTTCGCGTCAAGCTGGACAGCATCCCGGTTGCCGACCCGACGCCGCCCAGTTTCGAGACCACCTTGCTGGATCGCCAGCAGGCCTTCGGATTCACGCAGGAGGACATCAAGTTCCTGCTCGCGCCCATGGCGGCGAATGGCGAGGAGGGCATCGGCTCCATGGGCAACGATTCGCCCCTGGCCGTGCTCTCGGACAAGAACAAGCCGCTGTACAACTACTTCAAGCAGCTGTTCGCGCAGGTCACGAACCCGCCGATCGACCCGATCCGCGAGAGCATCGTGATGTCCCTCAACAGCTTCGTGGGCCCCAAGCCCAACCTGTTGGACATCAACGCGGTCAACCCGCCCATGCGCCTGGAAGTGAGCCAGCCCGTGCTGGACTTCAAGGACATGGCCCGGTTGCGCGCCATCGAGCAGCACACCAACGGCAAGTTCAAGCCCTATGAGCTGGACATCACCTACCCGCGTGAATGGGGCCGTGAAGGCGTCGAGGCCCAGCTGGCTTCGCTGTGTGCCGAGACCGTCGATGCGATCAAGGGCGGGCGCAACATCCTGATCATCACGGACCGCCACCTGAGCGCGAACCGGGTCGCCATCCCAGCGCTGCTGGCCCTGTCGGCCGTGCACCACCACCTGGTGCGCGAAGGTCTGCGCACGACGGCCGGTCTGGTCGTGGAGACGGGCTCGGCGCGCGAGGTGCATCACTTCGCCGTGCTGGCAGGTTTCGGCGCCGAGGCGGTGCACCCCTATCTGGCACTGGAAACGCTCTCGCAGATGAGCGCCGAGCTGCCGGGCGAGCTCTCTCCCGAGAAGGCGATCTACAACTACATCAAGGCTGTCGGCAAGGGCCTGTCGAAGATCATGTCCAAGATGGGCATCTCGACCTATATGTCCTACTGCGGCGCGCAGATCTTCGAGGCCATCGGTCTGAAGGCCGACTTCGTCGAGAAGTACTTCCGCGGCACCCCCACGCAGGTGGGCGGCATCGGCGTCTTCGAGGTGGCCGAAGAGGCCATCCGCTTGCACGAGGCGGCCTTTGGCAGCGATCCACTGCTGGCCACGATGCTGGACGCCGGCGGTGAATACGCCTGGCGCGCCCGCGGCGAAGAGCATATGTGGACGCCGGACGCCATCGCCAAGCTGCAGCACAGCGCGCGCTCGGGCAAGTTCGAGACCTACAAGGAATACGCCCAGCTCATCAACGACCAGAGCAAGCGTCACATGACCCTGCGCGGCCTGTTCGAATTCAAGTTCGACCCGTCCAAGGCGATCCCGCTGGAGGAGGTCGAGCCGGCCGCCGAGATCGTCAAGCGTTTCGCCACGGGGGCCATGTCGCTGGGATCCATTTCCACCGAGGCGCACGCCACGCTGGCCGTCGCCATGAACCGCATCGGCGGCAAGAGCAACACGGGTGAAGGTGGTGAGGATCCAGCGCGTTATCGCAGTGAGCTCAAGGGCATCAAGATCGTCAAGGGCACCAAGGTGTCCGACGTCATCGGCAGCAAGGTCATCGAGGCCGACTACGAGCTGCAGGACGGCGATTCCCTGCGCTCGAAGATCAAGCAGGTGGCCTCGGGCCGCTTCGGCGTGACGACGGAGTACCTGGTCAGTGCCGATCAGATCCAGATCAAGATGGCGCAAGGCGCCAAGCCGGGCGAGGGCGGCCAGCTGCCGGGTGGCAAGGTCTCCGAGTACATCGGCTTCCTGCGCTATTCGGTGCCGGGCGTGGGACTGATCTCGCCCCCGCCGCACCATGACATCTACTCCATCGAAGACCTGGCCCAGCTCATTCATGATCTGAAGAATGTCAATCCGCGGGCGGACGTGTCGGTCAAGCTGGTGTCCGAGGTGGGGGTGGGCACCATCGCTGCCGGCGTGACCAAGTGCAAGGCCGACCACATCGTCATCGCCGGCCACGACGGGGGGACGGGTGCCTCGCCCTGGAGTTCCATCAAGCATGCCGGCACGCCCTGGGAGCTGGGCCTGGCCGAGACCCAGCAGACGCTGGTGCTGAACCGGCTGCGCGGCCGCGTGCGCGTGCAGGCCGATGGGCAGATGAAGACGGGGCGCGACGTCGTCATCGGCGCGCTGCTGGGCGCCGACGAGTTCGGCTTCGCCACCGCACCGCTGGTGGTCGAAGGCTGCATCATGATGCGCAAGTGCCATCTCAATACGTGTCCGGTGGGCGTGGCCACGCAGGATCCGGTGCTGCGCAAGAAGTTCTCCGGCCGCCCCGAGCACGTCGTGAACTACTTCTTCTTTGTCGCCGAAGAGGCGCGCCAGATCATGGCGCAGCTGGGCGTGCGCAAGTTCGACGAACTGATCGGCCGTTCCGACTGGCTGGATACCCGCAGGGCCGTCTCGCACTGGAAGGCCAAGGGCCTGGACTTCTCCCGCATCTTCCATCGCCCCGATGTGCCGGCGACCGTGTCACGCATCCACAACGACGTGCAGGACCATGGCCTGGACCGTGCGCTGGACGTCAAGCTCATCGAGAAGTGCCTGCCCGCCTTCGAGAAAGGCGAGCGGGTGCAATTCATGCAGGAGGTCAGCAATGTGCGTCGCTCCGTTGGCGCGCGCCTCTCCGGTGAGCTGATTCGCCGCAAGCCGGAAGGCCTGCCCGACCACACCATCTTCATCCAGATGGAAGGCACGGGCGGCCAGAGCTTCGGGGCCTTCCTGGCGCCTGGGATCAGCTTCTACCTGATCGGCGATGCCAATGACTACACCGGCAAGGGCCTGTCCGGCGGCCGGATCGTGGTGCGGCCCAGCATCGACTTCCGTGGCGATGCGACCAAGAACATCATCGTCGGCAACACAGCGCTGTACGGCGCCACCCGCGGCGAGGCCTTTTTCCGAGGCGTGGCGGGCGAGCGCTTCGCGGTGCGTCTGTCCGGCGCCTCGGCGGTTGTCGAAGGCACCGGCGACCATGGCTGCGAGTACATGACGGGCGGCACCGTGGTCGTGCTGGGCAAGACCGGTCGCAACTTCGCAGCGGGCATGAGCGGCGGCATCGCCTATGTCTTCGACGAGGACGGCAGCTTTGCCAAGCGCTGCAACACCAGCATGGTCAGCCTGGACAGGATCCTGCCCTCGCACGAGCAGGAGGCCAGCGTCGACAAGGCCATCTGGCATCGGCTCACGCAAGGTGGCGAGGCGCAGACCGACGAGGCCATCCTGAAGAAGATGATCGAGGACCACCACCGCTGGACCGGCAGCCAGCGCGCCCGCGACATCCTCGACCACTGGGCTGATTCGCGCGCCAAGTTCGTCAAGGTCTTCCCCAACGAATACCGCCGCGCCCTGGGCGAGCTGCATGCCGCCCGCGAAGCCGCCGAGACCATCGCCCACGCCAAGGCCCCGGTGGTCGCGGCCAAGGCTTGAGAGATTAGGAGTAGCACATGGGAAAAGTCACCGGCTTCATGGAGTACGAGCGCCTGGAAGAAGGCTACGAGCCCGTTCCGGCCCGGCTCAAGAACTACAAGGAATTCGTCATCGCGCTGAGCTCCGAGCAGGCCAAGCAACAGGGCGCGCGCTGCATGGACTGCGGCACGCCGTTCTGCAACAACGGCTGCCCCGTCAACAACATCATTCCGGACTTCAACGACCTGGTCTACCGCGGGGACTGGCAGAACGCCATCACGGTCCTGCACAGCACCAACAACTTCCCTGAATTCACCGGCCGCATCTGCCCGGCGCCCTGCGAGGCCGCCTGCACGCTGAACGTGAACGATGACGCGGTGGGCATCAAGTCCATCGAGCACGCCATCATCGACCGGGCCTGGCTCGAAGGCTGGGTGAAGCCCCAGCCGGCGGCCGTGAAGACGGGCAAGCGCGTGGCCATCGTCGGCTCCGGGCCGGCCGGCCTGGCGGCGGCGCAGCAGCTGGCGCGCGTGGGTCATGAGGTCACGGTCTTCGAGAAGAACGACCGCGTGGGCGGCCTGCTGCGCTACGGCATCCCCGACTTCAAGATGGAGAAGTCCCACATCGACCGTCGCGTGCAGCAGATGGAGGCCGAGGGCGTGGTCTTCCGCACCGGCGTGCTGGTGGCCAGCCTGGGCGCGGACTCCAAGGTCACCAACTGGGCCAAGGACACGGTCAGCGCCGAGGATCTCAAAGCGCAGTTCGATGCCGTGCTGCTGTGCGGTGGCGCCGAGCAGTCGCGCGACCTGCCGGCGCCGGGGCGCGACCTGGCGGGCATCCACTTCGCGATGGAGTTCCTGCCGCAGCAGAACAAGGTCAACGCGGGCGACAAGCTCAAGGGCCAGCTGCGCGCCGACGGCAAGCATGTCATCGTGATCGGCGGCGGTGACACCGGCAGCGACTGCGTGGGCACCAGCAACCGCCATGGCGCCAAGAGCGTCACCCAGTTCGAGCTGATGCCCCGCCCGCCCGAGGAAGAGGACAAGCCGCTGACCTGGCCCTACTGGCCCTACAAACTGCGCACCTCGTCCAGCCATGAGGAAGGCTGCGAGCGTGAGTTCGCCATCGCCACCAAGGAATTCATCGGCGAAAAGGGCAAGGTCACCGGCGTCAAAACGGTGCGGGTGGAATGGCAGGGCGGCAAGATGGTCGAGGTGCCGGGCAGCGAGCAGGTGCTCAAGGCGGATCTGGTCCTGCTGGCGATGGGCTTCGTGTCACCCGTGGCCCCCGTGCTGGAGGCCTTCGGCGTGAGCAAGGACGCCCGCGGCAATGCCAAGGCCTCCACCGAGGCGCTGGGCGGCTACGCGACCAATGTCGACAAGGTGTTTGCAGCGGGGGACATGCGCCGCGGCCAGTCGCTGGTCGTCTGGGCCATCCGCGAAGGGCGCCAGGCGGCACGCGCCGTTGACGAGTATCTGATGGGCGCCAGCGTGCTCCCGCGCTGAAGCCGACCCTTGCCCTGAAAGGCCGCCCCGCATGACGCGGAGGCGGCCTTTTTTGTTTCGCCAAACCGGGCCTGTTAGCAGTCCGTTACACGCTCTTGCCATTCGTCTGCAATCGGTGGCCGCTGGTCGGGCCTGGCGGGCGGCTGCTGGAAAATGCGCCCGTGCCTTGGCTATGCTTGCGGCGACACTAGGCTCAGGTCCATGCCCGTTTCCCGGCATGGTGTCCGGATCAACCTCGCACACCTTATGTCGTACGCACGTCTTGCCGCCCGCCGCTCTGCTCTTGGCTTCACGCTTGTGGAGTTGATGGTTGTCGTCGCCATCATTGGCATCCTCTTCGGGGTAGCGCTGCCAAACTACAAGGACTACGTGCGGCGGGGCAGCTTGTCCGAGGCCACTTCTGCGCTGTCTGATTACCGTATCAAGATGGAGCAGTACTACCAGGACAACCGGAACTATGGGGGGGCGGCTTGTGCTGATGGGGCCTCGGCGCCCGCTTGGAATACCTTCAAACCCGGTGGGCGCAAGAATTTCAGCTATGAATGCAAGCCTGTAGACGGCCAAGCCTACACGATCACGGCCACCGGCGAGGCCGGCACGCCAGCCGCCGGGCATGTGTTTACCCTGTCGTCCGATGCGGCCAGCCCTTTCGCAACGAGAACCTTCAAGGGCGTAGACGTTGCCGACAAGCCTTGCTGGCTGCTCAAGGGGGACGAATGCTGACGCGAAGGTCACTCGGGGCGGGCCGCGGTTACAGCTTGGTCGAGCTGGTCGTCGCGCTGAGCATTCTCGGCGTGCTGCTGGCCGCAGCCGTGCCCAGTGCGGTGGACTGGATGCGCGATCTGCGCGTTCGCGGCGTGGCGGAGTCCATGAAGACCGGTCTGGAGAAGGCCCGTATGGAGGCGCTGAAAAGCAACCGCAGCGTCAGCTTCTGGCTGGTCAATGATCCCAGCAACAAGGTGCCCGGAGCGAGCTGCGTGCTGTCTGCCAGCGGCAAGGGCTGGGTCGTGAGCGTCGCCGATCCGAGTAGTGCCTGCAACGCCGCGGCGTCGACGACCACGGCCCCCATGCTGGCCTACCGCTCCGATGCTGTGATGGACGGCGGTCAGGTAACGGTTGAATCTGTCGATGCTGCAGGGACTGCCGCTACACGCGTAACGTTCAACGCCTTGGGGCAGGCGACTGGCGCCGGCGCCATCCGGCGCATCGACGTCAAGCGCAATGTGGCAGGCGGGCGCACGCTGCGGGTCATGGTGGACCCGGGCGGTGGCATTCGTACCTGCGACCGCGGTGTCAGTGCTGGGGATCCCAGAGCCTGCCCATGAGACTTCAAGAGGCTGCAATGAAACCGTGCATTCCAAAAACGCGGTCTCGCCCTCGGCAGCGAGGCATCGCGTTGATCGAGGCCCTGATCGGCATGCTCATCTTCGCCTTTGGCGTGCTGGGGCTGATGGGGCTGCAGGCCGCGATGACCAAGGCCCAGTCTTCCGCCAAGTTCAGAGCGGATGCGGCCACGCTGGCCGCCGATCTCTTCGGTCTGATTCAGACGGATCTGGCCGCGAACACGAGTCGATATGCCACGGCAAGCTGTGCTTCCTATGCGCGCTGCCTGGAATGGAAGAGCCGTGTGGCGGCCCAACTGCCCAACGGGACTGCGAAAGTCGCCGTTCCCGGGAGCGGTGAGATCGTGGTCACCATTGAGTGGACGCAGGGCAGTGAAACGCCGGGCAAGTTCGTCTCCAGGATGAATTGGCAGCTATGAAGATCTTCCATCCAACGTCCCTGGGTGCCGGGCATCGTCGCGCGGCGGGCTTTTCCTTGGTCGAGTTGATGGTGGGCGTGGGCGTGGGCCTGCTCTCCACCATCGTGATCGCCACCGTGCTGGCCAACTCGGAGCAGCAAAAGCGTGCCAACAGCTCCGGCACCGACGCCCAGATCGCGGGCACCCTCGCCTTGCATGAGCTGGAGCGAAATCTGGCCGAGGCCGGCTATGGGCTGACTACGGACGCCAATGGCGTGGGTTGCGCGCTGACTGCCAAGTACGGCGGCGCTGCTGTCGCGGGAGCCCCGGCGGATTTGGCGCCGGTGGTGATCACGCCTGGTGCCGACGGCAAGCCCAGTACTATCCGCGTGACGCGCAGCAATACCGCGCAGTTTGCCCTGCCGGCCCAGGTGCAGGCCCCGTACTTCGATCCAGGCTCCGGGGGGTCTGTGGCGACGACAGTGGTCGTTCAATCGACGCTGGGAATGAGCGTGGGCGACCTGCTTGCCGTCGTCGCCGCCCCGGTTCCGCCGCTCAAGAGTGCCACGGGTGTCGGCAGTTGCACGGTATTTCAGGCCACGGCCCTGAATGCGGATAACCGAGGAATTCAGCGAGCTCTCGACGCCGCCTGGAACGGTGTGGGCGATCTGGGGGTGCTTGGCGGCAGTCACTACGTCGTGAATCTGGGCGCGCTGGAGACTCAGACCTTCACCGTCGGGCCCGCCAAGGACGCCGACGGCAAGGACACGGCCCAGCACCAGCTGGCAGTGACGCGATTCAGCCTTCGCGACCGGACGTCCACCAGTCAGGTGCTGCAGATGGGCATCGTCGACCTGAAGGCCTTTTACGGCAAGGACAGCAACAACGACGGAGCTGTTGACGCCTACGACACCACCACGCCTACCACGATTGACGGCTGGCTGGCCGTGAAATCCGTTCGTCTGGCGCTGCTGGCGCGCAGTGCCACCTTTGAGAAAACCGAGGTGACGCCTGCCGCCCCGACTTGGGATGTCGGCAAGAACATTCCCGTGGCTGGCAGTGCCGACTGTGGCAGCAGCAAGTGCATCACCATGAACCCAGCGGTCAGCAGCGACTGGAAGCACTACCACTACAAGCTCTATGAGGTGGTGGTTCCTCTGCGCAACCAGCTCTGGCGCTCGGACAAGACATGAGTGTCGAAGACCTCTTCGAACGGTGCAACCCATGAGCAATACATCCAGTCAGATGGGCATGAAGTCAAGTCGGGCGATCTTGGGGCAACGCGGCGCGTCCATGCTGTTCGCCTTGATCGCGCTGGTGGTGCTGACCTTGGGAGCCGTGGCGCTGGTGCGCTCGGTGGATACAGGCATGCTGATTCTGGGCAACCTGGGCTTTCGCCGTGACGCGGTATCGGCGTCCAGCCGTGCGGCCCAGCGAGCGGTGGATTGGCTGCAGGCGCAGGCTGCGGCGACCTTGCAAGGCGACGTTGCAGGGGCGGGGTATTACTCCACCGCGGTGCCCAATCTGGCGCCGGCCGACACCGTCACCAGTGATGCCCATCCGGTGTCCCTGGTGGATTGGAAAGGCGATGCCTGCGGTGGTGCCTCGGTGTCTGCCACGCGACAGTGCCTGACGCCGGTGCCGGAAGTCGATCTGGGCGATGGCAACAAGGTGTCTTTTGTCATCACGCGGCTGTGCTCGGTGATCGGGCCAGGCGGTAGCTCGCGCCCCTGTGTGCTGCCCATCAAGGCTGGCAAAGCCCTCTCCGCAGACCGAGGGGCCTACAGCGATATCGGGCGTCCCGAAACTGTTTCCAACGATACCTTTTACCGCATCGTCACGCGCGTCAAAGGTGCACGCGACACCGTCGTCTATACCGAAACCCTCGTGCATTTCTGAGCTGGAGCCGAGCGCCTGTCTCGATCGAGTCTCTGAGGAGTTGCCATGAAAACTATCAAGCATGCCGGGCGCGCTGGTGCCTTGCTGGTGTCCGTCTGCGCAGCGGCTGCGGCTGTTGCGGGAACGACAGACTTGTCCAACGTGCCGCTGTGGTCCTCCGTGACCTCCAACGTCAAGCCCAATGTGCTGTTTGTGCTTGATGATTCTGGCAGTATGGGGGATAACTTCCTGCCTGACGATGCGGGTGGTTTCCGCTCGCGTACGGTGACCGACGGCTACACCATTTCCTTTGCGCAGTTCGGGCGATCCTCAGCGCAATGCAATGGCTTGGCCTACAACCCAGAAACCACCTACAAACTGCCGGTTGATCATGCGGGGGTCGAGGCGGCCGATGCGACGACTACCGATATCAATAATCTCTTGCTGCAGGGGAATGTTGATTATACGGCTTATCCCCGCTCCGTCAGTTTGGAGACCTCCGCTGTCAGTGCCGGGAGCCTGACGGTCAAGGTGACAGCGGGTGCAGCGTCAGGCGCCTTCGTCAATGGAATGGCCGTCACGGTCTATGACTACGGCGCCACGGGCCGCTATATGGTGGGGACGGTAACTAGCTGGAATTCCAGCACCTCTCTGTTGACGATTAATGTCGTGCTGGATCGCGGAGCGGGGGTGCTTGGAACCCCGGTGGTGGCCTATGGAACGCCGGGCAACCAGTTGTACTATCAATATACAGGCACCCAGCCACGGATGGGCTATTCATACCCGGTGTCTGCTGTAGATACGACAACGCTTTTCTACCGCGAATGCGCGTCCAAAATCACCGATGATCCTGGTCGGTCGGTATTCTCCGCACGCATCATGACGCCAAGCTCGCCGGATGCCAAGAATTATTGGCGTTGGGCGACTTACTACTATTCGCGCATGGCCATGATGAAAACGGCGGTCAGCCAGGCGTTCAAGCCCTTCAATGATAAGTACCGAATCGGGTACACCACCATTTCCAGCCAGACGGTTGCAGAAGGCGGCAAGATGCTGCATGTGCGTGACTTTGATAGTACGCAGAAGCAGAGTTTCTATACCAAACTTTTCGCGGCCACCCCGGGGGGGTACACGCCTCTGCGCGGCGCGGTGATGAAGGCTGGTCGATATTTTGCAAAAATGATGCCAAGCCAGGATTACGATCCTGTGCAGTATTCCTGCCAGAAGAATTTCCTGATTCTTTCCACCGACGGCTACTGGAACACCTATAACGAATCTTCCTCCTATGGGCCTTATAGCATCGACGGTTCGGCCACTGTCGGCAATATGGACGGCGTACCCACGCCAAGGCCCATGTTCGATGGCGGCGTCGAGACCACGACCGTCTCCAAGACCTGGAACGTGACCAACACCTTCCAGCGGACCACCAAGACGCCGATCAACTACAAGGAGGTCTCCAGCTACACGGAGACCGAGCAGCGGTACAGCTATTCGTTGGTCACCGACAAATCGAACTGCCCCGCCTCGCCCTACACCCGCATTCTGCGGTCGACCGATCAGCGCTCGGTGACTTACTCCCAAGACATGACCCAGACGCTGTCCACCGTGGTCAAGGACATGCAGCAGGTTCTGGGCTACCAGCAGGACACGGCGACGGTCAAGGATGGTTCGACCACCACCACGACCGCCGGTGATCCCTATGTGAAGACCACCGGTGCCCTCAGTACGCTCAAGACGTATCCCACCGTCTACGAAACCACGACCGGTGATTGGTACGTCAGCGCCAGCACCAGTTGGAAGAGCAAGTCGACCACCAAGCTGGCCTGCGCGACGACGGCCCCCGACACCTCGGCAGCGTCAGTCGTGGCCACCTCGTCGACCACGGTCAGCAAGACAGGAAGCCGGACCACGGCGACCGGTCCTGTCACGACGTTGGACGGGGACGTCACGTCGGTCGCGGGCACCCCCACGACCAGTACCTCCACGAATACCGCCGGCGGCGCATCCAATACGCTGGCTGACGTGGCCATGTACTACTACAAGACCGACTTGCGCAGCGACGATCTGGACAACTGCACCGGATCCAAGGGCCTGGACGTTTGCGCCAACAACGTCAAGCCCTTGGGTGACGACGATGCCACCTGGCAGCACATGACCACCTACACGCTCAGCCTGGGCAACAGCGGCACGCTGAAGTACGACCGCGACTACAAGACCAAGAGCACTGGGGACTTCGCCGCGATCAAGGCCGGCGCCCGCAATTGGCCGAACCCAGCCACCGAAGGGGCGACCCGCATCGACGATCTGTGGCACGCCGCAGTCAACGGGCGAGGCACTTACTTCAATGCCCAAGACCCGAGCTCGCTGTCGTCCAGCTTGGCCGCGGCCCTCAGTGATATCACCCGCGTCTCGGGCACGGCAGCTGCCGCCGCCACCAGCACGCTGCAGCCGACGTCAGGCGACAACGGGGTCTACATCTCCCAGTTCACCTCGCCGGATTGGACGGGTGACCTGCGCAAGTACACCTTCAACGCCGACGGTTCCTACACCGTACGTGTCTACGACGATGCCAGCGGCTCTTACAAGGACGCCGCCACCTGGAGTGCCGCGGCGAAACTGACGCCAGAGACGACACGGACCATCAAGTTCTTCCGGCCAGGCGGGAGCGGTGCAACCGGCAGCTTGGTGAATTTCGACGCCGCCAGCATGCTCCCCACCGAGCTTGCCTTGTTCCAGAACGTTTGCAGCAAGGCTGCGGCGGACCGCCTGAGCCAGTGCGATGGCGCTGACGCTACGTCTCTGGCCAGCCTGAATTCCGCAAGCACGATGGTGAGCTATCTGCGCGGTCAGCCGCAGACGGCCTACCGCCTGCGCAAGCAGGTGCTGGGCGATCTGGTGAACTCCGCGCCGGTGTTCGTGGGACCCCGGAAGTTCAAGTACACGGAGAACGGCTACGACACCTGGGCTGCGAGCAAGTCGGCGGCGAGCAGTACGCGCATCCTGCTGGTCGGCGGCAATGACGGCATGCTGCACGCCTTCAAGGATGAGGACGGCTCGGAAGCCTGGGCCTATGTGCCGTCCCTCGTGATGAGCGACCTCTACCGGCTGGCTGACGCCAATTACTCCAGCAAGCACCGCTACTACGTCGATGGTTCGGTGGTGGTGGGTGACATCTATGTCGATGGTGCCTGGAAGACCATTGCCGTTGGCGGGCTCAATGGTGGCGGCCGTGGCTACTACGCGCTGGACGTCACGGACACGCTGAATCCCAAGGCGCTGTGGGAAATCAGCCCGAACTCGCTGCCCGCCGACAAGGCGTCTCACTTGGGACTGACCTACGGCAATCCCATCATTACCAAGAACAAGGCGGGGACCTGGATCGTGGCCTTCTCCTCGGGCTACAACAATCCTGACGGTGGCGGCTATCTCTTCATCGTGAATGCCAACACCGGCGAACTGCTGAAGGAGATCGCCACCGGTGCCGGCACCGCTTCGACGCCTTCCGGCCTGGGCAAGATCAACGCCTGGGTGGAAACGCTGGGAGAAAACAAGGCCTTGAGGTTCTACGGCGGGGACATGCTGGGCAATCTCTGGCGCTTCGACCATGACGATCTCGTCGAGCCCAAGGGTGGCGCGCTGCGCATCGCCCAGTTCCTCTACGGAGCGAGCAAGACGCCGCAGCCCATCACGACCAAGCCCATGCTGGCCGAGTTCGAGGCCAATGGCGCCACACGGCGTGTGGTGTATGTGGGCACCGGGCGTTACCTGGGCGCCAGCGACGTGGCCGCCGAAGCGGACAGCCAGCAGCAGAGCATCTACGGCGTGGTGGACGAGATGACAAGCACCGGGCTGGGTGATGTGCGCGGGCCTGGCATCCTGGTGAAGCAGGCCATCGACACCACCACCTCTCCGCGCACGGTGGGCGGCTCGGCGACACCGGTGGACTGGTCCAAGGACAAAGGCTGGTATGTGGACCTGGCGTCCAAGGCGGAGCGCATCAGTGTGGACATGCTGCTGGCAGCCAACACGCTTGTGGGTGTCGGCAACGTGCCGGGGGTGATCAGCACGGCGTGCGAGCCGCCAGGGTCCAATAGCGCCTATCTGTACATGTTCAATATCATCAGCGGCTCGGGCAAGGCTTATGGCTTGACCAGCATGCTGGCTGGTCTTGGCGTGATCCAGCTGGAGAGCGGCAAGCTGATGACGGTGGAGACGGACACCACTGGGCCAGATGGTGGCGGCAGCGAGAAGATTGGCCATGAGATCGACCCCGTTGGCTCGGGCGCAGGTGCCGTGCGTCGAACCTCCTGGCGCGAACTGCATTGAGTCTGTCCCACGACGCCGTTTCATGAGCGAGCGTTCAGCAAGGCGGGGCCCTCCGGGCCTCGCTTTTTTTGCCAGCGCGGGTGTTCATCTGGTGCTGCTGGCCGGTCTGGGGCTGGGGGCCGGCGGTCGCATCGGCGAGGGCGGCACGCGCGACGGACCACGGCAACTGGTGCTGAACACACGCCTGGTGACCGAGCCCGTGGTGCCCGAGGTGCTGCAGCCGGGCGGCGAGCCAGCCGGGCAGCGGCAGGGTTCCGGCGAACTGGAGGTCCATAGGGACAGCGCGCCGAAGCCTCACGGCGATGCCAGCGGAGCCGCCGCGCAATTCGCCCCCGTCAGTGAACTCCTGCTGGCGGCGACGCGCGGTCTGGACGAGGCGGACTATCTGCCGCGCGCCTCGCTGAGCAAGCCCCCGGTGGTGGCGGCGCCCGTGCTGCTTCCCTGGCCCGACGTGCCTGCGTCCGGAGAGGTTTTTGTCGGCCGGTTTCGCGTTTTCATCGACGAGCAAGGGCGTGTCCGGCGTATCCGCGGCGAAGGGCCGTCAATGCCGGATCCCTATGTGAACGCGACGGTCAACACCTTTCTTTCTGCACGCTTCCAGGCCGGGGAGCTGCAAGGCATGCCGGTGAAGTCCTGGATACGCATAGAAGTGGAGTTCGACGGCCGAGGAACTGCCACCGCACGCCCCCTCGATGACTAGCACCGTGCCGGACGGCGTGGCGCTGTTGGGGGCGCCGCAGCAGGGTATTCCGTGTTTCCCCTATGATGTGGCCTCTTTTGTCTGGGCCGGTGCCCAGTCGCCACTGGCCCATGCCTGCCCAAAGACTACAGACCACTGATCAAGACACGCCCCTCATCGAGCTGCGCGATGTGAGCTGCGGCTATGCCGGGCGCGCCATCCTGCAGGGTGTGAACCTGCGCCTGAAGCGGGGCTCGGTGCTGGCACTGATCGGCACTTCCGGCGGCGGCAAGACCACCTTGCTGCGCGCGTTGAGCCGCCAGATCACGCCCATGGCCGGTCAAGCTTTCTTCGACGGCCAGGACATGGCGCGGCTGGACCAGTCCGGTCTTTACGCCGTGCGTCGCCGCATGGGCATGCTCTTCCAGTTCGGTGCGCTGTTTACCGACCTCAGCGTGTTCGAGAACGTGGCCTTTCCGCTGCGCGAGCACACCCAGCTGCCCGAAACCATGATCCGTGATCTGGTGCTGATGAAGCTCAATGCCGTGGGTCTGCGCGGCGCGCGCCATCTGATGCCCAGCGAGATTTCGGGCGGCATGGCCAGACGCGTGGCGCTGGCGCGGGCCATCGCCCTGGATCCCGATCTGGTGATGTACGACGAGCCCTTCGCGGGTCTGGACCCCATTTCACTGGGCGTGACGGCACGCCTGATCCGTGATCTCAACGACGCCCTGGGGCTGACGAGCGTGATCGTGTCGCACGACCTGCATGAAACCTTTGCCATCGCCGATCACGTGGCGATGGTCGCCAACGGCCGCGTGGTCGCGCAGGGCACGCCGGATGAGCTGCGGCACAGCCAGGATCCCCTGGTGCAGCAGTTCGTCGGTGCCCAACCCGACGGTCCGGTTCGCTTTCACCAGCCTGCCGTGCCGGTGCTGGAAGACTTCGGCGTCAGCGGGAGGGCGGCATGAAGCGGCTGCCTATGCACGTCGGCTTCGCGCTGCGCAGCAAGCTGGCGCAGATCGGCTGGGCGGCGCGTCTGTTCTTCCAGCTGCTGGCGCGCAGCCCTCGCGCCCTGCTGCGCTTTTCGCTGATCCGCGAGCAGGTCTACTACCTGGGCAACCGCTCGCTGTCCATCATTGGCGTCTCGGGCTTGTTCGTGGGCTTCGTGCTGGCGCTGCAGGGCTACTACACGCTGCAGCGCTACGGTTCGGCAGAGGCCGTGGGGCTGCTGGTGGCGCTGAGTCTGGTGCGCGAGCTGGGCCCGGTGGTGAGCGCCTTGCTGTTCGCGGGACGCGCCGGAACGTCGTTGACCGCGGAGATCGGCCTGATGAAGGCCGGCGAGCAGTTGACGGCGATGGAGATGATGGCGGTCGATCCCGTGACCCGCGTGCTGGCGCCGCGTTTCTGGGCCGGCTTCATCGCCATGCCCCTGTTGGCCGCCGTGTTCTCCGCCGTCGGCGTGATCGGCGGCTGGCTGGTGGGCGTGGTGCTGATCGGCATCGACGCCGGGGCCTTCTGGTCCCAGATGCAAGGCGGCGTGGACGTCTTTGCCGACGTGGGCAATGGCGTCGTCAAGAGTCTGGTCTTCGGCCTGACGGTGAGCTTCGTGGCCCTGCAGCAGGGCTATGCCTGCAAGCCGACGCCCGAGGGGGTGTCTTACGCCACGACCCGTACGGTTGTGGTTTCATCGCTGGCTGTGCTTGCACTGGACTTCGTGCTGACGGCCATGATGTTCTCGATTTGATGGGAGAAGAGGATGCAAGCCTCTCGACATGATGTGTGGGTGGGTTCCTTTGTGCTGCTGGGTGCAGCGGCGCTCTTGTTCCTTGCCCTGAAGGCCGGCAATTTGCTGAGCCTCAATTTCGATGACACCTACACGGTGGTGGCCAAGTTCGACAACATCGGCGGCCTGAAGGCCCGTGCGGCGGTCAAGAGCGCGGGCGTGGTCGTGGGCCGGGTGGAATCCATCACCTTCGACGACAAGAGCTTCCAGGCTCGCGTCGTGCTCAAGCTGAACCAGGGCGTGGCCTTTCCCAAGGACAGCTCGGCCAAGATCCTGACGGCGGGTCTGCTGGGCGAGCAGTACATCGGTCTGGAGCCTGGAGCTGACGAGAAGAACCTCGTGGCCGGCGACGTGATCAAGCAGACCCAGTCTGCCGTGGTGCTGGAAAACCTGATTGGGCAGTTCCTCTACAACAAGGCCGCGGACAGCGGCGGGGAGAAAAAGTGAGTTGGACCCACCGCAGCGCCGTATTGGCGCTGAGTCTCAGCCTGGTGGCCTGCGCGTCGCTGAAAGGGCCAGGCTCCCAAGGGCAGAAGCTCGATCCCTGGGAGAACTGGAACCGCAAGGTCTTTGCCTTCAATGAGGATCTGGACGCCCATGTGCTCAAGCCGGTGGCGACGGCCTACAGCGAGGTGGTCCCTGCGCCGGCCCGCACGGGCATCGACAACTTCTTCAGCAATGTGGGCGACGCCTGGTCGGCCATCAACCTGATGCTGCAGGGCCGCTTCAAACTGGCGGCCCAGCAGGCGTTCCGCTTTGCCGTGAACTCCACCTTGGGCATCGGTGGATTGATCGACCTGGCCGGGGAGGCTGGTGTGGAGCGCAACAGCCAGGATCTGGGGCAGACCTTCGGCCGCTGGGGCTTTGGCACAGGCGCCTACATCGTCTGGCCGCTGTTCGGGCCGTCCTCGGTGCGCGACTCCCTGGCCCTGCCCTGGGACCGCACGGCCAGCCCGGCGCTGTATTTCCAGGACGGCAGGAGCAAGGTCTCCATCTATCTGTTGCAGACGGTGAATGCGCGTTCCAACTTCCTGCGTGCCGGTGAAATGCTGGACGGCATCGCGCTGGACAAGTACACCTTCATCCGCGACGCCTATCTGCAGCGCCGCGGGCATTTCGAAGCCGCGGAGGATGACTTCGAAGTGATCACGCCCCCGGCGCCTGCGTCGGCGCCCGCGGCGGGCGATGGCAAGTCCTGACGCTCTTTGTGAACCAAGGGGACCGCGGCTGCGTTGTGGGTCCCATGGCGACGGCCGCCGTCGCCCGCTACTGAAAGGAAACCGAATGATCCAGGCAACCAAGCGCTCCATCCTGAAGACCTTGCTGGCCGCAGCCTCCCTTGCACTGCTTCCCTTGAGCAGCCAGGCCGTGGATGCCAGCACGGCTGACGGCCTGATCCGCCAGCTGTCCATCGAAACCATCGAAGCCGTGAAGGCCGACAAGGCCATCCAGGGGGGTGACGTGGGCCGAATCGTGACCCTGGTGGACACCAAGGTCATGCCTCATGTGAACTTCCAGCGCATGACCTCCTCGGCCGTCGGGCGCTTCTGGCGGCAGGCCAGCCCCGAGCAGCAAAAGCGTCTGCAAGAGGAGTTCAAGACGCTGCTGGTGCGCACCTATGCCGGCGCCCTGTCCCAGGTGAAAGACCAGACCATCGCCCTGAAGCCGCTGCGCGCGGCGGCCGAAGACACCGAGGTGGTGGTCAAGACCGAAGTGCGCGGCAAGGGGGATCCCATCCAGCTGGACTACCGCCTGGAGAAGACGGCCAATGGTTGGAAGATTTACGACGTCAATGTGCTGGGCATCTGGCTGGCGGACCAATACCGCAACAGCTTTGCGCAAGAGATCGGTGCCAATGGCATCGACGGCCTGATCAAGGCCCTGGCCGACAAGAACCAGAAGGCCGCCGCCGGCGGCAAGGGCTGAGCCAGTGAGCGCAGCCATGCTCAAGCTGCCTGCCAGTGTCCGGCTGCCCGAGCTGCCTGTGATCTGGACCGAGCTGGAGGCCGCCCTGCGTGCCGAAGCCGCGCAGGTCAACGCGGCGGCGGGCTCGCTGCTGCGGCTGAACGCGGTGGACCTCAGCGAATTCGATTCCGGCGTGCTGACGCTGCTGCTGAGCGCTGTCCGCCTGAGCGAGCAGCTGGGCCTCAAGCTGCAGATCCACGAGGTGCCGGCCAAGCTCCAGGAGCTGGCGCGGGTCTACGGAGTGGATGCTGCGCTATGGCCCGAGCTGGCACCTCAGCACTGATCTGCGGACACGACAACGCAAGGACGGCGCCCACGGGCGCCGTTCGTGTTTCGTTGGTATTTGTGCGCCGGCGGCTCAGGCCGCGTAGCGCTTGCTGCGCAGATTGCGCTTGATCTCCTGCAGCACCGGGCGCAGCTGCTGGCCCAGGCGCAGCGCCACGCCGGTGGTCAGGATGTCCACCGCCGTGAGGTGCAGCAGGCGCGACACCATGGGGCTGTAGCGGTCGTAGTCCTCGGGATGGTCGACCGCCAGCAGCACCTGGCCGGGCGCCTGGCCCAGCTGCGCCAGCGGCGAGCCGCTGGCGGTGATGATGATGGTGGTCGCCCCCTTCTTGCGGGCGATCTCCGCGGCATCCAGCAGGTCGCGGCTGCGGCCCGAATTGGAAATGATCACGGCGCAGTCGCCGGGCGTGAGCATGGTGGCGCTCATCAGCTGCACATGGCCGTCGCTGCAGGCGATGGTGTGCACGCCCAGGCGGAAGAACTTGTGCTGCGCATCCTGGGCCACGATGCCGGAATTGCCGACGCCGTAGAACTCGATGCGCTTGCCCTGCCGGGCGGCCTCGGTCAGCGCCGTGATCGCGCGCTCGAAGGCGTGGCTGGCCGCATCATTGCGGTAGTGCAGCAGGGCGGCGACGGCGTTGTCGACCACCTTGACGATCAGGTCGCCGGGCTTGTCGTCCTCGTCCACGGCGCGGTGCACGAAGGGCACGCCTTCGTTGACGCTGCCGGCCAGCTTGAGCTTGAAGTCTGCCAGGCCGTCATAGCCCACGCTGCGGCAAAAGCGCACGACGGTTGGCTTGCTGACGTGTGAGCGATCCGCCAGCTCGCTGACCGGCAGATTGGCGAAGGAGCGCGGGTCGTTGAGCAGCAGCTTGGCCACCCGCTGCTCGGCCGGAGGCAAGGCAGGCAGGGCCGCCTTGATGCGTTCAAGAATGCTCATGCTCACTGCTCCTCGGCCCAAGCAAAGCCGTCGCGCGCCACCAGGGCGCTGGCGGCGGCCGGGCCCCAGCTGCCTGCGTTGTAGCCACGGGGGCCGGTGCTGTCGGCCGCCCAGGCGTCCAGGATGGGTTCGACCCAGCGCCAGGCTTGCTCCTGCTCATCGCTGCGCACGAAGAGGTTGAGCTTGCCGGCGATGGCGTCCAGCAGCAGCCGTTCGTAAGCGCCGACGCGGGCGCTGCCGAAGGCCTTGTCGAAGTCCAGGTCCAGCGACACCGGGGCCAATGATTCGCCGTGCGAGTTGCCCTTGGCCGCGAGCAATTGCAGCTCCAGGCCATCCTCCGGCTGCAGCTTGATCACCAGGCGGTTGGGCTGGTTGGCGCCGGGGAAGATGGGATGCGGCACCGGGCGGAAATTGACGACGATCTGCGCGTCCCGCGCGGCCAGCCGCTTGCCGGTGCGCAGGTAGAAGGGCACGCCGGCCCAGCGCCAGTTCTGCACCTCGGTGCGCAGCGCCACGAAGGTCTCGCAGGCGCTGTTCGCCGGGATCTTGGCTTCGTCCAGATAGCCCACCACCGCCTTGCCGTCGACGCTGCCGGCGCGGTACTGGCCGCGCACCACGTCGCGGGCCACGGACTCGGCCGTGAAGGGCTTGAGCGAGCGCAGCACCTTGAGCTTCTCGTCGCGGATGGCGTCGGCGTCATTGGTGGACGGCGGTTCCATCGCGATCATGGTCAGCAGCTGCAGCGCATGGTTCTGGATCATGTCGCGCAATGCGCCGGTGCCGTCATAGAAGGGACCGCGTGTGCCCACGCCCAGCGATTCGGCCAGCGTGATCTGGATGTTGGCGATGGCCTCGCGGTTCCACAGCGGCTCGAAGAGCGCGTTGCCGAAGCGCAGGGCCATCAGGTTCTGCACCGAGGGCTTGCCCAGGTAGTGGTCGATGCGGAAGGCCTGCGATTCGGTGAAGACCGAGCGCACCACGCGGTTGATCTGCTGAGCGCTGGCCAGGTCGTGGCCCAGCGGCTTTTCAAGCACCACGCGGACGCGCGGGCCGTTGAGGCCGGCAGCGCCGAGCTGTTCGCAGATCTGCGTGAAGAGGTGGGGGCTGGTGGCCAGATAGAGGACCACGGTGTCTGCGTTGCGTTCGCCCAGCCACTCCTTGAGTCGCGCATAGTGCTCGGGCTGGGAGAGGTCCATGCGGCGGTAATGCACCAGCGCCGCAAAGCGTTCGAACTCCTCGTCACTGGGGCGCTTGGCGCCCTCGACTTCCTGGAAGCGCTCCTTGAGCCAGTCGCGGTAGCGCTCGTCGGGCATTTCGTCGCGCGCCACGGCCAGGATGCGGCCGCCTTCGGGCAGCTTGCCGTGGCGGAAGGCCTGGAACAGCGCCGGCATCAGCTTGCGCCAGGTGAGATCGCCAGTACCCCCGAAAAAGACGAGATCGAATGCCATGCCAAGGTTCCGGTTGGAGCTCACGCAATCGCCACTGCTTGAGCTCTTGATGTAACAAAGTTTCCGGATTTATGATGCACGAGTTTCGTATCTGGGTCAATCATGACCGGCGTTCGCAGGCCTTGCCCTCTGGGAAAGTCTGGATCTGCCTTTGGCGCGCTTGTAACCCTGTTCAAGCCGCAGAGGCTTGCGAAGCGGTTCTAATAGCGGCCTGCACGAATTTCGGGGTTTCCCTATGCATCAGCTCGAACAACTCAAGGCCTTCACCACCGTTGTCGCGGACACCGGCAATTTCCTTCAACTGGCGCAGTTCACGCCGCGCGATGCCACGACCAATCCGTCGCTGATCCTGAAGGCCGTGCAGTCGCCCGACTACGCTCCTTTGCTGAGCGAAACCGTGGCGGCGCACAAGGGCAAGCCGCTGGACGAGATCGTGGACCAGGTGCTGGTGCGCTTCGGCCTGGAGATCCTCAAGGTCGTGCCGGGGCGCGTGTCCACCGAGGTCGATGCCCGTCTGAGTTTCGACACCGCCGCCACCATCGCCCGCGCCAAGCGCCTGATCGGGCTCTACGAGGCAGCGGGCATCGGCCGCGAGCGCGTGCTGATCAAGATTGCGTCCACCTGGGAAGGCATCCAGGCGGCGCGCGCACTGGAGCTCGAAGGCATCCACTGCAACCTGACCCTGCTGTTCTCCTTCTGCCAGGCCGTGGCCTGCGGCGAGGCCGGCGTGCAGCTGATCTCGCCTTTCGTGGGCCGTATCTACGATTGGTACAAGAAGGCTGCCGGCACCGCCTGGGACGAAGCGGCGCAGGCCGGCGTCAACGATCCCGGCGTCAAGTCGGTCAGCCAGATCTACACCTACTACAAGAAGCACGGCATCCGCACCGAGGTGATGGGCGCCAGCTTCCGCAACATCGGCCAGATCCAGGCGCTGGCAGGCTGCGACCTGCTGACCATCAGCCCGGACCTGCTGGCGCAGCTGCAGTCCAGCGATGCGCCGCTGAGCCGTGTGCTGGATGCCGCCGCGGCCCAGCACGCCGATGTGCCCAAGGTTTCGTACAACGAGGCGGCCTTCCGCTTCGCCCTCAACCAGGACGCCATGGCCACCGAGAAGCTGGCTGAAGGCATCCGCCTGTTTGCCGTCGATGCCGGCAAGCTGGACCAGATCATCGAAAGCCAACTCTGATGCAGCAACCGCGTTGCGACCAAAGCCCGGCCTGGGCTCATCTGCAAGCACAGTACCAATCCAGCGGCGCCGCTTTTGACCTGCGCCAGGCTTTTGCCGAGGACGCAACACGCTTTGAGCGCTGGTCCTTCGAGGCGCCGGAGCTGTTCGTGGACTTGTCCAAGAACCGCATCGATGCGCCCACGCTGGAACTGCTGCTGCAGCTGGCCCGCGACTGCGGGCTGGAGTCGCAGCGCGAGGCGCTCTTCAAGGGCGAGCCCCTCAACCACACCGAGGGCCGCGCCGTGCTGCACACGGCCCTGCGCGCCCCGGCCGGCGCCGCGCCCTTCAGCGACGAGGTCCAGGCCTCGCTGGACCGCATGCTGGCCTTCGCCGAGAGCGTGCGGGTCGATGCAGGGATTACCGACATCGTGCATATCGGCATCGGTGGTTCCGATCTGGGGCCTGCCATGGTGGTGCAGGCCCTGCAGTCCCATACCGATGCCGGCCGCCGCCTGCACTTCGTCTCCAACGTCGATGGGCATGACCTGGCCCCAGTGCTGCGCGGTCTGGATGCGCGCAAGACGCTGTTCGTGATCGCTTCCAAGACCTTCACGACGCAGGAAACCCTGGCCAACGCCGAAGCGGCCAAGGCCTGGTTCCTGGCCCATGGCGGCAGGGACATCGGCCGTCACTTCGTGGCCACCAGCAGCAACACGGCGGCCGCCCAGGCCTTTGGCATCCACACCAGCTTCGGCTTCTGGGACTGGGTAGGCGGGCGCTATTCGCTGTGGTCCGTGATCGGATTGCCGATCGCGATTGCTGTCGGCGCCACGGCCTTCCGCGAGCTGCTTGCCGGCGCGCACGCCATGGACCGGCATTTCGCCGAGACGCCGCTGGCGCGCAACGTGCCGGTGCTGCTGGGGCTGCTGGACCTCTGGTACCGCAACTTCCATGGCTTCACCAGCCGCAGCGTGGCGCCCTATCACCAGGGCCTGCGGCGCCTGCCGGCCTACCTCCAGCAGCTGGAGATGGAGAGCAACGGCAAAGGTGTCGACCGTGAGGGTCAGGTCTTGCCTTATGGCACCAGTCCCGTGGTCTGGGGCGAGGCGGGCACCAATGGCCAGCATGCGTATTTCCAGATGCTGCATCAGGGCACGGACGTGATCCCGGTGGAGTTCATCGCGGTGAAGACGCCGCAGCATGGCCCCCACGTGCAGGGCGCACTGGCCGAGCGGCTGCTCGACCAGCACCAGAAGCTGCTGGCGAACTGCCTGGCCCAGTCCCAGGCCCTGATGCAGGGCAAAACGGTGGACCAGGCCCTGCAGGAGAAAGCGCCGACGGCGTCGGCCTCGCTGGGCAAACTGACCATCGCGCGCCATCGCAGTTTCCCCGGCAACCGCCCCAGCACGACGATCCTGATGGAGCAATTGAGCCCGCGCAGCCTGGGCGCGCTGATCGCGCTCTACGAGCATCGCGTCTTCGTCAGCGGCGCGCTGTGGGGCATCAACAGCTTCGACCAATGGGGCGTGGAACTGGGCAAGGCCTTGTGCAGCAGCTTGCTGCCGCGCCTGGCCAGCGGGGATGTGCAGGGCTTGGATGGTTCCACCGCCGGACTGCTGCAAAGGCTGAGGCGCTGATGCGTGTCGTCTTTGACTTCGGTGGGGTGCTGTTCCGCTGGCATCCACCCAGCTTCCTGGCCCGCGTCTGGCCGCATCGCTGCCCCGACGAAGCCATGGGCGAAGTCGCTGCACGCGAGTTCTTCACGCAATACAGCGGCGACTGGGGAGCTTTTGACCAGGGGCTCATCGGCCCGGAGACGGTGATTGCGCGCATATCGGCCCGTACCGGCTGGCCAGCGGACGAGGTGCGTGCGGTGGTCGACGCGGTACCTGAAGAACTGAAGGCAGTCGCCGGTACGGTGCGCCTGATCGAGGCGCTGCAGGCGGCGGGGCATCGCACCCATTACCTGTCCAACATGCCTGGCATTTACGCCGAGCACCTGGAGCGTCACTATCCGCTGGATCGCTGGTTCGATGGCGGCATCTTCTCCAGCCGGGTCAAGCATTCCAAGCCGGGGCCCGAGATCTTTGCGCTCATGGAGGCTCAGTTGGGCGTGCCGCCGCAGGAAATCGTCTTCCTGGACGATCATTCCGCCAACATCGAGGCCGCAGCCGGGCGAGGCTGGCAGGCGCTGCTGTTCACGACGCCGGATGCGGCCGAGGCGGCTCTGCGCGAGCGGGGCTGGCTGGCCTGAGCCCGGGGCAGGGCGCGGCGGGCGTCAATCCGGTAGCGGGTCGTTGTCGTCGGTCGGCGGCGCGGCTGCTACGCGGAAGGACTCGCTGGCCCAGGCGCCGAGGTCCATTTCACGGCAGCGCTTGCCGCAGAAGGGCCGGTAAGGATTGCTGGGCGCGAAGACGGCGTCGCCGCCGCAGTGCGGGCAGGGGACGAGGCGTTCGCCTTGGGCATTCGTCTTGGGCTTCATTGCAGTTTCAGGCACAGAGCGTCAGTTCGAAGCTGGCATCGTGGGCGGCCAGCTTGAGCCGGCCTTCCTCGTCCTGGCGCATCAGGCGGATGGCCACCATCAGCCGATGGCCGCTGATCTCGGGGATCAGGCCCAGGCTGGGGTCGATGCGCATGCGCAGCAGCTGGTAGCTGCGGCCCTGTGGCAGGCTCTGCTGATACTGGCCGGCCTGCGCAGCGACCTTGTGCGGCGCGCCGGAATCCCGCAGCAGGCCCAGCAGGACCTGCAGGGCCTCGGCCAGCGGCATCAGGGACTGGGTCCACTGCATCAGGTCATTGCGGCGGCGCACCGGCAGGAACTGCTGCCAGGTGTAGTAGGCCGGCAGGTCGAACTCACAGGTGCCGCCAGGGATGCTGATGCGGCTGCGGATGCTCATCAGCCACTCATTGGCGGTCAAGGCATGACCGGCCTTGCCGGACAGCGCGTTGAGCCTGTTGAAGGCCGCATCGATGCGCTGGATCACGTTGTCCAGGGCGGCTTCTGAGATGGCAGGGTTGCCGCGATAGCTGTTGAACTGGGCTTTGTGGCGCTCCAGCTCCTTGAGCAGATCGGACTTGAGGTCGGCGCGCGAGGCCACGTCCATGATCTCGAACAGCGTGACCAGCGCGAAGTGATGATCCAGTGCCGTCTCGCGGGCGATCAGCTGGCCCAGGCGATCGAACAGATGCTCCAGCCGCAGCATTGTTCGAATGCTTTCGTTGAACGGGTACTCGTACAAGACCAAGGCGGACATCCCAGGGCAATTGGCGTTGTGGGCAGGCAGGGCGAAAGGCCGTCTGCATGCAGATGGCCGGATTGTTTCACAGCCGGCGGGCTTCGCCGTCGCAGGGGACGAAATGGGCGTGGCCGCGGGTGTCTGCCAGTGGCGGGGGGCTCAGGTGCGCCAGTGCTCGGCCACCTGCCGGACCTCCTGTGCCAGTGCGTCCAGACTCAGGCCGTCGTTGCAGATCACCGCGTCGGCCGCGGCGCGCCTTTGGGCGCGCGTTGCCTGCTGCGCGAGCACCGCCAGCACGGCGTCGCGGGCCCAGCCGTTGCGGTCCATGACGCGCACCACCTGCGTCTCCTCTTCGCAGTCCACCACCAGCACGCGGTCCACCCGCTGGCGCCAGCGGCCGGACTCAACCAGCAGGGGCACGTCGAAGACGATCCAGGGGCTGTTGGCGGCGCTTTCCTGCCGCCGGGTTTCGTCCCCGATCATGGGATGCAGAATGCCCTCCAGCCGCTTGCGCGCACCGAGATCCTGGAAGGCCAGCTCACGCATGAAGGAGCGGTCAAGGGCGCCGTCGACAGCCTGCGCTTGCGGCCCGAAGGCGGCGACGATGGCCGGCATGGCAGCGCCGCCTGCGGCAGTGAGACTGCGCGAGATGGCGTCGGTGTCGATCAGCGTGGCGCCCAGTGTCGCCAGGCAGCGGGCCACCGTGCTCTTGCCGCTGCCGATGCCGCCGGTCAGGCCGATGCGCATGCGCACGATCTCAAGGGCCGCCCAGCCACCAGCTCATCAGCCGCGTGGGGCCGATGAGCAGCACCGCCAGCCCGCCGCCGGCGAGGAAGGGGCCGAAGGGCACATAGCGGCCCTCGCGCAGGCTGCTGGTGAATTTCATCGCGATGCCCACGATGGCGCCGATCACCGAGGCACCCAGCACGATGGGCAGCACCATCTGCCAGCCCAGCCAGGCTCCCAGCGCAGCCAGCAGCTTGAAGTCGCCGTAGCCCATGCCCTCCTTGCCGGTCAGCAGCTTGAACAGCCAATAGACCGACCAGAGGCTCAGATAGCCCGCCAGCGCTCCGATCAAGGCCTGATCCAGGGGGACGGTCCATCCCAGCAGGGCAGCCCAGAGACCGGCCCATAGCAGCGGCTGGTTGATGCTGTCCGGCAGCAAGGTGGTGTCCCAGTCGATGGCGGCCAGGGCAATGAGGGCCGCGGCAAAGCCGCACCACAGCAAGGTCTGAAGCTGCGGCCCGAACTGCCAGGCGATGGCTGCGAACAGCGCGGCGGTGAGGGCCTCGATCAAGGGGTAGCGGACGGAAATGGGGGCCTTGCAGGATGCGCAGCGCCCGCGCAGCCGCAGCCAGCCCAGCAAGGGCAGGTTTTCATGCCAGGCCAGTTGGTGGCCGCAATGCGGGCAGCGTGAGCGGGGGGTCACCAGGCTGAAGGCCGGCTGCTGTTCCAGCCCTTCGCTCAGCTTGCGGAGTTGCTCCGCCAGCGGCTTGGCGCTTGCGGGCGCCATGCCGGTCGTTCGCTCCAGCACGCTGGCGTCACCCAGGTGTGCGGAGGCGTCCTGCGTCCACTCTCGCTCCATCATCCGGGGCAGGCGCAGCGCCACTACGTTCAGGAAGCTGCCGATGCACAGCCCAAGCAGGCCGAGGGCCCAGGGGCTCAGCAGGTATTGCCATTCAGGCGCGATTGACACGGCCATGCTTCAGACCACCTGACCGAGCTTGAAGATGGGCAGGTACATGGACACGACGATGCCGCCGATCAGGCCACCCAGGATCACGATGATGAAGGGCTCCATCAGGCTGGATAGGGCCTTGACGGCTTCGTCCACTTCCTCCTCATAGAACTCGGCGGCCTTGGCCAGCATGTGGTCCAGGGAGCCGGACTCCTCACCAATGCCTGCCATCTGCAACACCATCACCGGGAAGATGCCGGTGCTTTGCATTGACGTGGTCAGGGCCGAGCCCGTGGAGACATCGCGCTGGATTTTTTCGGTGGCTTCAGCAAACACGGTGTTGCCTGATGCGCCGCCCACGGAATCCAATGCCTCCACCAGCGGGACGCCTGCTGCAAACATGGTGGCCAGCGTGCGGGTCCAACGCGCCATGGCGGATTTGTAGAGGAGATCGCCGAACACGGGGATCTTGAGCAGCAGGCGGTCCATGGACTTCTGCATCTTCTCTGAGCGTTTCCAACTCTGGAAGAAGAAGTAGAGCCCGCCGCCAATGCCGCCGAATATCAGCCACCAGTAGGACACGAAAAACTCGGACAGGTGGATCACGAACAGCGTCGGGGCTGGCAGGTCCGCGCCGAAGGAAGTGAACACGTCCTTGAAGGCGGGCACGACGAAGATCATGATCACCGCGAGCACGATGAAGGCCACGACCATCACCGCGATCGGGTAGGTCAGCGCAGACTTGATCTTCTGCTTGATGGCCACCGTCTTTTCCTGGTAGATCGCGAGGCGATCCAGCAATTGCTCCAGGATACCGCCGGCCTCGCCCGCCTCGACCAGGTTGCAGTAGAGCGCATCGAAGTACAGCGGGTGCTTGCGGAAGGCCGCGGACAGGCTCGTGCCGGTCTCGACGTCCTGCCGGATGTCGTTGAGGAGCTTGGTCAGGCGAGGGTTGGTCGCGCCGCGGCCCACGATGTCGAAGGACTGCAGCAGCGGAACGCCGGCGCGCATCATGGTGGCTAGCTGGCGTGTGAAGACGGCAATGTCCTTCTGCTTGATGGCCTTGCCGCCGCTGACGCGCCGCTTCTTGACCCGGCTGACCAGAATGCCCTGGCGGCGCAGCGAGGCGCTGACCATGGCCTCACCGCCGGCGCGCATCTCGCCGCGAACGACCTTGCCGTTGCGGTCCTTGCCTTCCCACTCGAAGACCTGCTCGTTCACACCCTTGGTGGTGCTCGCGCTTGTCGCCATATTCACTCCCGGGCATGGGTGGCCCTGTTGTCATTGCAGCGGACTAGGTCCGCGGTTCTGCTGTCGGGTCGATGGATCCTGGTACTACTCGTTGGTGGCGGCCAGCACTTCTTCCAGCGTGGTCACGCCTGCGCGGACCTTGACCAGGCCCGACTGGCGGAGATCCCGCACGCCTTCCTTGCGCGCCTGGTCGGCGATGTCGATGGCGGTACCCTGGCTGAGGATGATGCGCTGGATGGCTTCGGTGATGGGCATGACCTGGTACAGGCCGACGCGACCCTTGTAGCCGTTATTGCACATGGAGCAGCCCACGGCGCGGTAGGGGCGCCAGGATCCGTCCAGATCGCTCTCGGTGAATCCGGCTCGCAGAAGGGCCTCACGCGGATACTCGGCGGGCGCCTTGCAGTTCTCGCAGAGGCGGCGCGCCAGGCGCTGGGCCGTGATCAGCAGAACGCTGGAGGCGATGTTGAAGGGCGCCACGCCCATGTTCATCAGCCGGGTCAGCGTGGTCGGCGCATCGTTGGTGTGCAGGGTGGACATCACCATGTGCCCGGTCTGCGCAGCCTTGATGGCGATGTCCGCCGTTTCCAGATCCCGGATTTCACCGACCATGATCACGTCAGGATCCTGGCGCAGGAAGGATTTCAGCGCTGCGGCAAAGGTCAGGCCGGCCTTGTCATTGACGTTGACCTGGTTGATGCCGGGCAGGTTGATTTCCGCGGGATCTTCGACGGTGGAGATGTTGACGCCCGGTTGGTTCAGGATGTTCAAGCACGTATACAGCGACACGGTCTTGCCAGAGCCGGTGGGGCCGGTGACCAGGATCATGCCGTAGGGCCGCTGGATGCAGGCCATCAGCCGGTCCTTCTCCGCCTTTTCGTAGCCCAGGGCATCGATACCCAGCTTGGCCGAGGAGGGATCCAGGATACGGATCACGATCTTCTCGCCAAACAGCGTGGGCAGCGTCGACACGCGGAAGTCGATGGACTTCGACCCGAACTTGAGCTTCATGCGCCCATCCTGCGGCACGCGGCGCTCGGCGATGTCCAGGCGTGAGATCACCTTGATGCGGGAGGCCAGCTTGTCTTTGATGGCGACAGGCGGTTGGGTGATCTCGCGCAGTTCGCCGTCGACGCGAAAGCGCACCCGGTAGTTGTATTCGTAAGGCTCGAAGTGGAGGTCGGAGGCCCGCATATTGATCGCGTCCACGAGCATCTTTTGCAGGAAACGCACGACGGGTGCGTCTTCCACATCGGCCATTTCCGGGGCGTCTTCCTGCGGGGAAGTGTCCTCCTCGGCGATATCGAAATCGAAGTCGCCGCCGGCGATGGACTCCAGCGCCTCGGTCGCGTTGGTGCTGGCGCTGCCTTGCAACAGCTTTTGCAGCTTGTCGTGTTCGACGATCACCCACTCCGGCGAGAGCTGGGTGGCGAACTTGATGCGCTCGACGACCTCGGGCTCGGTCGGATCTGCTCCGCCAATGAAGAGACGGTTGCCACGGCGGCCCAATGCGATGACCTGGTATTGCTGCGAGAGCTTGCCGTCAATGATGTTGTGCGGCAGCCGCTGCGCGTCCAGCGCGTTGAGGTCCAGCAGGGGCACTGCCAAGGCGCTCGAAAGCGTGTGGGCGAGTTCGCTCGGCGAGATCAGGTTGGCGCCGATCAGCGCGTTGACGAAGCTGATCTTCTTCTCTCGGGCCTGGCGCACGAGATCTTCGGCTTGCTTGGCCGGCAGCTTGCCAGCATGCACGAGCACGCGCGCCACCCCGGACAGCATGGATGATGGATCGACCAGCGTTGAATCGGCTTGCATGACGAGCGGTGGGCTTCCCAACGAATTTCAGCGAAGACCTTGCACGCGAGCGCGTTTGGCGAGCGCTCAGCGCGAGGTCAGCATCCGGCACTGTAAACCGAGCCCGGGCCCACTGCGGCAGTGGAAAGCCCGGGAACCTCATGCAATCACACCACATCGGCCGAAGATTTGCGACCAGTTGTGTCTTGCGGATCCAAACGAAAACGGCGCCCGAAGGCGCCGTTGGTTTGAGTCGATTTTCTTGATCTATCTGACGGGGGAGTCGCTGTGACTCCATCCTTGAATTCCTGGTCGGGGTGAGAGGATTCGAACCTCCGGCCTCTACGTCCCGAACGCTTAGCTCTTGTGCCGTTTTTACTGGTGTTCTAAGCTGTCCCATCATTAATTGGGACAAATTTGGGACACAAGACGCATGGGCACCATCACGAAACGAGGCGAGCTGCAGTGGCAGGCCAAGGTCCGGCGCAAGGGCTACCCCGCTCAGTCACGCACGTTCTCCTACAAGGAGGATGCCGAGAAGTGGGTTCGTGACTTGGAGCGGGCGGCCGACACGGGCGGCGTGGTAGATCGGCGCGAGGCTGAGAAAAACACGCTGGGTGCGATCTTGCTCCGGTATCGGGCTGAGGTCACGCCAGCCAAGAAGTCGGCCAGCATTGAGGCCGTGAAGATCGACGTGATCCTGAAGGATGCGGTCCTGCCCAAGCTGAAGATGTCGGCCGTCACGAGTAGTGCGGTGGCGGCATGGCGAGATCGACGGCTGAAGCAGGTTAGCGGGGCGACCGTCAATCGTGAAATCGATGTTCTGTCAGCCGTGTTCAATCATGCCCGCCGCGAATGGGACGTGCATGTGGAGAACCCGATCCCGCTCATCAAGCGGCCCGACAAGGCTCGCGCCAGGGATCGGCGATTTTCCGCCGAGGAGGAGCGCTACCTTCTCGCGGCACTCACAGGTGGCGAGCGCTTGGCGGACGGCACATTCAGCAAGGGGGCGCGCAACCCCTGGCTGCTGCCACTGGTCAAGTTGGCGATTGAGACTGCCATGAGGCGCGGCGAGCTTCTTTCGCTCTCATGGGAAAACGTGGACCTTGTGCGCCAGACGGCGCATTTGCCAGACACCAAAAACGGCGACCCGCGAACGGTCCCGCTCTCGACGCGTGCTGTGGCCATCCTCAAAGCGCTGCCGACACCAGAGGCCGATGAGGATTTTGAGGGCGAGAAAGAAGTCCAGCGCTCGGGGGCTGTCTTTCCGACAACTGCACTCGCCCTAAGAAAGGGCTTTGCGAGGGCCATTGAACGCGCGCAAGAGCAGTATCGGGCCGACTGCAAACAGGCCAAGCGCAGGCCCGTACCGGGCTTCCTCGAAGACGTTCACTTCCATGACACGCGGCACGAGGCTGCATCACGTCTAGCTGAGAAGCTTACAAACGTTCTAGAACTGTCGGCGGTCACTGGCCACAAAGATTTGCGCATGCTGAAGCGCTACTACCATCCGCGCGCGGAAGACCTTGCCAAAAAGCTGGGTTGACGTGGACAAGCTCGTGGATAGCAAGAGTTGTCCACGTTAGATCGCCCCGGCTCGGCTCGATAGATCACCCCTGCCGCAAAGCTCCATCCTCGATAAATCGCCCCCGCCAGGGTCGATAGATCGCCCCTGCTCTATACAGATAGGGGTTCTGATAGCTTTTCAGATACTTCTACTGGTAGTTGGGCGGCGCGAATCTGTGGACAACCGCTCGCAGCGGACTTGGGCCATCCCGCAGAGCATGGGGACTCAAGCCTCAGTCCAAGACCTTGAAGCGCTCCGGATCGACAAGGTCTTTCAGCGGGATCTGCAGGGCGTCAGCCAGCAGCCCCATGTTGTCGATGGACACGTTGCGCTCTCCGCGCTCCACCTCGCTGACGTATGTCCGTGACAGCCCTGCATCCAGCGCCAGGGCTTCCTGAGAAACGTCGCGCAGACGGCGGGCCAGGCGCAGGTTGGCCGCAAAAACCATTCGAGCTGACTGCTTTTCCTTGTTCTTCTTCATGCAGCCAAGGGTGACTACTCACCTCTGCATGGGCTACAAGCGATGAGCGACATAATGTCAACCATAAGTGACGTTAAGTCGTTGATGAGCAGATGGAAGTAGCCTATGGGAGAAGCTGAATGAGGATCGCTGTTGGCCTTTTCTTCGCCGCCATGATCGTGGCTGGCTGTGCGACGACAGAGCAGCCGGATGGCAGTACCCGCGTGTCGGTGTCATTGAGTGACAAGCTGGGCCTGCAGCCTAGGAACGCACCGAGGACACCGGCCAGCGCTACTGAGGCCGCCCCGGCCGCTGACTCGGCACGGGCTCCTGCACCGGCTGTCGGTGCAGGTCGTCAGAGTGATACCCCTTCGAGCGCTCCTGCTGCACCGCGCGTCTCGGCGACAAAGCTGGCGGATGTCTTCGCGAAGCATCCCTACGACGGAACGCCCAAGACCTACTTCCCACGCGTGGCTGTCACGGTCACGGACTGGTCGCGCAACGACTGCTGGGTCGGCACAGCGACCATTTGGTGGAGCAAGTCCAAGTCCGAACCTGTGCCCGCCTTCTCGGTGTGCTGGGGACAGTCGGTGGGGTACGCGGTCAACAACGCCGCGAACCTGCACCTCTTCATGCAGCAGACGGCGGTCGAGCACAGCGGCAATGTCCGCACCGTTGGCCCCAAGCCGCCCATGCTGGCCATTCCCGACCGGCAGCCGATCAGTGAGCGGCAGCAGCTCGCCTTCCAGGGGTTTATCCAGCAACTGGTGCTCGACACCGGATGGCAGCCTGGCGCCCCGACCAATCTCTGGTTGGTAGGGTATGACGCCAATGTGGTCATTAAGCCAACCCTGCCTCCTGCCTCCGGCAACGGAGCGTTGCAGCCCGTGGACGCAAAGACCAAGGTGCTGCTCGAACAGGCGCTGAGCTGCACGGCCATCGGTCCACGATTTGAACTGGCTGAGTCGCTGCTCAAGCAGTCGGGATGGAATCCAGATCAAGGCGTCACGCCGGTCACGCTCGCCGAGCCCGTCAAGGTCTATGGGTTCAGCGTCCGCAAGGTAGCGGTGTCACGTGACGGGGGTGAGCAAACCTACCGCAGCTACTTGCCCGGCCTTACGGTCCAGCAGCTTGCGAAATCAGGCTCGTTGAAGCTGGGCAAGGACGGCAAGACCTATGGCCGTTTCACCAAGGTCGGCGTGCTTTCGGCGGGCATGGAGGGCGGCGAGGCCACGCTGACCTGTACCGTCAACACCGAAGGTTCGGAGGGCTGACCATGGCGATGCAATGCCCGAGTTGTGGCAGCACGCACATTCAGCCGATGGCTGTCGTGCATGCAGGCGGCACGCAGCAGTTCCACGCTACACACACGGCGGTCACTTCAGATGGGCAGTTTGTTCAAGGCAGCAGCCAGGGCTCCCAATCCACGGCGCTGGCTCAGCATTGCGCTCCGCCCGCGCCGCCGTCACCGCTACCGTTCATCGGAACCTATGGGATCGGCGGCATCGTCATCTACATGTCGATGACGGTGTGCCCGCTGTTGGCACGTGAATGCGTTTACGTCGGATTGGCGGGCCTGCGCTACAACTGGAAGCAAGCAGCTGTCGGCGTGGGACTCATCGCGCTAGGCTGGCTGCTGATGAAGGGCTGGCGTGCCCAGGCGAAGGCATACAGTGCCGCGAAGCGCCAGTGGCAGAAAACTTGGTTCTGCCATACCTGTGGGCAGGCACACCAGCGGGGATGACGGATCTAGTCGGATTACCGTAATTACAGTAACCGCAGCCCTATGCGCGCACCCGGAAATGGCGGCATGAATAGCGCTGCTGCCCCCAGGACACGGCAAAGGTTTCGGAAACCTCGTACCAGTTGCCGCCTGGATGACCACCGCCGTGGTTCTCCCCCATGCAGGAGCATTCGCAGTGAAAGCCCTCCGCGTTCCAGCACGCCGGAGCGCATTTCTGGTGCTCCCGGTACAACTGGATCACGTAGACCTCTTGGTGTCGTCTCAGCGCGAGTTTGATCACGCTGTCGAACCACGCAGTCGGAATTTCCCAGGCCTTGAACTGCGCACACCAGTCGGGCTTCAAGCGTCGGCCATCCCGCAGCCACTCCATGTTCCCTTCGGCGAACGGAATGCGCGCCAGGACAGGGAGTGGCTTATTGCGCTTGAAGATGACCGGGTTTTTTCCCTGACGCCAGAGATCTTTCAGTTGCGAGTCGCTCAGATCCTGTGACATGAGGGACTCGACTCCCTGGCTCAGCGCTGCTTGTTGGCTTGGGACAGGACCGAGGCCGCCAGTTCTTTCGTCTCTTTGGCGTATCGGTCGCTGGCCAAAACGCGTGCGGCCTTGTCTTCCATCTTGGCACCGGTCTGTTTGTCGCCGCTGCGCTGAGACAGTGCCGAAGCGGCCAGGCTCTTGGCCACTTGCGACGAACTGCTGCTTTGCAGCGTTTCCGACGCCAGCCGACCAATTCGTGAGGACGTCTGCTTTGTGTTCTTGGACATCGCTGCTCCTTTCACATCAGGATTTGGAGACGGGCCGGAACGGCACCACCTTATTGCCTTGGGCTGGTTGGTCATCAACCTGCTTCTGGGTTGCTTTCAGTCGCGCAAACTCCACAACATTGGTTTTGCCCTGGAAGTAGCCTTCGGGCAATCCGGCGAGTGCTTCCACGTCGCCCGCAGCCAGTCCGATGTGCCTCGGGATGGCTTCTAAGGGCATGACCTTCTCTTCGACCAGCAGATCAATGGTGCGACGAAGCAGGCGTGGTTGCTCTGGTCGACGGTCCTCGTCTCCGGGTTCCGATTTCGCACCCCACCGAGCAGAGCGACGTTTGAAAAGCATCAGAGCGCCATCTTCATCCAGCATCTCAAGAGCCTTCAGCCGCATGATGATCGCCGCCGCCGATACGCCCCAACGGCGCTTCAGCAGCAACAAGTCATCCAGAGTCGGTGGCACGCGAACTTCGCTGGCGAACGTTTCGGCGGGTAGCAAAAAAGCGCCTGCGAAGCGGTGCGCCTGCTGCTCCATCAGTTTGTGGCGTGCGCTGTCAGTCGTGCGCTGAATGTGACGATGCAGAACAAGATGCCCGATTTCGTGGGCAAGGTCGAAGCGACTGCGGTAACCATTGTCCTTGTCGGCGGACAGGAGGATCAACGGTCGGCCCAATACTTCGCTCCAAGCCGACAGCCCTTCAATCTGGGCAACGCCGGTTTCTTCCCGAACGAGGATGACCCCAGCGCCTTCTACGGCCAGCGCCAAGTCTTGAATCGCCGAGCGGCCCAGACGCCACAGATCCCGGCATTCGCAGGCAGCCTTCTCGATGTCCTCGTTAGTGATCTGTTCCGGCTCTGTGTAATCGCGAGAGGGCAGATTGACATCGGGGTAGTCAACGTACTCCATCAGGGCAGCCGCCACGTCCTGGGCCCACTCAAGGCGGGCCTCAAGCATGGCTCGTGCAGCGACGTGTGCTGACGCGTTGCTGCGGAAAAGCGGCAAGGACAACTTCGCCCCGGGCGCACGCGTAAACCATTCCGGCGTGACGTTGACCACGCCAGCAAGGCGTTCAAGCGCGTCACGCTCGGGCGCTTGCGTTCCTGCGCGCCACTTACTGATGGTCGCCGGAGACACATCGACCATCGAGGCCAGCTGGACTTGAGTCAGACGACGGGCCGCAAGAATTTGGCTAAGTCGATCTTTCTGAAATCCTTGTACACCGCCCCTGCTCATGATCCTGTTCCGTCTTTGTCTTGTTGTTTGCCAATGTTCTTCTTCAGCTTCGGCACAGCCAAATCGTCCTGGCCTGCTGTCGACTGCTGGTCGTAGCGCTTGATGAATGCGTCAATGGGTTCCCGGAAAAGCCAGCCTTGCATGTGGCGATCTGGGACCGCGATTTCGATGGAGACGGGTGTGTCCGGCTGGCTGTGCAGCGATCCTGCAAAGCAGGCCACGACGAATACAACCGCTTGGGATGGCTCCACGTAGCCTGAAAAGAGTCCGGGTTGAACCAGTGGCTCGATGGCTGCGTTCGCCAGGGACATCTGTTTTCGGGTTTCGCTACGCCGCCCGCTGTTCCAGACCCCATACTTGGTGTTGAACCGTGCCAAGGTGAAGATCCCCGCCCGGCCTGTGACGATCTGATTGCCGCGCAGCGGTGAAGGAGATGCGTCGGCAACGGCGAGTGCTCGATGGAAGGACTCATTCATATGGAAGTGGCGCAACTGCCCCACCACACTGGGCAAGTGCCCGTCGTCCATCCCCCGCGCTGCAGCATAGGCACGTTGAGCGCCGACCAGTTTGGCCTCCTCAAGCCCCAGAAGAAGCTGCCGCGGTATGTTCTTCACGAGAAGCTCGTGGATCGAGTCTTGGTGACGCATGATCAGTCCTGGCATCTGCAGTGATTTCGCTATTGCGGAATATGCCACAGAAATGTTTCGTTTAAAAGCCGATCGCTCTAAAAGCTTGAGGACACCAGCCTTGTGATGGCGATCCGCTCATGGAGTGGTGCTCCTGCCCTTAGGCTGGCTGGGAGACTACCGCCGTAAACCCAATGCTTGTCCGCACCTCACACGATGCCCGTGGGAGGTCTTCAGCCAAGATCCGGCAGCGCTCGGCGCGGGCTGCTTTGCCGAGTGCTCGCTTCAGCGCCATTCCAAGGCTACGCGGCGGAAATCCTTTGAGTCGATCCACAACCTGCTCATCCAGTGCTGGCTCAAAGGCCCCACCCCATGGACTCTCAGCCCGCATGCGCCCATAAATCTGCTGAGCGATGTGAGCCATCTGTGCGGTCGTCGGGGCCTGTACATGCAGCACCGTCATGCGCGACAGCAGTGGCGCCGGGATGCCTTCGGTGCTATTGGCCGTAGCGATCCAGTTCACATGGCTGGCGTCGATGGAGAAATCGCGGATCGAGAGATCGATGAAGTCGCGCGCGCTGCGAGGTTCCAGCAGGGTATAGAGCGCCGCGAGTGGGTCGTACTGACGTTGCTGGTCGGTCTTGTCGAGCTCATCCAGCACGATCACCGGATTGGCCAGCGGCTGGTAGGCCAGTAGCTCAAACACCACGCCAGGCTCCGAGTTTGACCAGAACGATTCCGACCCGGCCAGCGGCGAGCTGGACTGGGTGCTGGCCATGTCGATCACACGGAAGGGAAGGCTCAGCCGCGCAGCCAGCCAGCGGGCAGCCTCCGTCTTGCCAATCCCGGCCGGGCCGACCAGCAGGATAGGCGACCATGCCACGCGGCCATCGCCCATCGCATGCAGGGCGAAGTGGTCGTGCAGTACCTCGGCCAGCTCAGCGAAGTTGGGGAAGTCGCGCTGGAAGTCTTCGATCAGCTCTGTCCAGTCATCGGGTAGCTCACCCAGCTTGCGGCGTTCGTGGCCAGCGGCCCTGATGCGCTCGGCGATGTACTGGGCCCGCTTGGCCTTCTCGTCGGGCTTGGCGCGGTGGCGCTCGACAAAGCTGCGCAGGCCTGCGGCGTCAAGAAACGCGATTTGGGGTGTTGCCCGAGGTGCCTGCGGAGCGGGCTGATCCGGCGCCGCTGCCGGTGGCTTCATGTCGGGCAGCGACTGCACCAGCGCGTGTACGGCATCGTCGATGGACGGATCGAGCGGCTCGCCACGCACCGACTTCTCGGGCTTGCTGGCGGCCGGCAGTAGCCCTGCCGCTACCGCAAGTTTGTGATTGCGCTTGAGATCTTCGGCGAAGAGCCCGATGGTGGCCTCGTGCTGCTTGCAGCGCACGCCTTGGCCTGCGTTCGCATCGCCGCCAATCACCGGCGCCGAGCAAACTGGGCAGCGTTGTTGGGCTGCATGCCGGGCGGCTTCGATCAGATCCAACAAAGCCCTGTCTCTGTTGATGCTGGCTCCCACCAGTTCCACGCGCAGGCTGAGCTTGTCGCGCTGGTTGGTGGCGCAAAGCAGCGGCAGGTGGCGGTAGTCGGCCGGCTTCATCAGCAGCTCGCACTGGCCCACGAAATGGGCCAGCACCGCCAAGTGGCCAGGGGCGGGCTCCACCACCTGCTTGGCCAGCCATGGGTGCTCGGCTTTCAAGGTCGCCACGCGAGCTTGGTAGGCAGCACGGCTCATGGGGCGACGGCTGTTAGGACGAGTCATGGCGGCCTCTTTCGATTTGCTATAAATTACTATAACAATACAAGACGCAATGTTCCAGTGTTCGCCTGCCGCGTTGGTCCTGGTTATAGTGATTTACTGTGATTCTTTTGGAGGCCGACATGTCTGCCTTGAGCAGCGAGCAACTCCCCATACTGGCCGGTGCGCTTTTGCGTCTGCGAGGCCTCACGTTGGCTGCGGTGTTCGACGCCACCGGCATCCATGCGGCCAACCTGTCCGCATGGCTGAAAGGCAAACCGCAGGTCATCTCTGCGGCGCGCGTGACGGCGTTGCTTTACCACCTGGGTGTCCAAGGTGGGCAGCTTCGGTCGGACATGGTTCACACTTGGAGCGACCAGGGTGAATGGGCGCACGTGCGCACCGTTTTCAGTCTGCTTCAGGAGCCAGTGGCGCCCCGATGCTTGTTTCTCGATGAGCATCCTGGCATGTCCCATACAAGATTCCTGCAGTGGGGCGAGGCATGGGTTCGGCTGTCTCTCACGCCGGGGCCGACTGCGCAGGACGATTTGGCCGCGATGGTCAGCCCCGACCGAATGATCGTGCTGCCCGTTGCGCTGGAGGGCATCCCCACGCAAGACCCGCAAGCGACCGCTTCTGCGCTCTTGAGCCTCGCCGAGCAGGGTGGGCAGGAGATTCCCACTGGCGAACTCGTCCATGGCTTCATGCAACGCCTCGGGGGGCCGCCTGGGCAGGACTTTGTGCTCACGAGTGGCGACTCTTTGGGCTGGCGTATCTTGGAGGTGAGCTTGCGCAGTGCGATGCGCAGGGGGTTAAGCCCCACGCAATTGGCGTTGAAGATTGAGACGCTAAGACTCGATGAAGACGACTTCGCCCGTTCAGGCGACGCCAAACTTGGCTGAGCTGCAGGGTGAACGCGACTGGTGCGCGTTCTGGGCGTGCCAACCGCCAGTGGATGTAACGACCGGACCAGGCTGATCGAAGTGCGTTTTTCAGTCGGGCTACCCCCCGTTGTGGGTGCCGTGTGGGGAGGTTTGTCAACTTCCGCTTGCTGCAACATTTTGTTGCATGTATTGTGGAGCTCTATACAGAGCTTCCACCATGCCGGCAGAGAAGACCGTCGCCATCAGCTTCCGGGTGTCGCCCCGTTTCAAGCAGCTGCTTGAAGCCGCGGCGTCTCAAGAGCGCCGGTCGCTAACCAACATGCTTGAAACGCTTCTCTTCGACTACTGCGAAGAGCACGGCATTACGGCGGCTCAGTCTGAAGAAGAACGCAAGGGAAAAAAGACCAAATGACCGCCTCGCTGCTGAGCGTGCTTGGGCAGATTCATCCTGTCCTGCAAAACCTGTCCGGCATCCCCCTGGGCATCTTTCTTCTGGTCACCGGGCTCACGGCGGCCTTCCTCCTGGGCTACTTGGTCCAAGGTAGCCGGGTCGGCCTGCAGCTTGGCTCCGCCCTGCGGCAGATTCGCAAGCTCAGTGCGGCAGGCAAGAAGGTCAAGCCGGCCAATGTCCGTGCAGCGATGTCTAAGGAGCCGTTCAAGCACCTTTGGGACGAATACGAAGACACCCTCCACGAACTGAAAAAGGCGGGCAACGCTGAGCTGTCGCTGACCGAGGTGCGCGCTACGGTCCCCGCGGAGATGTTCTTCACCCGTGACGTGCTTGTTGACAGCCGGCTGTTCGATGACTTCACTCGTCACCTGCCTGGCGTTTTGACCGGTCTTGGCATCATCGGCACGTTCGCTGGCTTGCTCGAAGGTTTGAGCAAGTTCGACGCGAGCAACACAGCAACGGCAGTCGCGGGTTTGAAGCCGCTGCTCGACGGCGTCGCCCACGCTTTCATCGCTTCGGCCATCGCCATCGCCTGCGCGATGTTGGTTACGTCGCTCAGCCGGTTTGTGCTGGCGATGTTCTACCGTCAAGTGGAAAAACTCTGCCACGCCATCGACTCGCTCTACGAGACGGGTGCAGGGGAGGAATATCTGTCCCGCCTGGTAAACGCCTCTGAGAAGTCAGAAGCGCACTCGGCCCAGCTCAAACAGGCGCTGGTCGAAGACCTGACGCAGATGATGACCAATTTGGTCGAGCGTCAAATTCAGGCCCAGGCGGAAAGCAACAGTGCGCTCGGTGCTCACATCGGCGAAGCCATCACCGGCACATTGGCAGGCCCGCTGAAGCAGATGACCGAGGCAGTGGAGACCTCCAGCAAGGGCAACATCCAGGCCGTCAACGGCATGCTGGAGACGATGCTTGCAGGGTTCATGGGTAAGCTGGAAGACACCTTCGGCGGCCAGATGCGCGGCATCCATGACCAGATGGACCGGTCGGTTGGCATGATGACCACGGTCCAAGAGGCGCTGCAGAAGTTGGTGCAGGACATCAATAGCTCGAATGAGCAGGCGGCCAACCGGATGAGCGGCACGCTGGAAGACGCGATGAAGCAGTCGGCCGCCAACCAGCAATTGCTGACCGACCAGATGCGGCAATTCGTCGATGACTTCCGCAAGCTGGTTTCCGAGGAGCAGGCGAAGTCCAAGAAAGCCATGGACGACGCCATCGCCAATGTGCTCCAGACGGTGGAATCGGCGGTGAAGAACCTCGATGCTGCGCGCGCCATGGCGCAGGCGGCTGATGCCGCACACGGCGAGAAACTGGCCGCTCGCTCGCAGGAAGTGCTTGAGACGGTCACTCGATATGGTGCCGCCGCGACTGCCCGGCTGAGTAACACCATCGACGCGACCCTCAAGAAGTCCGCTGACAACCAAACGCAGATGGCGGAGCAGATGCGTGCGCTCCTCGCCGACGCCCAGCAACGCTCCAGCGAAGAACTTGTGAAGTCTCGCCAGGCGATGGACGAGTCTGTTGGCAAGGTTTTGCAACAGTTGACAGCTGCCGTCGAACAGATGGAGTCCATTCGCAAAGCGGCTGCTGCCCAGGAGCAGAGCCGGAACGACAAGCTCGCCACCCGGACGCAGGAACTTGTGGGCGGTCTCACTGACCAAGTTGAGGGGCTGCTGAAGGCGGTCCAAGACCAAGTCGCCAAGACTCAGCAGAACATCGACGCCATCAGCAGTATGACCACACGCGCCATTGACGGGATGAACGCTGGCGCAATGACCATGGGCACTGCTGCACAGCGCTTCGAAACAGCCGGCGGCGCGGTGTCGGGCGTGTTCGAGAAGTCTTCGCAGGTCGCAACCCAGCTCGCAGCTACGTCTGGCTCACTTCAGGAGGCTGCCGCTGCCGTCAAGCAGGGCTTTGACCAATATGAGACCACCCGACGCACCGTTGACTCGAACGTCTCCGTGTTGACCTCCCTCGTTGAGAACGCCAAGAAGGAAGCGGGGCTGTCGCGCCAGATGCTCACCGACTTAGAACGTATCGTGGGTCAATTGAAGACGGCGGAGACGCAGAGCCTGCAGTACCTCGAAGGGGTCAACAAAACGCTTACGACGGCCTTCCAGAACTTTGGCGCGCAGCTCACAGAGCAGGTTCGCAAAGCAGTTGGCGAGACAGACCGCCAGTTGGGCGGCGGAGTCCAGCAGCTCACCGGTGTCGTTCAAGAGCTGGGCTCGGCGCTGGCGCGCCTGAAGAAGGCTTGAGATGTTTGCCCGCATCTTCCTTAAGCGAAGCGGAAAGGTCGAAGGGGAGAGTCCGTTCTGGATTTCCTTCTCCGACCTCATGTCCGCACTGATGGTCCTGTTCCTACTGGTGATGGCCGTCACGCTCATCTCCGTGACCAAGGACGTCACGAGTGCCGAGCAGCGCAAGATCCAGCGGGAGAAGGACATCAAGGAGCTGATGTCGACCATCCGCGAGGAGTCGCGCGACTTCCCCGAGGTCAAGGTTAACGAGTCGACCTATCGCATCGACCTTGGCGACATCGTCCGGTTCGATAGCGGCCGCTCCGACATCCAGGGCGCCGGCGCGAAGTTCTTGCGCCGCTACGTACCCGTGCTGCTGAAGGCCCAGGCTTCAGACCTCGGCTCGAAATGGATTCGCCGCATTGTCGTCGAGGGCTTCACCGATCAGGACGGCACCTACCTCTACAACCTTGGCTTGAGCCTCGACCGCAGCCGGCGTGTCGTCTGCGTCCTGTACTCGCAACCCGGAACTGACGAGATTCCCCTCACGGACAACCAGAAGCGCCAGATTCGCGACCTGTTCCTGGTGGGCGGCTACTCCTTCAACTCGATGAAGGCCTCTAAAGAGGCCAGCCGACGGGTCGAGCTCAAGGTCGACTTCTGGGCAATGGACGAGGAGAAGGAGGCGACGCCTGATATGAGCGACAAGGAGTTCGGCCAGTGCTGACGCGATCCGCTCTGGACTCGCTGGCTCATCAGCTTGCCGCAGTGCTGGCCTCGTTCAATCTCCCGGCAACGCCCTTCGGGCAGCCAGAGGTCGTTGAGAAAGCGGCTGCAGCCGCGGCTCAGGCGTTCCAGGGCTACGCCAAGGCGCGGCCCTCAAAGGCGGACGCCTATGCGGCCGCGCTCGCATTCTTACGAGGTCAGGACCTGGACGAACGGCAGCGCGACTTGGTCGCTGGTGCCCTCAGCGAGCGCATCCGCGAGCAGAGCAACGCGTGCGTGCTGGGACATCGGAAGTTGCTAGCGCTGCTCGATGACTACAGCCGTGAGGCAGAGGCCGGCGACCTATGGCGTCTGACCTGGTTCGGCCTGCTCGGCTCGTACTTCTCCTTTGACCCGGCCAAGGCTTCTGAAGCAGAGCAGTCGGGCTGGGAATCTCTGCGGGCATTCTTGAAGCGGACCTGGCCGCTCATCGACAGGCAGAGCGGCAGCAAGGTCGTCCCCGACTGGGTGACGGTGCTTCGCGGTGACCCTGGTCTGCTCAGCGACAACGCCGCATACCGCTACGCGCTCGACTACCTCCGCGGGGAGGAGGCGGCGGTGCAGAAGCTTTCGTCCGACCTGGCAATTCCCGAGTCGAGCTGGTTCTGGCAGCGACTGGTCCTTAGCGCTGTGGAGCGCAGTGCGGAACAGCCTGACGAACGCTTCAAGGCAAGCATCCCCAAGCTGCTGTCGCTCATCAGTGCCCGGCCGGTTTACCGTGACAAGGCCCTTGAGGTCATGCTCACGCGGTATCACCGGTGCACGGACATGTCCGTCCACGCGCAACTTCGTGACTACGTGTGCCGCAAGGACGTCTGGAGGAATCCGAAGCTTCGTGCGGCCGGAATGGCCACGGCTTGGAACCGTGTCGAGGACGACGTTTGGCGAATGGCCCTTCAGTGGGTCAACAAGGCGAACCTGCGCGACTTCTTTGAAGTGCTCGCTGCCCGGCGCCAGGCTGACGAAGGGCGTCTGGAGTTCTGGAGCCAATACATGGAGCAGATTTCCTGGACTCGGCTCATCTTCAGCACGCACACCAGGGCGCTCGCATACAGCAACGAGGGCATCCGCAATCTCATCGCGCGGGAGGAAGACTCATACGCCACGATGAGCTCGAACGCCGATGTTGACGCCTTCATGATGCAACTTGGGAACTACCTTGTCATCGAGTTCAGCAAGGTGCCGAATGCCGCATACATCTACAAGGCAAACGAACTTCCGTTCGAGCCGTACAGCCGCGAATACGCAGGGAACAGCGAGGATTTGAAGTACGGCTACAGGCACGATTGCGCCGCGCGAATTCCGCATCCTCCCGGTTGGGAAGGAACCGCCCGCTACGAGCTCCAAAAGTTGGGCATATACCCTGACAAACCGCAGCAGCAGTCTCGGGCACGCCCCGCTGCGTCATACGGGTCGAGCGAACTCCGTGGTCAATTTAACCAAGCTAAACCAGCTGGTTCACATGCTGGCGCAAACAGCGGGGCCACTTCGTCAAGTGGCGCGACGCGCAACGACGGTGCGCCGGTCGGGGCGAAGTTCAAGATGCAGGACCTTCGTGACTTGCTTGCCCGCAACCCAGGCGCCTTCATAGACGACCGTCGAGGCATATCTGGTGGGCGACTTTGGGTCGAAGACCCGAAACAGCGAGCCGGCCTAGGCGTCGCATTGAAGTCGCTTGGCTTCGAGTGGGCAAAGAAGCGCCTGGCTTGGTACTACCCGGAGAAAACCGATGGGGCTGTTTGATTTCATTCGCCAGCGCTTCGCTGGCGCATCGGCAAGCAGCCATCGAGCGCTCGTCCGCGAGTGGAGCGACGACGGAGTCTTAGTTCGCTTCGCCAGCCCGCTTGCCGAGCCTACCGTGGATGCGCTGCTCGCAGCGACGGACAAGGCGTCAGCCGAAGAGACGTTCCTGGCGGCCTACCTTGCGCAGCTGGTCGGTGAAGAGAAAGCCTCCCTCACGACAGCGGGGGTGACCCTGCCTTGGGCGTTAACCTACGAGCTACTGACGTCCGACGAGCACGCAGGGGCGTTGCAAGCGCTGGACCTCCCACCCGAACGGCGGCTGCAGCCTATCCTGGACTCGCATGACACCTTGGCAGACCCTTCGTTCGAAGTGGGGGTCGATGGCTGGGTGGTGGACGGAGGTGAAGTCAAAGTTCAAGAGCTCTCCGGCGCCGTCGCGACAGTTGGCGGTGAGGAGGTGTTGCTTCCTCAGGCTGCCTGGCGCCTCTGCGACGCCACGCGCCGCTTCTCAAGCCGTGAGGACGCTCAACGCAGCCAGCATGCGAACGAGCTTGCCTGGGGTGCTATGCGCGCCCATGCAGACCAAGCCGGGGCGCTCTACCGCGGCCCATACCTTGAGACCACCTACGTCTTGACGCCTCAATCCCTGCGCATGCCCCTGCACAAGGAGGAGACACCGTTCGGACGCGTTCTCACGGTCGAGCCGACCTTTGAAGGGGCACCCGCTGGGTGGCTGAAGGCCTTTGATGGCTTCAACTCAGTACAACCGCATTACGACCTCACGCCGAAGGGCGGCGGCCACGTCCGCGTGGTTATCTCAGAGCCGGTTCGTCAGGTTCTGCATGTCATCAAGCGGGAGATGCCTGGCCGCAAGGTCGCTGGTAGCAAGGCCGAGCGCTTTGTTCACAACCCATGGGCCTTCCTGGGTGAAGCAGCACATGAAGTGCTGCGCGAGGACGACTTCGCCGAGGACCGCGCTGGTGCCGGTGCCCTGGCAGCCGTCTTCTCGGTTACGCCGCGGATGCAGGATGGCCGCATTGAGCGTGTTGACCTCATCGTCACCGAGCACTTCTTCGGCGGCTTCGCGAGCACGCAGACGACTGCGTTCAAGGGGCCCGATGAGCTGTCGGCGTTCCTGGGAGACCTTGAGGCGGCGCTGCGCGCAGAACGTCCTAAGTTCCCGTGGAACGAGTACGACCTGTCGCTCGACGGCGACTCGACGGTACAGCTCGAGCACGGACGCCAGGTTGAACACCTGTGGCGCACCCAACCAGCCGTCAAGATTTCCTTTGAGGACGTCTACGAGCTGGAGGGCTACAGTGGTCGAATCGAGGGCATCGGCGTGGCCAAGCCGATTTACGTGCCACTGATTCAGAAGCCGCCGGCGGACGATGAGGGCAAGCCTGGCTGGCTGCCGGGCGAGCTGACCCCGATGGTCAAGGTGACGCTGGCTGGGCACGAGGGCCAGGTCGTCATTCCACTGAGCAAGGAGTGGGTGGCAGAGTTCCAAGGGCAGGTCGAACAGGCTGAGAAAACCGGTGCCACAGAAGTGGTGAACTCCTCGTTGCCGACGCCCGTCGAAACTGGGCAGGCTCGGACGCTCGTCGACAGCTTTCAGGCCATGTTGGGGGCGCAGGAGAAGGTCAAGCCGGATGGTCCGTCCAAGCCTCGCCCTGACAAGCCGAAGAAGGAAACGCTGCTGGTCAAGCTCAACTTCTTTGGCATCGACTACCTCGAGGAGCGCAAGCAGAACCTTGCTCTGCCGAAGGACGCGAAGGCTGAGCTGCCGTCCTCCCTCCGCCCCACCATCAAGCTGAAAAACCATCAGCTGAACGGCATCGCGTGGTTCCAGCACCTGGTGTCCAAGGCTCCGACGGACTGCCGTGGTGCGCTGCTCGCCGACGACATGGGGCTGGGCAAGACAGTGCAGCTCCTGACGGTCCTCGGCTGGTACTACGAGAAGAACCCCAACGCCGCGCCGTCCATCATCCTGGCGCCCAAGAGCTTGGTGGAGAACTGGGCCGCGGAGACCCGCAAGTTCTTCAACGAGTCGTACCCCGAGGTCCTGGTCCTCTATGGCGACGCCCTGAAGGTGCGCAAGCAGCCGCTTGGCCTCATCGACGAGCAGTTGCAGGGTAGGGGAGTTGTCGACCTGCTGAAGCCTGGCTGGGCCGGAGATTCGAAGGTCGTGGTGACAACCTACGAGGTGCTGACCAGCTACGAGTTCTCAATGGCACGCCAACCGTTCGCGTTCGTCATCTGCGACGAGGCGCAGCGCATCAAGACGCCTGGCACGCAGGTGACCATCGCCGCAAAGGCGCTTAAGGCGGACTTCCGGATAGCCTGTACCGGTACACCGGTTGAAAACACGCTGGCCGACCTGTGGTGCTTGTTCGACCTAGTCCAGCCGGGGCTCCTGGGTGGCCTGGAAGAGTTTGGCCGGACCTACCGCCGTCCCATTGAGTGCCAGACGGAGGAACAGAAGCAGGCTCTCGCCCGCCTTCAGGATGTCATCGCGCCACAGACTCTGCGTCGGACCAAGCAGGACATTGCAGACGAGCTGCCTAAAAAGTACTTCGCGCACCGCGCTGCGAACGAGCCTACCCTGCAGTTCAAGGCGACTCTCGGTGACAAGGAGCGCCTCGAGGTGCCGATGTCGGCGCATCAGAACCTCCTCTACCTTGGTGGGTTGAAGAAGCTCCAGGATGCAGGCAATGAGAAGGATGCCCGCAAGCGGGCACGCCTGTCCTTCGGCGCGCTCCATCTGATGAAGGCTGTGTGCGCTGAGCCTTACTGTCTCCCCGGCATGAAGTTCCTGGCCGACAAGGCTGGCCAGGATGCACACCTCGCCAACTCGCCGAAGCTCGCGTGGCTGCTCGCTGAGCTAGTACGGGTTAAGACTGCCGGCGAAAAGGCCATCGTTTTCACTGAGCTGCGCGAGGTGCAGGCAGCGCTGTACTACTTCCTGCGCGAAGTGTTTGGGCTCAAGCCGCACATCATCAACGGTGACTCACAGAACCGGCAGTCCTACATCGAGCGGTTCTCTGGTGCCGAAGGCTTCAACGTCATCATCCTGTCGACGCTCGCAGCGGGCGCTGGTATGAACGTCACGGCGGCGAACCACGTCTTCCACTTCACAAGGGCGTGGAACCCGGCCAAGGAAAGCCAAGCAACCGACCGGGCATATCGCATCGGCCAGGAGAAGGATGTCTACGTCTACTGTCCCGTGGTTGTGAGCGACCAGTTCGCGACCTTTGACGTCAACCTCGACGAGTTGCTTCGCCGCAAGGCTGGACTTGCGAACGCTACGGTCGGCGGCTCCGCCATGGTCTCGATGTTGAACGGCGTCGGTCGAGATGTGTCGTATACCGAGTTGGTAGGTGGCGGCGTTGGCGGGGCTCGCGTTCCCAGGCGCTATCTGACGATGGATGACGTTGACCGGTTCGACGGATTCCGCTTCGAGGTTCTCTGCAAGCTCCTGTGGTCAAAGGCCGGGTATGTCGCACACCTGACGCCGAAGAAAGGTGGAGACGGCGGCATCGACGTTCTGGCGTTCAAAGGGAAGCTCGGCGAACTGCTGCAATGCAAGTGCAGCATCAACCCTGAGGTGGGTTGGGATGCTGTGAAAGAGGTGAATACGGGCGCTGCTCGTTACCAAGCGCAGTTCCCGGGCATCAAGTTCCGCCGTCTTGCGGTGACGAACCAACGCTTCACCTCCAATGCTCGCCAACACGCCGAAGCGAACAACGTGACGCTGGTTGAGAGGACGGAGTTTGAGGAACTGCTATCTCGGCATCCGGTTCACAACCACGAGTTTGAAGAAGAGCTCGGCGATGCTGCCGTTGTGGCATTCGAGGAAGCCTGACCTATTCCTTCTTGACGAGGCACCTATCTCTGCAAATGTCCATTTCGAGCGATTTCGCCCCCTCATCGAGTCATTGCCGTTGACCGATCCCGACGGGCTGACCTTGAAACCCGGTAACTATCTCGCTTGATTGATCGTCTGCGAGAAAAGTCCTGTGGTATCTCGCAACTTTAGGACCTCGGCAGAGTAAGGGCCGCCACGGTGCGGCCATAGACGGACAAGTTGACCGAGCTACTTGGTACTAAACCGGAAAGAGCGACTCCAAGATTGGGTACCTACGGCGCCTGAAAGGTTCACGTCGTAGCTCGTTGCTGCTTTGAGAGGCTGGGTGGGGATCACGAAGGCCTGGTTGCTCGCCAGCGAACCTCGCGGGTCGTCGGTCGAATGGTAGAGAACCACCGTGACGGCACTGCCACCAACCTCGCGGATGCTCGCCGCTGACAGCTTGACGGCGGTGCCCGATGGTGCACGCACGTAGACAGGCTGACCGATGTTGGGGCCGGCCTGTAGGCCGATCTTCGTGAACGGGTCAGGATCCTCACCCAGCATGGCAGGGCGCACCTCTGTGGTGCCCTCGCATGGGAAGGTGACGACGTCAGTCGGGGCCTGAGCAACCGTGCCGCTGGCCAAGCCCGGTTGCCATGCAAGCGCCGAGAATGGCAGCGGTGACTTTGCATCCGCGTAGGCCACAGCGACGCCGACCACTCGCGAGCCGTCAAGCATGCCGGCGGCGTGGTAGACAGACGCAAGCATGTTGCGAACCAGTTCTTCGCCAGCCACCGGGCCAGCTTCGAGGCCCCCGAATGAGATGTACTCGCCGATCGAAGGGCCGCTGAAGCCAGCACGTTGCGCGCGCTCAGAGCCGGTGACTGCAGTGAAGCCCGACTTGGCCGGATCCTCGTCATGGCCCGGCACCGTGCCTTCGTTCAGGCGCAGGCGCATGTAGTTGGCGTGCCCACTGGCAGCAGCGTCCAGCTGCGAGCTCTGCGCGACCAGACCGAACCCGCACTTGTCACGGTGGGCATTGACGATGTTGAAAGCTGTCAGTTCAGCGCTTCCCACAGCGTAAGTAGGGGCGGGGATAGACGTTTGGATTGCACCGTTCGGGGTCGGCGTAGGGGGCTGGGTGGGCGTAGGGGTGGAAGTCGATCCGCCACCACCGCCGCAAGCTGCAATGACCAGCGTTGCTGCCAGAGCGGCAAATGTCAGTGCATTGCCAAAGTTTCGGTTCACGTTTTTCCTCCGGGTCGAAAGTCGAAGTGGCACGTTTGCATGCAGCGGTCCGAAAGCAAGAGTTCCGCAACCGGTGGTCCGCGTCTAGTCACTCCCTTCCAGCTGGCCGGGTATTTGGCGCAGCCACTTGGGGGCAGACCCTAACGACTATATTGCAACGGACTGGATGGGGCATTGCTGGGTCAACACAGAATTTCACCTAACTGGCCCACCGGGTTTGGTACTCAGTACTCCTCAAAATCAACTCTCAAGAGGGTTTTCCACGAGGTCCTAGGTTGAGCCGCGGAGACCTGCTTGGCTGCAGTGCTCGAGTTCACTGATCTCGACCGGGCGCTTTTCCTATTGATATCAACCTCGCACGACCGTCCGCACGCCATCAACCTCCAAAATCAGTGGCCGCCTTCGGAGTGCAGAGTAGTTCGATGTCCAGAGGAATGCCCAGCTTTTCCATCCGACTAGCCTCGGCACTAGATGCAATACAGCATGCGGCGCTCGTTGTGAACGAGCTACGGCATGGGCAGCCAGACCGTCTCCTGCTCGAGTGCAAGGCCAGAACGCCGCATCGTCTCCGTTAGCTCTCGCAGGTAGATCGGCAGATGATCCACGGCGCCATTGAAGTGGCGCATGGTGTCCCTCCATAGCTTGTTGCTGCCATATCGCGCCAACTTTCGATCCCAAAGCGGCATCAGCCAGAAATCGCAAGCGTCGCCCAGCGCTTCACGAAGTCGCGCGAAATTGCTCAGGCCCACGCCGTCATAGTCGGCAAAGAGGATCACCTGGCTGGCACGGGGGCGATGACCCAGCCATGACAGTAGCCTGCCGTCGAGCTGCCCGCCGTAGTACAGCAGCGAGGCCTGCGTGCCTTCGGGCAGCCAGTCCGTACGATCAAACAAGGCTTGGTTCTCGACGAGCCAGAGCGCTCGCTCGGAGTGCCAGGCGTCATCTGACTGAATGGAAAGTGAGGCCGCACCGAACTCGCGTGTGGCAGCACTCAGTGCCAACTCCGCTCCCCTTTCGACCTCACGCCAGCTGACTGTGTCGCCGACCGCCTTGAGCAGCGGGTAATAGCTGCCGTGTTGATGGCGCCGGGCCTTGCTGTCGCGGGCATGGGCCACGTGCTGTGCGCGCAGAGGGAGCTGTTCGGCGATTGACGGCTCCACCTGAGGGGAGAGTTGGGTCACGTGAGCGTCGAACACAGCCTGATTGCAAACGCTGTATACGTCTCCTCGGCCTTGGCGCAGACAGTTCACGGCACCAGTTTGCCGAGCAAATTGATCCAGGGCCCCGCGTTGTGCAGCGGTGAACTGGCTGGCGGGTAAGGGGCTCTTGCCTTGCAGCTTGAGCAACGCAGCGCGTAGGGCCTGCTCCGTCATCAGGCCTCCACGGGTTCGATGATCTGCCAGCTGAAGCGGCTGATCTGGTTACTGCCCTGCCGATGATGAATGGGCACGCAGTAGCGCACGGTGGTCAGCGGCGCCGGGGAGGCGAAGATCAGCGAGAAGCCGAACTCGGCAGCGGTCCCGATCAGACTGCGCTGGTTGCGCGCATCCAGCGCCAGGGCTTCGTCCAGATAGCAAATGCCTTGGATCGGGCGCCGTTGATCCTGCATCAGATGCAGCATGGCCAGGCCGGTCACCAGCTTGGCCATCAGCACCGTCCCGTTCGAGGCGGCGCTGTCGAGGTCGTCGAAGGCTTCCGGCTCGCGACCAGCCTTGCCCACCCAGAAGCGCAGCCGGAACAGGTCGGCCACGCGCAAGCCGTGGCGGGCATTGCCTTCCTCGATGAGTAGGGTTTTGGCGCGGTTGAGCTGGTCATCATCCAGCACGCTCTGCTGGTTGAAGAGCTCGAAGGTCTCGCCATTGCCGACTGTGGCAGCCGTGCTGATGAGCAGCTCGATGGCCTCGACGAGCGCGGTTTCGTCTTCGGGTTCGATCTTGAAGACCGCCAAATCGGAGAGCTGGCGTCCGCTGATCTTGCGATTGAACTCGCGCATCCGGCGCTTGAACGCGGCCAAGCCATCGCGCAGTTCGCGCAGGCAAGCCGCGACGTTCACCACCGCCGAACGAACCTTCTTTTCCAGGGCCTCGGCTTCCTGCGGCAGGTGATGGGCGAACTCCACCAGGCGCGCGATTTCTGCCTCGGGCTCACCGACGAACTGGTACTTGGTGAGCCCGCCCGTGTGGATTTCGCCCAGCAGTCGGCGGATCTGGTCGTCCAGTTCCAGCAACTGGCGGCAGTCAGCCTGATAGGTCTGCAGGCGCTCGGCCAGCTGGTCCAGCGCGAACTCCGGCTGTGCCAACCAGGGGTGGTGGGGTGAGTCGGACAGCCACGTGAACGGGCCTTCCTGATCGACGCGTTGGTTGCGGCGTTGCTCGATCTGCCGGTGCTGTTGCCCGAGTGAATCCAGATCCTTCTGCCTCTGTTGACGCTGCTGATCCAGCGCCCGGTACCGGGCAGCCGATTGCGCCAAACTGGTGGCCAGCTCGGCGAGCTTCTGGTCGAGTATCACCAGCCGTGCTTGCCGCTCAGCGTCGCTTTCTTGCAGGGCCTGCATCTGGCTGTAGTCCCGCAATTCGGCGTCCAGCTGCACCAGCTGCTGTTCCAATCCATCACGTTCGCGTTGGACGAGTTCCAGCGCTTGTGCCGTCGCCAGCTGTTCCTTCAGCTGCACCTGCTGTTGCTGCAAATCCCGCAGCAGCTCGCCCAGCTCGGCCAGGCTGCGCTGTTGGTGCTGCTCAGGCAGGGCGGCGACGCGCAGCTGCAGTCCCGGAAGGCCAGCATGCTCACCATTGGCATCCCCCAAAGCCTTGGAGAGCGCCTGGCCATCGAGCTGGAAGTCTTCGGCGCCCAAGGTCAGCACGGGTCTGGCCAGCACCTTGTTCAGCGCCGCCAATTGATCGGGCGGCAACGCGCCTGCCAGCTGCTGGTAGAGGTTGTGGCCTTGGGTGCGCATCTCCTGTGTCAGCTGGGCCAGCTCTCTGTCCACGCGGGCGAGCTCGCGTTCGATGAATGCCGGAGGCCGGCTTTGCGCCTGGCCCAAGCGGACCACCAGAGCATCTCGTTGGGCCTGCACGTCGCGGCGGCACGTCTCCAGAACCGCCCGGCTTTCGACCAGAGCGAATCGCTGTTGCAATGCCTGCAGCTGTTGGCGCTCCTGGCGCAGTTGCTTCTGCTCCAGCTCCCACTGGCTCTGCTCCCGCACAGCCTGGCGATCCTGCTCTCGCAAGCGGTCCAGCTCGCCATCGCACTGCTGCAGCTCGTGCTGAAGGGCTTGCTGGCGTGATTCGAAGTGCTGCTGCCACTGGCCCAGGGCCTCGTCGATCATGGGCCGCCAGCACAGCAGCTTGCCGCGCAGGGTCAGTCGAGCATCTTGCTTGCGCTCCAGTTCGGCGAGGCTGCCTTTCAGGCGTTCGGCGGCCAGGTACTGACTGCGCTCAGCGTTGAGGTCGGCAAAGGCCTTGTCCCACTCCGCCTTGAAGTCGATGCTGGCATCCGGCAGATCACGCCGGAAGATTTGCAGCAGGTAGTCTTTCACCTCGCTGGAGCGCAGCTTGTCCAGCCGCAGCGTCCGGGTGAGCACACGCTGGAAGACGCTGGCGTCACTGGCGTGCTCCAGGCGGAACACGCAGAAGTCTTGTGATCCGCTGAGCTTGCGATTCCGGCCGCCGTACACCATGTCGGCGAACTCGCTGCCGCTGTAGCTGAACACGCGGCGCCCATGGGTGGCCAGATGGCTGGCCATCTTGGGCTGTGCCACAAGCGAGCCATCGGGCAGGCAGAACTCTTCCACCTTGAGCGGACCGGCGTAGGCAAAGTACTCGTACTCGAAGCTCACGCCCTTGCCGACGCAACCCAGCACCACGGTGCCGGATTCCGGCAAAGACACCTCCAGCAGCACATAGGCGCTGTTGTTGGGGAAGTAAAACCGCCTGCTCTTCTCCACGTCGTGCGCGCCAAAGTCCATGCGGCGCCGGTCAATGATCAGCAGGAACTGCAGGGCATTGATCAGGCTGGTCTTGCCCGTGTTGTTGGGCGCCACCAGGGAGACTGCGCCATCCAGCGGAAGCTCGGCGCGCGAGTAGCCTGCGCTGCCAAGCAAAACCAGGCGTTGAAAGCCGTGCTGCATCAGTCGCTCTCCTCGTCGTTCAGCACGTCGTCGCCGCTCTCCTCAGGGGCAGCGTCCGCCTCGTTGTCGTCATCTCGGGAGGCTGCGGCCAGGCCCTCAAAGTGGTCCAGGTAGCGGCAGACGGCGGGCAACAGCCGCCAGCCTGCCGGCTCCGCCACTGCGAATCCCAGCGTGCAGGCGCGGCCCAGCAGATCGATCAGCCCATCGGGAGACAGCCCTTCGGCGTCCAGTAGGTCTTTCTGCTGTTCGTGCACCTCGGCCAGCCATTCCCGATCAATGAGCCAGTCAGTGAAGCGTTGTAGCGCTTTGCCGGCATTGGCTTGGGCGTCGAAGATGACCATGAACAGCAGCGCCAGTTGACGGCTGACCTTGCCGATGTTGCTGCTGGCATCGGTGCTGTGGAACCAAGCAAAGCCTCGCGCATCCACGCGCAGCTCAAAGCCCAGCGCTGCGAAAAGACCTGCGTAGGCCGGTTCGTGCTGCTCAAGTTCGGCCCAAAGTGCGGGCTCGGCCATGCGGTTCAGGTGCTTGCCGGACAGGAACAAGCGGAAGAGCTCGGCCAGTGCTGGCATCTGCGCCAGTTGCGGCGTCAGTGGGTGAGGCGTCGTCATTCCGGAATGCTCACGCGGTGAGGATGGTGCAGCACGCGGATGGCCTGCAAAGTGGTGGTCTCAGGATGCGCACTGGCTTCGATCTGCCAACTGCCCTCGTGCTGCAGCTCATGGAACAGCCGCAGCAGCGTCGCATCCTGCAGATGACCGTGATGGGTATGCAGCCAGTCCAGCAGGTTGTCCACCGGTAGGCTGCTTCTCAGCTGTTGTCGGATGGCCGCCTCGTCCACGTGCTCCAGCAGGGGCGGGGCGTTGCCAGGGTCATCTTGCGGGAAGGCCACCGACTGCGGTTGGTACTGCTGCGCTGCGGCCATCACGGCGCGCACCTCATCGCCCAGCTGCAAGCGGAAGCCCCGCCCGTTGCGCCAAACGGGCATCGCGGTGTCGGCGGTATGCCGTGACAAGGCTCGGCGCAGGCCCCGCTTGCGCACCTGACCCAGCAGCAGGCTGACGGCACTGGTCAGCGCATTGTGTTGACGCATCTCCTCGCGCAACGGCAGCACCGTGTCGGCGCACTGTTGAGCGATCAGACGGCCAAATCGCCGCAGCTCCTTGGCCTGGTGCGCCACCTGCCTGAGCTGCAGGCGATGTGAGTACAGCCCGCCTTGAACCGACAGCTGCTCAAAGGCCAGGTCCAGCGAGCGCTCGGCGTCTTCCAGGTAACGGTAAAACGTGCCTTGCGGGCCGGTGTCCATCATCTGGTTCATTGGCTCCACGTAGTGGTCATAGGCCTCCAGCACACGCCGGTAGCGCTGGGCGATGGGCATGTTGGCGTCGGCGCTCTTGGCGTCTTCGGCGAGTTCCAGCAGTGCGTGGCGGTCTTGATCCAGTTGCAAGCTGATCTGGCGAAAGAGCTCAGCGAGCTTGTTGGCCGCCCCCCGCGCCCGATCCATGTCGGCAGCTTGCATGCCCTCGTTGAGGCCCTCCGTGGCCTCGCGGATGGCGGCAACGCGTGCTTGAAGCACGGCAGCCAGACCGAGCTCGTGCTCGCGAGTCAGCCCGCGCACGAAGTCGAGCACGTAGGCATTGAGCTGCAGGTCGCTGCTGCGGGCACAGGGTTGGAGGATGTCTGCATTCACCATGGCGCGCAGGGCTGCACCTTGAGCTTCGGCATCCAGCTGCGGTGCCACTTTCGCGATGCAGCCGAGCACTTGTTCGGTGGTAAGCACCGCAAACTCGCGGGACAGCCTCACCAAGACTTCGACCGTGTCCCAGTGTGTGTACAGCGCGTAAACCAGGGAACGCGGGTTGGCCATGTCAGCTCAACCTCCCGCCATGGCGAGCAGCGTGCTCGGTGCGCGACTCCAGACCATTTGGTGTCGCCCACAGCCGCGCATGGCGGCACACCGGCCCATGGCCGCAGCAAGGATTCAACCTGTTGCCTGATCTGGACGCATCTTTCTCCTGCACTGTCCCCAGCTGCCGCTGCCCACCAAACCTGTCGGTTTGGCGCCCAGCGGCCACATTCTTTGAGCTCGAAGAAGCGAACTCAAAGAATGTGCCAAATGCGGTGGGGACAGCGTCCCTGCGAACGTGCGTCCACCATAAATGTGCGACAGACGGTGCCAACCCTTGCGCGAAGACCGGTGCCTGCTTTGTGTGAAACAGGTGGGGGCCATGTGTGAACTCAGTGTCAAGAGGTCTCCGCCCAATGTGGCAGCAGTGTGCTGACACCCCGCCACGCAGTGTGGCGTCATGTCGCCCAGCAGTGTGGCGACCCAAGGAGGGGAGCGGCCAGGAGCGCGTCAGCATGGCACCTCGACGCACTTCAGCAACTGCGCACGAATCTCTGCAGGTTTCGCTGCCAAGTCCACGGTCGCAAAGCGGAGCGGATGACCCTGGATGACGACTGTCTCATCGACCATCGTTCCAACGGCGGGGTGCAGCAACAGGCCGCTTGCCGAGTCTGCCAGTGCATCGCCACAGCCGACCTGTGACAGCAGATAGGCGTACATCTGGTAGATGTAGCCGCTGCGCAGGCTTTGCTCTCGATACCACCCTGCCGTGACGATGGAGGTGAACTTGGTGTCGATGACGATACGTCGCCCCGAGCCACCATGGTCGAGCACCACGTCGGTCCGCATGGCAGGCAAGATGTCATCAATACCTTCCGTCTTGGACGAGATTTGCCACTGCAGCGTCGCGCCGCAACGAACATGCCACCCGAGTGGACTGAGCACCACGGCATACAAGCCGCCAACGGCGCGCTCAAATAGACGACGAACCCAAGCCTCCTCCCGGCCAGGCATCGCCAGCACGTTGCCGCCTGCGGATTCCGTGGGTAGCGCCAGGTCATCGGCAAGCTTGGCTGCTGCCACCATGAATTGGTCGTCCGCATCATGGCGTCCGAATCGATCAGCGCTCATCTGGGCGCGGGTCGGCGGCTGGCCTGCGACGCCTCGGGACCACATCGCAGCAGCAAGAGATCGGCACCGATGGGCGACAACTGGCTTCTTGACCAGGCGGGCGACGGACTCCAATGCAGCGCGGACGAAACGATTCCGTGGCGTGTCGATGGTGAGCTCCGCAAAGCGGCAGGCCACCAAGCCGCGATCCAGCAACTGGCGCCGCTCAGTGGTCAGCACATCGATGCGCCCGCGAACGCGGCTGAGCCACTCTTCCCGAGATCGGTAGCCCAGGCTCAGTTGACGATGCAGCCGAGTCTCAACGGCATGGGCCAAAATTTCTGCCACCAGATCGGGCAACTCATCTGGGCTTTCTTCGACCGCCACATGGGCGGTGCCGCCAGTCCGATATAGGTCCGACGCATACAGCATCAACAGCCACAGGTTCCGCACAGGAATGCGCCCCACGAATCCGGGCGTGAACCCTGGCTCGGCGGAAATCGGTGGCGCGATCAGACCCATCACCAGCCCTGCAGCAACCGTGCGGTGGCCTGACGCGCCTCCTCTGGGGAGTCAAACCAATACTCTTCCAGCAGGGGGCCGATTTCTGTGTCCACGACTTGCTGGAACCATCGCCGGGTGCTGCCCGTATCTACCCGATGCACGGGCGTGACATAGCTGTGACCGATTCGGAACTGCTTGCCCAGGCGTGCATCCGCTGCAATCTGCTCGTTCAGCTCTGCCATGCGTCGCTCGATGTCTGACGCCAGTGCTTCATCCACACCGCAGGCTGAAACCACCCAGTTCCGCCATGCTGGGCCTAGGCGCGGCTCAAGGCTTACAAACGCAAAGCGGCGCCGCAACGCCAGATCGACCAGCGCCAACGACCGATCCGCAATGTTCATGGTGCCGATGACATGAAGGTTCTCGGGGATGTGGACCGGCCGCCGTACGCCGTCTGCATCTGGGTAGCACAGCTCCAATGCCTCGCTGGGGGTGCGCTTGCCTGACTCCAGCAGCGTCAGCAATTCACCGAACACCTGGGCCGGATTGCCTCGGTTGATCTCCTCGATGACGACGACGAACTTGGCTGCGGGCTCCTTCTTCGCAGCCTTGATGGCTTCCATGAAGACTCCATCGGCGAGCGTCAGCTTGCCCTCGCCAGTAGGCCGCCAGCCGCGCACGAAGTCCTCGTACGAAAGGTTCGGGTGGAACTGGACGGCTCTCACCTTGCTCTCGTCCTTTTGCCCCATCAAGGCAAAGGCCAGTCGCTTGGCCAGCCATGTCTTGCCGGTGCCGGGGGGGCCTTGCAGGATCAGATTCTTCTTGGTGCGCAGCCGGTCCAGTAGCTGCTCAAGCTCTGGCTCCGACATGAAGCAGCCGTCACGTGTGATGTCGGCGAGAGAGTAGGGAACGATGGGGGCCTGAGACTGGACGACTTCGGCTGCAAGCTCATCGCCTGAGTCATCGTCGGCCATGTCCGGCGTGACTTCGTCGTCCTGAGGCGCAGGCGTCGCATCCTTGAACTGCCACGATGCCAGCGACAACTCCGGGAAGCTGTGCACGGGGTAGTCTTCCTCCGCGAACCGCGTACGAAGGTCGTCGGCAAGTTGCAAATACGTGGCCGCATCACATGGCGCTTGCGGCGCTGGGGTGGTGATCGGAACGCCCAGGCGCTTCTGGATGTAGTGTCGCGACTGGCTGTCCAACGTCGGAAACTCCCAGGGGGCAGTCCAATACAGGCCAGTGGACAGATTCCACGCCACACCCCAGACCTGGGTCGCGGCGTCATAGGCCTCGATGAACTCGTCGCGGGTGCCCGGCCCGTCGTCTTCAACCAGCACCTGCGCTGCGGCAAAGACGCGCCAAAGGGCATCAATGTCTCCGGCCCCACGCTTGTCCGCGTAGCGGAAGAACCAGGAGCGCTGGTTGTTGAGTACGGGGATGCCTTCGAACGTCGCGGGCACAGGCACGGTGACGCCAAGCAGCTTCGCCAGCTCTGCCGCAATCAGCTTGCGGTTGGCGTCCGTCATGCCTCGGTTGAACGTGCCGATTACTGTGAACGGGCAGATGTCCTGCAGTGGACCGCTGCTTCCATCTGGGAATTTGTCTTGCAGATAGCCCAGGCCTTGAACGCGCTGAGCAATCTGGTGGATGCCTTGAATGAGCGGCACTCGGTCGCTTGCATACGCCAGCAGCTTCTCGGCGATGGCCTCGTAGAAGTCTGCCCACTGGAAGAGGGTGCCGAAGCGGTCTTTCCAGTACGGGGCGTTGCGGAATCGCTCGATGTCTTGGGGCTTGCCGTTGAATGCGAACTCGATCAGTGCATCCGCATTCCATTCGCCGGGCACAACGCGCCAGATGGTGGGGCGGTAGGTGTAGAAGTACCACTCGCGCACGCCATCGGCGGGCTGCCACTGCACTTTGACGCGTTCACCGTCCTGTGGGTTCTCGGTGATGACGCCGATGGCCTTGATGCCCATGACAGACACCGTCTGCTGACGGTTGTCGAAAGGCAGACCGTGCTTGCGCACATACGCGGCCTTGATGGCAATGCGCTCACCAGGCCGCATGGAGCGAACCAGCGCCTGCTCCTTCTGGCTAGGGCTGCTGATCTCCCAGATGCCTTCTTCGAGGAAGCGAGCGCTCTGGTCATCGGTGTGGCCGAAGCTTGCCCCGACGAACCAGGTGGTGCCTGAGGGGTGACTGCTAATTTGTTCTGACATTCTTCTCCCTTTGTCTTTTTTGTGCCTTCAGCGGCAAGCTAGCTGGCGGCGCGCAACCATCGCTGCCGTGCGTCTGAGGGTGCGTTGACCTGGACACCAGCTGCTCCGACAATCCTGCGCAACACGGCCCCTCTCGGTGTCCTGGCTCTGAAAGCCGGGGCGCTGCTGAGGGGTTCTTTTGTTTGAGTTGTGTGCGGCACGCTTTTGTCCTTGGCAGTTGATTCAAACAGGCTGACAAGTGTGCTGAGATGCCTTTAGCTTCGTCTGGATCGCGTTCGTCTCTGTCAGCTTGACTACCTCACCGAGACTGCCATCGTCATTCACCCAACGCAGGCGATTGCCGTCTGGCGTGAGGAACAGAACCTTGCCGTAAGCAGCGGGGAAGTGCTGGGACTTGCGTGCGGCATCCTTGGTGCTCTCCTTGGTTTCCAGCAGACGCTGCATGGGGGCTTCACCGGCCTCATGTGACACACAGACCACGAAATCGGGATAGAAGTAGTGGTCATGCTCAGCCCGCACCACGCGGACCGAGTAGGGCTTTTTGTCCGGGTTCCGATGCCACCAATGGACGAAATCAGCTTCGTCCAGCGCTTTGGCGAACGCCTGCTCCAGGGTGTTGAGCTTCACCCAGCCGTCATACCGTCCAACGCTGAAGGTGCTGCCGTCGTCGAGTGCGAACAGCTGATCCGTCCACCATTTCCGCTCGTCCATGAAGAGCACCGTCTCCACGTCTTGTGCGTCCTCGGTGGATGGGGGCAGCACACCATAAATGTTCTTACTGGAGGCTTCGAGTGAAAGGTCTTCCGGGAAGATCATCACATCGGGAAGGGGTTGGGCATCCACCTGCTTCGCCTGGTCGGCAATGGCTTGGAAGATGGCTTCGCGAAGTTCCTGCGCGCAGTCGCGGATGACCCAGTGAGCCGCATCTCGCGACAGGCGCACCAGGTCTTGCTCTGACAGCGCCACTTGCGAAGGTGCTGCCTCAAGCGCAGCGTTCAAGGTGGAACTCAATCGGGCAGAAATGGCCTGCACGATGATGCGGTAGTCCTCTTCCTCTGCGTGGGGAAGCTCTTCCAGGGCTGCCATCGCCTCTCGCGCCAAGGCGGCGCGATCCGTCACAACCTGAATGTCCTCGGCATAGCTGGTACCTTCGGTGAGTTCCTTGTGAAGCTCCTTCTGCCGCACTCGGTTGAGGGCTGCGTTGACTGCTGTCTGGGCCAGGGTTGAACCGATCTCCAGAGACTTCGCGACATGCAGCGAGATGGCCGACAGATCGACCATCGAAGGCTTTTCTTCAGACTTGAGCGCCGCACCGAGGGTGGGCAGGTTGCCTTTGCGATGGAATGTTTTAAGCCGGTTCTCTTTCAAGGCGGCCAAGACCTCAGAACGCGTGCGAGGCTTGTCGATGCGAGCGGGCTTTTTCTGCGCAGGTTCTGCAGCCTGGGTGTCGAGCGTCCAGGTCGGGTCGCCGAACAAATCCTGCCCCCACGGCTGTGGTGTGGCACCGTTCGCAGTGGGCAACCATGATGGAGATGTTGGCGTGGACTCTGACGCTTCCGGTGGGACGGTGGCCTGCGTGCCGGGTAGCCCCAGGTTGTAGCTCAGGGGCTGGTCTGCCGTAGGCCGGTTGGTGTAAACCACGCCCCCGGCCACGGTATGGCGGGTCATCAGCTTCTCGGTCTGCCCTTCAAGCTGGCTCTTCACCGCGCTGGTGGCCTGTACCGCAGCTTCAAACCCCGCCTGTGCCTGGGCATTGCCCAGGTACACATAGGCAGTGTTCAGCTCAGCGGGAATGGGTTGCGGTTTGGGGAAACCTTCGCGAACCTGCCGTGCCACTCGCATGACTCGGCCGATGAACTGCATGGCGAAGTCCGCGTCATTCACGGGCTTGGTGCTGGCCAGAACGAAAGCGCGCGGGGCGTCGAATCCCGTGCCTGCCGACTGCTTGAAGATCAGCACCTGTTTGGTGGTGTCGTTGGCAATCGCGGCCATCAACACCGGGTCGGGTTCATCGGCAGAGTGCTTGCCAATGGCTTCGGGCGGCACCTTGCACTGTCGCATCAATTCTTCAGCCGCCTCGTCCACGGTGCGCTCGCCATTGGCGACCTGCACCAGCAGCAAAGGCGTGCAGGCAACGCCAGCTTGCTGCAGCCGTTGGCCGATCAACACATTGCGTGCCCAAGCCTGGCGTAGCACCGTGCGCCGCAAGTCGGTCACCTGCTGCATGGTTGTGCCCAAGCTGTACACCACCGCCTCGATGTACTGCTTGTTCAGCCGGGCCTTGACGACATCATCCCGGCTGACCGAGAAGTGCTCCTGCCCGCTATAGCCGGCATGGGCCAGGAAGTCGGTCAGCCGCTGGTCCTTGGGCGTGGCGGTTGCCATGAGAAGGTAGTCCGCCTGCAACCAGTGCGCAAACTTGCCGAACTCGGTGCTCTTGTCCAGGCCGATGTGTGCTTCATCCACCACGAGGCCAATTTGCAAGCCCTTGGCACGCGCGCGCGCCACCAAGGCAGCCAAGGTGCGCACATCGTCGTCGGCATCGGCGTCGTAGCCTTTGGTGCGCCATTGGGCACGCGCCACGCCTTGTGCGGTGGAAATGAGAACCGTGCCCGCATCCAGGTCCTGATTGCGTCCCTGCGAAAACAGCACGGGCGACAGGCCTGATGCGTGCTGCAGCAGCGAATCCAGCGTTTGCCCCACCAGTGTCACGAAAGGAACAAACCAAAACCACAGCACGTTGCGCTGCGCCCCGACGCGTTGCAAGACTTGGCCCATGACAAAGGTCTTGCCCGAGCCCGTGGGTGCACGCAGCAGGCACGGCGGTGATGGCGTGCGCAACAAAGCCTTGGTGATGTTGTTCATCAGTTCCGCCTGGAACTGCTCGGGCTGATGCGTTGAGGCTCGGACTGCCAGGTCCAGCGTGGCTTGGAACTTGGGCTGTGCCGCAGGCATCGTGGTTGTTTGCGTGTCGGGCGTGTTCATTGTTGGCGGCCTCCCTGACCTTGAATCATTGCTTGGCGCAGCGCGTGGACTTGTGCCTCTATGCCGCGCTCAGCCAGCAAGGCTGCCAAGGCTTTCGGGCGTGGGGCGTAAATCACCAGACGAGCCACTTGGTGCCGGTCTGGCAAGCCGCACAACTCGTCGAGCACCTGCGCATTGACGGTGGGGCACAGCGCCATCAGCCAGTCGGCACCCTTGGCAATGAGGCGTACTGCGCCGCTTTGATGTGTCACAGGCGCAGCCGCCGCGTGGCGCATGGTCAGCAGAGTGGTTGCATGGTCCGCTGTGGCATCCAGTGCCACATCGGCTGCGTCCAGCTTGTCGAGTTGCAGATAGGCGAACTCGCCGCCGCGATCCAAGCTGTGGGCGTCTTTGCCCCCATAGCCCTGCATGACTCTGCGGATGCGTTCCGCACACACATCGCGGCACAGGTTCTTGGCAGGCTCTTTGTCATTGGCCTCCGTGCTGCTACACAGAATGAACCGACGGCGTCCACCATCTTCCGCATTGAGTTCCATGACGACCTGACCCGTCGTGCCCGAACCGGCAAAGAAGTCCAGCACGATGTCGTCGGGACGTGCCGCTTGGGCCAGCAGGCCCTTGATCAGAGAGGCTGGCTTGGCGTAATTGAATGCCCGGTCACCGAAAATCTGAGCAACTTGGCGGGCGCCCTCTTGGTTGGTGGCGGAGGTCAGGTTGGCTTCAGCCTCGTAGGTCCCTTCTTCGAAGCTCGGCACGATCCAACTCGACAGAGGTTGGGTCTGGTTGCGCAGATCGGCTTTGTAACGTTTGAACTGTGGGCGGCCGAAACCGACCGGTTTGCCGACCCACTGTTCAAGCTCCGGGAGGTCCCGTCTCAGGATGGGCGTCTTGCCGCTCCGAGGGACATCACCTGCGTCAATTGCTTTCAGCAAGTCTTCCAGCGTGTGCCAGGTCTCAACCCTTTGGTCCTGTGGGAACAAGATCTGACCGAGTCGCCCAAACTCTTCCATGCTCTTCGCCTGAAGGGTTTGGCCTGGCTTCAGGCGCGTTTCGCTGGCATAGACCCAGATGCGATCTGGGTTCGGCGGGTAGTGGATGCCTGTCTTGGGGTCAACCAACGGGTAGTAGAGATTCGGTCGCTCTTTGTAGGAAAAGCCAAGAGTTAAGTCGCTTGTTCGCCAGTCCCCTCGCGGATCTCTGTCCGGGTTGCTGTACATCTCGTAGCTCTTGTCAAAACCCTTGAACGCAAATCCAGGGTTGCCATAGACGAGAACATGTTCGTGATCCACAGACAAGAAGCACTGTTGGTCCGCATTGGAGCCTTGGCGAGTCCGCCATACGATCGTCCCCAGGCGTCTGCCGGGAAAAATTTCATCCATCAGCAGTTCAAGCCGCGCGCGGTTCTCGTCGTTGATGCTGACCATGATGACGCCATCGCTGCTGAGCAGATCGCGCGCGAGCGTCAGGCGTTGATAGAGAAATTCCAACCACTGGCTGTGGCGCCAGCGGTCGTTCTGGCCGACGTAGCTGTCGTTGTAGACCCAGTCCTTGTTGCCTGTGTTGTAGGGCGGGTCGATGTAGATCACCCGTACCTTGCCGGCGTGGGTGGCCCGCAGCAAACGCAGGCTGTCGAAGTTGTCGCCTTCGATGATCAAGTTCCTGTGCTCGGTGCAGCCCTCAGGGGTGTGGCTCCACTCGGGCACGAGGCGTGGCAGCACGACGTTGGCATTCAGCGCCTTGTCGTGCTCAATGGCGTCGCGTTCCCAGTACAGGCCGAGCTTCTGGCGGGTCAGGTGTTCAGTCAGCAGCCGACGCAGCTCCGGGGCTGACATCTGCCCCAAGCTGTCCAGCAAGTTTTGCTTTCCAGTGTTTTTCATGTCTTTGCTGAGGGGCTCCCTGGCCCGATTCCGTTGCGGGTGTCGTTGGGTGTGGGTGTGCTCTGCAACCCGGTTTGCTTCCATTTGGCCGCGCGGCCCTTGCCCGTAGGGGCAATCACCCCCTCGGCCTTCATGGCGCGAAGGATCACGCGCACCATGTCGCGGCTGATGCCGGGGCAGGCCTCTTCGATCTCCGATATGGAGAAGGGCAGTTGGCGTTTGAGAATTTCAGAGCGAACGCGGTCGCCCTTGGCGCCCCGGCCGCGCTCGATGGTGCCCACGCGCTCTTCAAATTCCTTGTAGGCACGCAGCAGCGCACCCCAGAAGTAGTCGAGCCACGGGGCGATGTCGTGTGCGGCCTCGTGCCAGCCCTGGGAACTGGCTTCCAGCGTTTCGTAGTAGCTTTCCTTCGATTCTTCGAAGATGCGCTCCAGGCTGATGAAGCGGCCCACCGCATAGTCGAAGTGGTAGAGCAGCTGCAGTGTGAGCAGCCGTGCCATGCGGCCGTTGCCATCCGGGAAGGGGTGGATGCACAGGAAGTCGAGGATGGCCAGCGGCACCAGCACCAAGGGGTCTGCCAAGTGCTGATCCAAGGCCAAGCGGTAGCGCGCGATCAGGTCCGCCATCGCGATGGGCGTGAGGTGCGCGGCAACTGGACGAAAGCGGATGCGTGAGCTGCCATCGGGGTGGCGCTCGACGATGTCGTTGTTGGTGGCCTTCCAGTGCCCGCCTGGTTGCGGCATGTAGCGGTACAGCATGCCGTGCAGCTGCAGGACCGTGCCTTCGGAAAACGGCATCTGCTCGCCGCTCTCATGGATGAGACCGAGGGCATCGCGGTAGCCCGCCACCTCTTGCTCGGAACGGCTTTGCGGCGTGGCATTCTTGAGCACCAGTGACTTGAGCCGGTGCGCGGCGACGACCACGCCTTCCAGGCGGTTCGACGACTCGGTGGACTCGACCACTGCCACTTGCCGCAGATCGCTCAAGACCTCCGGCGACTGCGCCACGAAGAGCTGCTGCTTGCCCCTGTACTCACCCAGGGCGCGCAGGGTCGCCAGCTGCTGCGCGTCGAAGCGCAGCTTGGCGAGGTAGTCTGGCGAGAGTGATTGCATGCAGCAGCATCCGGACGAGGAAGAATGGGGTAATACTACTGCAAATTGGGGTATGTTTGATCTTCATTGCCCCAATAACTCGATTTTTACCCTAATTAGCCCTGTCGGATCAGCTTGCGGACTCCGGTTCGTCGGGATCGGTAGGCGCCACGTCAGGCGCTGTGCCTTTGACCGGTCTCTCTGCCTCGATACGCAGTGGCTTTAGCCGATGCGCCGGTTTGCCTTGTGATGCGGTGCCGTAGACCCTCTGAGTCTTTCGGGATAGGTGGCCCAGCCCTCGGCTGACCGCGTCTGCGTCTCCGTTCCGCTTGGCATCGGCACTCCATTGGTGGCGGAGGCAGTACCCCGTCACAGCCTGCGGGTGAGAAGGCCACAAGCACGCTGCCAAACGCTGAACCTCCGCTGAGAAGTTACCGGCGCTTTCAACTTGGACGACAAGCGGGGCGTCGGGCGTTGCGGGGGCGAGCGCCATGAGCATCTGCAGCAAGGGGTGCGGGTCTTCGGCGGAGTACGTCAGGCGGCGAAGCGGTTGCCCTTGCTCGCGCTTGACCTTGGCGCCTTTTACCTCGATGTGGAGTGCAGCTTCCTGGGAGGCTGCATTTGGCCCTCGCCAAACCCTGATCCCTGTCACCAACTCAGCAGGCCGACACCCCGTCAATGCAGCCACGAGCAGAGCCGCGCCGTAGCGCCCGTCCCTGCCGCGCAGGCACAGCTGCTCGCGCCAGTCTGCTGGCAGCCCCGAAAGCGCTTGGCGCTTGCTCCTTCGCCGAGCGCGTGGGCCACGCAGCCCTTGCTGGCGAAGCGTTTGCAGCGCCGTCAAAGCAGCCAGCAGTTGTTCAGCAGTCTCGATCAAGCTGTCCAACAGCAGCGACTCCACCGGCCGGATGATGCGATCCAGCAGCTCCAGGTGTTGTTTCTGCAGCGTGAAGGCCAGGGCGGCCAGGCGTTTTTGGAAGGTTGAGGGGCGGCGTGTGTCTGCCACCGCGCCGACAAGCCCATTCGGGTGGCTCTTGGCGCGATGCAGCAAGAGCTGGCCCAAGCTCAGGTAGTCGTGCTCCGTGTTGGCGGAGCGCCCGGTTCGTCGCGCAGGGGAGGGCATCACTGCCTTCACCAGGGCCGTGGCTTGCAGCAGCTTGGCTTTGAGGGCTTCGACTCGTTCATCCATGGGGGCCTCCCTGTGTTCCGGCTTCCTTTTTCAGCGCATTGAGGGCCGACCTGGGGATGGGCGGCTGCGAGTGAAGCAAGTTGATGCCGCCTTCGGAGAGCGTGACTCGCGCGCCGGGGTAGACCACCAAGGCCTGCCGCAGTGCATGGAGAAAGCAGCGCTGGAAAGTCTGCACGGCATGGCGTCCTGTCGGTGAGTGCGCAAATTGCCGCATCAAGGCCAGCCAAGACACATGGACCGACTGTCGACCGACTTGATGCAGGCGGTAGGCCAGCCAGACGTAGATGTCCAAGGCCAGGGTGGATCCCTTGAGGGCGGTGACCGCTCGCCGGTCCAGCGGCACGCCGTGCTCGACGATCTCTGCATAGAACTCCTGGCTGAGCTGCAGCACCTTGGGCCATCGGCCGTCGGCGCCGGATGCGCGAGGTAGCCACGCATCGAACTGGTGGATGGGCTGACTGTTCACCGTATGCCCTTGAAAGCCCAGCTGCAGTCGGCACGCGGCCCAGGCGTGCAGTTGCTGGCGTAGCGTGCTGTATCGCCAGCCCTGCAAGTCGTACTGGAGGCGTTTGAGCAAGCCTGCGGCCCTGTCCTCAACGTCGATATCGTGCTTGCGGTAGCGCACGGCGTAAGTGCAGACGCACATGAGCAGCAGGCGGGCCATTACGCCGTGAGGCACGGGCTGCCAGACCGGCCCCGCACCTTCGTCGAGCATGCCTGCCTGGAGGCTGATCCACGCCGCGCCTGAGCGCTGATGAAACTCGCGACCGTCGATCCTGACCCTGGGCAGGCAAAGCTGCGCCAGGATGGAGTGGCAGAACATGAAGTCCTGCTTGCTCGGCGGCTGCATCTGAATCGCGACGCCGGTCTCGAGTAGCTTGCGCGTTGCACGAGGCAGCGAGGGCGTAGCGTTTGCACTGCTGAAATGGGGTGGCATTTGGGGGCTCACTTCGAACCCCCTTCGGCATCCCGCCGCGCTTTGGCGGTTTCGGCCCAGCGTTCTCGGGCCAGTTGTTCCACTTTGGTCGGGCGCCCGCGCGGTCGCTTCACCGGTGGTGGCTCCGCAGGGCGGTTGGACTCAATCCAGGCCAGAACCTCATGCTCCCACCAACACAAGCGCCGGCTGTGCGGCATCTTGAACGGCTTGGGGATCAGGTGTTTGTATTTCTCGTTGGTCGCGCAAGTCCGGATCGTGGTCTCAGTCTTGCCGATCATGGCCGACACTTTTTCAATGTGAAGGCAGGTAGGTACGCCACCAGTCTGGGTGGCTGCGTGTTTGGTCATCTTCTTCACCATCGCGAAGCGTTGGGCGACAGGGTCGCCATGGCAGCGCATGTGCGCGCTGCGACGCAAGTTCAGCGATGGCGGGCGCGGGGCGGTGGGGTGGCCCGGAGAAGTGGGGCAGAAGCGATCTCATCGACCCGCGCAGCCCAGCGGACGCGAATGCCCTCGTAGTAGGGCTCGTTCTTGCGGCGGATCAGCTCGTCGTGTGCCGGCACCCAGGCACAAAAGATCGCGGCCAGCGTGCCAAGAATGCAAGCCAGCACCCAGCTTCCCATGAGCTGCGTCAGGGACGCCGAGATCGAATCAGGTGCATGCGGGACGACCCAAAACATGAGCACGGCGAGCAATGCGCCAACTGCCGTGAACCGCCAGCCCATGTCCATAGCCAGCGCTCGCACAATCTGGCGTGCCTGCTTGGTGGCTCGAAGGTAGGGCAGCATGCACATGGTTGTGCATGACAGTAGCGAGCAATTTCCAGGCTGTCAAAGGCTAAGCCGGCGCCGCCTCCGTGCAGCCATTCATGCCCATGTGAAGCCTTGGGACAAATTTGGGACACCGGCCCAGGAAATTTGCTTTGAAACGACATGAATGCCGATCAAAAGCAAAAAAGCCCAAGTGCTTGATTCACTTGGGCTTTTCCGCTTTTTGTCTGGTCGGGGTGAGAGGATTCGAACCTCCGGCCTCTACGTCCCGAACGTAGCGCTCTACCAGGCTAAGCTACACCCCGATTTGTTCTGATCGTGCTCGGTTCCCGCTCAAGGCTATCGCAGCTCTTCTTGCAGTGCTTCGCGCATGCCAACCTGGCATTTCAAAGGCTCAAAGGTCAAAGGCGCTTAAAAGGCACTTACTCTGCCCTTGCTTCTCTGCCCTTGTTTCGCTTCTGCTTGTCCTGCTGCAGTCTTCAGTGGGATCTGTTCACCGACAGAAAGGCGAATTCTAGCAGAGCTTCTTGCCACTTGTTAAGAGGCAGCAGCGAAAGTTTTTCGCGGGCATGTTCAGCCTCTAGGCGCGCTGCGTCGCGAGTGGCTTCCAGGGCGCCGGTGCCGCGGACGATCTCGATGATGTCCTGCAGGCGCTCCACCTCGCCGTGCTGGATGGCGTGGCGGATCAGTTCGCGCTGCTCGATGCTGCCGCGTTCCATGGCCACCAGCAGGGGCAAGGTCGGCTTGCCTTCGCGCAGGTCGTCGCCCACGTTCTTGCCCAGGGCCTGGGTGTCGCCTTCGTAGTCCAGCACGTCGTCAATCAACTGGAAGGCCGTGCCCAGGGCGCGGCCATAGGCTGCGCAGGCTTCTTCGGTGCCGGCGTCGGCGTCGGCGAGCACTGCGCCCAGGCGTGCGCTGGCTTCGAAGAGCTTGGCGGTCTTGTAGCGGATGACGCGCAGGTAGTCCTCGACCGAGATGTCCGGGTCATGCATGTTCATCAGCTGCAGGACCTCGCCTTCGGCGATGACGTTGGTGGCTTCGGCCAGCACGTCCAGCACGCGCATCCGGTTGGTCGACACCATCATCTGGAAGGCGCGCGAGTAGAGGAAGTCTCCGACCAGGACGCTGGCGGCATTGCCGAACAAGGCGTTGGCGGTCTGCTTGCCGCGGCGCAGGGAGGACTCGTCGACCACATCGTCGTGCAGCAGTGTGGCGGTGTGGATGAATTCCACCACCGCGGCCAGCTCGAAGCGCTCGGCGCCCTGGAAGCCCAGGGCGTTGGCAAACAGCAGGACCAGCTTGGGGCGCATGCGCTTGCCGCCTGCATGGACGATGTAGCCGGCAATCTGGTTGACGAGGGCGACGTCGGAGGTCAGGCGGCGGGCGATGACGGCATCCACCTCGCGCATGTCCGCGTCCAGCGCGGCAAGAACCTCTTGAAGGGGGGACGAGGCAGACAGGGCGTGCACTCTGGGCTCACTTTTGGGCGAAGCCGGGATTATAGGAAGGGCGGCAGGAGGTGTCGGGCTTGTGCGCCGGCCTTGTGCGGCAATGGCGAAGCCTGCGTCGGGAGCTGCCCACGGTGCTTGGATGGCACTTGAATCAGGGTGGGTGCTCATGCTATAGTCGCCGGCTCTGCGCGCATTGCGTGCGGAGTCTCAGGCCTGCGGACAGCTCTTTTGCCTCCAATCGTGTGTTTCGGTTGTGAAGGCGGGGGTGGGGCGCAGGTGGTTTCATTGAAAGGGCTGATATGTACGCGGTCATAAAAACCGGTGGCAAGCAATACAAGGTTGCTGCTGGCGAAAAGATCAAGGTAGAACAGATTGCTGCGGAAGTTGGCCAAGAGATCGTGATCGATCAAGTTCTCGCCGTGGGTAACGGCGCCGAGCTGAAGATCGGCACTCCCTTGGTTGCTGGCGCGAGCGTCAAGGCCACCGTGGTGGCACAGGGCAAGCACGACAAGGTGCGCATCTTCAAGCTGCGTCGTCGCAAGCACTACAAGAAGAGCCAAGGCCATCGCCAGACCTACACCGAGCTGGAAATCAGCGCGGTCAACGGCTGATCCCCAACGCTCTCGCAACAGTTCAAGGAGTAATCCATGGCACAGAAAAAGGGCGGCGGCTCGACTCGCAACGGCCGCGATTCCAAACCGAAGATGCTGGGCGTGAAGGTGTACGGCGGCCAGGCCATCTCGGCCGGCTCCATCATCGTGCGTCAGCGCGGCACCAAGTTCCACGCCGGCTCCAACGTCGGCATGGGCAAGGACCACACGCTGTTCGCTCTGATCGACGGCACCGTGTCCTTCACCACCAAGGGCGAGAACAATCGCTCGACCGTGGTCGTGACGCCGGTCTGAGTCTTCTGACCTGACCGATGCGGTGCGGTGGCAGCAGCCGGCCACACCGTTCAAACTGAGCGTTCAGACTGAGCCCCGGCATGCCCGGGGCTTTGTTTTTTGCGGCTGCAAGCCCGGTGCGCCCCGATTGCGGGCCTGCCTTACCATGGCTCCTTCCCTGAGCCCGAGAAGCAAGACATGAAGTTCGTAGACGAAGCCACCATCGACGTAGTAGCCGGCAATGGTGGTGCCGGCTGTGCCAGCTTCCGCCGCGAAAAATTCATTCCCTTCGGCGGTCCGGATGGTGGCGATGGCGGTCGCGGTGGCAGCGTGTATGCCGTCGGCGATCTGAACCTGAACACCCTGATCGACTACCGCTATGCACGCCGTCATGAGGCGCGCAACGGCGAGGCAGGGCGCGGCTCTGACCAATACGGCGCTGCGGCCGACGACATCGTGCTGCGCATGCCTGTGGGCACCATCATCACGGACCTGGAGACGGGGGCGGTCATTGCCGAGCTGCTGGAGCCTGGCGAGAAGGTGCTGATTGCCAAGGGCGGCGACGGCGGTTTCGGCAACCTGCACTTCAAGAGCAGTACCAACCGCGCGCCGCGCCAGAAGACGCCCGGCTGGCCTGGCGAGGCCAAGAAGCTGAAGCTGGAGTTGCGCGTGCTGGCCGATGTCGGCCTGCTGGGGCAGCCCAATGCAGGCAAGTCCACGCTGATCTCGGCGATCTCGAATGCGCGGCCGAAGATCGCCGACTATCCGTTCACGACCTTGCACCCCAACCTGGGCGTGGTGCGCGTGGCGCCGGAGAAGAGCTTCGTCGTGGCCGATATCCCCGGCCTGATCGAAGGTGCAGCCGAAGGCGCGGGCCTTGGTCATCAGTTCCTGCGCCATCTGCAGCGCACCCGACTGCTGCTGCATGTGGTGGACCTGGCTCCCTTCGATCCCGAAGTCGACCCCGTGGCCGAAGCCAAGGCCATCGTCGCCGAGCTGAAGAAGTACGACGCCTCGCTGTACGAGAAGCCGCGCTGGCTGGTGCTCAACAAGCTGGACATGGTGCCCGAGGAGGAGCGTGCCAAGCGGGTCAAGGACTTCATCAAGCGCTACAAGTGGAAGGGCCCGGTCTTCGAGATCTCCGCACTGACCCGCGAAGGCTGCCAGCCCCTGATCCATGCAATCTACGAGCATGTGGCCGCGCAGCACCAGCACCATGTGGAGCCGGACGTGCGCTTCACGCCGGTGGCGGGCGGTGGCGAGGCGGACGCCTCATGAGTGCCGTGCTCCGCGACGCGCGACGCATCGTCGTCAAGGTCGGCTCCAGCCTGGTGACCAACGAAGGCCGGGGCGTGGATGCCGATGCCATCGGCAATTGGTGCCGCCAGTTGGCCGCGCTGACCCAGCAGGGCCGCGAGGTGGTGATGGTCTCCAGCGGCGCCATCGCCGAAGGCATGAAGCGCCTGGGCTGGGCGTCCCGGCCCAAGGAGGTGCATGAGCTGCAGGCCGCGGCCGCCGTCGGGCAGATGGGCCTGGCCCAGATGTACGAGAGCAAGCTGCGCGAGCAGGGGCTGGGCAGTGCGCAGGTCCTGCTGACGCATGCCGACCTGGCGGATCGCGAGCGCTATCTGAATGCGCGCTCGACCTTGCTGACCCTGCTGCAGCACCGCGTGCTGCCGGTGATCAACGAGAACGATACCGTCGTCAATGACGAGATCAAGTTCGGCGACAACGACACCCTGGGCGCCCTGGTGGCCAACCTGGTGGAGGCCGACGCCCTGGTCATCCTGACCGATCAGAAGGGCCTGTACTCGGCAGATCCGCGCAAGGATCCGAATGCGCGGTTCATTGACGAGGCCATTGCCGGCACGCCGGAACTGGAGGCCATGGCTGGCGGTGCGGGCTCCAGCATCGGCCGAGGCGGCATGATCACCAAGATCCTGGCAGCCAAGCGTGCGGCTGGCAGCGGCGCCAGCACGATCATCGCCTGGGGACGCGAGCCGGACGTGCTGCTGCGCCTAGCCGAAGGCGAGTCCATCGGCACGGCGCTGCTGGCCAGCACGGCCAAGCAGGCCGCGCGCAAGCAATGGATGCTGGATCACCTGCAGATGCGCGGCGCGGTCGTCGTCGATGCAGGGGCTGCGCTCAAGCTGCGCGAAGAGGGCAAGAGCCTGCTGCCGATCGGCGTGCGCGAGGTGCAGGGCGAGTTCCATCGCGGCGACGTGATCGCGGTGCGCGATCCCGCCGGCGCGGAACTGGGTCGCGGCCTGTCCAACTACTCCAGCGCGGAGGCCCGGCTGATCGCCCGCAAGCCTTCCTTCGAGATCGGTGCGGTGCTGGGCTATGCCGCCGAGCCCGAGCTCATCCACCGGGACAATCTCGTGCTGCGCTGAGGCCTTGATCCGGCCCTGGCCTTTCTCGGCAAGACGAGCTCGGCAAGACAAGCGAAAAGGCCCGCCAAGCGGGCCTTTGCTCTTTGCCTTGGGCGGATCGGTTCAGTGTTCTGCCGCGTCCTTGCTCGGATCCTGCGGCTCGGTCTGCGCGCCCTCGCTCGTTGCCGGTCCACGTGCCGGTCCATGGTCCTGCCGGTGCTGCTGCGGACGCATGCCAGCCCGCAGGTAGCGGTTGTGATGGTTGGTTCGCGGCAGGAAGCGTGCGAGCTCGGTGAGCGCCATCTGGTAGACGCCGCGCTTGAATTCGATCACGGCGTCCAGCGGCACCCAGTAGTCGTTCCAGCGCCAGGCGTCGAACTCCGGGTGGTCCGTGGCGCGCAGGTTCATGTCGCTGTCGCGGCCCATCAGCTGCAGCAGGAACCAGATCTGCTTCTGGCCACGGTAGTGGCCTCGTGCGTCGCGGCGTATGTAGTGCTCGGGCACTTCATAACGCAGCCAGTCGCGCGTGCGCGCAATGATGCGCACATGCTCGGACCTCAAGCCCACTTCTTCGTGGAGCTCTCTGAACATCGCCTGCTCGGGCGTTTCGCCATGCTTGATGCCCCCTTGCGGGAACTGCCAGGAGTGGGTGCGAATGCGCTTGCCCCAGAACACTTCGTTCCGGTGGTTGAGCAGGATGATGCCGACGTTCGGCCTGAAGCCTTCACGGTCGAGCATAATCAACCTCAAATCTTTAGTTGGATTGATTATTGCATCGGGCCTCCCCCTGTGCATGATCCTCGCTAACCCCAAGCCCAGGCGCGCCCGCCGGGCGCCAGCCTCAGGGCGGGTGCTCAGGAGGCGCGCTGCCGGTCCTACCCGCAGTCTCCGCGATGAAAGCCTCTCAGTTCTTCGTCTCCACGCTCAAGGAAGCCCCCGCCGACGCCGAAGTCGTCAGCCACAAGCTCATGATGCGAGCCGGCATGATCAAGCGCCTGGGCGCCGGCATCTACAACTACATGCCCATGGGTCTGCGGGTGATCCGCAAGGTCGAAGCCATCATCCGCGACGAAATGAACCGCGCCGGCGCCGTCGAGTTGCTGATGCCCGTGGTGCAGCCGGCCGAGCTGTGGCAGGAGACGGGCCGCTTCGACAAGATGGGCCCCGAACTGCTGCGCGTGAAGGACCGCCATGGCCGCGACTTCATCATCCAGCCCACCAGTGAAGAGGTGGTGACCGACATCGCCCGCCAGGAGCTGCGTTCCTACAAGCAGCTGCCCAAGAACTTCTATCACATCCAGACCAAGTTCCGCGACGAGCGCCGCCCGCGCTTCGGCGTGATGCGAGGCCGGGAGTTCACGATGAAGGACGCCTACTCCTTCGACCGTGACGTGGAAGCCGCCGGCCGCAGCTACGAGAACATGTTCCAGGCCTATTGCAGGATCTTCGACCGCCTGGGCCTGGAGTACCGTGCCGTGGCCGCCGACACCGGCGCCATCGGTGGTGACCGCTCGCATGAATTCCAGGTGATCGCCGAGACGGGCGAGGACGCCATCGTCTACTGCCCCGACAGCGACTACGCCGCCAACATCGAGCTGGCCGAGGCGCTGCCCCTGCTGGCCAGCCGCGCCGCCGCGAGTCAGCCCTTGGTCAAGGCGCCCACGCCGGGCAAGAGCACCTGCGAGGACGTCGCTGCCCTGCTGGGGCTGCCTCTGGCTCAGACGGTCAAGTCCCTGGTGCTGGCCACCGACGAATTCAACGAGCATGGCGAAGTCGTCAAGACCCAGGTGTGGCTGCTGCTGGTGCGCGGCGATCACGAGCTCAACGAGGTCAAGGCCGGCAAGGTCGAGGGCCTCAAGGGCGGCTTCCGCTTCGCGACCGTGGGCGAGATTGAGGCGCACTTCGGCTGCAAGCCGGGCTACCTCGGCCCCATCGGACTGAAGCAGCCGGTGAAGGTCGTGGCCGACCGTACCGTCGCGCAGATGGCCGACTTCGTCTGCGGTGCCAACGAGGCAGACTTCCACTTCACCGGCGCCAACTGGGGCCGCGACCTGCCCGAGCCCGATCTCGTGGCCGATATCCGCAATGTGCTGGCCGGCGATCCCTCGCCGGACGGCAAGGGCCAATTGGCCATCCAGCGTGGCATCGAGGTGGGCCATGTGTTCTACCTGGGCACCAAGTACTCGGCGGCCATGAACGCCACCTTCCTCGACGAGACCGGCAAGCCCAAGCCCTTCGAGATGGGCTGCTACGGCATCGGCGTGACCCGCATCCTGGGCGCGGCCATCGAGCAGAACCATGATGAGCGCGGCATCATCTGGCCGGACGCCATCGCGCCCTTCACCGTTGCGATCTGCCCCATCGGCATGGACCGCAGCGACGAGGTGAAGGCTGCGGCCGAGCAGCTCTACGAGCAACTGCTGGGGCTGGGCGTCGACGTGCTGCTGGACGACCGCGGCGAGCGCCCGGGTGCGATGTTCGCGGACTGGGAGCTGATCGGCGTGCCGCACCGTGTGGTGCTGTCCGACCGCGGCCTCAAGGAAGGCCAGGTCGAGTACCAGGGCCGCCGCGAGCCGCAGGCGACCAAGCTGGCCCTGGCCGAGGTGGTGGCGCATCTGCAGGCCCGGATGAAGGTCTGAGGTGCCGATGCAGCCGGCATCCCGCGCGCGGCGCGGCCTTCTTGCTGCATCGCTGCTGAGTGTGTTGCCCATGGGGCGAGCCTGGGCGGGTGCCCAGGTCGAGGAGCCCCTGGCGGATGCAGTGCGTTCTGCGCTGTCGGCCTCCATACGCAACAGCGCGCCGCCGCGGCCTCGCTTCGAGAAGATCGACGATCGCTTGAGCTACCTGCGCTGGCTGGGCACCATGAGCGACCGTCTGCGACCGCGCAAGACCGAGGCGCAGACGCGCATCGAGTTCCTGGAGACGCTCTGGTACGAGGCCACGCGTGCGGGCCTGGAACCCAGCCTGGTGCTGGGCCTGGTCGAGGTGGAAAGCGGCTTTCGCAAGTACGCCATCAGCGTGGCGGGTGCGCGCGGCTATATGCAGGTGATGCCCTTTTGGGCGCGCCTGATCGGCGACGGGCAGGAATCCCGCCTCTTTCACATGCAGACCAATCTCCGCTTTGGCTGCGTGATCATGCGCCACTACCTCGACAGGGAAAAGGGCGACCTCTTCATGGCGCTGGGCCGCTACAACGGCAGCCGAGGACGGCCGGAGTATCCCAACGCGGTGCTGGGCGCCCGGCGCAAGTGGCTGATGCCTGGCGAGCGCTGAGCTCGCGCGCGTTCCTGCGTCTCAGCGCGATTCGCGCAGGCCCCGCCAGCGCTGCGGGTGGGCGCCGGCAATGCCGCACAGGTCCAATACCCGCTCCACGCCCTCGGCCACCACGTCCTCCACGCTCTGCGGCTTCAGGTAGAAGGCCGGCAGCGGCGGGAAGATGATGCCGCCCATTTCCGTCACGGCTGTCATATTGCGCAGGTGCGCCAGGTTGAAGGGCGTTTCGCGCACCATCAGCACGAGGCGGCGGCGTTCCTTGAGCGTGACATCAGCAGCGCGCGTGAGCAGGTTGTCTCCAAAGCCATGGGCGATGGCCGCCAGGCTCTTCATCGAGCAGGGTGCCACCACCATGGCGGCCGCATCGAAGCTGCCGCTGGCCACGCAGGCGCCGATGTCCCCGGGGGCGTGGGCTTCATCGGCCTCCGCTTCCAGGGCTTCGCGGCTCAGGCCCAACTCATGGTGGACGTTGAGCAAGCCCGCTGGCGTCGCGATCAGATGGGTGTGTACTCCCAGCTCGCGGCAGCGCCGCAGCACTTGCAGCCCATAGGCTGCGCCACTGGCGCCGCTGATGCCGACGATCAGCCGCTGCGGCAGGGCAGGCCGGTTCACTGGCCGCCCAGCACCTGCTGCAGTTCACCGCTTTCGTACATCTCCATCATGATGTCCGAGCCACCGATGAACTCGCCGTTGACGTAGAGCTGCGGAATGGTCGGCCAGTTGGCGTACTCCTTGATGCCCTGGCGCACTTCCTCGTCTTCCAGCACGTTGAAGGTCTTCAGATCGGTCACGCCGCAGGCCTTGAGGATCTGCACGGCGCGGCCGGAAAAACCGCACATGGGGAACTGGGCGCTGCCCTTCATGAAAAGCACCACGCGGTTGTTCTTGACCAGATCGTCAATGCGTTGCTGAACGTCGCTCATGTCTTGATTCCTTACTGATGGACCGTGGCCAGTCTTGCGATGGGCATGCGCTGCCCTCTGGCCTTGGCTCGATTATCGACCAGCGCGCATGCCCGGTCGGACGCTGGGGGCGTCTGGTGCAGGCCTGCGCATCCAGGCCGGGTGCTGACGGTGGAGTTTTTGGGCTCAGTAGCTGTAGCTGAGACCGAACTGCAGCACAGGCATCAGGCGGTTGTCCCGCAGTGCCTCGTCGACCGAGCCCAGGCTGTTGCCCAGGCGCAGGCTGTTGCGGTTGATCAGGCCGAGGTCGGCGCTGAATCCCCAGCCACCGCGCTGCGAAATGCCGCTGTAGCCGATGCCGATATAGGGCAGCGTGCTGCCAGGGTCGCTCCGATCGGCCAGCGTACCGACGGCCCGCAAGCCCACGGCCAGGGATTGCCCAAGGCTCATGGACTGTGCACTCAAGGTCAGGCCGGAGCCGCTTTGGGTGACGCTCAGCGGCCCCATCATCAGGCCGCCGGTTGCCCTCAGGCCGCCGCGCACCCCGGCACCCAGGCCAGACCCGGTCAGGTAGTAGTCGCCCAGCAGCGCCGCACTGAGGGAGCGCGAGCTGCGGCCGCTGCCGCTGTCCTGGTTGTCCACTTGGCTCAGCTGGAGGCGGGCTTGCCAGCGCAGCCCGGGCGCCTCGGCATGGGTCAAGGGCTGTGATCGGGCCTGCGCCGCGGCCAACAAGGCCAAGGCGCCTACCACCAGCCAGCCCATGGCCGCTGGCCAGCCGGATCCAGGAGTGATGAGGGGGCGGCGCATGGTGTGCTCCTTGCAGCCAGCGGCCACGCAACAGGCCGCTCGGAAGTCCATGCTACGCCCGTCGAGTGACTTTGTGCAGGATCGATTACCGGCATTTACCGGCTCTTACGGGCCTTGTTGTGCCGCTGGCGGCCGCTCACGGCGGCGCGCGCCGCTGCACCGGGCCTGGCCGCCCAGGTCGCGCCGGCAGCCCAGGTATTCCAGTCCCGTCAGGCGTAGCAAATCCGCCACGGCTTGTTCCTGGTCGTAGCCATGTTCGAGCAGCAGCAGTCCGCCGCCGTTCATGTGGGCGGCCGCGCCGGCAACGATCCGGCGGAGGTCGGCCAGCCCCTGCTCCGGCGCTGCCAAGGCGCTCAGGGGTTCATGCTTCAAGGCCGCCAGGTGCTCGTCCTGCGGGGCGATGTAGGGCGGATTGCTCAGCACGAGGTCGAAGCGCTCATCGCCCAGCGGTGCCCACCATGCGCCCTGCACGAACCGGACCTCCAGCCGCAGCCGCGCGGCATTGGCGCGTGCGATGTCCAGGGCCGGGGCACTGACGTCGGTTGCGGTCACCTGCGCGGCGGGACAGCCGTTCTTGACGGCCAGCGCGATGGCACCGCTGCCCGTACCCAGGTCGAGCACGCGAGGTGCGGACAGCTCGCTGGCCTGGAGCCATTCCAGCGCCCAGTCGACCAGCACTTCGGTGTCCGGGCGCGGCACCAGGGTGGCCGGGCTCACCTGCAGCCGCAGGCCGTGGAATTCCTTGTGGCCGGTGAGGTAGGCCAGCGGGACGTCGTCCAGGCGCTGCTGCAGCCAGGACGCGAAGCGCTCGCCGACGGCGTCCGGCAGCGGATCCTCGTCATGGGTGATCAGCCAGCTGCGGTCCTTGTCGAGCAGCGCGGCCAGCAGCAGCTGCGTCTCCAGCCGTGGCAGTCCGGCCTGCACGGCACGCTGTTGCAGGGCTCGCACCGTGGTGCTCATCCGCGGCCTTCCAGCGCGGCCAGTTGCTCGGCGGCCTGGGCCTGCTGCAGGCCGCTGATGACGTCGTTCAGGTCGCCGTCCATGATCGCGCCCAGCTTGTAGAGCGTCAGGTTGATGCGGTGGTCGGTCAGCCGCCCCTGAGGGAAGTTGTAGGTACGGATGCGGTCGCTGCGGTCGCCGCTGCCAATCAGGCTCTTGCGCGTGGCGGCTTCCTTGGCGGCGCGCTCGCTGCGTTCCTTGTCGCGCAGTCGCGCGGCCAGCACGGCCATGGCCTTGGCCTTGTTGCGATGCTGGCTGCGGTCGTCCTGGCACTCGGCGACCAGGCCGGTGGGCAGGTGGGTGATGCGGATGGCGGAGTCGGTCTTGTTGACGTGCTGACCACCGGCGCCGCTGGCGCGAAAGGTGTCGATGCGCAGGTCGGCCGGGTTGAGCTGGACTTCCTCGGCCTCGTCCGGCTCGGGCATCACCGCCACCGTGCAGGCGCTGGTGTGGATGCGGCCCTGCGACTCGGTCGCCGGCACGCGTTGCACGCGATGGCCGCCGGACTCGAACTTGAGCCGGCCGTAAACCTGCTCGCCCTCGATGCGCAGCACCAGCTCCTTGTAGCCGCCCAGGTCGGACTCATTGGCCGACAGCGTCTCGGTCCGCCAGCCCTGGGACTCGGCGTAGCGCAGGTACATGCGGGCCAGGTCGGCGGCGAAGAGCGCCGACTCGTCGCCGCCCGCGCCGGCGCGGATCTCGAGGAAGGCGGGGCGGACGTCATCCGGATCCTTGGGTAGCAAAGCCAGCTGCAGCTCCTCGTCCAGGCGAGCCATGTCCGCCTCGGCGCCGGCGATCTCCTCTCTGGCCATTTCGGCCATTTCAGGATCGTCCAGCAGTCCGCGCGCGGCGGCCAGGTCCTGCTCCCGCTGAAGGTAGCGCTGGTAGCGGGAGACCAGGTCCGACACCTCCGCCTGTTCGCGGGTCAGCGCGCGGTAGCGCTTCATGTCGGCGGCGATGCTGCCGTCGGCGAGCGTGGTGTCGAGTTCGTGCAGTCGGTGCCCGAGGCGTTCGAACTGCTGGCGCAGGCTGTCTTTCATGGGAGGCGTTCACAAGGAGGGCGAGCCATGCGACCCCCTGGGTGCATGGGCGGCGAGCAGCGCGGGGAGGGGCGCTAATGCTCGGCCGGATCCTTGGCGCTCTTGCGCAGGAAGATGCGCGAGACGGTGTGCGCCAGTGCGGCGCGCTGCTCGCCATCGGCGGCATGCAGTTCGGCCAGTGCGCCGTGCAGCATCTTCTGCGTCAGGCCCTTGGAGAGGGCTTCCAGCACCACGTCCACATCCTCGCCGCGCGCCAGCAGCTTGCGGGCGCGCTGCAGCTCGGTGCTGCGCCAGTCGTCCGCCTGGGCGTGCAGGGCCTGGATCAGGGGCACGGTGTGGCGCTGGCCCAGCCAGTGCACGAAGCTCTGCACGCCGGTCTCGATGATGGCTTCGGCCTGCTGCACGGCCGCCTGGCGTTTCTCGCCGGCGGACTGCACCAGCTGGGCGAGGTCGTCCACGGTGTAGAGGTAGACGTCGTCCAGTTGGGCGACCTCCTGCTCGATGTCCCGCGGCACCGCCAGGTCCACCATGAACATGGGCTTGTGGCGGCGCTTCTTCAGCGCGCTTTCTACCGCGCCCAGGCCGATCAGGGGCAGGCTGGAGGCCGTGCAGGAGATCACGGCATCAAACTCATGCAGGCGCTGCGGCAGGTCGCTGAGGCGCAGGGCTTCTGCTCCCAGGTGCGTGGCGAGCTTTTCACCGCGCTCCAGCGTGCGGTTGGCCACGGCCATGGCCTGCGGCGTGCGGGCTGCGAAATGCGTGGCGACCAACTCGATCATCTCGCCGGCACCGACGAAGAGCACCTTGATCCGGGCCAGATCCTCGAAGAGCTGGCCGGCCAGGCGCACTGCGGCGGCGGCCATGCTGATGGAGTGCGCGCCGATCTCGGTAGAGCTGCGCACCTCTTTGGCCACCGAGAAGCTGCGCTGGAACAGCTGGTGCAGCGTGGTGCCCAGCGTGCCGGCTTCGTCGGCCTCGCGCACGGCCTGCTTCATCTGGCCGAGGATCTGGGGCTCGCCCAGCACCATGGAATCCAGGCCGCTGGCGACGCGGAAGGCGTGCCGCGCCGCGGCGCTGCCCTCTTTCACGTAGGCATGGTTGAGCAGGGCGTTCGCCGCCACGCCGCCGACTTCGGCCAGCCATTCGACGCTGGGCTGCACCAGCTCCTTGCCGCCGGCCACGTAGAGCTCGGTGCGGTTGCAGGTGGAGAGCATGGCGGCTTCGGCGCCGATGCGGGTGCGCTGCTTGAGCTGGTCGCGCAGGCCCAGCAGGGCGGGTGCCAGCTGATCGGCTGAAAGCGCGAACCGGCCGCGCAGATCCAGGGGCGCGGATTCGTGATTCAGGCCGAGGGCAAAGACCGACATAGCGCGATTATAAAATTCAAGGCCTTGCGGGCTGACGAGCTTGCTGCATCGCCCGCACAGAAATGCTTGATAAGCATCAATTCGCGCCGCAATTGAAATTGGTTGACGGCGGCATGTGGCTTGCGGGCGTTGGCAGACGACATGCTGCGCATGGCTTTTTGCGCATGAGCTACTAGCAAGATTGGCGAGATCCCTGTGAGTCCTCTTGATGCCTTCTGGCACATCGGCAATTTCTTCCTGCCCGCCTGGTTCGTCGCGGGCCTGGTCGCCTTTCTGGCCAAGCTGTTGTGGCGCGGTGAACTCAAGTCGCGCAGCTGGCGCCAGCTGTGGCTTTGGGGCGGGGTGGGCGGCAGCCTCGGCTTGCTGCTGGCTTTGGCCCTGCTGGGCCATGACGGCAAGATGCTGGGTTACGGCCTGATGCTGCTGACCATCGCGCTGCCGCAGGCCTGGCTGAGCCTGCGCCGCTGAGGCGGGCTTGTATGTTCAAACCAGACCAGAACGGTAGAGTCTGATCGCCGTTGAGGCGG
>JAYSEK010000008.1:0-152702 GCA_041913905.1 Burkholderiaceae bacterium | reverse complement strand
TGCCGGGTGGTGTGGCAGGGGCGCCTCCAAATGGAGGCCCCCTATGCCGATCCCGCGAGGCCCGCGTCAGCCGTGGCCGGCCAGGGTCAGCACGGCGTCGGGGATCTCGCGGCTCAGGGCGTCCTTGAGCTGGGCATTGGCCAGCTGTGCCAGGTCTTGCGGATCCTGCTGGCTCTCATCACCACCCAGCAGGGCGATGGGCGAGAGCAGCGCGCCTTGGGTCTCGTCCTCGAAGCGCGAGGCCCAGTCGTCGGCGGCCAGGTCCACGGCCAGCATGAAGCCGATGCACCAGTCCTCGGCGTCGACCAGGTCGGCCTCGCCGTCCTCGGCCACGCTGAAGATGGGCTCCCATTTGTCGGGTTTGTTGCGCAGCAGCTCGTCCAGCACGCGCAGGTGGCGCAGCACCAGCATCATCACCCGCTTCTTCTGCTTGCCGCTGCTGAAGGGGGCGTGGCCATCTCCGGCGTCGCCGCCCCAGATCTCCGGCATCCACTCGGCACCAGGGATTTGGGCCAGCGGCCGGGGCGACAGCAAGAGGGCGGTCAGGTAGCCGTCCAGGGCCTCGATGTTCATCGCGGCGTCGCTGGGCAGTGCGGCCAGCAGCTCGTCGAGCTGGCCCAGCTCTTCATCGCTGAGAGGCAGCAGGTCGGACTGGGGCTGGTAGTGCGGATATTCCATGGTGCGTCTTCTTCAGGGCTCAGCCGTGGCGGCCGTGCCGGCTCTTGGGTTTCTTGGCGTCCAGCTCCGCGATCTGCGCCTTCAGCAGCGACATCAGCACGCGGGCATTGGCCTCGGTCATGCTCAGGATGGAACTGGGCTCGATGCCCTCGACATTGGCCTTGGGCGCGACCAGTGCGTCCACCTTGAGCATGATCAGGCCGTGGGCGTTGCCGGCGGCCTTGAACTTCTGGACTTCGATGGTGTGTGTCTTCATGCCTGCATTTTCCATGCAGGCGGTGCGAAGGGGAGTCCCGCCATCATGGCGGCCCCCCGCGGCTTCGGCAAGCGCTCAGCGACGGCGCAGTTTGCCGAAGCCTTCGACTGCCGCCAGCACCACGGCGCCGCAGGCGATGCCCACCAGCACCTCGCCCAGCGTGGCGACAAGCCAGGGCAGGGCCGGCAGCGCGGGGACGGATTGCGCCAGATGCTCGATGGCATGGTGCACTGGCGGCAGCCCGTGCACCAGGATGCCGCCGCCGACCATGAACATGGCCGCGGTGCCGACCACGGCCAGCGCCTTCATCAGGCGCGGCGCCGCGGCCAGCAGCAGGCCGCCCAGGCTTTGCTGCCAGGCTCCGGGCTTGCGGCTCAGGAACAGGCCCAGGTCGTCCAGCTTGACGATGGCGCCCACCAGGCCGTAGACGCCCACCGTCATCAGCACGGCAATGCCGCTGAGCACCATCAGCTGGGTCGCCAGCGGCTGCTGGGCCACCAGGCCCAGGGTGATGGTGATGATTTCGGCGGAGAGGATGAAGTCGGTGCGGATCGCGCCCTTGATCTTGTCCTGCTCGAAGGCGACGAGGTCGATGGCCGGGTCGCTGAGGGCTTGCAGCTCGCGGTCGTGCTGGGCGGCGTCGTCAGCGCCATGCAGGAACTTGTGGGCCAGCTTCTCCACGCCTTCGAAGCAGAGGTAGGCACCGCCCAGCATCAGCAGGGGCAGCACCGCCCAGGGCGCGAAGGCACTGATGGCCAGCGCGGCCGGCACCAGGATGGCCTTGTTGCGCAGCGATCCCTTGCCGACGGCCCAGACCACCGGCAGTTCGCGCTCGGCGCGGATGCCGCTGACCTGCTGGGCGTTGAGTGCCAGGTCGTCCCCCAGCACCCCCGAGGTCTTCTGGGCGGCAGCCTTGGAGAGGACGGCGACATCGTCCAGCAGGGTGGCGATGTCGTCGAGCAGGGCGAGCAGGGTCGAGGCCATGATGGGCGCGAAGTTGAAAACCCTGCTTTGTACATGATCTCGCATCAGGATTCCGTCAGGGCCGGCTGGCACATGCATTCCGGCAGGGCGAAATGACTTGCGGCACACTGCTTGCCATGAACACCATCGCCACATTTTTCCGCAGCTCTGCGCTGGCCCTGGCTCTGCTGGCGGCCCTGGCTCCCGCGCAGGCCGAGGACGCGGCCAAGCCGCAGGTCTACAACGAGCAGGCCGATGCCCGCGCCGATCTCAACCAGGCCCTGGCCCAAGCCAACGCCCAGCAGCGCAATGTGCTGGTGGTCTTCGGCGCCAACTGGTGCGGAGACTGCATGGCCCTGGACCGCAAGTTCTCCGGCGGCACGCTGGCAGGCCCCATCGCCAAGCGCTTCGTGGTGCTCAAGGTCAACGTGGGACGCTTCGACAAGAACACCGACCTCGCCGCACAGATGGGCGTGCCGCTGAAGAAGGGCATCCCGGCCGTGGCCGTGCTGGGCCGCGATGGCCAGGTGCTGAGCGCCACCAGCGGCGGCGAACTGGCCGACGCCCGCAATATGGGCGACGACGCCGTGCTCAAGGTGCTGGACGGCCTCAAGCGCTGAGCCAGTCATCCCCCGCCAGCCGCTTTGGCGGGGACGCAACACCTGGCCCCGCCCTTGGCCGGGGCGCCTCCTGTGACGTCGCAGCCTTCGTCCCCAGGACATGGGGTCAGGCCTTGCCTGGTACTTGCGTTTTGGCCTGCGCTGGCCTAAGTTGCAGCATGGCCAGACCACTTCGGATCGAGTTTGCGGGTGCCGTCTACCACCTCAGCTCCAAGGCTGAGGCGGGCGCGGTGGTGTTCCACGATGACGCGGACCGCCGGGCACTGCTCGCGGTGATCGCGCAGGCCATGGAGCGCTTCGACGCCCAGGTGCTGGCCTACTGCCTGGAGCCGGACTCCTACGAGCTGCTGCTCTTCACGCGCCAGGCCAATCTCTCGCGCCTGATGCGCCACATCAACGGCGTCTACACGCAAGGCTGCAATCGCCGCCACGGGACGGTGGGGCATCTGTTCCAGGGGCGCTTCAAGGCGGTGCTCGTGGACCGCGAGCACCTGCTGCTGGATGCCTGTCGCTATGTCGAACTGGGCGGCGTGCGGCGCGGCCTGGCGAGTTCACCGGCTCAATGGCCCTGGTCCAGCTACGCGGCTCATGTGGGCCTGGTTGAGGCGCCGGACTGGCTGGATGTGCAAGGCCTCCATGCCTATGTGATGGGCCGGCCCCTGCAAGGCGCGGCGGACCGTCGCAAGGCCGCCCAGCGCTACGAGAAGCTGGTGGCCGAGGCCGAGAGCCTTGACCTCTGGCAGCATCTGCGCCAGCAGATCTACCTGGGCGATGCGGCCTTCGTCGATCGGCTGAAGGCCCAGCTCAATGGCGTATCCAGCGTACGCAAGGCTGGCAAGGGCGCGAGCGCCCTCAAGGCACGGCCCTGGCGAGACTGGCTGCGCGAGGCGGCCAGCCGCGAGGAAGCCCTGTACCGCGCCCACACCGAGGGCGGCTTGTCGATGACCGGCCTGGCCAAGGAGCTGGGGCTCTCGGTCTCCCGCATCAGCCGCCTGATCGCCGTGCACGAGCGCCAGCGCCACCATCCCTGACACCGCCGGGACTTGCGTTGCCGGCCTGCGTGGCCAGGACTATCCCCCTCGCCTGTGGACAAGTCCGTGCAAAAGCTGGCGGTAGCCGCGCCAAGTGCTTGTGGGGCAAGGGAAAGACTTGGACTGATGCAAAAAAAGGCACCGGATCACGGTGCCTGGGTGCAGGGGGGCGTCAGGGCCGATCAATGCAGGGCGTGGGGCGCGGCCGTCGGGCAGGTCGCGCTGACGAAGGCCTGCGCCTCGGCCTCCTCCCAGGCTTCCTGGGTCAGCTCGCGGGCGGCGGCCAGCTGGTTGCAGAGCTCGAAAACGCCCAGGCCGTCGGCTTCGCCCACTGTTTCGGGCTGCGGTGCGGCGGCCACCTCGGCCGGCAGGTCGGCCAGCGCGCCGAGCAGGTCGAAGAGCAGTTCCAGATTGGGTTCGCCCGGTTCCTGGCGGGCCAGGCCCAGGCTGCGGCACAGATACCAGCAGGCTTTGGCGGCGTCATCGCAGCGGGCGTGGTAGAGCGCCATGCGCTCCAGGGCTTCGGTGCGGGCCGCCTCGTCAGCCAGTGCCTCGGCCTGGGCCGCGAGCACGGGATCGAGGCCGGCGAGCAACTGGCTGCGTTCGGCCTCGGCCGATGTGTCGAGCTCGTCTCGCAAAGGGTCCGTCATCAGGGGCTCTGGATGCGTGTGTGCCATGGGGTACTGCTTTCTTCCACCTGCTGGCAATGCTAGGCAGGCTTGGCGGCTTTGGCGCCCCCTGAAGAGGGGGCGGTGAAGCCATCCTAGGCAGGGGGATGCAGTTTGTCACGCAAGGCCGTGCTTTTTCAGCGCTTTTTCACCGGTCGCTGCCAGCCGCTGATGGCCACCTGTTTGCCGCGCGCCACGCTCAGCTCGCCTTCCGCCACATCCTTGGTGATGGTGGAGCCGCCGCCGATGGTGGCCCCGGCCCCCAGCTTGACCGGCGCCACCAGCACGCAGTTCGAGCCGACGTGGACGTCGTTGCCGATTTCCGTGCGGTGCTTGTTGGCGCCGTCGTAGTTGGCGGTGATGGAGCCCGCGCCGTAGTTGACGCGTTCGCCGACCGTGGCGTCGCCGAGGTAAGCCAGGTGATTCGCCTTGGCGCCACGGCCCAGGGTGGAATTCTTGACCTCGACGAAATTCCCGATGTGCACCTCGGCACCCAGCTGCGCGCCGGGGCGCAGGCGGGCGAAGGGGCCGACCAGGGCACCTTCGCCCACGCTCGCGCCGGCCGTCTCGCCGTCGATGTGGGTGAATTCATGGATGCGGGCGCCGGCGGCGATGCTGGCATTGCGGATCACGCAGTTGGCGCCGATGCGCACGCCGTCGCCCAGCGTGACCCGACCTTCGAAGATGCAATTGACGTCGATCTCGACGTCCTGCCCGCAGCGCAGATCGCCACGCACGTCGAAGCGCGCCGGGTCGGCCAGACGCACGCCGGCTTCCATCAGGGCCTCGGCCTGCTGGCGCTGGTAGCGGCGCTCCAGGTCGGCCAGCTGCAGCGGGCTGTTGACGCCCAGGACCTCGGTTTCCTGCGGCGCCTTGACGCCCAGCACGGGCACGCCCTCGGCCACGGCCATCGCGACGATGTCGGTCAGGTAGTACTCGCCTTGCGCATTGTTGTTGGACAAGGCCATGACCCAGCGCTTGAGCAGCGCCGTGGGGGCCGCCATCATGCCGGTGTAGCCCTCGCGGATTGCTCGCTGCTCGGGGCTGGCGTCCTTGTGCTCGACGATGGCCAGCACGGCGCCGTCAGGCTGGCCGCCGGCGCGCACGATGCGGCCATAGCCGCTGGGGTCCGCCAGGTCGATGGTGAGCAACACCAGGGCCTCGCCGGCACAGGCCTCGGCCAGGCGGCGGGCCGTCTCGGTGCGGATCAGGGGCACGTCGCCGTTGAGGATCAGCGTGGTGCCGCTGTCGGGCAGCACGGGCACGGTCTGCTGGATGGCGTGGCCGGTGCCCAGCTGCGGCTCCTGGCGCACGAAGCGGGCGCCGCTGTCGGCCACGGCGGACTCGACCTGCGCGGCGCCGTGCCCGGTGATGACGACGCGCTGGCTGGCCGCCAGCGGCTCGGTGCAGTCCAGCACATGCTGCAGCAAGGGGCGGCCGGCCAGCTTGTGCAGCACCTTGGGCAGGGCCGACTTCATGCGGGTGCCCTTGCCGGCGGCCATGATGACGATGTTCAGTGCCATGTCGAAGAATCGCGACTTCTAGGAGTGAAGCCGCGATTATGGCGGCCCGCTGCGCATCGTCCGGCCCGGGCTTCAGGGGGGGTCAGGGCGCGTCGCGGCTGACCTGCACGCTGACGCGATGCGGCTTGGGCTCGGCCTTGGGGAAGTCGCTCATGGCGGCATCGAACAGGGCGCCAGGCAGGCGCGAGTCCCCCATGGTCATGCCTTCGTTGCTGGCACGCGCCTCGTAGAGCGGCTCGCCGCTGCTGCGGTCGCGCAGCAGCAGGGCCACGCCGCGCTCATAGCGGGGCGCCACCCACAGGGGGCCCAGGCCGCCGCGCCAGTACGGGCCGTAGCGCCAGCTGCCGTAGCTGCCATGCCAGCGCCACCACAGCGGGTCGTCCCAGGGGGCTCGGTCGTTGGGGCTCACGCTCATGCCGATGGATACCAGCACGTCGGCACTCCTGGTGTCGGCGGCGGGCTTGAAGCCGGCCTTCTCGAGTGCGGGGCGAGCGGCAGCTTCCAGCGCGGTCTGCTGCGCGTCGTCCTGCTGTTGGGAGGGCAGGCGCTCGAAGGCATAGCTGGTGGGTTTGCGGCTGTCGGGCCAATGGCCGAAGCTGCGGACTTCGGCGCTGACGGTGTAGGTGCTGCTGCAGGCGCTCAGGCCCAGCAGAGCAGCAACGGTGATACCCATCGTCCAGCGGCGGCGGTTCATGGTGGCTCCTTTTCTTGACGTGGGCCCTCGGCACGGGCCGGATGATTTCATTTTAGGGAGTGGCGGCGCATTGGCGTCGCGCGCAATGCAAAGCTGGGTGAAGGGCCTGCAAGGGGCGGTGGCGGGGGCGGTGCCTGCACAATGGCGGTCCCCCGCTGAGGAAAACCAGGTTGACGCTTCGCGTTTCCACTGAAACACTCCCTCGGGTTTTTTCTGTTCTGTGTTGAGGAGATTTCTGATGTTGGTCCGCAAGCCCCTGCTGCGCACGCTGCCCCTGCTGAGCCTGGCCCTGTGCCTGAGCCTGCCCTCGCTGGCCGCCGAACCGACGGCTGGCCCGGATGCCGCGCGCGTCCAGGCTGTTCGCGACAAGCTGCGCACCGACCGCAAGGCCGTGGTGCTGCACAACCTGAAGCTGGATGCGGCCCAGACGAGCAAGTTCAACCCGGTCTACGAGGCCTATGCCAAGGAAGCCGCGGAACTGGCCCGCCAGCGCACCCGCATGGTGGTGGAGGCCGTGACCCAGGGCGACAAGCTGACCAATGCCCAGGCCAAGCAGGCGTCCAAGGACTCCCTCGCCCTGGCCGAGGCCGAGCTGAAGCTGCTGCGCAAGTACCACCCCAAGATGGTCAAGGCCATCGGCCAGGAAGAGGCCAACCGCTTCCTGGAAGTCGAGACCAAGATCCTGGCACTGAACCACTACGACATCGCCTGGGCTTCGCCGCTGAGCGAGTGAGCCTGCGGGCTCCGCAGCGTTTGCGGAGCTGGCCGGAGCGACGAACGGGCCCCGCGGGGCCCGTTTTTCTTTTGCACCAGCCGCCAGATGGCGGCTTCCGTCATCGCAGGATGCTGATGGTCGCCGGCTTGGGCTCGGCGCAGCTCTCGTCCTCGTCGAAGGCGATGTCGCCATTGGCGTCGGGCACGCCGGTGGCCCTGATGGTCTGGAAGGGGTAGAGGTTCCGGTCCATCATGTGCGAGGTGACGATGTTGCCCATGGCGGTGAACATGTTGTCGACCCGGCCCGGGAACTTCTTGTCCCAGTCCTGCAGCATGGCCTTGACCGACGCGCGCTGCAGGTTCTCCTGGCTGCCGCAGAGGTTGCAGGGGATGATGGGGAACTGGCGGTGCTCGGCCCAGGTGACGAGGTCGCTCTCGCGCACATAGGCCAGCGGGCGGATCACGACGTTCTGGCCGTCGTCGCTGACCAGCTTCGGCGGCATGCCCTTCATGCGGCTGCCGAAGAACATGTTCAGCATCAACGTGGTGACGATGTCGTCGCGGTGGTGGCCCAGTGCGATCTTGGTCGCGCCCAGCTCCTTGGCCACGCGGTAGAGGATGCCGCGGCGCAGGCGCGAGCACAGCGAGCAGGTGGTCTTGCCCTCGGGCACCAGCTTCTTGACGATGGAGTAGGTGTCCTGCGTCTCGATGTGGAAGTCCACGCCGATGCTGCTGAGGTAGTTGGGCAGCACCTCGGCGGGAAATCCGGGCTGCTTCTGGTCCAGGTTGACCGCAACCAGCTCGAACTTGATCGGCGCGCGCTGCTGCAGGTTGCGCAGGATGTCCAGCAGGGCGTAGCTGTCCTTGCCGCCGGACAGGCAGACCATCACCTTGTCGCCATCCTCGATCATGTTGAAGTCGCCGATGGCCTGTCCCACCAGGCGGTGCAGGCGCTTGGACAGCTTGTTCATCTCGTGGGCGTGCTTCTTTTCCGCAGCCAGGGTGGCGGCCTCAGCGCTGCTTGCGCTGTCGAGTTCCATCGTTTCGTTCGTCATGTCAACCTCGTCAACTCCTGGCCGTGGGCTCACCACTGGCCACATTCGGCGCTGATCGCCACCTGGCAATCCTCAAAAATTTCAAGCTTGGTCACCTTGATGCGCACGCCCACCACGCCCGCCAGCTTCATCAGCCGCGTGCAGAGCTTGCCCAGCAGCGCTTCCAGCAGGTCGGTGTGCTCGGCCGTGCACTCGTCGATGATGATCTGGCGCACGCGGCGGTAGTCCAGCACATGGCCGATGTCGGCATCGCGGGAGACGATCATCTGCGCGCCCAGGTTCACCTCGGCGTCGACCTGGATGGGCTGCGGCCCTTCGCGCTCGAAGTCCAGCACGCCCAGGTTGGCGCCGAAGCGCAGGCCCTGCAGGTGGATGATCTGGCGGTTGTTGCGGCGCAGGGCCAGCGTGGGCTGGCCTTCCTTGAGCGGGCGCAGAAAGCTCTCCGCTGCCTTGGCGGCTACGACGCCGTCTCCCAGCGCCGTCTGCACGCAGGGATGCTGGCGCCCGCTGGCATCGCCGGCCACAAAGAGGCCCAGCGGTGCGAAGCGCGGCTCATCGCGGAAGGGATGCGACGGTGCGGTGATGCCGGCCCGCTGCAGGGCATCGCCGATGAGCAGCCAGGCTGAGGGTTCGGCCTCATAGCCCAGCAGCGCGGCGACGTGCTCGAAGCGCTCCTCGCCGTGCTCGCGGGAGCGCACGGTCACGCCGTGCTCATCGGGCAGCAGCTCAGTGGGCATGGGGCAGCGCGGGCGCTGCGTGATGCCCGGCTGGGCCTGGATGCGGTCGACGAGCATCTGCTGCGCGCGCCAGTCCGAGCGTGACCAAAGCGTCACCTGATGGCCGCGGGCCTGCAGGTAGAGCGCATTCTCGGCCGCGTTGTCGCCACCGCCCAGCAGCAGGATGCGGCCGGGCGGCAGGCTGTCGCGACGGGCCGTCAGGTCCATGGCGTCCAGCACGCGTTCATGCGGACGCCCCGGTGGGAAGAAGGGCTCGGGACGCAAGGGGCGCAGGCCGGTGGCTACGACCAGGGCCCGCGCAGCGAGGCTGCTGCCATCGCTGAGCTGCAGTCGCCAGCCCTGGCCGGACTGCCAGTCTGCATGCTGAAGGCTGCAGCTCAGCAGAACCTGGACACCCGCCTGGCTCTCCACCTGGCGGGCGTACTGCTGGCCCAGGGAGGCCAGATCCTGGCCAGGGCTACCCAACACCCAGTCCTGCCCGAACTGCAGGCTTTGCAGCGACGCGCACAGCTGCCCCTGCCGCTCCACCAGCGCCACACGCAGGCCCAGCTGCGCCAGCCAGGACGCGGCCGAGCAGCCCGCCGGGCCGCCGCCGAGGATGGCGATGTCGGCACCGTCATGGCGGTCGCTGGCAGGGGCAGCAGGCGCGGGGGCGTTGGAGTTCATGGACGCGGACGAAAGCGGCGGCAGGGAAAGTGGGCGCGGCTCGCCTGGCGAGCGGCCGAACCCGCGATTATCGCCGCAGCGCCCATTTTTTGAGCAGTGGGCTCGCTTGACCAGGGTCTAGGAATTCACGCAGCTCGGCGCCCCCGTGGGCCGGCCGCTGATGCGCTGGCCCATGCGCGATGCCGGGACCGGGCCAGCCGCCACCCCAGCAAGGCCGCCAGGACCAGCCCATAGACCAGCGGTTCGGCGAAGTCGTGCTTGCCGGCCCGCATCCAGATGAAATGCAGCAGGGCCAGCAGGGCCAGCCCATACACCAGCCGGTGCAGGGCCCGCCAGCGTGTGGCGCCCAGCGCCTTGATGGCCTGGTTGAAGCTGGTTGCGGCCAGCGGCAGCAGGCCCAGCCAGGTCAGGAAACCGACCAGGATGAAGGGCCTCTTGGCGATGTCGCGGGCGATCTCGTCCAGGTCCAGGCCCATGTCCAGCCAGCCGTAGGCCAGCAGGTGCAGGCTGGCGTAGAAGGCGGTGAACAGGCCCAGCATGCGCCGAAAGCGTGCCAGGGCGGGCAGGCCCAGGGCCTCGCGCAAAGGCGTGACGGCCAGGGTGAGCCAGAGCAGGCGCAAGGTCCAGTCACCGAGGCCGCGGATCATGGCTTCGGCAGGATTGGCGCCCAGACGGTCCAGGACGGCCGCCGTCAGCAGCCAGGTCAGCGGTCCCAGGCAGGCCAGGAAGAGCAGCGGTTTGGCCAGCGGATGCAGAAGGGGATGGCGCGCCATGTCGAGGGTTCAGAAGTTCTTGCGCAAATCCATGCCGCTGTAGAGCGCAGCCACCTGCTCTCCGTAGCCGTTGAACATCAGCGTGGGGCGCTTCCTGGAGAACCAACCGTCCTCGCCGATGCGCCGCTCGGTGGCCTGGCTCCAGCGCGGGTGGTCCACCTGCGGGTTGACGTTGGAATAGAAACCGTACTCCTGCGGGGCCGCCCGGGTCCATGAGCTGACCGGCTGCTTTTCGACGAAGCGGATGCGCACGAGGGACTTGGCCGACTTGAAGCCGTACTTCCAGGGCACGACCAGGCGGATGGGGGCGCCGTTCTGCCTGGGCAGCACTTCGCCATACATGCCGAAGCTCAGCAGGGTCAGCGGGTGCATCGCCTCGTCGAGCCGCAGCCCTTCCACATAGGGCCAGTCCAGCACGCCGGAGCGCAGGCCTGGCATTTGTGCCTTGTCGGCCAGGCTGATGAACTCGACGTACTTGGCCTTCGAGCTGGGCTCCAGCTTGCGGATCAGTTCGCCCAGCGAGTAGCCGACCCAGGGGATCACCATGCTCCAGCCCTCGACGCAGCGCAGGCGGTACAGGCGCTCTTCCATGGGGGCGAAGCGCAGCAGGTCCTCGATGTCGTAGAGCCCGGCCTTGGCCACCTCGCCCTCGATGCTGACGGTCCAGGGGCGGGTCTTGAGGGTGTGGGCGCGCTCGGCGGGCTCGGCCTTGTCGGTGCCGAACTCGTAGAAGTTGTTGTAGCGGGTCGCGTCCTCATAACGGGTGGGCTTGTCCATCACCTGGGCGCCGGGCAGCTTGCTTTTCGTGGCGGGCAGCCGGGGCCTGTCCTGGGCTTTCTCTGCTGATTGGGCCAGGGCCTCGCGCGAGGCCCAGCCCGCCAGCGCTGCGCCTGCCACGCCGGAAGCCATCAGGCGCAGCCATTCGCGGCGGCCTTCGTACAGGGCCCGGGGCGTGACTTCGGAAAGCAGCGATCGGCCGTGGCCGCGGTCGGGGTGGAAATGCATGGCAGCGCGTCCTATTCGAATCGGTGACGAGCATTCGTCGTCCCGGACCCGGAAAGCTTACGCTGCGCCGCAATGCCTGCGTGCGGACTCGGCTTCTAGTGCTTGCCCGGGTTTTCCTGCCAGTGCGCCGGGCAGGCGACGCCGCGCAGCAGGCGCTGGTACTCGCCGCTGGCCTGCAACTGCTTCAGGCCGCGGTTGAAGTCCTCCAGCAGTTGGCCGCTGCGGGGCCTGTCCTTGGGGAAGATCACGTGGGTCGTGAAGCTGTCCGTGAGCAGGCGGGGGTGGTAGCTGATCTGCCTCGCGTCCTCAGCGCTGAAATGCCGCAGCAGCAGGTAGCAGGCCGTGCCTCTTTCCATGGGGATGGCGTCCAGGCGCCCCAGCAGCAGCTTGCGCAGGCCGGCGAGGTCGTCCGGCGTGCCATCGGTCTTGAGAACGCCCTGGCGGGCCAGGTTCCAGAGTTCGGGGGTGTAGGTATAGCCCTTGATCACGCCCAGGGTGTAGGGCTTGAGGTCGGCAAGCGATCGCCAGTTCAGGGCCTGGTCACGGCGATGGACGAAGACCCATTGCTCGCTCAGCACATTGCTGCTGAGCAGGAAGTCCCGCCGGCGGTCCTCATTGGCGCCCCAGTAGGCCGAGGCGTCCCAGAGCCCGGCGCGGGTTTCGTTCTGGGCGCGCTGCCAGGGCATGAACTGGTAGCGCACCTCGTGACCGGCCAGTGCGAAGGCGCGGCGCACGATCTGCAGCGCCGTGCCGGAATCGGAAGCGTCCGCCGTCGCATAAGGCGGCAGTTCGCCGGTGGCGATGCGCACGACATCCGCTGATGCCGCCGCGGCTGCCAGGGCGAGTGCCAGACCGCCGAGGACTCGCGAAGGCCCGGCCCGGTGACTCACAGGGTGCCGTAGGAATGCAGGCCGGTCAGGAACATGTTGACCCCCAGGAAGGCGAAGGTCGTGACCAGCAGGCCGCCCAGGGCCCACCAGGCGGACACGGCGCCGCGCAGGCCCTTCATCAGGCGCATGTGCAGCCAGGCGGCGTAGTTCAGCCAGACGATCAGCGCCCAGGTTTCCTTCGGGTCCCAGCTCCAGTAGCCGCCCCAGGCCTCGGCAGCCCAGAAGGCGCCCAGGATGGTGGCGATGGTGAAGAAGGCGAAGCCCAGCGCGATGGCCTTGTACATCAGGTCATCCAGGGTCTGCAGGGCTGGCAGGCGGGCGGTGAGTGGCGCGCGCAGCAGCACGCAGGCCACGAAGAAGGCCAGCACGCCGCCCATCTTGCGCGTCCAACCGTCCAGGCCGGCCAGGGTCTCGGGCTGCAGGTCCAGGCTGAAGCGGGCCAGCAGCAGCAGGGCGACGAGCAGGGCCGGCAGCCCGATCAAGCCGATCTGCAAGGCGCGCAGCGAGGCCGTCTTGAGCAGATAGGCCAGCGCCACCATCGCGGCCAGCGCAAAGGTGCCGTAGCCGACGAAGTTGGCCGGCACGTGGATCTTCATCCACCAGCTCTGCAGGGCTGGCACCAGGGGCTGGATCTCATGGGCCTCGCGGGCCACCGTGTACCAGAGCAGGAAGCTCACCGCCAGGCTGACCACCAGCATCACGTAGGCGCCCAGGGCGCGGGTGCGGTAGCGGTCCTCGTAGTAGAGGTAAAACAGCGCCGTCAGCCACGAGAACAGCACGAAGACCTCGTAGAGATTGCTGACCGGGATGTGGCCGATGTCCGGCCCGATCTGGTGGCTCTCGAACCAGCGCACCATGGTGCCCAGCAGGGCCATGAAGACGCCGCCCCAGGCCAGCTTCGAGCCGATCAGCTCGGCCGTGCCGCTGCCGCGCCGGAAGAAACCCAGCCAGTAGAACAGGGTGCTGAGGAAGAAGAGCAGGCTCATCCACAGGATGGCACTCTGGCTGGCCAGCATGTACTTGAGCAGGAAGACCTGGTCGACGGCGCTGAGGTCGGCGCCGAAGTCATCCTGCTTGCGCAGGTAAAGCTGAATGGCCAGCAGGCTGAACCCGCCGACCAGCACGCTCAGGGCTCGCAGCGGACGCCAGAACCAGCCCAGCAGGACCAGGGCGGGCACGGCGCAGGCCAGGATGCCCTTCTCGTAGCCGTCCATGGAGCTGCCATAGCGGCTGAAGGCAAAGCCGCCGCCCAGCAGGAGCATGGCGGCGAAGGCCCAGTCCAGGGGCGAGCGCTGCGCCAGCCAGCTGCGGCGGCCGACGACGAGGGTGGCGGTGGTGGTGTTCATGCAGTGTCCTTCAGCAGCTCGGACTTGAGGCGGTCGAATTCGGTGGTGGTGTCCGGCGACTCGCGCGTGGACGAAAGCGCCATGCGCACGCGGGTCTGCTCGCCCTGGCCGGGCGCGGCCTCAAGCCAGATCCACAGCCGGCGTTCCTTGACGTAGAGCATGGCAAACACGCCGATGATCAGCAGGATCGCCCCCAGGTAGACCAGGGTCTTGCCCGGGGCGCGGGCGACCTGGAAACCGCTGGCCTGGACCAGTTCGAAGTCTTCCAGCTGCAGCAGCACGGGGGCCGGGTAGAAGACGGCATCGGACAGCGACAGCACAGCCTGCGTCATGAAGGCCTGCGTGGCGGCGTCGTTGCCGGGCGGCGGCAGCTTGGCCTGCTCGCGGCTGATCTTGAGCAGCTCGTACAGGCTGCCGTTGAGGATGCGCAGCAGCACCTCGGACACGCGCGGGCGCTCCGACTCGGGCACCTCGCGGTCGACGAACTGCGACAGCGCCATCAGGCCGCCCCAGCCGCTGGCGGGCTTCCTGTCGTCCGGCCGCACCAGTTCGGCCCCGGCGAACAGGGCCAGCGCCCGGCGCGCGGTGGCAGTCAGCTGGGGCAGCATCTGCGGTTTGTCGTCGGGCGTGGCGGCCTGGGCGTAGGCCTTGGCGGCGCGCTCGCGCAGCTCGGGCTTGTGCAGGGCCTGGCGCAGGCGCAGCCAGCCGTCGAGCGAGCCGTTCTCGTCGGCCGGGGCACGCAGGTAGCGGAAGCCTTCGTTGACGGACTCGCGCATGCCCAGCAGGAAGACCCGCTGGCCGTCCAGCAGCACGGGCGCCATGTAGTTGTTGAACTCGCGGCGCTGGCCGCTGGCGTCCACCAGCTTGTAGTTGAAGGAGGGGCCGATGTTCTGCAGCGACTTCTCCGTCTTGGTCTTGGCGCCGCTGCCCAGGTGACCCTGCAGCGAGTCGACCAGATCGACCTTGCGCACGTCGGCGCCGCCCTCGGCGTTTGAGGCACCGGCGTTGCCGCCCATGTTTTCGACGTTGATCACCCGCAGGCCGCTGAACTCGATCCCCAGGCGCTGCCCGCCCGGCCGGAGTTCGGTGCCGCTGCCCACGCGGCCCTGCAGCGTGAAGGGCTCGGTGCCATCGAGGGGGACGGCGCGAAGCTTCAGCAGGGAGCCGCCATCGCTGAAGTCGCTCTGGTAGATGGCGATGCCTTCGTGGATCAGGGGCTCGTTGACCTTGATGGTGGCGGCGGTGGTCTTGCCGTCGCGGTCATGGATCAGCACGTCACTCGCGAAGAGCTTGGGCATGCCGGTGTTGTAGTACTCGACCTTGAACTTCTTGAGCTCGACGTCGAAGGGCAGGGGTTGCAGCAGCACGCCGTCGGTCATGCTCAGCACGGCCGTGCCGTTGCGCGAGCCCTCGGTGACGGTGAGGGTGCCGCGGAAGCTGGGGTTGTTCTCGGACAGCCGGTGCTGCGCAGGCACCTCGCTGATGAAGCCGCCCCCCTGGTAGACGCTCTTGCCCTGGGCCCACATCAGGGCCTTGACCAGCAGGTCGCCGTCGAAGAGCCCGCCCAGGCAGATCAGCACGATGGCCGAATGCGCAGCCAGGTAGCCGATCTTGTTGGCCGCGCCCTTGCGGGCCGCGATCATGATGCCGTGGGTGCGGACCTGGGCGCGGGCCTTCCAGCCGCCGGCATCCAGCCACTGCGAGACCTGCTGCAGAGAGGCTTCCAGCGACAGCGGCAGTTGCCCCAGCGCCTTGTGCTTGTGCGCCTGCAGCGACTGCTCGCGGACCTGCTCCTTGTAGCTCTTGAGGTCCACCAGGATCTTGGGCGTGTTGCGGGCGATGCACAGGCTGGTGGAGACCACCAGGAAGCCCAGGATCAGCAGGAACCACCAGGCGCTGTAGACGGTGTAGAGGTCGACCTTGCCGAAGACGTCGGCCCAGAAAGGACCGAACTGGTTGACGTAGTTGTTCAGCGGTTCGCGCTGGCGTACGACGGTGCCGATCACCGAGGCGATGCAGATCACCGTCAGCAGGGCGATGGCGAAGCGCATCGAGGAAATCAGCTCGATGAACTCGCGCCCCGCGCCCGGGCCTTGCGGACGCGCGGGCGGGCGGGCCTCCGGCGTGGTGGGGCTGAAGGCGTCGCCGAGGGAGTCGCTGACGGGATCGCTGGTTGAGTCGCTCATGGGCCGAATTGTCGTCGCAGCAGGTGGCAAGGACCTTGGACCCAGAAAAAAGGCCGGCGCCAAAGCGCCGGCCTCTTGCCATGGATCAATCCGGGCGTTGCCGCCCGAGGCCGGCGGCTGCTCAGCGCAGGCCGGCGATGTAGTCGGCCACGGCCTTGATCTCGCGGTCGTTCATCTTGGCGGCGATGGCGGCCATCTGGGCGCTGTTGCCGCGGGTGCCGGCGCGGAAGTTGTTCAGTTGCAGCGCGGTGTAGTCGCCATGCTGGCCGGACAGGCGCGGATACTGTGCCGGGATGCCGGCACCGTTGGGGCTGTGGCAGCCGGCGCAGGCGGGGATCTGGCGCTCGGCAATGCCGCCGCGGTAGATCTTCTCGCCCAGGGCAACCAGGGTCTTGTCCTTGGACTCGCCATCCTTGGCGCGCTTGGAGGCGTAGAAGGCGGCGACGTGCTTCATGTCCTCGTCGGACAATGTGGAGGCCATGCCCTTCATCACCGGGTTGCTGCGCTTGTCGGACTTGAATTCGCTCAGCTGCTTGACCAGGTAGTCGGCGTGCTGGCCTTGCAGGATGGGGTTGGCGGGGCTGCCGCGCGAACCATCGGCCGTGTGGCAGGCCGAGCAGACCTGGGCCGCAATGGCCTGGCCCTTGTTGAGATCGGGCTTGGCCGGCGCCGGGGTTTCCGATGCAGACACTGCAGCGGTGAAGACGAGGCCCATCAACAGGAAAGCAGCATTCTTCATGAGTAAGGGGGTCTGTAAGCGCAACCGACGGATTTTACAATGGCAATCTCAGCCCACTGGATCAACATGAGCAGCAATAACCCCAGCCAAGCGCCGCAAGCGGCCGAGACCGCCCCTTCGGACAAGACTGTGTTGGCTTGGACCCACACTGCCCGGTTCCTCACCACCGCCAGCCAACTGCACCATCTGCCGGCCAGCGAACTGCCGGAGATCGCCTTCGTCGGCCGCTCCAATGCGGGCAAGAGCACGGCCATCAACACGCTGGCGCAGCAGAAGCGCCTGGCCTTTGCGTCCAAGACGCCGGGCCGCACGCAGCACATCAACCTCTTCCATCTCGGCCCCAAGGATGCGCCCGACGCCCTCTTCGCCGACCTCCCGGGCTACGGCTATGCCGCGGTGGCCCGCGATGCCAAGCTGCGCTGGCAGAAGGTGATGGCCGACTACCTCGAGGTGCGCCGCTCGCTGTCGGGCGTGGTGCTGATGGTGGACTCGCGCCTGGGCCTGACCGATCTGGACCGCCAGCTGCTGGACTTCGTCGCCCCGCGCGTGGCGACCGGCGAGGTCAAGCTGCTGGTGCTGCTGACCAAGGCCGACAAGCTCAACCGCAAGGAGGCGCAGGCAGCGCTGGAATCCACGCAGGAAGTGCTGGGTGCCCTGGCCACCGAGGACTCCGATGTCTCCATCACGCTGTTCTCGGCGCTGAAGAAGCAGGGCGTGGCCGACGTGGCGCACATCCTGCACGACTGGGTGCGTCGGGCGCCGGTGGTGCCGGCCATGCCTGATCTGGACAAGCTGCCGCCCATGGAGCCGGCAGATGATGCCGCCGGCGAGGGCGGACCGCGCTGAGCCGCTGGCCCGGCTGCACGGCGGTCGTTGGTCAACGTGAGGCCGGCGGCGTGGCCGGGTCCGGCGTCAGCCAGCCCTCGGTGCGCATGGCTTGCAGCGTGGCCGCCAGCCGCGGCGCGAGCTCGGCATGGCGAGCGTGCAAATAGGGGTAAAGCGGCAGCGGAGCGCCCAGGTCGAAGAGGCGTTGCAATGCCGGTGCCTGCGCAGCATCGAGATGCGCCAGGCTCAGGCTGAAGGCGCTGTCCATGTCGCAAACGAAACGCGCCCGTCCGCGGGCCAGCATGCGCACCGCGTTGTCGGCCGCCGAAATCGGGATCAGGCGTTCCGCCGGCAGCAGCTCGCGCAAGCGCTGTTCGCAGATCACGACGCCGCGGCGGTAGATCACGGCTCCATCCGCCCGGCGCAAGGCCTCCAGGCTCTGCGGCTGCCCGGCCGCCGCCGTGCCGTAGATGCCGAATGAGTCCTGCATCACCACGGCCTCCACACGCTGCAGCTCGGGGTGCCGTTCGCCATAGGCGGCGGTGCGGACCATCTCGCCGTCGATCTCCCCGCGCTGCAGGGCCAGTTCGGCGCGCTTGGCGGGCATCTCCTGGACCTCCAGCCGCCAGCCCAGGCGGCGAAAGGCCTCGGCGAAGATCCGGCGCAGCCAGCGGCCATCGCTGCTGAGCTCCTCGGTGCCAGTGGCCAGGCTGAGACGGATCTCGGCAGGCGCCGCACGGGCTGACTGGGCCTGGCCCGTGCCGGGCAGACCCAGCGCGGCGATGGCCAGCAGCGAGCGCAGCAGCCGTCGTCGCATGTCGTGAAAGCTGGGGAGCATGCGTCGATTCTGCCCCCTGTCTCTGCGTCAGGGCCGGCCGATGAACAAGTAGACCGCCGTGTCCGTGTGCTTGCCTCGGCCCAGGCCGAGGTAGAGCGGCCCCAGGCCGGTGTCGGCGCCGATGAAGAGACTGCCGGCCAGCTTCAGGCTGCGCAGGTTCACATGCTGGCGGGTGTCCCAGGCATTGCCGGCCTCCAGCGAGCCGCCGACGAAGAAGCCGCGTGTCAGCACAGGCGTCTGGACCAGGCGCTGGTAGTAGCTCAGGCGACCGAAGAGCAGGGTGTTGCCAGTCAGCTGACCAGGCTGGTAGCCCGAGAGCAGTTGGAAGCCGCCCAGGCTGTAGGGGCCCTGGGCCGAATCCTCGGGCTGGTGGGCATTCAGGCCGCGCACATGCAGGTTCAGCGTATGGCGCCCCCTGCTGCTCACCAGCGTGCCCTGCAGTTCCGTGCGGCTGAAGGCATCGCGGCGGCCGCCGGGCTGGGTCTGGGTACCGGCCGTGTGCTCGAAGGTCGTGCGGTAGCCGCGCTGGGGGAAATTGGCGAAGTCCAGCTGATCCACCACCAGCTTCAGGCGCAGGCCGGTCTCGGTCCAGGTCTTGTTCAGCCGCTGCTGGTCGGCGCTGCCCAGCTGGCTCGGGTCGACCGTGATCAGGTCGGGATGCACGCGCCAATGCTCGCGCAACAGGCCCAGCCGCACCTCGCCCAGGCGCCCCCAGGGCTGGCCGAGGTCCAGGCCATAGCGCAGGCTCTTGCGGCCCAGGCGCGCCAGGCCCTGGCCGGTCTCGGCGTTGTAGAGGGTCAGGTTGTGCCGTTCGACCTCACCCCAGCCGGACACGAACCAGTCGTTGCTGCTGCCCAGCTTCTGGATCAGCGGATGGTAGAGCTCGGTGTACAGACGCGGGCTCTGCCCGATGCTGAGCTGGTTGCGCCATTCGGTGCCGTGCGACGTCAGCCAGTGCCGGTTGTGGCTGACGCGCAGGTTGAAGGCGCTCTCGCCGTTGAAGTCGGTGCTGAGGTCGATGCCGGCGCGGAAGTAGTTGGGCCCCCAGGGCTTGTCTTCCATCACGAAGACCAGCTGGTTGCCTTCGCTGTGCTCCTCGACGTGGTAGTCCACCCGCACGAAGTCGCCCGAGGACGCCAGGAAGCGCGCGTCGCGCTCGGCGCGCCCGGCGTCGAAGACCTGGCCAGGGCGGCTCTCCAGCTGGTCCTTGAAGCGCTCCGGGTGGGCGATGTCGCTGCCCACGAAGCTGATGCCCGCGAGCGCGGGCGCGGCAGGTTGGCTGTGGGTACGCGACAGCAGCCAGTCGGCATAGGCCTCGGGACTGGCGGCAAAGGCGCGCAGCTGGGGCAGCGCCTGCTCGGCGGCCGCCTCGCCCAGCGCGATGAACTCCTGGCCGCGTTCGAAGCTGCTGGAGCCCAGGCCCTTCAGATTGGGCGTGATCAGCAGATCCTCCTGCCAGAGGCTGGCGATCGAGCGCTGCACGTTCTGCTCGGTGAGGATGTTGATCATCTGGGCCGTGACACCCACCAGCGAGTTCAGCGAATCGCGGCCCGACAGCGGCGTGCCCACATTGATGGCGATGACGCGTTCGGCGCCCATGCGCCGCGCCACGTCCACCGGCAGGTTGTTGACCAGGCCTCCGTCACCCAGGATGCGGCCGTCGTTGCTCTCCACCGGCGCGAAGACACCGGGCACGCTCATGCTGGAGCGCAGGGCCTGGGCCAGGTCGCCGGATTCGGCCACCACCTGCGCGCCGGACTCCATGTCGGTGGCGACGGCGCGAAAGGGCGTGGGCAGCTGGTCGAAATGATCGAGACCGCGTACGGGCAGCGTCAGGCGTCGCAGCAGGGCGTCGAGGCCACGGCTGGACAGCGTGCTCTGAGGCACGCGCACCTCGCCGTCGCGCAGGCCCAGCTCCAGCACGGCGGAGAACTCGAAGTCCTCTTCCTTGCGCCGCTGGGACAGCTGCTGGCGTTCGACGCGGCTGGCGAACATGCGGTCCCAGGCGATCTGCAGCAGCTCGCGCTCCAGTTCGCGTGCGTTCATGCCGCTGGCGTAGAGCCCGCCGATGATGGCGCCCATCGAGGTGCCGGCGATCACGTCGACCGGGATGTGCTCGCGCTCCAGCACCTTGAGCACGCCCACATGCGCGAGGCCGCGCGCACCACCGCCGGAGAGCACCAGGCCCAGCCGCGGTCGCACCGCGGGAGCGGGCAGGGCGGCGGGCTCGGGGATGCCGGCCACTTGCGGTGGGGGCAGAGACTCGCTCCGGGCAGGCAGCAGCGGCTGCAGGGCCCAGGCCAACAGGACGGCGGGCAGCAGCCGGCGCCCACGTTGCGTGCGGGCGAGGCGGCCGGGGCGGGGCGGCATGCGGCGCTTCACCGGCTCAGGGCGCGTCGTCCAGATCCTGCATGAGCGAGGAGACCGCCCGCTGCACCAGGTTGTCTTCTTCCAGCGCCGTGATCAGGCCGTTGGCCAGCAGCTGCTCGATGGCACCGCGGGTCAACGAGTGGCGCTCGTCAGCGTCCTGACCGACGAAAAGGAAGAACTGGCGGCTTTCGCTGATCCAGGCGATCTGGGCGGTGATCCACTGGCTTTGCACGAACATGTGGTACCAGTTGCCCACCTGCAGATTGCCCATCCAGGCCTGCAGGGCGATGTGGGCATCCGGCGAGCCGGACTCGGTATAGAGGGCCACCGGCACGGTGGGCAGCTCGCCGCGGTTGACCTGGTCGTGCGCCCAGCGCGAGGGCATCTGCGATTCGCGTTCGTTGAGCAGCTGCTGCAGCAGCTCCTCGGGGCTGAGATCGCGGCGCGGCACCGGCGCGCGCTCCTGCGGCGGCTGATGGTGGTGGGCGGGCAGGCCGCTGAGCACGCGGCCGTGCTGGTTCATCAGGTCCTGCAGCACGACCTGGCGTTTTTCGGGCGGGAAGGCAATCTGGTCCATGCCGGCTTCCACGCGCTTGATCAGGGTGGGCAGGCGGTTGCGAAGCTGGGTGCGGGCGATCTCGCTGTGGCGCTGCTGCAGGCTGTCCAGCAGTTCGTCCACCAGCTCGATGCTGGCCTCGGCTTCGGGCGATTCGCGGCCGTGCAGCACCATGTTCTGCACGATCACCTCCACCCAGGGCTTGAGCAGGAACTTGCGCAGCGTCGGGCTCAAGGCCGTGTCGGAGAGCTGCTCCTTGAGCTGGCTTTGCAGCAACTCCAGCCATTCCACGCGCTGGCTCTCGCGCTCCAGGGCGGCCAGGGCCGAGGCGCTGCGCTGGCCGTGGCGGCTGGCCTGCTCGCGGATGTGCTGGTCCACCAGGCCCAGCGCCTGCTGGAACTGCAGGCCGGTCAGCAGCTGGGCTTCCACCAGCTGCTGCACGATGCCGTTCATGAATTCGAGGAACTGGCGCAGACGTTCGTCGTCGGCGCGCTGAAAGCCCGCGCCGTGGGCGGCCACGCGGTTGAGCAGGCCCCAGACCGGGTGGTCCTGGCGGCGCAGCAGGCTGGGATCCGTGCGCGAGAGGCGCGCCACGGCCACCTGCAGGCGTGACATCAGGGCCTTGACCGGCGGCAGCAGCTTGGGGTCGGCCAGGATCTGGTCGTACAGGCGGGTCAGGAGATCGCCGCCCCCGCGCAGCAGGGTGTTGGGCCCCAGCGCCTGCGATCCCGTAGCCGCGGACGAGCGCAGCGCCTGGGGCTGGGAGTTGATGGCATCGACGCGTCGAGCCAGGGTGTCCAGGGTCGGATTGACGCCCGGCACCGCAGCCTGACGCAGGCGGGTGTCGACATCGCGGGTGCTGCCCAGCCCATAGCCCTCCACCAGCGGGGCCAGCTGAGCGCTGCGCATCTGGTCGCATAGCGCCTGGTAGATCAGGGCCAGGCCTTCGGCCAGATGGGGCGTGGCCACCTTGGTCATGGCGTAGCAGCCTTCGCCATTCAGCTGCATGTTCTGGATGGCGGTGACCAGCGCATTGGCAAAGACCGCCGGGCGCAGGGGGTTGTCCTGCTTCATGGGCCGGGCAATGCCGCGCAGCGCTGCAAAGAAGTTGACCAACTGGTGCAGCTCCGGCCGCGACTGCTCCTCGACGGTGGAGACCACATGGGCGATGGAGACGTCCCGCAGGGCCTGTTTCTCGTCCACCAGACTCAGCGACTGCAGTCCCAGCGGCGAGCTGCGCCGCTGCAGCGGATCCTCGCCCCGGCGGGCCGCTTCCAGCAGCGGCTGGAGGGCAGCCAGGAAATCCGTCGCGAAGCGCCCCTTGCTGACGGCCCAGGCGTATTGCAAGGCGTGCAGCAGCGGGTCAGCCTTGAGATCGTCCTGCATCTTGTGGGCCACGGTGTGGCTCAGCGAGGGCATCTGCGCGATGACCTCGTCGACCAGGGATTGCAGGCTCGGGGCTTGGGACATGATGTTCCGCATTATGAAGCCGGCATGACGCGCGAACCTGGGACGACCGGTCAGCCGCTCGGCATTTGAGCGACAGAGTTCGCACCTGGGGCGGGTCGACCCTGCATGTGAGGGGGACAAAAGGCCACGGATCGCCTATGGACGCGCCTGCTGGGCCCCCGTGCGAGCCCGAGCGCCGCCCAAGAAAAAAACCCGCGAGGCCGGGCGGCCATCGCGGGTTTCAGTGAGGCGTCGGCAGCGTGCTGCCGGGGGCCTGGACTTACATGTCCATGCCCATGCCGCCCATGCCGCCGGGCATGGCCGGGGCAGCGGACTCGTCCTTCGGGGCTTCAGCGACCATGCACTCGGTGGTCAGCATCAGCGAAGCGACGGAAGCGGCGTTCTGCAGGGCGGTGCGGGTCACCTTGGTCGGATCCAGGATGCCCATCTCGATCATGTCGCCATAGGTGTCGTTGGCGGCATTGAAACCGAAGTTGCCCTTGCCTTCCAGCACCTTGTTGATCACGACGCTGGGCTCGCCGCCGGCGTTGGAGACGATCTCACGCAGCGGGGCTTCGATGGCCTTCAGGATCAGCTTGATGCCGGCGTCCTGGTCGGCGTTGTCGCCCTTGATCTCGCCAGCGGACTGACGGGCGCGCAGCAGGGCCACGCCGCCACCAGCCACGATGCCTTCTTCCACGGCAGCGCGGGTGGCGTGCAGGGCGTCTTCCACGCGGGCCTTCTTCTCCTTCATCTCGACTTCGGTGGCAGCACCGACCTTGATGACGGCCACACCGCCGGCCAGCTTGGCCACGCGCTCTTGCAGCTTCTCGCGGTCGTAGTCGGAGGTGGCTTCCTCGATCTGGATGCGGATCTGCTTGACGCGGGCTTCGATGTCAGCGGCAGCGCCGTTGCCGTCGATGATGGTGGTGTTTTCCTTGCCCACTTCGACGCGCTTGGCCTGGCCCAGGTCGGCCAGGGTCACCTTCTCAAGGCTCAGGCCCACTTCTTCAGCGATCACCTTGCCGCCAGTCAGGATGGCGATGTCTTCCAGCATGGCCTTGCGACGGTCGCCGAAGCCCGGAGCCTTGACGGCCACGACCTTCAGGATGCCGCGGATGGTGTTCACCACCAGGGTGGCCAGGGCTTCGCCCTCGACATCCTCGGCGATGATCAGCAGCGGACGGCCGGCCTTGGCCACGGCTTCCAGCGTGGGCAGCAGGTCGCGGATGTTGCTGATCTTCTTGTCGAACAGCAGGACAAACGGGTTGTCCAGGATCGCGGCTTGCTTTTCCGGGTTGTTGATGAAGTAGGGCGACAGGTAGCCGCGGTCGAACTGCATGCCTTCGACGACGTCCAGCTCGTTGTTCAGGCTCTTGCCGTCTTCGACGGTGATCACGCCTTCCTTGCCGACCTTGTCCATCGCGGAGGCGATGATCTCACCGACGTCGGAGTCGCTGTTGGCCGAGATGGTGCCGACCTGGGCGATTTCCTTGGAGGTGGTGGTGGCCTTGGAGGCCGACTTCAGCTGGGCCACCAGAGCGGTGACGGCCTTGTCGATGCCGCGCTTCAGGTCCATGGGGTTCATGCCGGCGGCCACGTACTTCATGCCTTCGCGCACGATGGCCTGGGCCAGCACGGTGGCGGTGGTGGTGCCGTCACCGGCGTTGTCCGAGGTCTTGGAAGCGACTTCCTTGACCATCTGGGCGCCCATGTTCTGCAGCTTGTCCTTCAGCTCGATTTCCTTGGCCACGGACACACCGTCCTTGGTCACGGTGGGGGCGCCGAAGGAGCGCTCCAGCACCACGTTGCGGCCCTTGGGGCCCAGGGTGACCTTGACGGCATTCGCCAGGATGTTCACGCCTTCGACCATGCGGGCACGGGCGTCGGAACCGAAGACAACGTCTTTTGCTGCCATGTTTATTTCTCCGAAATTCTTGGAAATTGGGGGCTGCCACGCTTCCAGACCGCTCAGGCGGCGCCAAGGAAAGCGTAGCGAGCGGCGCGCTGGCTAGGCGGACGGAGCGCAGAAACCGGAACGACCTAGCGGGTCGTGAGGATTTCGAGCACCGCCCAACGACGCCAGCGTGACGCGCAGTAGCTTTACTTGGCGACGACGGCGAAGAGGTCTTCTTCGCGCATGACCAGCAGCTCCTCGCCATCCACCTTGACGGACTGGCCCGAGTACTTGCCGAACAGCACGCGGTCACCCACGGCCACGTTCAGGGCCACGAAGTCGCCCTTTTCATTGCGCTTGCCAGGACCCACGGCCAGCACTTCGCCCTGGTCGGGCTTCTCGGCGGCGTTGTCGGGGAGAACGATGCCCGAGGCCGTCTTGGTTTCGTTTTCGAGGCGCTTAACGATCACGCGATCGTGCAGAGGACGCAGTTTCATCACATCTCCTTGCTGAGAGTCTTGGGTCGTTGCAGGCCGTACGCCAAAAAAGGCAGCAGGCCATCACATCGGGACAAACCGGCCGCAGCAGAGCCTGGCTCGTGCTTGGGCTGGATTGTTAGCACTCGACGTGTGAGAGTGCTAGCAGGAAGGGATTATAGGGACGGACGATGGCGTTTCAAGAGGCGCGCGGATGTCGGTTCTCGTTCAGTTCTGAATTCCTTTCATTTAGTCCTGAACTCATTGGGTCTGGCTGTCGGGCAAGTCAGGAGATCAAGTCTGCTCCCGATGTAGAGGTGTCTGTCGAACTGGACTGACTGCTAGAGGCTGAAGACGGTCGCAAGGAGAAACGCACGAATGACTGATTTGTGAAAGTTTTGGGCGTCACGAGTCGGTGGACTCGCTTCCCAGATGGGCATGACCACTAGGTGCGACTAGATCGCTCGTGGCGGGGCGAATGGACTTAGTGCCCCAGCACCGCCAGCGCCGCTGTTCCGCCAACGCCAACGTCCAACCAATCGCCGCCTCCAGCCAGCCGGCCAGCCAGCCAGCCAGCCAGCCGAGTGATCGTAGAGTGCGTTCGGCTCTAGGTGCTAGATCGAACGAGGACGACTTCCCAGATTCCTAGCGGCGTCGTCACGCCAATCGGGGTTGGCCTGCCCCTTGAACGCCTCGCCCCTGGCCGAGCAGATTCCGTCGCGCGAGATCGGCACGAAGCGACGGCCTGCCCTTAGTTTCTGCTGGAACGGATGTGCCGGCGAGCGTGTCTTTAAGCAGTGTTGTGGATGCGGGATGTCGGACGATCCACTTAAAGTGGCTCGTTCACCCGCCGGACGAGCGGCGTGCGTCTCGGGGATGGTGGGGCACAAAGATGACGATGTTTGCGAGTCGCGCATTGGCGATCGGCCCCGGTTCGCCGACTGCGGCCACGAAGTCAGCCGATGCCTCGAACCCCGAGTGGCCCAAGGCTAGCCATGACGGTCCGATCACTTTCGATGCGGCAAGCGCGGCGGCGTTGCACTATGCCAGCATCGTCGCCGTGGAGCTCGGGAACGGCAAACGGCGAGACTTCGATCCCGAAATCCTGGAGGACGCATGAATCTATTCGAGGTATGCAGGACCGCTGTTCTGATTCTGTTCGCAGTCGCATCCTGTACCGTGTGGAGCCAGCCTGCGGCATCGCCGCAGGGCTTCGCCCTTCTCGTGGGCGTCGGCGAGTACGCGAGGTCCACGGGGACCTCGGCGCAGGTCAAGAACCTAAAGGGGCCGAAGAACGACGTCGAGCTCATGAAGCAACTGCTCGTCGAGAAGTACAGCTTCTCCGCGACTCCACACAGCATCCTCGCGCTCGTAGACAAGCAAGCCACGCACAAGGCGATCGCCAGCGCTTTCAGGTCGCACTTGGTGGACAACGCGAGACAGAATCCAAACGCGGCGTTCGTCTTCTATTTCAGTGGACACGGCTCGCAAACGGAAGACCGCAACGGCGACGAGGGCGATGGTGTAGACGAGACGCTGGTGGCCCATGACAGTCGCGCGAATGGCGGCGACATAGTCGACGACGAGGTGAACGACTGGCTTGCCGAACTCGGCAAGTACACCAGAAACATCACCGTCATTCTGGACAGTTGTCATTCGGGCGATGCCACCAAGGATGTCTCGCCGGAGCCGATCGTCAGTCGCGGCATCCCTCCGGACGAGAAAACCGATCGAAAGGGTGTCATCGCATCGCTGAGTCGGCGCGGCATCGTCTCGAAGGAAGGGGTTGGGTCCCTCACAAGCGGTGCCTCGATATTGACGGGCTCGTTGCCGGGCGAGCTCTCGAACGAGGGAATGCTCGACGTGCCGGGGAGGGGCAAGCGCTACCAGGGTTTCCTGACCTATTACCTGTACAAGACGTTGTGGTCGGACCCCGGACAGACCTACGACCAGGCTATCCGCACGTTAGATCCGCTGGTTCGACGCCACGCGCCTGCGCAGCATCCGCAGGCAGAAGGAAACACGAACGTTTCTGCCTTCGGACTCGCAGGAGACAGGGAGTCGCCTTTCATCGCGATCCGCGAGATCAAGCCAAGCAGCCTGGTCGTCCAGGGAGGGGAAATCCAGGGGCTCGCCGCCGGCGCGCTGGTCGCCGTGTATAGCGAGAAACAGCGAAGGCTCGTCGGGGAGGTGGGCAAGCTCGCAAACGGGCGTGTCACGACGGTCGGCGCCAACAGCTCGATTGTCGAGTTGCTCGACAAGCCGAAGGATCCCATCACGACCAGGGACAAGGTGGCGATCGTGACTCCCTTCTTCGGGCGCTACCGCCTTCCCGTGAATCTCGAGGCTCTTGCGGGTCAGACGACGACGGCGCAGGACAAGGCGTTGCTAGCAGAGATAGAGGCATCCCTTAAGGACAACCTGCTGATAGAGCGTACGCCGATCGGCGGTGCCTGGGCCATTGGGCTTCAGCGCGGCTGCCTCGGCGACGGGAGAGAATTGGTTTCCGCAGGAGCCGCGGGCCCGCCTGCGAAGAACTGCGACATCGCCTACTACTTGGCGAGCAGGGATCGTCGCGACAGACCGCTGGCGGAACTGGTTGCCTCTGGAGCGAATGGTGCCGTTGCAGGCAAACTGGCCGACTACCTGGGTGCCCGGGCCAGACTCGAGAATTTGCGCCTCCTTGTCAATGCACGCTCGCCACTCAATGGCACGCTGAAGGTGTCGATACTCAAGAGCACCGGAAGCAATGGAGTTTTCGACGTCGTCGAGCTGCCCGGGACGGGCACCCCTCGTCTATCGCTCGAGCAGGGGTTCCAGATCCGGGTTTCGAACGAGTCGAAACAGGATCTCTATGTCGCAGTGCTCGCCTTGGGCACGGGTGGCTCGGTTCAACTACTCACGCAGTCCCACACCGGTGACGAATTGCAGCAGGGCAAGAGCATGGATACCAAGAGGTGGATCGTGGGCAGGCCGCTCGGCATCGAGAGCTACAAGGTCATCGCGACCACGCAGCGGGTCGTCGACTTCAGGGTCCTCGCCGGAGAGGGCGCAAGACTCGTTTCCGGACGGGCGTCGGCCTTCAACCTACTCCTGCAGGATTTGACCGTGGCAGGCACCAGGAACCCGACACCTGATACGAATCTGAGTCTGGACGACTGGGTCACCGCGGAAGTTCGCTTCGAGGTGGTGCCATGAGATCGGATCGGCGCTCGTTCGGCATTTGGGCTCTGCTTTCACCGGTTTTCGGACTGCACGGCTGCAGTCCATCGGTGGACACCTACGACGACAAGCTCACCCCTGGAATTCTCCTGGAAGAAGACAGGGCCGTATTGCCGGCGGGCGAGGCGTTGCGCCCAATCCCTGAAAAAGGGCTGCAGCTGACGAAGGTTTCCGAAGGCTGGATTCCAAAGCTCTACAACGATGCCGCGGGGTTCTGCACGGTCGGCTACGGGCATCTGGCGTACAGGAGTCGGTGCGATGGAAAGACGCCCAAGGAGTTCCTTGGTGGAATTTCCGAGGAAGAGGGTACGCGTCTGCTTCTCGCGGACATGGCCCGAGCACAGACCGCCGTTCAGCTCGCAATCCGCAATCACCAGACCTTGCTCAACGACACGCAGTTCGGTGCGCTGTGCGATTTCGTATTCAACGTCGGGGCAGGAAACTTCAACACTTCGACTTTGCTGAAGGTAATCAAGGAGAACCGCTTCGACAGCGTCCCGACGCAATTTCGTCGGTGGGTGCTCGCGGATGGCAAGCCGTTCAAGGGCTTGAAGCAGCGGCGGGAACGGGAGATCGAGCTTTTCTTCGACGGGTTGACCGAGCCGAAGGGCGTTCCCCGTGCCGAGGAGGAAACGTCCACGCTGGATATCAGGCCCAAGGGGATATAGGCGAGATGTTGGCACGCGGCCGATGGCGTCCCGCAACGAGCAGCCAAAGGTGGCGGGACGCGTTCGCAGGTAACCGCGCCTGGTTCGCCAGGCTGTCGTTCCTCGTCTCGCTTCTGAGTTCGACGCACGCCTGCGCACGGCAAGAACTGCGGCTGTACGTTGAGTCGGGGATCCACCACAGCGCGCGGGCCGTCGCGTTCTCGCCCACGGCGAGATATATCGCGACAGGAAGCTTGGATCGGACGATCAAGATTTGGGACACGCGCACGACGCGTGAGTTGATGACCCTTCAGAACGGGACGATGTCGTTGTTCCTGGCATTCGCACCCGACGAGAGACTCCTCGCCTCTTCGAACGAGGATGGACGCGTCACCTTGTGGGATCTCCGATCCGGCGAACTCCGGCAGACGCTGCGTTGCTCCAACGGTCGGGCATCCATCGCGATGGACCCTTCAGGGCGACTCCTCTACTGCGCCGACGAGCAGGCCAAGGTGTTGCGGCGCTGGAGCATGCCCGACTTGGAGGCGCTTGCTCTGCTCGACGTCGAAGCCGGGCGTTCGTTGTCCGACTGGACTCTGGACCAGGATGGGGCGCATCTCCTTGGCCGGTCGACGCGGGGGGAACTGGCTATCGTCGAGCTCGCCAGCGGGCGGCTGGTCGCGTCGATTCCCATGGAAGCAGAAACCTCGATCGAATCGGCGTCCTATGTCCGCCGAGACGGCCGGGTCGTGGTTTCTTCGGGCTCGGGGTTGAAGGCATGGACGATGGGGCCCGGCGAAGCGATCGAGCCATCGATTCTCGAGAAATCGATCGCTCTCCGGGACATCCATTCGGTGGCTTTGAGCAAGGCATCGCCCCGACTGGCCGCAGCCTCGGAGTCCGGCGACGTGATCGTCCTCGACACAACCGACTGGTCCGAGGTGTCTCGATTGACGAGCCGGTCGAACCGCGTGGAAAGAACGGGCTTGGCAGACGAAGCGTCCGTCCTCGCGACCCAGGTGTGGTACGACACCAAGTTGCTGCTCGACCTCAAAAAGGGGACGATGAGCGAAGGCGCGAAAGGCTTAAGCCCCGAGGCCGGGATCGAATCGAGAGAGTGGGGGGTGTTCGGTGGAAGGCGGATTCGATTCGTGAATCGAGGCGATCACGTTCGGGTCGAGGACCAGAATGGGAAGGAAATTTGCAACATCGTCCTTCTCGACAAGAAGCGGCAGTGGATCGTTGCATCCCCCGACGGGCGGTTCGACACGAACATCGATCTCACCCTGGTGCAAGGCGCGCATTGGGTTGTCGGAGACGACTACTTCGCTCCATTGCCGCTGGAGATCTTCATGCGCGACTACTTCCAACCTCGATTGTTGCCTCGCCTGCTGGGTTTTGACGCAGGTGCGCTTCCGCCGGTTCGCTCGATCGTCGGACTCGATCGAGTCCAACCGCTCGTCACGATTCGGGAGGCGTCTCCAACGACTTCGGGAAACGCTGCGCTGGTCCGAGTGCAGGTCGCGAAGAGTTCGGAGGGTTCTCCGCATGCCTCGATTCACGACCTGCGGCTGTTCCGGGACGGGCAGTTGGTCGGTCAGTGGCCGCAGCCGCGGACGGGAGCGCAGGGATCGCTGGATTTGGCAGCGTGGCGCGCGCAAAGCCTGGTGCCGATGGATGCGGGCAAGCGTGAGGCGGAGCACGTGTTCCGGGTTGCATTGCCAAGCAAGGAACGGGGCAAGCCGGTGGAGTTCACGGCCTACGCTTTCAACGAGGACCGGGTGAAGAGCGAAACGGCGAGGAGCAAGTTCTTGGTAGCGCCGGACATGCCGCTGCGCAAGCCAAGGGCCTACGTGATCACGGTGGGGGTGAACCGTTACGACCTCGGGAGGCGTGACCTGAGCTTCGCGGCCAAGGACGCGCGCAACCTCGGGACAGCGCTGGCGAGCATCAAGGACCATGAGGTGGTGCTGCTGACGCTGGTGTCGGAGGCGGCCCGGCCCGGGGTGCCGGCCACGCGACAGGCGACCAAGGCCAACATCCGGGCGGTGCTGGAGCTGCTGGCGGGCAGGTCGGAGTCTGAGCGGGCCAGACTCGCGGGCGTGGCGGGCATCGACAAGAAGGCGGTCGAGCGGCTGCGCAAGGCCACGCCAGACGATCTGGTGGTCATCGCCTTCTCGGGTCACGGCTACACCGACCCGGGCAGTGGGCAGTTCTACCTGCTGCCCTCGGACTCGGGCAAGGAGCCCGGATTCGGGCCGCGCGTGCTGGCCGGGTTCGTCTCCAGCGAGGAGTTGTCGCAGTGGCTGCGCGAGGTGGATGCCGGGCAGCTGGCGATGATCATCGATGCCTGCCACTCGGCCTCGGCGGTGGACCAGCCGGGGTTCAAGCCCGGGCCGATGGGCGACCGAGGATTGGGGCAACTTGCCTACGACAAGGGCATGATGATCCTGGCGGCCACACAGGCCAGCGACGTGGCGCTGGAGGTGCAGAAGATCCAACAGGGACTGCTGACGTACGCGCTCGTCGTGGACGGCTTCCAGGAGAAAGGAAGCGGCCCGCGGCGGCGCAACGCCGACCTCGACGAAGACGGCGTGCTCAGCCTGAAGGAGTGGCTGCAGTACGGCGAGCGGCGCGTGCCGTCGCTGTACGAGGACATCCGCGCTGGCCGGGTGAAAGCTGTGCACCGGGACCCCAGGCCGAGTGCCGACTGGCGCGACGCCACGGCCGACAAGGCGCAGACCCCTTCTCTGTTCGACTTCCAGCGCGGAACGCGCTCGGCCGAACTGAAACCCTAGCACGGAACGCCGCGGCAATGAAGGCTTACAAACTCGAGAGAGCTCTGCTACAGCAGACGCTCCAGGAGGAGCGGGGAGCATTCCTCGTCGTCGCGGCCTATAGACGTACCGGTGAGCGGTCTGCGCCGCCTAGATCTAAGAACTCGGTCCATGTCACGGGCAGGGTTGGCAGTGGATTCGAACAATCGCTCCGGGAGGGACAGATGCATCTGCGTCACGAAGCGGCGCCTCGGCTCGTGCTTGCGTCCGGCAACGGCACCTTGCAGCGCCTTGTGAGACTGACGGGTACGGTATTGCTGGGTTTGGCCTGTTTCGGTGTCAGGGCACAGACGACGGCGACGACGAGCGAACAGCCCATATTGAGGATCACTCAGAGCTCGATCGATTGGGTCGACGCCTTGGTGTCAACGGATGGCAACACGGCGGCCACGGCGTCAAGGACGGCTGCCATCACGCAGATCACGTCGCTGAAGTCGGGTAGAGCGGTGGCGTTCCTTCCGGCAGTGGGTCCGATCGCGATGGCTAACGACGGGTCCACGGTGGTCGTCGGCGCCAGCAACGGCGTCCTTCACGCCTGGCGATCGGGTCTTCCGGGCGTTGCACCCCTCGCGCCGTGTCACTCCGGGCAGGGTCCCATCGAGGCGATCAAAGTTTCTCCGACCGGCCGCGTGAGCTATGCCGCCGACGTGCGAGGAGATGTCAGAGCGTGCAATCTGGACACGGGCCAATTGATCTGGAAGACGTCGCTCGGCGCCAAGCCCTGGGCCCTCGAGATGTCGAGCGACGGTAGTCGACTGCTCGCGGCCTGGGGGTGGGGCGCGCTGCCCTCGCCGAACATTCAGACCGGCGGTAGTGCACTAATCCATGCGGCGACGGGCAAGTTGATCAGCAGGTTCGACCGCGAATTCGGATATGGCGTGATCGCCGCGGCACTTTCCCACGACTCTCGAAGGGCTTACACGGTCCGCGACGGGACGTCCGGTATCGCAGTCTGGCAGGCCGACAGCCGCGCTGCGGACGCCGGGCACCTGATCGGGACCCTGATTCCGAATACAGGGGTGAGTCGAATGGTTGCCGCTCCTAACGCGAACAAGCTCGCGATATTGGACGATTGGGGCAACGTCACGATGATCGATTCCGAGGTTGGCAAGGTGCTGTGGAGTGTCAGCACCAAGGTGGACTTCGGCTTCGTCGAGAAATTGCAGTTCATCGCGAATGGTCGTCAATTGATCGCGGGCGTGAAATCATCGGCCCCGGTCGTACTCGACGCCGATACCGGCGTGCGAGCTGACCCACTGCCTTCGGTCGAGAACGTACCCATTCCGGTTTCGAAGGTCCGCGTCAACGCCCGCGCTGACATCGCCGCACTCTCTGGGCCGGGCTTCGTATCCGTTTGGAATCTCCAACTTGGAACGCCCCTGCTCATGCTCGGAAGGGGGCATTTCAAAAGTGGCGTCGTCGAGATTCCGTTGTCTTCCGAAGTCGCCAGGCCCTGCTTGTCGATGAATTCGGAAGTCGCTCCAAGCGGCCGCTACGTCGCGATCAGCGCGTGCGACGACGAGATCTACCTTTTCGACACTGGAACGCGCCAAACTAAAGCGATGTTCGGCAAGGTCGATCGGCGTCCTCAACAACTCGGCGGGTACGTCTTTTCGCCGGATGGCCGGTTCCTTTTCGCGAACGCGATGTTCGACAGGGACGCGACGACGCTGCTCGTTTGGAAAGAACCCTTCGACAAGGCGCCGACCGAACTCCCGATCGGCGGTAGGTTAGTGATTGACCTCGGAATCAGCGCCGGCAGCGACATCGCCTGGGCCGTGACCATCCCCGACTTCGCGATACGGGAGAAGGAAGAAAAGGGAACGATGATCGCGACCGTCGACTTGAGAACGCTCGTGGTCAGCAGAACGGCGCTGAAGTGCATTGAATTCCCGACGCAGTGCCGACCCACCGACGTCATTGTCTCCCCGCGTGGAAACTTCGCGGCGTTCTGGGGATTCGCTCACGCCAATGTCGTCAAGCTCGGTCAGGATGCGCGTACTTTCGATGTCACGCGCGCGGCCTTCTTGCCAAAAGTTCTTGCGTTCAGTTGTGACGATTCCCAGCTCTTGGCAGGCGATTCGTTCGACGGATTCACTCTCATCGACACGCGTTCGATGACCGGCCGGCCGGTGAAGCTTCCAACGCTCCAGCGCGGAGCGACCCGAGCACAGCGCCTACAGGCGCGGCTCGACTGCGATGGCAGTCTCGTCACACTGGCGGATGGCGTGTTGCGCCGTATCAAGATCGACGGGGACGAGGACAGCACGCTGCGCTATGTTCCCAGCAGCGGAGAGATTCGGGATTTTGATCTGCCGCGGAGTGGCAACTTCGTTGCGGCCGCGGGCGACATTGGCCTTCACCTCTTCGATCGCGAGGGCGCCAGACAGATCGCAACGTTGATGACTCTACGCGACGGTGCATCGCTCGTCGTCGCGCCGGATGGGCGCTTCGATACGAAGAACTTCGACACGTTGTCCGCCCTCAACTGGGTCTTGCCCCAGCGTCCTCGGCGCGCAATCCCGTTCGAAGCCTTCATGCGGCCTTACTTCGAGCCGCGACTGTTATCCAAGCTCAGGCAACCCAAGGAAGAAGTTCGCCCGCCAATGCTGACGACTGTCAACACGATTCAACCGATCGTGAGGGCAAAGGCTTTTCGGCGCGTGGCCGCGGGAGAGGGCGCCGATGAGGCGGAAATCACGGTCGAGGTAGCCGAGGGTGTCGACGACTCCGCGAGATCGGGAGCGTACGACCTGCGACTCTTCAGGAACGAACAGCTCGTCGGTCAATATCCGAGACCAAGGTCCGATGTCGGACAGGTCGCGGGCATCAAGCAGTGGCGGGCCACGAGTCTTATTCCGATCGAAGACGGCGCGGGTTCGACGCGAGCTACTTTCCGTGTCGCGCTGCCGACCCATGAGGACGCTTGGCCGGTCAAGTTCACCGCGTACGCGTTCAACGAGGACAAGATCAAGAGCGAAACGGTTTCGGTAGGGCAGATCGAGGCGCCGGTAACGAAGAGCACTGCGAGGTCCCGGAAAGCCTACGTGATCACGGTGGGGGTGAACCGTTACGACCTCGGGAGGCGTGACCTGAGCTTCGCGGCCAAGGACGCGCGCAACCTCGGGACAGCGCTGGCGAGCATCAAGGACCATGAGGTGGTGCTGCTGACGCTGGTGTCGGAGGCGGCCCGGCCCGGGGTGCCGGCCACGCGACAGGCGACCAAGGCCAACATCCGGGCGGTGCTGGAGCTGCTGGCGGGCAGGTCGGAGTCTGAGCGGGCCAGACTCGCGGGCGTGGCGGGCATCGACAAGAAGGCGGTCGAGCGGCTGCGCAAGGCCACGCCAGACGATCTGGTGGTCATCGCCTTCTCGGGTCACGGCTACACCGACCCGGGCAGTGGGCAGTTCTACCTGCTGCCCTCGGACTCGGGCAAGGAGCCCGGATTCGGGCCGCGCGTGCTGGCCGGGTTCGTCTCCAGCGAGGAGTTGTCGCAGTGGCTGCGCGAGGTGGATGCCGGGCAGCTGGCGATGATCATCGATGCCTGCCACTCGGCCTCGGCGGTGGACCAGCCGGGGTTCAAGCCCGGGCCGATGGGCGACCGAGGATTGGGGCAACTTGCCTACGACAAGGGCATGATGATCCTGGCGGCCACACAGGCCAGCGACGTGGCGCTGGAGGTGCAGAAGATCCAACAGGGACTGCTGACGTACGCGCTCGTCGTGGACGGCTTCCAGGAGAAAGGAAGCGGCCCGCGGCGGCGCAACGCCGACCTCGACGAAGACGGCGTGCTCAGCCTGAAGGAGTGGCTGCAGTACGGCGAGCGGCGCGTGCCGTCGCTGTACGAGGACATCCGCGCTGGCCGGGTGAAAGCTGTGCACCGGGACCCCAGGCCGAGTGCCGACTGGCGCGACGCCACGGCCGACAAGGCGCAGACCCCTTCTCTGTTCGACTTCCAGCGCGGAACGCGCTCGGCCGAACTGAAACCCTGACCGGCCATCGCGCCGAAGGAGGATCTAGGCTGCATACACGTCGCCCCAAACTAGTCAAGAGGGAGTCGCCTATCCCCAGACTCTAGGTTGACAACGCGGTGCCCCGCTCTTCAAATTTGCTACCCAGCGCACGCACGCATGGGTCGAACAAACGGGGAGGAAGCGATGAACTCATATCGAGCGACGGTGATTGGCTCGTTTGCCGCAGCCATGCTGCTTTCGGGGTGCGCGAATCTGCGGCCCGACATTCACAAGGAGCCCACACGCTCCGAGCTCCAGCAGGCCGGCTCCGCCATGTATACGGGGCCCGACAATGGTAGCCTCGTTGAATACCATCGGTATGCCGACGAATTGGCGGCCTGGCATCAGAAGAAGGCGGACGAGTTGTTCACGGAGAACGCGCTGTTGTCGGAGTTGGGCTTCGTCGGCACGGTGGTCGCCGTCCTCGCGGGTGCGACCGAGCACCTAAGGGTTGCTCGTCGCGCGGCGGTAGTGGCTGGTGGTAGCGGTCTCGTGGCCGAGCGGTACAGCGTCAAGGTCCAGGCCGGAAACTACGAGCGAGCCGCCGATGCGTTCCTCTGCATTCGCGACCAGCTGGCTGCCGCGAAGACCGACGAGGATCAAACCACCCACAAGGATGTCCGCCGATCGCACCCGGACCTGCATCTGAGCGCCATCGTGCGCGACAGTGTGCTCGACGTGCTGCGCAAACTGCGCAAAGCCCAGCGCGACATCACGATCGCCGCGCCGGACATCCAGAAGATCAAGGACGCGTTGGGTATCGGCTCCGTGGGCTCGAAGGACGTCAACCCACCCTCGACACCAAACATCGACGACTTGGCGAAGAACTTGGCAGCCTGCGCGGCGACCTTTTGATCGGCGGCGGTACCCGGCATTCGGCGACATGTACAAAGCGAGCGAGCCATTGCAGGCGCGGGGCTTAAGGTACGTTGACTGGATCCCGATTCCGAGAAAATTCCAGCACGCTTGTGGCTACTCGCGAGATGGTGGATGACTGCAGGCAGGTGGTGAGCAGTGAATTGCTCTCGTTGGAATCAGATGCGGCAGGTGGCCGAGTCCGCTAGTTCGACCGATCACTTCAATGCCGATCTCCAGCGTTGGGCACATCCTGCAAGGCCCTCCAATCGGTGGGTGATTGTCATGGGCACAAAAGGCGACACCGTTCATCGCGAGCCGTAGAACAGGACAAGCCGGTTGGGCAGAAAGCACCTTCAAGCTCAAGTAAGTCTGGGCTCTGAGCTCGAGCCGACTCGCGTCGGCAAGTCACCGCTCGCGGCTGAGCTTCAACGTTGAACGGCTACTTGGCGGTGCCTGGGTAGGCCCGCAAGAACTTCTCCGGGTCGGTCGCGTGAGTCCAGAGAAGCAAGCAGCAGACACCCGATGAAGCGGAGGTCGATTCCACTTGCATGGGCTGTCGCGAATGGCCGGTCCCGCCCGCAGACCGGTCTCTTCAGCGTGCCCCTGGTCAAGCCCCAATGACCGCTATGAGCCCCTCATCGGGCTCACGCCGGATGACGGTGAGAGACCGAGATCGCTGCATACCAGCCAGACGATCAACCGAAGTGATCCGGGCGAAGGGAGTGGTCAGGCCAGAGGGGCCTTCATTTGTCTTTGCAGCCTTGAGTGCCTGGAGTCGCCTCTTTCGCGGCGAGCCTTTCGGCAAGCCAATCGTAGGCACTAGGGCTGATCATTAGCGCGCCGGTAGAACTACGCGGCAGGTACTGAGAACAAATGTCCGCTGCGACGATGAGCGATGCAACTGAAGCGTCAATGGGGCCATCGTCAACATCGAAGGTATCTAGTGCCCTGACCAAAGCTACCTCAACCCACCGGCGAGTCGTCGACGAAAGGGGCTGGAGGCAAGCCCAGCTCTCTGTAAGGCGCTCAATAGTACTTCGTGCGATCAGGACGCCGCGGGGATCTTCCAAAGCGCAAGCCTCCAAGCCAAGGTAGAAGACTGCCGCCAGTGCATCCAAGCTTCCAATCTCGGCAAGCGTTGAACAGAGATGGTTCGATACCGCCTCGCTGCGACGCAATTGGTCGCTTGGACCATCGAACAGCAGCCGTCGGACATCTGGGCGCAATACAACTGCTCGCCTGTGCACTTCGGCGATGGTGATATCGGGGCACAGGGCTGCGATCTGCCACATCGGGTGCAGCAGCCATTTCAATGTGCCGGGATAGTCGGCTTCGATGGTCAGGGCTGGCCCCAACTCACCCGTATCGAGCTGGAGTCGAGGAAAGGAGCGCCCGTACCTGAGGCAGGAGTAGAACTTTGTCGAGGGCTTCCCATCCTCGCTTCGGAAGTACGCGGCCATTTGCTTTGGATTGAGGCCGCTGAAGGCGAGACTCGCCTCGGCCCACGCCTTGATTGCCGCTCGGTTTGCGAGCGGCGCTTGATCTCTGCCCAAAGTTGAAAGCCCTCCATCAAGTTCGAAACGGTCATTCAGAGAAATCCCATTTTTTTCTGAACGAATGTACTGGACGCCGCGGAGTGGTCCCGCAGAAACTTCACTGACGAACTAAGTCAGTGGACTGGCACGGAATGGAACAGACCGAAGAAGTACTGTTGAATCGATTCGGACCGCTGATGACGACTGAGGAGGTCGCGCAGGTCCTTAAGTTCAGCTCTGCCAATGCGCTGCGCATCGCATTGCGCCGCCGGCATCTTGAGCTGACACCGGTTGTCATTCCGGGTCGGCGCCACCAATGCTTCCAGACGGAAGAGGTTGCCCGCCGAGTGATGGAATGGGTGCGCCAATCCGCAGCGAGTCAAGAACGACTGGAGGTTGACATGCAATAAAAAACGCCGACCACTCTTTCAAGTGACCGGCGTTCCCGCCGGGAAGAAACCCAACGGTTGTGGCGATCTAAGTTTCTTCTCCCCAGGGTACGCCTGTCAAGTGACTCTTGCTCCTTGAGCTCAGTCGCTGTGGACAAACTCACCCAGGAGATCCTGTGGAGACGACAACACGCAAGGTTGTATCGCGCTCGCCCGCGCGCACCGTGCATATCCTGAACCTGCCCGGCTTGGTCAAGGCGCCAGTCGAAGCCGAGTCGAGCCTTGAGCGCGACCTGGTCTACAAGGCCGTGCTCTATCCGTGGCTCACTGACCTGCGGCATCAGCCGTTCAGGCTAAGTCTGCGCGGTGGCAAGAAGTACACCCCGGACTTCCTCGCCGAGTTCGGATCGACCCGGTGCGTCATTGAGGTGAAGCCCCAGTCCAAGGTGTCGAAGTACAAGGACACCCTCGATGAAGCCCGTGAAGTGTTGAGTGCGCGAGGCATCACATTCCTCCTGGCGACCGAACGAACGCTACGCACTGACCGCGTACATCTACGTACGGCCGATGTGCTCCGCTACCGTAAAGGTGCCGTGCCAGCGTTGCAAGCTCAGAAGGCACTCGAAGTGATTCGGTCGCATACGGCCGGCATCCCTCTAGGCAGGCTCATTCAGCGAGAGGGAATTCAGATGGAAGTGGTGCTCCACCTTATGGCGCACAGGCGGATCACAACAGGCCCTAACGTCCGGACGGCGCATTCAGCGCTCGTCTTTCCCATTCCAAATTCGCAACTCAATGAGGAGGCGGACCATGCGAATCAGTTTGCACGCTGGCTTGGTTGTGCGGCATGGTGAACGCGCCCTGGAGTTGGTGAGGTTCCTGTCACCAGATGAGGTACTGCTTGAGGATATGGCGACTCGGCGCCCCCAGACCTTGCGTGCGTCCGAATTGCTCAAGCGCATCTGGTCTGGCACCTACAGCATCGTTCTTGACCCCAGCGGCGGCTCGGATGGGGCGACAACGCGAACTGCCCAGTTTCCGATCAGCATTGCCGCTCTGCCAGATAAGGACGCCGCGATAGTCGAACGGCGACTTGATTACATGAAGGCGCTGAGGGCGGCGCACATCACGAGAGGGCAGCGTGACCGCGTCGAGAGCGTCACTAGGATAGTGGCCGAACGTCGTGAAGAGCGGCCTCCATCAGCATCAACGGTAATGGCCTGGGCGCGGCAGTATGAGAACTCCCAATTCAGTGCTCACGCTTTGGTGAGCAGGAACTACCGGCGCCGGCGGGCCCGCCGTCTTCATCCGTTGCTCGACGAGTTGATCATCAACGTGTTGCGCGAGGTCTACTTCACTCGGGCAAAGCACACGCTTCAACATGCCTTGGACTGCATCCGTCAAGCGGCGCGCCAACTTGCCAGCCAAGGCCAGATTGGCCCGGCACAGGCCAACGTCAGTCTGTCAACCTTGTCGCGGCGCGTCAAGGATGTTGACGCGTACCACCGAGTGGCGAGTCGTGATGGCCCTGCTCGAGCCCGACTGCTATGCCGGACGGCTTTTGGTGCAGACGGTGCTACTGCGCCGTTGCAGCGTGTCGAAGTCGACCACACGATCCTTGACTGGGTCGTCATCTGCGATCGAACCGGAATACCGCTGGGTCGGCCAACGCTCACGGTGGTCATCGACGCGTACTCTGGATACCTGCTTGGGCTCTACTTGAGCTTTTATGGGCCTGGCGTCTCTAGCGTGAGTGGCGTGGTCAGGAATGCGGTCACGCCTAAGGACCTTTTGGTCAAGGGGTTGAAGCTTGAGCATGACTGGCTAGCCAGAGGGCTGCCGGACCTTCTGATCGTCGACAACGGGCTTGAGTTTCATGCGCGGTCATTCAAGCGCATGTGCTGGGATCTAGGCGCTGACCTAATGTATTGCAAGGTGCGCACACCATGGCTAAAGCCGCACGTCGAGCGGTTCTTCAGCACACTCGGTGGACTCACACTGGTTCGTGGCCGTGTTAGGAAACACCAGGCCAATGTGCTAAGGATCGATCCGATGAAGGATGCGGCTATCACCTTCTCGGCGCTCGTCCGGGGCCTTGTGATGTTCGCGACTGATGTCTACCCCTTCACGATCAACGATCGGAAGTTGGCGAGGCCTTACGACTTGTTCGCGGAAGGCATCGAGCAAATGCCGCCGGTCGAGTATCCCGGGTCGTGGGACGAGTTCCGGCTCTCGTCTGCGCTGTCGAAGCAACTGACGGTGTCTCAGGGGGGTATCGAGCTTCACGGATTGCCATTCGGGCAGGGGGAACTGCTCGGCATGCGGCGTCGTTACGGGAAGAACTTCAAGACATTGGTGAAGTGGGATCCAGACGACATGCAATGCGTCTACGTCGAGGATCCAGTGACCGGGGAATGGGTGACTTCGCCCTGTCGGTGGCATGAGTACGCGCAAGGGCTGTCCTGGAATCAGCACCTACAGATTCGGCGGTTCGCAAGGGAGGATCTGAAGCTAAAGAGTGCAGAGGATCAACTGATGCATGCACGCCTGACGCTCGATGAGTACTGGCGGACGAACACCGCCAAGCTGAAGCGGGCCGACGCGAGGGAGTACGCCAGAACCTTTGGGTTCACTTCCGCGCGAGTGCTTGGTGGAGCGACGCTCGTCCCGGCGCCTGAAGCGTTGGTCCTTCCTCCGACGTCGAATCCACTGCAGCCCGAGGCGATTCCAGACTTCGAAACCGTTTACCTCTGAACCATGAGAACCAACCTCAATTCGTCCTTTGTCTATGAGTACGCCGACCCAGGCCCGGAGGAGACACTGAAACGCCGGGCCTTTACTTACTCGAGCGCGGCCTTGCAGGTGGCTACGGCCCTCGACAAGCGCCTGGTGATTCACCCGCGGTTCAAGGAGGCGTTGGAAGCGCTCGACAGAGCATTTCAACTCGCTGGTGTGCTGTCGGTTGGTCAGGGGGTAGTTGTGGCGGGGCATGGCGGCATGGGGCGCTCGGAGCTGGCCCGCTACTTCATACGCACTTTGCCCAGTAACAGTCTGGTCGATCGAACGTCGTCGGCATTGCTGATCGAACTCGGCAAGCACCCGACAGGCGGAAGTGTTCTTGAATCTTTGCTCGGAGCAGTCAAGTATCCATTCCCGCGAGTGACAGGTGAGCGGGTTCGGCAAAAGGCGGAGATCCTGTCATCTGCGCTTCAGCAGCGTCAGACGAAGATGCTATTTGTCGATCGGGCAGAACACTTGCTGCTCCAACGCAGCATGTCTAGGTCCGACAAGGCCGGAACCTCCGCAACCGCGACTCTGATTTCGCTGATGGACAGTGTGCCGTTGTCGCTAGTCCTGTTGGGTGATGTCTCGTCAGAGGAGTTGCACCGCCTTGATGAAGGGCTGGGCCGACGTATGAATGCAAGGGTGAGGCTAGATAGGTTTCAACCGACGGTTCAGTGGCACGCCTTCGTTCGAGCGTTCGTCGCCCTGTCCGACACCATTGACCTGGGCATTTTGGACAACGCTGAGCAGGTGCAGCGCCTCCATCAAATCACCTCCGGTTCCTTGGATAGATTCAAACACTTGGTGCTCGAGGCTGTAATGGTGGCCGAGGATGCAGGGGTGCGTGCTGTCGAGTTGCCGCACTTGCGAACTGCGTTCGGGCGGGTCTTCCGGGGGGCGCGTGACGCCAATCCATATGACCACGCATGATCGCGCACCATTGCCGGTATCCGTGTTGCCAATGCGGGACGAGTGTGGGCAAGGGCTGCTATTCCGCGTCGCGCAGATGAACGGCTTGCGGTTGCGGAGCTTGTATCAGCTCGCTGGCGTTGGTGCCCGTGCGGACAGTGAAGCTAGCATCTCAGCGCTAGCCGGCATTGCCGGTGTGAGTCGCAGCTGGCTCAGTCGCAGTTTGGTGCAGCGATATCGCGTGACAGGCGAGATTTGCCAGTACCAGGACCGCGGGTGGTCAAGCCCACTTTCGTTGCGACCGAGTCGACCGCAGGTCTGTCCAGAGTGCTTGCGCAGCGATGGCTATTGCGCTGGGGTGTGGATGGTGTCCGGATACGCCGTTTGCCATGTGCATGGACGGCATCTGGTTGATCGGTGTGCCAAATGCGGTCGATCGATCAGTTGGAATCGGCCGGCTTTGACAGTGTGCCAATGCCGCTGGGAGCTTGCGAGCGCTTCCACTGAGCTTGGCAGTGTTGACCCTGCAGTCTTGGCCTGGTGCAGGTGGGCCTACCGCCAACTCTATGGCCGGGCGTTGTCACGGGCGTCGTTCGCTGCCGAATCCTCCGACGAGTGCTTGCTTCCTCGTTGGCTATCTGGGCTTGGCGTCGAGGTGGCGTTTCTTACCCTCCATGCCTTCGGGGTGCGTGAGCGGCAGCACCAAAGGATTGCGACCCGTGACGCCACTGAAGCCTGCTCCCCCCGTGAGATGGCTGAGATCCTGGGCCGCGGAATGGGGCGCAGTCGGGCGCTTGACCACCTAAGCCTTACGGAGATACGTGCACTCGATGGCTGGGTCTATGAGGAGGGCATAGAGCGAATGGCACGGCGTGCCCAGTCAGCGGCCGACCAGTCATTCGCCGCAACCTGTCTTCACTCGATTCGCTTGGCAAACGAGCATCATCGGGCGTCTCGGAGGCGCAGGCAAATGCACCAGCCAGACCTGTTTGAAGGACAACTCTATGAGTGAACTGCTCGAGCAGCTCTACCATCTTCCCGCGATGCAGATGGCAGAGGCTCCCAGCTCCTGGCTGTGTCGAGCTGCTTTCTCGCAGGGAGCAACCTGGAAGGAGTTCCTTGCCCACATGCGGGTCACTTCGCGTGGCGATCCTGACTTGGCAGCCCTGGGGTGGTTGCTGTTTGCAACTGAGGTCGAGGTGCCAGCCGTACTCTTCGAGAGTAGAGGTGCGCTACGGATCCTCTTGTCGCTGAAAATAGTTGACCTGACAGGCGAACGCTTTCTTCTGCGGTCGTCCTCGGGAGCTGCGTTGTTCAGATTCTGTCCCCGGTGCCTGGCTGAACAGTCTGAGCATTACCTGCCCATCGAATGGCGATTCAGGGCTTGGCTCGAATGCCCTATTCATCAATGCATGATGCTCGAAGGCTGCACCGCTTGCGGTTGCCCGGTCAGCCTGCCGGTTCGGTTTCGTTCAGCCGGGCGTGACGGCATTGAGGTCCCATCCCTTGGCTATTGCCAACAGTGCGGCCGACCACTCTGGGATCCGACATACGGTACAGAGACCGCACTGGATGAGACACGTCACGATGCATGGAAGGCGATGTGGATCGCCAATGGACGCGCAACTGTTGCCGCCCTTTACTTTGGGACCGTTCATTTCTCAGGAGCGAAAGGGCCATTGCCTCTGAAGCACTTGCTGAGACTGGATCGAATGGGCTTGATTCCCCATCAGGTCATCTTTTCCCAGCGTCGACCCGAGCGGGGTATGCGTCCGGTCATCCCGTCTTGAATTGAGGCATCGCGGCTGCAAGGATCGTGTCCACGTAATCAGAGGTGGACACGATGACAAGCGACAAGCCCGCGAGGCGAAGGACGTACAGCGAGGCATTGAAGGCCCAGGTGCTGGCCGAATGCGCAGCGCCAGGCGCCTCGGTGGCGAAGGTGGCCCTGGGCCACGGCATCAATGCCAATGTCGTGCACCGCTGGCGGCAGTTGCTGCGTGAGGGCAAGCCATCGGTTTCCGCGATCTCAAGCGGCTTTGTTCCGGTGTCGCTTGCCACGATGCCCTCGGCGTCGACACCCATCGCCGGCGGCGCCGACATTCAGGTTGAACTTCGCCGTGGCGCCATTGCCATGACGATCAACTGGCCGACATCAGCGGCGGTCGAGTTCGCCGCCTGGACCCGCGAGTTGCTGCGTTGATCCGCATCGACTCTGTGTGGATGGCGGTCGAGCCGCTGGACATGCGCGCTGGCACGGAGTCGGCTTTGGCCCGGGTGGTCAAGGTCTTTGGCGCCGCGCATCCGCATACCGCCTACCTCTTCGCCAATCGACGCGCCAACCGCATGAAGGTGCTGGTGCACGACGGTGTCGGCATCTGGCTGGCCGCCCGGCGGCTGCATCGCGGCAAGTTCATCTGGACTCATCAAGTCGAAGGCACATTGAGCCTGAGTCCGGTGCAACTCGATGCGCTCGTGTTGGGCCTGCCCTGGCAGAGGGTGGGCGAGGCCGGGATCATTCGCGTGCTGTAGTGCAATTGCCGCAAGTGCCGATGCCTACGGGAGTCAAGGCCGGCAAGATCCAGTCTCGTGGTCCACGAAGCCCAGCTCGATGACCTGTCACCCGCGCAGCTGCGCGAGCTGAGCACCCGCCTGCTCACCGAGGTGCGCCACAAGCAGGCCACCATCGACAAGCTCACGCACGAGAACGCAGTGCTCAAGCGGATGAAGTTCGCCGCCAGCAGCGAGGTGTTCCAGGCCGATCAGCGCAGCCTTCTCGAAGACACGGTCGATGAAGTGGAGGCTGTGCAAAGCGAGTTGCAGCAACTCGCCACCAAGCCCGCCAACCCTGAGCGCCAGACTCCCAAGCGCCAGGCCCTGCCGGCCGAACTGCCGCGTCGCGAGTTCCGTCACGAGCCCGGCAACACGCCGTGCGCCTGCGGCTGCCAGATGAAGCGCATCGGGGAGGACGTGGCCGAGAAGCTGGACTATGAGCCCGGCGTGTTCACCGTCGAGCGCCACATCCGTGGCAAGCGGGCCTGCGCCAAATGTGAGCGCCTGGTGCAAGCTCCGGTCGAGGCTCACGTCATCGACAAGGGCATCCCCGCAGCTGGCCTGCTGGCGCAAGTGCTGGTGGCCAAGTACGCAGACCACCAACCGCTGTATCGCCAGGAGGGCATCTATGCGCGCTCCGGCGTGCAACTGCCGCGCTCGACGCCGGCGGCCCGGGTCGGTGCCTGCGGCGTGCAACTGCAGCCGCTGGTGGACGCGCTCAAGGCCGAGATGCTCAGCCACCGCGTGCTGCATGCCGATGAGACGCCGGTGGCAATGCTTGACCCCGGCGCCGGCAAGACGCACAGGGCCTATCTGTGGAGCTACCGCACCGGCCAGTTCGAGGACCGCCGCATCGTCGTCTACGACTTCGCGGAGAGTCGCGCGGGCAAGCACGCGATGGAGTTCCTGGGCGACTGGCGCGGTGCGCTGGTCTGCGATGACTACTCCGGCTACAAGGCACTGCTGGCCAAGGGCATGACTGAGGTGGGCTGCATGGCCCACGCACGGCGCAAGTTCTACGAGCTCTGGGCCAACCATCGCAGTCAGATCGCAGAGCAGGCGCTGAGCCACTTCGGCAAGCTGTACGAGGTCGAGCGCGATGCACAAACATCAACGCCGGAGCAGAGGTTGCAAGCCCGGCAGAGCCAGGCCAAGCCTGTGGCCGATGCCTTGCATATCTGGCTCACGCTGCACCGGCAGAAGGTGCCAGACGGTTCCGCCACAGCCAAGGCGATCGACTACAGCCTCAAACGCTGGGCAGCCCTGACGCGCTACCTTGACGACGCCATGCTGCCCATCGACAACAACTGGGTCGAGAACCGCATCCGGCCGGTCGCGCTGGGGCGCTCGAACTGGCTCTTCGCCGGTAGCCTGCGGGCGGGCAAGCGGGCCGCGGCCGTCATGAGCTTAATCCAGTCCGCCAAGCTCAATGGACTGGAGCCCTGGGCCTACCTGAAGGACGTGCTGACCAGGCTGCCGACGCAGCGGGCCAGCGACATCGGCGAACTGCTGCCTCATCACTGGGTACCGGCTTAGGTGCGCTTCGTCACGCATCGCCGAGAATGCCAGCATGACCGACACTGAACTCCAGCTCTTGCGCGAACAGCTGTGGGCCACTGCTCGCGACAGAGCTCCGCCGGCTGAAGAAATCGGTCGTTGGGTGCATTCACTGGATACCGAAGGCGGCCCTGACCACTGGTTCCAAGCATCGCTGTACTTAGAACTGCAAACAGAACTTTTGCGTCGCCGCAGCATCTCTGATTCGCGTTAGTCGCCAATCGAAGAGCCCGTGTGGGAAACGGCGGCTGGCGATGTAGCGCTGACCCACAGAAAAGGCAGGGCAGGACTGACGGCGTCCTGCCAGGTTCATGCGCTCAGCTCAAGATGTGTTCGTTGGCCGCTTACCGAGCGGGACGGTCCAAAGTCTGAGCATCGCCTCGCCTGCAGCGACTGACGGCAGCGCCGAGGGCCATTTGCAGCCTGAGTCGTTGTCTCGAGGGGGGGCATGCTGCCGTGGTCGGCTGTGGTCCGTGCGCGGTCAAGCCCTGCCTAGCCATTCTTTCCTGCCTAGCGATGGTCGTCGATTCCCTGCACCGGCTGCCTCAGGACCGTAGCGGTTCGTTGAATGTCAGAAACGGGCAGCCTCTAATTCGGCAATGATCGCCTGCTATATCCGCTAGCTGGTGAAGTGATCCCAAGGCAATCCACTACTGCTAAGAGACGGCACTGTGATCCTTACGCCGTTGATCCTTCGGAAGCCTGGGCCGTTAAGTATCCAGCAACTGCCTCAAGACCGCTCAGGAAGCCACTGGTCATCAGGTCCATCGCCGATTGGCCCCCGAAGAGCGGTGCAGTGTTGGGTTGAGAAGGCCATTTGTCCGCCCGCTCAGGTATCCGCAGGAGAACCTGCAGTGAGGCGTAGATGTTGAGGACATGGGAAAGCCGCTCAAACGTCTCTTCGTGCCATTCAACGTCGGCTTTGGGGTTCAGGAGTTGTTCTAGCTTGCTTTGGCCAAGCCCCAGAATGGCATCCCGTCCTGTGGGGCTAACACCCCAGGTGTCAAGAATCTTCAAGACCGTGTTGAGCGCCGCAATTCGGGATGCGGGGTCAAGAGCTTCCGTAACTGCTTTGATTGGCAGCGTCATTTCATCTCCGATCTCACACAGCATGTGGAAAGTTTGCGCTGGCTAGCCGTGCGGGCTGAATCCGCATTTCCAAGCCCTGACGATGCGCCTCAGGTGATACCGAGGTAAGTAGCCGGACCGACTCAGAGACGCTGACCGTCGTCAGCTGCGGGCCTTGATAACTTCTATGCCACTCGGGGGCTACTTCTTTTGCAAGCCCTTCGGTTTGGTTACCAGATCCTCGAGAAGCTTCCTTTCCGTGTTGATCCAAGCGCGGTCCAACGACTCCTGCAAAGCGAACTCCTTCAGGGCGGCTTTGGCATGCTCGGAGTGAGACAAGAAGTCACCTCGTGTCCTTGCGGCCGCGTATTCCGTCTCGTACAAGTCAGAGTAACTCTTGGCAGCCTTCTGCAGCTGCGGCAGGTAAATCTCATGTACCTTAATGGCTTCCTCGCTGTAGCTCAAGAGCGTGTCTTTCATGTTCTGCAGGGCCTGAGCACGTGCGACGTCATCACTTGCGGATGAGGTCACAGTACTGCTGTCATGCGTGTGCTTCTTGGCTGCAATCAACTGCTCACTATTTCCGAAGGCACCAGAGGAGGCCAATCGATCGTATTCACGCTCAGCTTGTACCTGCCGAGCTACAGCGCTCGACGCAAGCAGCTTGTCAGACCAATAGTCGTAGGCGTTCTTGCGTAGATCGCGCTGCTCAACGTGCTTCTTGAACTGCGCCAACTCGGCCAAGAATTGCCCTTCCGCATTGGCGAGCGGTGTTGGCGGCGGAGTTGGAGAGCATGCAGCCACCAGGCAACATGCGACGACGGACAGTAGGACATTGGTGAACCGTCGTTTCGTCAAGCCCTTCACTTACGAGCTCCCTTTTCTGATCACTGTGTTGGTATGTCCAACATTATGAATTGGTGGCTCACTGCGCCCATCGAAGAGCAGCGGAGCAAGCCACACATTCGTCGGTTGGCTATGTGAGTGCGTCTTGGACCACGCCAAGACAGAACTTGGCACCAAAGCTGTGAACGGTTCTTGTCGCCCCTGTTGATAGGGCCGCTAAGGTCCGCCCACTTTTGGCTGGCCGAGCTTGAATTCACATCTCGCTGCCGTTTGGGGCTCTCCATGCCGCGGCGCAGGGAGGAAGGCCTTAGGCAAAGCGAACGGCTCGTGCCGCGACGGGCAGGTACAGCCATCGCTGGCTCACGGGCTTGCCAGTCGCAGCAAGGAGGGCTTGGCCGTAGGACTCGAGCTGCGGGCCGTGCTCGGCCGCCAGGTCGTCGTCCCTGGCGGCGCCGCCTGGATTCGATTTGTGGTCCAGGAGAATCCAGCTGTCTGGAGCGTCCACCAGCAGGTCGATGCGGCCTCGGATTCGAGTGCCATTCGGGCCGTCCGCTTCGATGGGCACCTCGACATGAACGGGGCAGCCAGGCCAGCGTTTGGCCAACCAGGCCTGGAACGCTTCAACCTGGGCGCAAACAGCATCCTTGTCCACCGAGTGCGCGACGGCCCAGGTCGTCAAGATGCGTTCGACCTCCGGGGCTTGGACGTCGCCCAGCACGCCGGCGCGCGCAATGCACAGGTGGAGTGCCGTGCCCAGCGATGTCATGTCCGGCTTGCCTGCCAGGCTCAGCCTCACCCCCACGGCATCCGTCTCGACCACTTTGAAAGTGCCGCCGGAGGCAGAGCTCGGGCAATGCCACAGTGGCTCGCCCTGAACAGGTGGCCGAGGGGTGAACCAATGGCAAGTCTCAGGGGCTTTGGCCGGGGGCTCGACTGCGCAGTCGTCCTTGCTCCACGACTTTGTCAAACGGGTGAGCTGCTGGCCGCCGGGAATCGCCACGCTCCCTGAATCTCCGAACAGCAGGCCGGCTGCGCCCTGAATCTCTTCGACCCAGGCTCGCCCAGGTCCGCGAAACCGAACGAAGGAGACCGCCACGTTCATGTCGCGGGCGCGGGTCAAGCCGACATAGAGCAGGCGCTTGTTCTCGGCTAGGGCTTCGGCCTGCATGGTTTGACCAGTGGCGCTGCCTTCGGCGTTCAGGGCGGCCTGTGGCTGGGACCGCTTGCCCCAGGTCTTGAGCCAGCAGTGGACGAAGCGGTTGGCCAGCGGCTGTTGCGGGTCGAAACCTCCGACCGTCCTTGCTCGAACGCCCCAAAGTGAAGTTCGGGCCGTCGCATCGAGGCTCGTCAGCACGACGACTGGCCACTCCAGCCCCTTGGCTCCGTGATAGGTCAGGAGCGTGACCGAGTTGTCTGCCGAGGTCGCGCGGTTGTCGTCGTCAGCGCTGGCGAGTTCGTCCAGCCACCGAAGCATGCTGCTGACGGTTGCCGGCCGCTTCGCGGCAACGCATTCGTCCTCGAACGTCTTACCGAACTCGACCAGCGCCTCAACGTTGGCCAAGCGGTTGCGGCTCTCGTGAGGGGTGGCTGACCATTGGCCGACCAACCGTGCGACCTGGGACTCAGCGGCGGCAAGTCGAAGCGCTTCCTGTGGCGTCAAAGCAGTGAGCGTTGGACGCAGCTCCTCCAACCTGGCCAGCAGCGGATGGGCGCTGTTGCCTTTGGTTTTCCACTCGTAGGACTTCGCTCCGTCAGTGGCGAGGTGCTGCAACCTGTCCTCAAGCCAGGCCTCGACCGGCATGCCGTCGGCCAGGGTGAGAACCAGAGCGGTGGCGACCGTGTCGGTAGGGTCGTTCATGCGCCGCAGGCATGCCATCACGTAGATGGCTTCGGCGGTGCCCAGCAGGCCCGAGCGTGGGCTGGCCGACGGGATGCCCCAGCGGGTGAGCGACGTGACGGCGTACTCGACCTGCTCGTTGTAGCGGCACAGCACTCCGACATCGCCCGCCTGAATCGGCCGCAGCTGCTTGGTGTCCTTGTCTTCGACCTGGACCCCGGAAGACAGCAGTTCACGGACGGCCTGGCCGAGCGCCAGATAGTCAGAGTCGTTTCGGCTGCTCTCTAAGTTCCAGTTCAGCAGTGCGGCCTGGTCGGGGATGTCTTTGCGCAGCGGCTGCAGCTGAACCTGTGCAGGTGTCAGGTCAGGCTCGAACGCCGAGGCGAACACACCGTTGGTCAGCGCGACGAGGCTCTCGATGGAGCGCCTGGAGGTGTCCAGAGCCTTCCCAATGGTGCCGCCCCAGTCCTTGATGGCGCCGAGGACGCCCGCGATGAGGCTCGCGTCCGTCCCGCGGAAGCCATAGATGGCCTGCTTCGGGTCGCCGACCCAGACCGACCGTTTGGCGAGCTTGGCCAGTTCGACGAAGAGTGCGAGCTGAAGCGGGCTTGTGTCCTGGAACTCATCGACCATGATGAGGTCCAGCTCCGCTGCCAAGGCTTCACGGACGGTTGGCTTCGTCCGCAGCGCACGCAGCAGCAGTACTTCCTGGTCACTGAAGTCAACGGCGCCCAGGGCCTTCTTGGCCTGCTCGTAGGCGTCGAGAACGTCGGCGGCTAGGTTGAACACCAGGTCGAGGTACCGGCGGACCTCAGCATGGAAGGCGGGGTGAGACTCGTGGGCCTGAGCTGCAGCCTTGACAGGGTCGAGAAGAGTCTTCACTTTGGCGCCGGCGTCGATACCGGCCGCGCCAATCCAGTCGGGCCAGCACCAGCGACCTTCGCGGAAGAGGCGGTCCAGATTCTGGAGGTTCTCGAGCCCTTCAGTCAGGTTCTTGGCAACTTTTGCGCTGGCTGCAAGCTGCTGGTTGACGTAGGCGGCCACCTCCTGGTGCGCCTTGGACAGTGCCGCGACCAGCGCGTCGGTCGGGTCCGGTCCTGCAGCCGGAGCAGGCCAGTTCGCGAGCATCGCGTCTGCGTTCTGAGCCCCCATCGCGCGAAGCGCCACTGGCGCGACGTCATTGTCGAGCGCGGCCTTGACGACGGCCTCCACGGTCTTGGACCAGTCCGCCTGCTCAATGCCAAACCGCCCCGTCAGCCAAACCAGCTCCGCTTGTGCGGCGGCGTCCATCGACTCCGCCAGAGTGGCTTTGAGCAGTCGCTTGGATTGACCTTCGGCCAGGACAGTCTGGTCAGGCGACAGGCCCAGCTCGAAGCAGAAACGCTTGAGCATCTGGCCACACACGCTGTTGACTGTGCCCAGACGGGACTGGCCGATGGCGGTGGCCAGGTCGATGCGTCCTTTCTCAAGAAGCCAGGAGCGAGCGCGTTCGCGCAGCTCGGTGGCGGCCTTGACCGTGAAGGTCGTGGCCAGGATGGCGTGCGGGCGAGCGACGCCGGACTCGAGCGCCTGAGCGAGCGTCTCGGTCAGCTTATAAGTCTTGCCGCTGCCGGCGCCCGCGCTGATGAACTCGATGTTGTTCATCATTACCAGCCTCCCAGCAAGACGAGGTGGTCGCCGTCAAAGCGACTGTTCGGACCTTTGACCGGAAGAGTTCCGTCAGGCCCCTTGAAGTCCTCTGGCGGGTCTACTGGAACGACGTCGATGGTGCCGGCGTCCAACTGTTGCTTGCGCCAGGTCCAGGTGGCCCGTGCCTGCTCGAGGAGAGTGCTAACGGTCACGCCATCTGGCGGCCGTCTGACCTGCGCCTTTGGGAATATGTCTGGACCAGTCACGTACAGCGCGCCGCTTTCCAAAATGAAGTAGCCAAGCGCGGCGGGTGCGACACCGTTCGCCTGCTCCACGAGGCTGGAGTAGAGCGCCAGCTGAAGGTGCTCACCATTGCGAAGCAGTCCGGCGTAGTAGTTGTCGCTGCGCCACTTCATGTCCAGGGCAACGGTTCGCGCGTCGCCGAGTGTGACCAGCAGGTCAATCTTGCCGACCAGCGGAACGGCGCCCAAGGTCCCGGAGAACTGGACCTCGGTCTGGACCTGGGTTGCTCCAGCGGACCTTAGGTGGTCGAGGAGACTGCAGATGGCTCCTTCGCAGACCTTGCGGAAGTGCTGTTGGCTCACCCCTGCGCCCTGCATGAGCAGGACAGCGCCTTCCGTCTGCAGGAGGGAGTCGGCCTCAGAGCGGAACCAGGCGACGGCTACGGAGTTCGACCAGGTCAAGGCATCGGCGTGCGCGAAGAGCTTCTCAAACACCCGATGCGCCAGGATGCCCAGCAGTCGGTTGTCCTCTTCGACCGTCAGGACGGACGTGGGCTCCAGGTCGGCCACTCGCTTCAGCACGAAGAGGGCGGGGTCGTTGAAGAGCTCGTTGAGCGTCGTGAACGACTGCGGGGAGTCCCCGAGCGCTATGGGGTGCGGGAGTTGGATGGACTGGGGCACCGATGGCAGAGGCTGCGGTGCCAGTGGAGAGGCGATGGTCCCGACAAGAGAACTGCCTATCGATGAATCGAGGTCAACAGCATTGTTCTCGAATGCGGGCAGCAGCTGCTTGAGCAGTTGGCGAACCGGATGCACCTCGGCGCCAGGCGGAGGACAGACGAGTACAAAGCGCTTGCGTGGCGCCAGCAGCGGGCGAAGCCACTGCGAGGCCAGCGACACCAGCTCGCGGGCGGGGTCTCGCAACTGAACACCCAGCTGAGTCAGGGCCGCCATCTCCGAGGGTGACCAGGGCAGGGGCGAGGGCAGCGCAGGCGTGGACGGCATCCACCAGACCACTTCGTCGGCGGGCTCGATGCAGGCTGCTGGCGTGCTGGCCGAACGCATGCAGCCGACATGCGCAACGGCTGCGGGGTTGGTTGCCCCGGCTGGCGTGGCGTGGGCCACCAGCTGCTCAATCTGTCGGGGCAACACGTTGGCCAAGCCTTGTCGCGACAGCTCGGTCAATGCGTCGTGGACGGCCGAGCACTGGCGGTGCGCCGCCGAAAAGCTGGCTACGTCGCTGGGTTCGCCGATGAGGCGACGCCGCATCGACTCCTTGAGCCGGTCGACCCGAGCGATGAGTGCATCGATGGGCACCCCGCTGGTGCGCAGCCAGCGCTCCGATTCGAGCCAGAAGGCGACCTCGTCAGCGACTTCCTGTGCATCCTCACCGGCGGCAAGCTTGGCCTTGGCTGCAGTCCAGGCCACGCCTCCAATCCCGGGCTGCTTGGCCACGGCACGAGCGAGCGTGCTTCTGGCCCGACGGCTGAACGGGCCGACCGGGTGAGTCAGGAAGTCCAGCAGTCGGTTGATGTCTAGGGGCGCCCAGCACAGCTCCAGGGCCAGGGGCAACGCCTGTAAGGCTGGGCGAAGCTGACTCGGGCGTTCGAAGCCGCAGTTGACCCCACCGGTCGCGGACAGCGAAACGTCCAGCGAATCGCCGACGTCTTCCGCCAGCACCAGTCGGTCTCCGGGCTCGTGCGAGTTGTGGGCGCTCAGCCAGTGCTCGGCGGTCGTGGCCGAGAGCGCACGAACCAGCAGGAGGCTGCCATCGGTAGGTGCAGCCGTGCCACCCGCCGGTTGGCCTGCCAGGACGGCCCGCGCCTGTTCTTGGACCACGCGGAGCTGACCCTCGCCCTGCGGCTGCGGAAGTCGGACTTCGACGGCCGGCAAGCAGTCGAGCACCAGTCGCCACAGGAGCGGGAAGTCCTCGGGCGGGTCAACCAGATTCACCGACTTGATGGGGCCGGGACCGGACGCGCGTAGTGCTTGCACCACAAGGAGCAAGCGCTCGGCCTCCCCGGGTGGGAGAGTGCCGGCGGCGGCCTTCTCGATGGCGGACAGCTCCTGGAGCCGCACAGGGTGCGTTGATTGAGCGCTTCCGTCCCAGCCGCCGAGGCGCCACTCGTCTCGCCAGGCAAGCAGGCGCGCGGCGGTTCCGATGCTGTCGGCCTGCAGGGACTCGCTGTAGAAGCGCGAGTTGTTGTCGTGGACCCGGAGCAGGCCGGAATACACCGCAACGCGTTTGGCCGTGGACGCTTCCGGCGCACTCAGGCCGAGGTATGTCTCAAGCAGGGAGAGGAATCCGAGACGGCCGACGACCGGGCTGTTGAAGAAGTTGGTCGGGGACGGGCCTTGGCGAGCGTCCAGGAATAGTCCAAAGGTGACGTGCATGCTGAAGTTGGCTCCCTGAAGGCAATCGAATGCAGGTGTTCTATTGCGTCTTATTCACCCGCCCGAACTCGACAAGGGTAGCGCTGGAGAAGCGCCACGACAAAGGACGGCACAGAAGTATCAGCAGCCGGCGGCTCTCATCAATCTTGTGGATGAAATGCCCAAGGCCGTTGTTTGGATGCTACCGACCAACAAGCGGGAGCGACTTCGCGGTCAGGGAGTCCAGAAAGAGATGAATGAGGTAGGCTGGAATGGCCACTTGTCCGAGGGCCTTCAGGAACTCACCGCCTGCGGATTCGGGTTGCCACTTGCCGAGCTCATGGAATGCAAGGCAGAGGAGGCCAGCGAAAGCGACGCTGTGAAAGAACTGGCGGTGGTTCGGCGAGGTTGCGGGCTCCAGCATGTCCGGGAGCTTCGTGAAGACCGCGGCCGCGGTGCCTGCCAAGAGTGGCTTGGCAGTCTGGACGCCGGCCTTTCGCTCTTGTTCGGCGAGGAAAACGCCGGTCGCGAGGCCGGCCACGATTTGATGGGCCGGTCCGTTCATTTCTTGTGCTCCTTGCGGACACCCTTGAACGGCTCACCGTCCTTTTTCTGGTCCATGAACTGGCCGTTGCCGGAGTCGCGCTTGGTCCAGGTCTGGGTCGTGGGGTTGAAGACTTGCGAGCGGTCACGGACGGCGCCGCGGCGGGCGTTGTCACCGATTGGGGCGTTCTTGGCCATATTCAGGCTCCTTTCGCGTCAGGCGTCGATGGTGTGGGTCCAGCCGGGGAGGCCGTTCCGGGACAGGTAGTCCACCAGCGGCGGGCTACCGAAGAACTGCGTGCGTCCACCCGAGGAGAAGGCGAGGGCAGACTGCTCGACCCTCAGGTTCGACGCGCGTGCCTGGGCGGTCAGCTGGGCGAGCAGTCGAGCGTTGTCGCTTTGCGAGCCAGATGACGAACGAGCGTCGAAGACCGCAAAGTTAATCCAGCCGCCGTTGGCGGCGCGCTCGCGCAGGTGGGCAAGATTGATTCGCATCGTGCACTCCTTGCTTGGACCTATCCCAAGCATGGAAGGCATTCTTGCGAGGGCACTAGGTCAAAGAGTGACCTACTGAACTTCAGCCGGGCGGTTTTTCGATGCTGCGGCGCACAAGGCGGCGTACAGCCGCGCGCGCAGCTCAGGCGGGCCGAGCACTTCAACCTCGGGGCTGTGCCGCAGCAGGTCCATGACCAGTTCCTGGTCGTTGGAGTAGGGCACTTCCAAGACGTAGCTTCCGTCGACGAGCCGCTCGCTGGACTGGTCGTGGTGCCACGTCTCCTTGTCCACCCACTGCGCCCGCTCCGGCGTGAACTTCAGGCGCGCCCGGTGCTTGGCCGCGCCCGCGAAGATGCCGTAGCCGCTGCGGAAGTGGTCTTGCATCTCCTGCTGGCTGACTTCAATCGCGTGCTCGGCCAGAACCTGGACGGACTGGATTGATTCCAGCGCGAACGACCGGAGAGCATTTTTCTGGTGGCACCAGGCGTCGAGAATCCAGTTCTCTCGGTAGTGCACGAGCTGCTGCGGGGAAATCTCGCGGTCGGACGATTCCCTCCTGTCACGGTTCCAGTACTGCAGGCGAAGGCGCTTGCCCGACAACAGCGCTCCGGCAGTGGTCTGAAAGTGCTTGGGCTCGACCTTGCGCGGCGCGAAGTGAATCAGCTTGAGCTTGCGCTCTATGGGCCGGGCGGACTTGGTACCTTCCGCGAGCATGCTGCGGAGGCGAGTCTTCAGCGGGCCGACGTGCTCCTCAAGGAGTCCGGGCTGGACCCCCTCGACCAAGTGGAGCATGGTAAGCAGCGCAAACACTTCTGATGAGTCAAACCATACACCAGGCAGCTCGAACCGGCCGCCCTCGGCTAGGTCGTCCCGGATCACCCAGCCGCGCTTCTTCCGGTCCCACTCCAGCGGGCACCCCAGTCGGTCACGAAGGAAGTCCAGGTCGCGCTTGACCGACGCCTGGGAGACTTCCAGTTCGTTCATCAGATAGGCCATCGGTGCTGCCCGACGCTTCCGGATGAGGCGCACGATTTTGGTAATGCGCTCGATGCTGACCTTGGACACGCGATGCTCCCCTTTTGCGGGCCGCCTCGTTAGGGCCGACTCTCGTTCGGTGGAAATACCAAGCGCGGTGGCCAACCGGGTCGAGAGAACCGGGATGCCTCCGCCATAGAACACACTGTCAGACCGTCAGAATGCGGTAGCACCTATTGTCAATCCGGAGCGCACTGCCCAATTGACCTGCCCCATTCCCGCCGTACCGCCAAGACGGAGGTCCGAGTTGAAGGCTACATAGTCGTTCTGCCTGAATCGGCAAGAGGCAGGTTTTTACCCGCATCTGGCAACCTTACGAGGCCGAGCAAAGCTCCTGATGCGTGGGGGGCTCTGATGCCACCAATTCCGAAACACGTTCAGCGGTAAGGTACTTGGGAAATGCTCTCGCCGCCTTCTCCAGCAGTTCGCTGGAGACGTCCACAGATGTTCCGGAGGCAATGCGAATACGTGTCACTTGGCAACTTTGGCATGTTGAGACCTGCAGGGAGTTGATCTGATCAACGCCTGTCCGTCAAACGCTGGTCTACCGCAAGCGACTGGCTCTTAGCCTGAAGGCGGGGCGGGCGGGCCTTCGTCCCCCACATGGGCTAGGCCAGTCAAGTGCCGCCGATGACTTGCGCAGTGCCCTGATCGAGCCAGGTGCGAACGGCAGTGTGGACCATATGCGGTAAGGCTGCGAACTGCGCGCTCTATGCGCCTGGAAATCAACCGACCTGCGCAACTGCGCTTTGGACGTCCCGAGATGCTGACCGACTGGCCTTGGACAAAGAAGTAGACGCGTTGTCCGAGGCGAAAGTCGGCGAGTTCAGGAGGCAGAGTGACAGACCCGTCATTACGGATGTAGCTGAAGGGGCGGGATTTCGTCGGTCGGCCCAAGCTCGCGCGGCGTGTTGATCTCATCTTGGCAGTTTGCGTTGCTCGTGCGGCATCGGCAAGCTGTATCGTGTCCTGTGCTTGCAGGCACGGCCTAGATAGTGGCCGTGGCGAGTGGTAAAAATTCAAAGTTAGGCGACGAGATTTCGTGAAAATTCAAAGTTAAGCGAATGACGAGTTCAAGGCTTTGTGAATCGATTGCCGCTAAGCTGTTGTCCCTGAGGGATGTCGGGTTCAGAACTCTGCGAGACTCGACAGCGGATGACCTTGCGTATTTATGATGCGTGCGCCCGGCCTGGCTTCTTGGCGGAGATCCTGTGGAAAGCAGAACGAAGAACTCGAAAGGCCGCGAGCAGATCGCTGCCCTGGTGGCGAAGGCATTCGGCCCTGTCGGCCTGGCTGCGGGCGAGGCGGCCGTGCGCGAGCTGAAGGACGGATGGTTCAACGCCGCCTACGCACTGGTGCTGGCCGACGGTCGTGAAGTCATCCTGAAGATCGCGCCTCATGCGGACGCCGAGGTCATGCGCTACGAGCGTGACCTGATGGCCACGGAAGTCGCGATGATGCGGCTGGCGGCAGGCAACCCGCGGATTCCCGTCCCGAAGATCTACTTCTATGACGAGTCGCGGGCGATCTGTGATGCCAGCTACTTCTTCATGGAGAAGGTCGGCGGCGACAACCTCGAGCATGTCCACGCCAGGCTGGAGCCGCAGCTGCTGGCGCGACTGGAGCGCGAGATCGGGCAGATCATCCGCGAGGTGAACCGCTTCGAAGGGCCCTGGTTTGGATACCCGGGCCATCCCGGGCTGCGTGCCGCCGCATGGAAGGACGCCTTCTTCAAGATCCTGCAGGCGGTGATGGACGACGCCCAGAGCAAGGCGGTCGTCTTCGAATACAGCCCCGAGCAGATCTGGGCGGCGATCCATCGGCATCTCGACGCGCTGGACGAGGTCCGGACGCCCCACCTCGTTCATTGGGATGGCTGGAATCCGAACTTCTTTGTGAAGGAGGGGCGCATCAGCGGCATCATCGATTTCGAGCGAGCCTTGTGGGCCGATCCCTTGATGGAGGCCCAGTTCCGGCCGCTCTCATGGGCGGGCGTCACCGAAGCCATGCGAGGCTACGGCAAGACGGAATTCAGCACCGATGAGATGCGGCGCTGCTGGCTCTACACGCTGCATCTGGGGCTGGTGATGCACGTGGAGTGCTACTTCCGCCACTACGGCAGCTACGAGGTGCTGGTCACCTCGCGCGGGCTGATCGCCTCGGCCATGGGCTGGCTGACGGCTCACTGAGCCGGCTGCTCGCTGGCGCGATCCCGGCTCGCGGTCCGGGTTCGCCAATGCAGTCCCACCGCCGCCCGCAGCAAGGCCAGCTGGCCGGAGCCGCCGATGATCCAGCTGGGCAGCGAGGTCAGCTGGGCCCGGAGTGCGGGGCTGGCCGTCGCGTGCAGGCCATTGCCGAAGGGGCGCCGGAGGCCTTGCGTGCGGCGCCCTGACCCGTCCCCTGCGCAAAAAAGCAGCAAAGTCTTCGCGCCCCTTGTGAATCAAGGACTTGGCCTGCTCCTCACCGCGCCGCCCACAAACTTGTCCACAGCGGGCGTGGATGGCTGACCTGACCCTGGCGGCAGGGCGACAAGACCTGGCCCTCGTGGGCGGGCCACCAGCTCAATCTGCCATGGCGCTGAGGACGCGAGGGGCCTGTCGCCTCAGGGCTGCAGTTGTGAGGGGGCCAGGTATTGCTGCCGGAAGGCCTCGAAGGACAGCGTGTCCGCGGCCTCGACGGCGGCCTGCTCGGCCAGCGAGTCGCGTGCGGCCTCGGCGAAGGCCTGCTGGCGCTCGGCGCTCAGCGGCTGGGCCCGCAGATGGACCCGCGCCTGCTGTGAGCAGTGCGTGATGAATCGGAGGTGCGAGTGCTGGAACTCGCGCGCCATGGCCTGCAAAACCCGCGCCGAGGGCAGTTGCTCGGGGTGCTCGAAACGCCCGCGCGCCGCTGCCAGCGCCTGGGCATAGGCATCGCTGCCCAACTGCTGGTCCAGATGCGCCGCCAGCGGCTGCAACTCGTCCAGCAACTCGGCAGCCCAGTCGCGCAGCAGCACAGGCTGGCCGGCACGTTCCAGTTGCAGGCCGGGCTCACGGCCGCGGGAGGCCGTCAGCTGCTGGTTGCGCGCCAGGGCGGCGATCTCGGCGGGCGTGTCCGGCGGGCTGTCGGACAGCAGGCAGTGCAGCAGGAACAAGTCCAGGAAGCGCATGGTGTTGGCGCTGATGCCCACGGGCTCGAAGGGATCCAGGTCCATGCAGCGGACTTCGACGTACTCCACGCCCCGCTCGCGCAAGGCATGCAAGGGGCGCTCGCCGCTGCGGATCACGCGCTTGGGCCGGATGGTGCCGTAGAACTCGTTCTCGATCTGCAGCAGGCTGGTGGAGAGCTGGTTGTATTCGCCGCCGGGGTTCGTGATGCCGATGGCCTCATAGGCCGGATAGGGGCGCAGCAGGGCATCCTGCAGGGAGGCGGCGTAGCCCTCCAGGCTGTTGTAGCTGACGGCCAGGGTGGCTTGGGCGTCGCTCTGGTAGCCCAGCCGGCCCATGCGCAGCGAGGTGGCGTGAGGCAGGTGCAGGGTGCCGCAAGGATGGGATGCGGGCGTGCCCCCGGCATGCGCCGGGAAAGGCTGGAGGCCGTGGTCGCGCCCTTCGACGAAGCTGGAACACAAGGCCGGCGAAGCACCGAAGAGCAGCAGCAGCAGGAAGCTGTGGCGGCGGAAATTGCGGATCAGCGCGAAGTACTGCTCGCTGCCGACGCCAGGCAGGGACCAGTTGTAGTGGATTCCGGAGATGGTCTGCATGCGCCGGCCGTAGCGATGGCCCAGGCCCATGCGATAGACGCTCTTGGCGCGTCCGATGTTGGAGTTGCCATAGCGACCGATGGGAATGGTCTCGTCGGCAGGCAGGAAGCAGGGCATGCTGGAGGCCCACATGGTTTCCTCGCCCAGCAGGGCATCGACGGCCTGGTGGATTTCGGTCAGCTCGGCTTCGCAGGACTCCGCCGTGGCGTGCACGCCGGTGATCAGCTCCAGCTGGCTTTCGCTGAAGTCGGTGGTGACATGAGGATGGGTCAGCGCCGAGCCCAGTCCTTGCGGGTGCGGGGTCATTGCCAGGGAGCCGTCCGGCAGGGTGCGCAGGCTTTCCTTCTCCACGCCGCGACGCATGCCTTGCAGTCGCTCGCGGTCCAGCGCTTGCAGTCGCTGTAGCCAGTTGTTCAAGGGGGGCTCCTCTGATCGTTGTGAGTCGCCAAGTTAACAGATGCCAATGGCGCCTGCTTGACTGAGGGCATGACAGGTTGTGCTAGGGCGCGAGCGCCCGCCGCGTCCGGCGCCACTGCTGTTCGGAGCTGAATCCGGCGCTCTGCGCCGCCTCGGCCAGGCTGGCGCCCTTCTGGCGTGCCCGCTCCGCCAGTTCCAGGCGTATGGACTGCAGGTAGCGCAACGGCGTCGTGCCGGCATGCTCGCCAAAGAGCCGGCCCAGATGGCGCGGCGTGACATGGGCCACCGCGGCCATGCGGTCCAGGGTCCAGTCCTCGGCGGGACGGGCGCAGACGGCGTCCTGCACCCGGTGTAGCGCAGCATGCAGATGCTGGCGATGGGCCAGCAGAGGCGAGAGCTCGGGATCCTGCGGATTGCGGCGCAGGTAGACCACCATGGTCTGCGCCACGCTGGCGGCGACGGCGTCGCCGCAGCGGGCCTGGATCAGATGCAGGGTGAGGTCGATGCCGGCGGTGATGCCCGCGCTGCTGGCCAGCGGCCCATCCAGCACGAAGACCCGGTTGTCCACGACATCGGCTTCCGGCGCGCGGTGGCGCAGCTCCTGCAGCAGCTCGTGGTGGGTGGTGCAGCGGCGCCGCCGCAGCAGACCGGCCTCGGCGGCCAGCAGGGCACCCGAACAGATGGTCACCACACGGCCGTCCTCTTCCAGCAGCCCACCGCCGACTTCATGCAGCCAGCGCAAAGTGCGCAGCTGGTCGGCGCGTTCGGCGCTGTCCGGCGCCGCTTCGCCGGGCAGCGAACTCCGGCAGCCGAGCAGGAACAGCCAGCTGCCGGCGGGCAGACGGTTCGGCAGGGCTTCCAGGCCGCTCAGCGTCAGCCCTACCGAACCCTCGGCCAGCGGCTGCGCTGCCACATAGCGCAGCCGGAAGGCCGGCGCCAGGCCCTGGCGCTGCAGGGCCTGGTTGGCCAGACGCAGGGCTTCGGCGGGGCCGGCCAGATCCAGCAGCAGGGCGCGCGGCTGGACCAGGAAGACGGCATCGATGGCGGTGTCGGATGAGCGCATGCCGGCCAGTATGCCTGTCGGATCAGGACACGGCCCTGGCGCGTTCCAGCGCCTGCTCCACGGTGCAGATCTGCGCGAAGCGGTCCTTCAGCACGGTCTCGGTGCGCAGCTTGATGTCGGTGGGGCTCAGCACCGTGCCGCTGTCGTGCTGCATCGCAAAGGTCAGCGTGGCCTCCGTGACATAGTCGACCAGCCAGCCTTCGTCGCTGGCATGGCGGGTGGTGGTCTCGCAGCATTGCTCGGTGCGGATGCCGGCGATGATCAGGCGCTGGATGCCCTGCTGATGCAGCCAGATGGCCAGGCCCGTGCCGGCCAGTGCGCTGTGACGATGCTTGATGAATTCGGCGGCGGCTTCATAGGGGACGAGACCGTCCAGCGGACGTACATGGCCGGACTTCAGGGCGAAGGCATTGTCCGGGGTCTCGGGGCCCTCGTTGTGGAGGATGCGCACGATGGGAATGCCTGCGGCCTGGGCGCCCAGCAGCAGGGTGTTGCTGCGCTCCAGGTAGGCGGGCAGCTCGGCCTCGCTCCAGTAGGGGCGGTGGCGGAAGGATTCCTGGACGTCGATGAAGATCAGTGCGGTTTTCATGAGTGCATTCCTTGTTGGGCTTGGGAATGTGCTCATGGTGCCGGGCTGGCGGCCTGGCGTCGCGCCGGATGCGGACGGCTTGCGGTCAAATCCGGACATCTCCTGGTGATGTCCGGATTTGATGAAGGCCTCAATCGCGCGTCTTCAGGCCCAGGGCCTTCCAGCCCTCCAGCCCCAGCTTCTCCAGCGTGGCGATATTGGCCTCGTAGATGGCGTCGGTGTCCGGCATGGATTCGACGGCGCGCTCGATGCTTTCCTCGCGCAGCAGGTGCAGCGTGGGGTAGGGCGAGCGGTTGGTGAAATTGGTGATGTCGTCCAGTTCGGTGCCTTCGAACTGGAAGTCCGGATGGAAGCTCGCGACCTGCAGGATGCCGTCCAGCTGCAGGTCTTCCACCAGCGCGTCGGCGGCGCCCTGGAAGTCGTTGAAGTCCAGGAAGTCGGTCAGCACCAGCGGGTGGATGAGCACCGTGGTCTCGATCTCCTGCGGGTCGGTGCGACGCAGCAGGAGCAGCTCACGAGCCAGTTCCTGGAGCAGCGCCTCGGGCGTCTCCGCCTCGCTGACCACGTAGCGCAGTTGCTGCTTGACCTCGACCGCCTTGGCGAAGGGGCAGAGGTTGAGGCCGATGACGGCCTTCTGGACCCAGTGGCGGGTCTCGTGGATCACTTGTTCTTTGTCCATATCAGGTCTTGAACCACGCCTCGACCAGCCGTACCCACATGGAGCCGCCCAGCGGGATCAGTTCGTCGTTGAAGTCGTAGCTGGGATTGTGCAGGGTGCAGGGGCCCAGGCCATGGCCGCCCACGCGGTGGGCGCCGTCGCCGTTGCCGATCAGGAAGTAGCAACCCGGCACCTGCTGCAGGTAGTAGCTGAAGTCCTCGGCGCCCATGGTGGGCTCGAACTCCTGCACGTTCGCGGGGCCGACCAGGTCTTCGAGCACGCGGCGCACGAAGGCGGTCTCGGCCGGATGGTTGATGGTGGGCGGGTAGTTGCGGCGGAACTGGAATTCGACCTCGCAATCGAAGGCCTCGGCCGTGGCGCGCGCCACCTTCTCCATGCGCTGCTCGATCAGGTCCAGCAGCTCCAGCGTGAAGGTGCGCACCGTCCCCTGCAGCTCGCAATGGTCGGGCACGACGTTGGTGGCCTCGCCGGCCTTGAGCATGGTGACCGAGATCACGCCGGCGTCCAGCGGCTTCTTGTTGCGGCTGATGATGGCCTGGAAGGCATTGACCATCTGGCAGGCCACCGGCACGGGATCGATGCCCAGATGCGGCATGGCGGCGTGGCAACCCTTGCCGCGGATGGTGATCTTGAATTCGTTGCTGGACGCGAAGACCGGCCCGGTCTTGAGCGCGAACTCGCCCGCCTTCATGCCCGGCCAGTTGTGAATGCCGAACATGGCCTCCATGGGGAAGCGCTCGAAGAGACCGTCCTTGATCATCTCCCGTGCGCCGCCGCCGCCTTCTTCCGCGGGCTGGAATACGAAGTAGACCGTGCCGTCGAAGTTCCGGTGCCGGGCCAGGTGCTGGGCGGCCGCCAGCAGCATGGCCGTGTGGCCGTCGTGGCCGCAGGCGTGCATCTTGCCCGGGTGCTGGCTGGCATGGGCGAAGCTGTTGTGCTCGGTCATGGGCAGGGCGTCGATGTCCGCCCGCAGGCCCAGGGTGCGGCTGCCGCTGCCGCTCTTCAGGATGCCCACGACGCCTGTCTTGCCCAGGCCGCGGTGGACCGGGATGCCCCAGGCCGTCAGCTGCTGGGCGATGAGTTCGGAGGTGCGCTCTTCCTGGAAGCAGAGCTCGGGGTGGGCGTGGATGTCGCGGCGCAGGGCGGTCAGGGCCGCGGCGTCGGCCAGGATGTCGGGGATCAGTTTCATGGACAGGCTCCAGGCGCCGGTGCGGGGCCGGCCCGGGTCAGTGTACCTGCGAGGCCGCGCCGCAGGCCCCGGCGCCGGCCGGCGCCCGCCTGGGCGTGGGCCCGTCAGCGCCGATGGTGAAGAGCGTGAAGAGCGTGAAGAGCGGACTTCGCCCATGCCTTGCGTCGGAGTTTGAGCGCTGTGCAATAGTGATGGGATGAACCCGATCGAGCCCGCCACCGCCAGCCGCATCGTCCACGGCGCCTGCCCGCACGACTGCCCCGACACCTGCGCCCTGAGGATCACCGTCGAGAACGAGCGGGTGGTCAAGGTCCAGGGTCGGGCGGAACATCCGTCCACCCATGGCGCCCTGTGCACCAAGGTGTCCCGCTACCCGGAGCGCACCTACCACCCGGAGCGCCTGCTGCAACCGCTCCGGCGCGTCAGCGGCAAGCAGGAGGCCCCGCGCTTCGAGCCGGTCAGCTGGGACGAGGCGCTGGACGACATCGCCCGGCGCCTGAAGGCCATCGCCGCGCGCGACCCGCAGGCCATCCAGCCCTACAGCTATGCCGGCACCATGGGCCTGATCCAGGGCGAGAGCATGTCGGCGCGCTTCTTCAACGCGCTGGGCGCGGCGCGGCTGGACCGCACCATCTGCGCCTCCGCCGGCGCCGAGGCGCTCAACGCGACCTATGGCAGCCGGGTGGGCATGCACCTGCGCTTCTTCGCCGAGAGCCGGCTGATCCTGATCTGGGGCAGCAACTCCATCGCCTCCAACCTGCATTTCTGGACCTATGCCAACCAGGCCAAGCGCAACGGCGCCAAGCTGGTCTGCATCGATCCACGCAAGACCGAGACGGCCGACAAATGCCACCAGCACATCGCCCTGCTGCCCGGCGCCGACGGTGCCCTGGCCCTGGGCCTGATGCATGAGCTGATCGTCAACGGCTGGCTGGACCCCGACTACCTGGACCGCCATGTGGACGACTGGCCGGCGATGCGCGAACGCGCACTGCAATGGCCGCCGGAGCGTGCGGCCGAGGTCTGCGGCATCACGGCCGAGGAAGTGCGCCAGCTGGCCCGCGACTACGGCACGACGGCGCCCGCCGCCATCCGTCTCAACTACGGCATGCAGCGCGTGCATGGCGGCGGCAATGCGGTGCGCCTGATCGCGCTGCTGCCCTGCCTCATCGGGGCTTGGCGGCATCGCGCCGGGGGGCTGCTGCTGTCGGCCTCGGGCTGGGCGGCGCGGGTCAAGAATCCGCAGGCCCTGGAGCGGCCGGACCTGCTGGCGGGCCGCCAGCCGCGCATGGTGAACATGAGCGCCATCGGCGAGGCCCTGCTGCGCGAGGCCTCGCCGGACTGGGGCCCGCGCATCGAGGCGCTGATCGTCTACAACAGCAATCCGGTCGCGGTGGCGCCGCATACGGGGCAGGTGCTGCGCGGCTTCCAGCGCCCGGACCTCTTCACCGTCGTGCTGGAGCACTTCATGACCGACACGGCCGACCAGGCCGACTACGTGCTGCCCGCCACCACGCAGCTGGAGCACCTGGATGTGCACACCAGCTATGGGCATACCGACGTGCTGCGCAACGATCTCGCCATCGCGCCCCTGGGCCAGGCCAAGCCCAATACCCAGATCTTCCGCGAGCTGGCGGCCCGCATGGGCCTGGACGACCCGTGCTTCCGCGAGTCGGACGAGGAACTGGCGGCGCAGGCCTTCAGCGACGCCATTGACCCGACCCAGCTCAAGGTGCAGGGCTTCGTCAGCCTGGACCTGCCCGAGGCGCCCTTTGCCGAAGGCGGCTGGCCCACGGCCACGGGCCGGGTGCAGTGCATCTCGCCGCGCTATGGCCTGCCGGACCACGTGCCCAATCGCGAAAGCCGGCTGAGCAGCCCGCAGCTCGCGGCGCGCTACCCGCTGGCCATGATCTCGCCGCCGGCCCGCAACTTCCTCAACAGCAGCTTCGTCAACGTCAAGAGCCTGCGCGACATCGAGGGCGAGCCGCTCGTCGAGATGCATGCCGACGACGCCATGGCACGCCAGCTGTCGCACGGCAGCATGGTCCGCATCTTCAACGACCGAGGCAGCCTGCAGTGCCGCCTTCACATCAGCGAGCGCGCGCGGCCGGGCGTGGTCAACGGCCTGGGGGTGTGGTGGCGCAAGCTCTCGCCGGGCGGCGAGAACGTCAATGCCGTGACTCAGCAGGGCCTGACCGACATCGGCGGCGGCGCCACCTTCTACGACTGCCTGGTCGAGGTGGCCGCGGCGTGATCCGGCGCTGGACGCGGACCGTCATCCTGGCGCTGCTGGCCTTGGCCTCAAGCGGCTGCGCGCAGCTGGGCTATCTGGGGCAGGCCGTCGGCGGGCATCTGCAGCTGAGCCAGGCGGCGCGGCCGGTGGCTCAGTGGCTGAGCCAGCCGGACCTCGATCCCGTCCTGCGCGAGCGCCTGCAACTGAGCCAGCGCATCCGCGACTACGCGGTCAACGCGCTGGCCCTGCCGGACAACGCCAGCTACCGCCGCTACGCCGACCTGGGCCGGTCCGCAGCCGTCTGGAACGTGGTGGCCGCGCCGCCCTACAGCCTGCAGCTCAAGACCTGGTGCTACCCGCTGATGGGCTGCGCCGGCTATCGCGGTTATTTCGATCATGCAGCGGCCGAACGGCTGGCCGGCGAGCTCAGAAGCGAGGGCTGGGAGGTGCAGGTCTACCCGGTCCCGGCCTACTCGACGCTGGGCTGGGCGAACTGGCTGGGCGGCGACCCCTTGCTCAACACCTTCATCCGCGACGGCGAGGGCGAGCTGGCGGGGCTGATCTTCCATGAGCTGGCCCATCAGCAGGCATACGCGCCCGACGACACCGAGTTCAACGAAAGCTATGCCACGGCCGTGGAGCGCATGGGCACGCGCCGCTGGCTGGCCGAGCAGGGCAGCGCCGAGGCGGCGGTGGCCTACGAGCGCCAGCGCCGGCGCCGCGATGAATTCCTGGCGCTGGCCCTGCGCGGTCGCGAACGCCTGGCCGCGGTGTATGCGCAAGACCTGACCCCCGAGGCGCGCGAGGCCGCCAAGCGCGAGGCCCTGGAGACCATCCAGGCCGACTACCGCCAATGGCGCGACGGCCCCTGGCAAGGCTGGCCGGGCTATGACGGCTGGTTCGCGCGCGCCAACAATGCCTCCTTCGGCGTGCTGGCGGCCTACCACGGCCTGGTGCCGGCCTTCGAGCGGCTGTTCGTGGCCCAGGGTTCGGACTGGGCGCGGTTCCATGCGGTGGTGAAGCGGCTGGCGGGGCTGCCCAAGACCGAGCGGCGCAGGATCCTGGAGCAGCTTGCCCGTGTGGGCTAGAGTCTGGGCTTGTTCCAGAAACAGCGCCCCGCGGTCCTTGCCGCGCTATCCACCATGGCTGACATCCACATCCACCGCGACCATCAACTGGGCCTGGCCAAGGCCCGCGAAGTGGCCTGGGCCTGGGCCGAGCAGGTCGAGCAGAAGTTCGACATGGCCTGCACGGTGATCGAGGGCGAGACCGGCGACACGGTGGAGTTCGAGCGCTCGGGTGTCAAGGGTCAGCTGATCGTCACCGGCGACCACTTCGAGCTCGAGGCCCGGCTGGGCTTCTTGCTCGGGGCCTTCAAGGCCACCATCGAAGCCGAAGTCCAGCGGGAGCTGGACGTCCTGCTGGAGTCGCCAACAGCCGGGAAAGCCGCGAAGGGCAAGAAGCGCTGATCCCGCGCAGATGCCGATTTGATGCGGGTCGGCGGGCCTTTGTGTTCGCTATGGATTGCAAATGCTGGACGCGTCTTTGCCCAGTTGGCTGCGTGAACTGCAGCCAACTCTGATGCATGTTGCAAAGGGCCTGACAACCTGTCACAAGCTCATATGGACGCTGCGCCTGTGCGCTCCTTCAATCGCTGCTTGCGACCTGGGGGTCGTGGAACGAGGCGCAAGGGCCAGGCATGGGGCGTGGCCTTGGATCCGCTGGATCGAGTCCTCCAACTGCAAGGGAGCTGCTGATATGGCTATTCTGGTGCGCAACAATGCCTGGAACTCGGGCGGTGATTTCAGTAACACGGATCTGCTCTGGTACGCCAAGGGCGTCGGCAAGATGATGGCCCGGGACCTGAACGACCCGGCCAGCTGGTGGTTCTTCGCCGCCATTCATGGCGAGTACGTGAACCCGCAGGATCCCTGGTACCCGTCGCCGCCCACCTTCCCGGCCTGGGGCAACATCAGCAACCCGCCGACCGTGCCCACCACGCCGCTGCCTGACGCCCAGACGCAGCTGCGCTACTGGAACCAGTGCCAGCACGGCAGCTGGTACTTCCTGCCCTGGCACCGCGGCTATCTCTACGCCCTGGAAGCCCAGCTGCGGGCCGACATCCTCAGCCTGGGCGGCCCTGCGAACTGGGCGCTGCCCTACTGGAACTACTTCGGCGGCGCCAAGGGCGTGCAGGCGCAGATGCCGCCGGCCTTCGCGCAAAAGACCCTGCCCGACGGCAGTGCCAATCCGCTGTATGTGGCCATGCGATACGGTCCGGACGGCGACGGCAACGTCTACATCCCGACGGTCGAGTGGGCGCAGACGCATCCGGACGACCCCAACTGGAGTTCCGGCGATGTCTCCTCGGCTTGCATGGCCAACGATCTCTACACCGGCTCTGACCGGACGACGCCGCTGCCCGGCTTCGGCGGCCCGGAGACCGCCTTCTCCCACAGCGGGCGGGTGCATGGGAACATGGAGAGCAATCCCCACGACCTGGTGCACGTCTACACCGGCGGCTTCATCAGCGACACCAATTACGGGCTGATGGCTGACCCCGGCACCGCGGCCCTGGACCCCATCTTCTACCTGCACCACTGCAATATCGACCGCATGTGGGCGGCGTGGAACGCCGCCGGGCGGACCAATCCCAGCGACAAGAAGTGGCTGCAGGGGCCGGTGCGCCAGTTCATCATGCCCATGCCGCAGCACGAGAGCTGGGCCTATACGCCGGCGGACGTCAATTCCATCGCCAGCCTGGACTACAGCTACCAGGAGCTCGATGCTGCCTCGCTGCCCGCGCCCTCGGCGCTGGCGGAGCGACTGAAGACGCTGAAGGTGAGCGGCAGCCTGCCGGATAGCGCACCGCAGGCGCACCGCGCCGCAGCCGAGCTGATGGGGGCCAGCGCGGCGCCGGTGCAGCTCAAGGGCGCTGGGGCAGCCACCGCCTCGGTGCGCATGGACGCCGGCGAGCAGAAGGCCCTGTCCAGCAGCCTGCGCGCGGCCTCGGTCAACGCGCTGCCCGACCAGGTCTATCTGCAACTGGATCAGGTCAAGGGGGTGCTGGATGCCGCGGTGGTGGGTGTGTACGTCGACCTTCCCGCCAATCCCACGCCGGAGCAGCTGCGCGCCAGTCATGCGGGCGATGTGGGGCTGTTCGGCCTGCGCCGCGCCAGCGCAGCCCATGGTGAACATGGCGGCGAAGGCCTGAGCTTTGTGCTGGACGTGTCGCATCTCATTGATCGCCTGCACCAGCAAGGCCGGCTCACCGAGGGCAGCGTGCAGGTCACGCTGAAGCCGCGCCGGGCATTGCCGCAGAGCTGCCAGATCGAGGTCGGGCAGCTGAGCCTCTACCGCCAGCCGCATTGAAGTGGCGGCGCCATGATCCCTGATGCGCACGACTTCGCGCGGGTGCGCTATGGCGTGCTGGGGACGGCCCTGCTGGCCTGGGTGCTGCTGCTGAACGGCCACGCCCAGGCCGGCGCCGATGGCCTGCAAGCCTTGCTGGCCGTGTGCAGCAGCAGCGGTCGACCCTGGTTTCAAGGGCGCTGGTGGGCATGGCTTGAGCTGCGCGGCGGGCTGCCGGGGATGGCGCTGGGACCGACCATGATTCTGGCGATGATGGCGCCCTTGGCGCTGCCGGCGCTGGACAAGGTCTGGCGCTCCAGCCTGCGGCGGCGGCGCCTGCGTGGCGTGCTCCTGTGCTTTGGCGCCTACGTCGGCGTGTGGCTGCTTGCAGGCGCCGTGATGGAGCTGGCGTTGCTGCTGTGGACGACGGCTGCAGGCGACCTGAAAGGCTGGGCGCCGGCCGCCTGCAGCTTGGTCGTCGCCTGGATCTGGCAGTGCTCGCCGCTCAAGCAGCACAGCCTGAACCAGTGTCAGCGCCATCCGCCCTTGGCGGTCTTCGGCTGGCGAGCCGAATGGGACGCCGTCCGGCTCGGTCTGTCGCATGGCATGGGCTGCGTGGGCAGTTGCTGGGCGTTGATGATGGCGACCCTGCTGCTGCCGCAAGGCCATCTGGCGGGCATGGCGTTGGCCACCTTGCTGGTCTTCGCTGAGCGGCTGGAGCCTCCGCGACGGCCGGCATGGCGCTGGCGCACGATGGGCTGGCCGCGTCTGCTGCGTCCTTGGCTTCAACGGCAGCTCCGCCTCGGCGTTCACGCCTTGCTGGACGGGCTGTCGAACTGGGCTGGACGGGCCCGGGCCGGGCGGACTCTCGGTTTGCGGCGAGGCGGCTGAGCCTGGCGGATTTGCGGGGCGGACTTGCGGCGCGGGCCGCTGATGCAAGCCCGCTGCCACAATGAGATGAACATCGGGCCGGAGGAACACCATGGCGATCTCAGGCGTACCCATGCACGTCCTGGCGCAGAACAGCGCCCCGGTGCACATGGCGGCGGGCGAGGTGGAACTGGTGCTGCAGCGCGAGCCCCTGGGGCTGGCTGACGGGGCCGGGCCGCCGGACGCCCTCAGCCTGTCCCAAGGGCGCTGGCTGGTCCAGTTGGACGGTGTGTGCGGGAGCCGTGATGCCACGGTCTTGCATCTGGCCTGGCGACGGACGCCAGCCGTAATGGGGGCCGAGATGGGGGCCGAGACGCCCTCACCCTTTGTTGCTTTGGGCAGTGCGGCGCTCTATGGACTGCGCCGAGCCAGCCTCGAAACCACGGAGCCAGGCCTGACGCTGTACGTGGACGCCTCGGCGCAGCGTGCGTCATGGCTGGCCTGGTGGGCGCAGCCGGGGCTGCCGCTGGAGCTCGTCATCCGGGCGCAGCCCGGCATGACGGCCAGCTCGGCCCTGTGCATCCAGCGCGTGCGCCTGCTGCTGGAGGCTTGAGCGCTGGAGGCGCTTACTTCAGGCCTTCGATGAGGTCGATGTACTGCTGCATCGCCTCGTCGCTGCTGGTGCCCTTCAGGGCGGCCCAGGCGTCGTACTTGGCTCGGCCCACCATGTCGGTGAAGCCGGGACGGGAGCCTTCCACGTCGCCGCTGCTGGCCTGCTTGAACAGGGCGTAGATCTTCAGCAGGGTCATGTTGTCGGGGCGCTCGGGCAGGTTCTTGGAATCGGCCACTGCGGCGTCGAATTGCTCTTTGAGGCTCATCACGTCTCCTTGTGTCTGGGTCACCGAAGTTTGGTGACAATCGGGATGGACACCGAGCATATTACCCAGCAATGTCTGGGTCAGACACTCTAGAAAGAGGAGCACGCCTTGGCCGCAGCAGAACGCATGTCCCGGGTCGATACCGCCTGGTTGCGGATGGACACCGAGCAGAACCTGATGATGATCGTCGGTGTCTGGACCCTGCGGCCGCGGCTCTCGCTGAAGGATCTGCGCCAGCGGGTCGAGGAGCGCCTGCTGCAGTACCGCCGCTTCAGGCAGAAGGTGGTGGAGGACGCGCTGGGCGCCCAGTGGGTGGACGACGAGGACTTCGACATCAACCGCCATGTGATCGCCGGCAGCTTGAAGCCGCGTCGCGGCCAGAGCCTGCAGCAGGCCCTGCAGGAGCGCGTCGGCGCGCTGTGCGCCGAGCCGCTGGACCCGGCGCATCCGCTGTGGCAGTTCGAGCTGATCGAGGACCTGCAGGGCGAGAGCGCGCTGATCGCGCGCATCCACCACTGCATCGCCGACGGCGTCGCGCTGATCACCGTGATGCTGTCCATCACCGACGGTGGCACGCCGCCGCCCAAGCGTCGCGGCCGGGAGCCTGCTCCCGAGGAGGATCACGACTGGCTGGCCGACGCGCTGCTCAAACCCATCACCGGCCTCACCATCAAGGCCATCGGCGTCTCGGGCTCGGCCATGTCCAAGGGCGTGGACCTGATGATGGCGGCCGACCATCCCATCGACCATTCCCTGCAGGCCGCCAAGGTGGGCTACCAGGCCGTCAGCGATGTCGCGACCCTGGCGTTGATGTCGGACGACTCGCCCACGAGCCTCAAGGGCAAGCCGGGCGGCCTCAAGCGCGTGGCCTGGGATGACGGGCTGCCGCTGGATGCGGTCAAGGCGGTGGGCAAGGGCTTCAACTGCTCCGTGAACGACGTGCTGCTGTCCTGCGTGGCCGGCGCCATCGGACGCTACCTGCGCTCGCGCGGCGAGGATGTCGAGGGCAAGGAGATCCGCGCCATGGTGCCGGTGAACCTGCGTCCCCCGACGAAGGCCTACGAGCTGGGCAACCGCTTCGGCCTGGTGCCCCTTGTGCTGCCCATCGGCATTGCCAACCCGGTGGAGCGGCTCTACGCGGTGCGGGCCCGCATGCAGGAGCTCAAGGGCAGCTTCCTGCCCATCATGGCCTTCGGCCTGCTCTCGGTGGCCGGCCTGCTGATCAAGCCGGTGCAGCATGCCATGCTCAACATCTTCGCCAAGAAGGCAACGGCGGTGATGACCAACGTGCCCGGGCCTTCGCAGCCGCTGAAGTTTTGCGGCGCGACCCTGGACCGGGTGATGTTCTGGGTGCCCCAGTCCGGTGACATCGGCATGGGCGTGTCCATCCTGACCTACGCCGGCAAGGTGCAGTTCGGCCTCATCACCGACGAACGCCTGTGCCCCGAGCCGCAGGCGGTGATCGACGAGTTCGCGCCGGAGTTCAACCAGCTGCTGATGCTGGCGCTGATGCTGCCCTGGGGCGAGGACGAGCTCTCGGCGCTGGACGCCGCCTGAGCGCCGAGGGCGGGGCGGCGCTGGACGGCCGCGTTGCGCCAGCGTCTGTGCCACGATCCGTGCCGGGATCCGTGCCGGGATCCGTGCCGGGGGCTGCCCGGCGGCCAAGTAAAAAGCCAGGCATCGAGCCTGGCTTCATTCCTTCAACGGCTGCGGTGCGCTGGCACGCGGGCCAGCCTTGGCATCACTTGGACTTCTGGGCCTTGGGGCGGCCGGCGGCGGTCGGGTAGGCCGACATCACGCGGGCCGGATCGGCGTTGTCCAGGTAGGCCGCGTATTGCGACTCCGTGCACCTCAGGGCCTTGCCTTCGGTGTACTCGCCGCGCAGCTGGCCCTTGGCGTAGACGAAGCGGTATTCATTGTCATCGCGGGCGGTGTCGAAGCTCACGGCATGCTGGGCGGCGCATTCGGCGCGCAGGGCCTGGGCCTCGCGGCTTTCGGACGGCTTGGCGGCCTGGGCCAGGGAGGTGCCCAGCAGGGCGGCCAGTGCGATCAGGTGGAACTTCTTCATGATGCAACCTTTGCGAATGCGGTGAGACGGGGGCAAGCCGGGCGGTCTGGGTCCAAGCCGGCGGTAAAAGTGCACACAGCTTAGCGGGCCGCGAGGCCGATGGCCATTGAGGGCATCCACCGAGCAGGGCTGAAATCCGTGAGCTTTCCCACGAATCGCCGCGAACGCCCCCCGGCTGCGGGGGGCGCAGGACTCGTGCGCGGCGCCGGTCTTGGGGGCGGCCGACAAGGCCGGCCTTACGGCCTTACTCTTCCAGCTCTTCCTTGGCCAGTTCCACGTCCAGGCATTCCATGGCGTCCATGGGCTCGCAGGCCGCGGCGTCGGCATAGAGCTGTTCGGCCAGGGCCAGGCGCTTGTCGCCCTCCAGCATCACCAGGCCGTTGGCGCGCTCGATCATGGCGATGGCGCTGGTCGGATTGAGCTTCAGGGCCTGCTCGAACATCTTCAGGCCGGTGGCGGTGTCGGCGCCCTGGGTCTTGCCCAGCAGCTTGCCGACCTTGTCGATCACCTCGGCGTGGAAGGCGCCCAGGGCGATGTGGGCGTCGGCGTGCTTCGGCGCCAGCTGGATGGCGGTTTCCAGCGCCGTCTTGACCTTGCCGCCCAGCCCCTGCGCCAGGGCCTTGGCCACGCTGATGCCCTGGCTGTAACGGCCGAGCGCGTAGGCCTGCCAGTACCAGGCGTTGGCGTTCTTGGGCTCCTGCTCCTGCTGGCTTTCAGCCCGCTCGGCGACCTCCAGGAACATCTCCAGCTTGGTCTTTTCCTTCTTCTCCAGGTAGTTGGCGTAGATGGCCTGCGCCTTGTTGGCGACGGTGATGCCCGCCCCGCCGGCAGCCAGGCCGGCCTCGCAGGCCTTCTGGAAGTCGCCGGCATGGAAGTGGATCCAGGCCTGCTGCACGGCCGGGTCCTTGGGGAAGGGCTCGGCGTCTCCGGCATGCAGCCGGGCCCAGTGCTTCTTCAGGCTGGCGGCGTCGTACTGGAAGGCGGCGTTGTCGTAGGGGAAGGCGGTCCACTTGGCCATCGATGTCTCCGTGTCGTGTCAGTGTCGGGTGGCGTGGGGAGGGGCAGGTCTTGCGCGAGGCGCCTCAATCCTTGTAGCGGCCAGCCAGCGAGAAGAGGTGCTCGCGCGAGCCGGGCTCCAGATAGGGCAGCAGGGTGCTCAGCACGTGGAAGGCGCCGCGCATCAGGGCGCTGCCCGCGCGCTCGGGCTCCAGGGCATGGCGGGGATCGCGCACATATTCGTAGCTGAGCCAGTAGCTCTGCAGCACGACCATGGCCTCGGCGGTCGGGCCGGCATCGCGGGCGTCCATGTGCAGGGCGCCGCCATGCTGCAGGCCGGCCAGCACCGCGCGCATGGCCTGACCCTTCTGCGCCAGCACCGACTGGAAGTGCGTCTCCAGCTTGCGGTTCTTGGACAGCAGGTCGTTCAGGTCGCGGTAGAGGAAGCGGTGCTTCCAGATCAGCTCGAAGAGCATGTGGAAGAAGAGCCAGGCGTCTTCCACGTTGCGCACGTTGTCGGCCGCGCCCAGCAGCTCGGTCAGCTGGCGCTCGTAGGCCGCGAACAGGGCGTTGATCAGCTCGTCCTTGGCCGGGTAGTGGTAGTAGAGGTTGCCAGGGCTGATGTTGAGCTCGGCCGAGATCAGCGTGGTCGAGACGTTGGGTTCACCGAAGCGGTTGAACAGGTCCAGCGTGACTTCGAGGATGCGTTCTGCGGTGCGCCGCGGCTTCTTGGTGGCCATGGAATGCTTTTAGTCTTTTAGTGGCTGTCTCGGCCGATTCTGGCACCAAGACGAGTCCCCACTCTAGGGGTTTGGCTCCAGCGCCAGCAGGAATTTGGCGTGCTCCCTACAATCCGCCGCCATGCAAAGCACCCCCCCCGCAGCGGCCACCTCGATGGGCCGCGAGCACCCCGCCATCCGCTTTGACCAGGTCTCCAAGACCTATCGCGGTGGCCAGGTGAAGGCCCTGGACCAGGTCTCCTTCGACATCCAGCCGGGCGAGTTCTTCGGCCTCCTGGGCCCCAATGGCGCCGGCAAGACCAGCCTGATCTCCATCCTGGCGGGCCTGTCCCGGGCCAGCGGCGGACGGGTCAGCGTGCTGGGGCATGACGTGGTCGAGGACTACGCCGAGGCCCGCAAGAAGCTGGGCATCGTGCCGCAGGAGCTGGTCTTCGACCCCTTCTTCTCGGTGCGCGAGGCGCTGGAGATCCAGAGCGGCTACTTCGGCGTGCGCAACAACGGTGCCTGGATAGCCGAACTGCTGGAGAACCTGGGCCTTGCCGACAAGGCCCATGCCAACATGCGCCAGCTCTCCGGCGGCATGAAGCGCCGCGTGCTGGTGGCCCAGGCCCTGGTGCACCGCCCACCGGTGATCGTGCTGGACGAGCCCACCGCTGGCGTGGACGTCGAGCTGCGCCAGACACTCTGGGCCTTCATCGCCCGGCTCAACAAGGAGGGCCATACGGTCCTGCTGACCACCCACTACCTGGAAGAGGCGGAGGCCCTGTGCCACCGCATCGCCATGCTCAAGACCGGCCGCATCGTCGCCCTGGACCGCACCAGCGCGCTGCTGGCGGGCAAGGCTTCGACCATGCTGCGCTTCAAGACGGACGCCGCCCTGCCGCAAGACCTGACCCCCATGGCGCGTGTGACCGGCCGCATCGTGCAGATCAAGGCCCATGACGCGGCCGAGGTCGAGAGCGTGCTGGCCCGCCTGCGCGCTGCAGGCGTGCCGGTGGAGGATCTCGAGATCGGCCGCGCCGACCTGGAGGATGTGTTTCTGGAGATCATGCAGGGAGCTCAGGCATGAGCGGAATCCGACTCGAAGGTGCTCGCACGCTGTTCTACAAGGAAGTGCTGCGCTTCTGGAAGGTGAGCTTCCAGACCGTGGCGGCGCCGGTGCTGACCGCCGTGCTGTACCTGCTGATCTTCGGCCACGTGCTGGAGGACCATGTGAAGGTCTACGGCAGCGTCGCCTACACCGCCTTCCTGATTCCGGGCCTGGTGATGATGAGCGTGCTGCAGAACGCCTTCGCCAACAGCTCGTCCTCGTTGATCCAGAGCAAGATCACCGGCAACCTGGTCTTCGTGCTGCTGACGCCGCTCTCGCACTGGGCCTGGTTCCTGGCCTATGTGGGCGCCTCGATGGTGCGCGGCCTGGCCGTGGGCCTGGGCGTGTTCCTGGTGACGGCGTGGTTTGCGCCGCCGGGCCTGGCCGAGCCGCTGTGGGTGCTGGTGTTCGCGCTGCTGGGCGCGGGCATGCTGGGTGCGCTGGGGCTGATCGCCGGGCTGTGGGCGGAGAAGTTCGACCAGATGGCAGCCTTCCAGAACTTCATCATCATGCCCATGACCTTCCTCTCGGGCGTGTTCTATTCGGTGCACTCGCTGCCGCCCTTCTGGCAGGGCGTGAGCCACCTGAATCCCTTCTTCTACATGATCGACGGCTTCCGCCGCGGCTTCTTCGGTGTCAGCGACGTCTCGCCGTGGTTGAGCCTGGCCATCGTGGGCGCGAGCTTCCTCGTCGTGTCAGGGATCGCGCTGTCGCTGCTCAAGCGCGGCTACAAGATCCGCGGCTGAAGCTCGCGTGCCGGGATTTGCCGCGAAGCCCGTCTGCATGACAGCAGAAGCCCCGGCCTGGCCGGGGTGCGCCGCGTCTCGGTAGAATCCCGCCCATCATGGCCGATCCCACTCCCGCCGAAGTTCAGCAATACATCGCCGAAGGACTCCCCTGCCAGCTGCTGCAGGTGGAGGGTGACGGCCGCCATTTCTTTGCCACCATCGTGTCGGCGGAGTTCGAGGGCCTGTCCCGCGTGCGCCGCCACCAGCGGGTCTACCAGGCCCTGGGCGAGCGCATGCGCGAGCAGATCCACGCCCTGTCCATGAAGACCCTCACGCCTGCCGAGCATGCGGGCGAGGCGGCCGCGGCGACGGCTGCCGGCCATCACCATCACTGAAGCCCCCATCCGCTTGAATCCGAGCGGGTGGCGGTGAGGTGCCGCTCCAGGTGATCCCGCTGCCGTCCGCCGAGTCTGGAAACCGAGACCGCAAAGGACGCCCATGATCACCCTGGCCCTCTCCAAGGGACGCATCTTCGAAGAGACCCTGCCGCTGCTGAAGGCCGCCGGCATCGAAGTGCTCGAGGACCCCGAGACCTCCCGCAAGCTGATCCTGCCCACCAACAAGCCCGACGTGCGCGTGGTGCTGGTGCGCGCGACCGACGTGCCGACCTATGTTCAGTACGGCGGCGCCGACCTGGGCGTGGCCGGGCGCGACGTGCTGATCGAGCATGGCGGCGCCGGGCTCTACCAGCCGCTGGACCTGGGCATTGCCCGCTGCCGGATGAGCGTGGCCACCCGCGACGACTTCGACTACGCTGCGGCCGTCAAGCAGGGCTCGCGCATCCGCGTGGCCACCAAGTACACCGAGATCGCCCGCCAGCACTTTGCCGACAAGGGCGTGCACGTGGACCTGATCAAGCTCTACGGTTCCATGGAGCTGGCGCCGCTGACCGGGCTGGCCGACGCCATCGTCGACCTGGTCTCCACCGGCAGCACGCTCAAGGCCAACCGCCTGGTGGAGGTGGAGCGCATCATGGAGATTTCCTCGCGCCTGGTCGTCAACCAGGCCGCGCTGAAGCTCAAGCGCGAAGCGCTGCGCCAGCTGATCGACGCCTTCGCCTCTGCTACGAACTGACCCACCCCCTACGCGCTGCTCGTGCCCCCTCAAGAGGGCGAGCCCGCAGGCCCGGCAGAGCCGGATCCTCGGGCTCCGCCCGGTTGACGGCTCCGGCGCCAGGCGCCAACACATGGATCAACGACCATGGATCTTCGACAACTCAACACCCAGAGCGCCGACTTCGAGGCCGAGTTCCAGCGTGTGCTGCACTGGTCTGCCGATACCGACGCCGCCATCGAGGCTCGCGTGGCCGAGATCCTGGCCGATGTGCGCACCCGCGGCGACGCCGCCGTGCTGGCGTACACCGCCCGCTTCGACCGCCTGAGCGCAGACACCCTGGGCGCGCTGGAATTGAAGCGCGAGGAGCTCAAGGCTGCCTTCGATGGTCTGCCCGCCGAGCAGCGCGAGGCCCTGGAGGCCGCCGCTCGCCGCGTGCGCAGCTACCACGAGCGCCAGAAGGCCGCCTGCGGCGAGAGCTGGAGCTACCGCGACGAAGACGGCACCCTGCTGGGGCAGAAGGTGACGCCGCTGGATCGCGTGGGCATCTACGTGCCCGGCGGCAAGGCCGCCTATCCCAGCAGCGTGCTGATGAACGCCATCCCGGCGCAGGTGGCCGGCGTGCCCGAGATCATCATGGTCGTGCCTACACCCGGTGGCGAGAAGAACGCCCTGGTGCTGGCCGCCGCCTATGTGGCCGGCGTGCACCGCGCCTTCACCATCGGCGGCGCGCAGGCCGTGGCCGCGCTGGCCTATGGCACCGCCACCGTGCCGCGCGTGGACAAGATCACCGGCCCCGGCAATGCCTACGTGGCCAGCGCCAAGAAGCACGTCTTCGGCCAGGTGGGCATCGACATGATCGCCGGCCCCAGCGAGATCCTGGTCCTGGCTGACGGCACGACGCCGCCGGACTGGGTCGCCATGGACCTCTTCAGCCAGGCCGAGCACGACGAGCTGGCCCAGAGCATCCTGCTGTGCCCGGACGCCGGCTACATCGCGCAGGTCCGCGAGTCCATCGAGCGCCTGCTGCCCACCATGCCGCGAAAGGACGTGATCCGCGCCTCGCTGGAAGGCCGCGGCGCGCTGATCCAGACGCGCTCCATGGACGAGGCCTGCGAGATCAGCAACCGCATCGCGCCAGAGCACCTGGAGGTCTCCAGCCGCGAGCCGCATCGCTGGGAGCCTCTGCTGCGCCATGCCGGCGCCATCTTCCTTGGGGCCTACACCAGCGAATCCCTCGGTGACTACTGCGCCGGCCCCAACCACGTGCTGCCCACCTCGGGCACGGCGCGTTTCTCCTCGCCCCTGGGCGTCTACGACTTCCAGAAGCGCAGCAGCCTGATCGAGGTCAGCGAGGCCGGCGCCCAGAAGCTGGGTCCCATCGCAGCGACCCTGGCCTACGGCGAAGGACTGCAGGGGCATGCGCTGGCGGCGCAATATCGTCTGAAGTGAGCCCGGGGACGCGACGCGGACGGCGTCCACCCCGGTTGTTGCACTGAAAAGCCCGGCTGGTCCGGGCTTTCTTCATGAATGCTGGGGTCGCCAAGGTCCGGCGGCTCGCCTAGGATGGCCCATCGCCAATGTGATGGGGGCCGCGATGAGACTGTCGGACATGAAGGTGGGGATGCGCATCGGCCTGGCCTTTGCCGCCGTGTTGCTGATGTCGGGCCTCCTGGGGCTGCTCTCGATCTCGCGCCTGGGTCTGATCCAGGCCAATGTGAGCGACCTGGCCAGCAACTGGATGCCCAGCATCAAGGCGATTTCCGAGATCGACGACGAACTGCAGCAATTGCGGCGCTTGGAGTTGCGCATCTGCATCCTGGAGAACGTGGCCGATGTGCAGGCCGCGATGGAGTCGATGAAGGACATGCGCGAGAAGCGGCTGGCCGAGCGCATCAAGGCCTACCTGCCCCTGATCTCAAACCCGGAGGAGGAGGCCGCCTGGAACGCTGCCAAGAGCCGCATCGACGCCTATCTGGCGGTGCAGGACCGGCTGATCGAGCAGCGCAAGGCCGGCAACCGGGCCGAGTACCAGGGCATCGCCACGGGTGATTCTTTCCGGACCATGAGTGAGACCAGCGCGGCGCTGGCCAAGGTGATCAAGATCAACGAGGACGGCGCGGCGGCCAGCTACGCGGAGGCCAAGTCCACCTATTCGTCGGTGCGCATCACCTTGGTGGTGCTGTTGGTCCTGCAACTGGGGGCCGGCGTCGTGGTCGGTGCCTTCCTGACGCGCAATACCGTCGACCCGCTGCAGCGCATGGTCAGCGTGGCCGAGCGCGTGGCCGGCGGCGATCTGGGCGTCGAGGTGGACACCTCGCGGCGCGACGAATTCGGGCGGTTGGCCAGCGCGCTTGAAGAGATGCGCCAGGCCCTGAACCGCTCCATCGGCGCCGTGCGCGCCAGTGCCGAGAGCATTGCCATGTCCAGCAGCCAGGTGGCCGCGGGCTCCAGCGACCTCTCCGCGCGGACCGAGCAGATGGCGTCCAGCCTGGAGGAAACCTCGGCCACCATGCAGACGCTGGGCGAGACCGTTCGCCAGAACGCCGATGCCACGCGCCAGGCCAGCGGCCTGGCCCGCAACGCCAGCCAGATCGCGGAGCAGGGCGGCGATGTCGTGGGGCGCGTGGTGGGCACCATGGAGGAGATCAACACCAGTTCGCGCAAGATCAGCGACATCATCGGCGTGATCGACGGCATCGCCTTCCAGACCAACATCCTGGCGCTGAATGCCGCGGTGGAGGCTGCGCGAGCCGGCGAGCAGGGGCGCGGCTTCGCGGTGGTGGCCAGCGAGGTGCGCTCCCTGGCCCAGCGCAGCGCCGAAGCGGCCCGTGAGATCAAGGCCTTGATCGGCAGTTCCGTGGAGAAGGTCGATGCCGGTACGCGCCTGGTGGACGAAGCGGGCCAGACCATGCAGGAACTCGTTCAGGCGGTGCAGCGGGTCAGCCACATCATTGAGGACATCAGCCGCGCGACCCAGGAGCAGAGCATCAGCATCTCCGAGGTCGGCCAGGCCGTGACGCGCCTGGACGAGGTGACGCAGCAAAACGCGGCCTTGGTCGAAGAGTCCAGCGCGGCGGCGGAATCGCTGCGGGACCAGGCTGGCAACCTGAGTGCGGCGGTGTCCGGCTTCAAGACGGCCTGACGCCGGTGCCTGGTTCGGGACCGGGCACGACACCGGACGAGACGAGGTGAGCAAACGCGAGACAACCCGGTACGGCACGGCACGGCATGGCAAAGGGGGGCGGCAGGGTGTCGATGGTCGGCGGTGGTCGCGATGGGCGGCGCTCCCGCCGATGTCTTGGCAGCCAGGCTTCTTCGTCAGCGAATGCGAGTTTGATGACACGAACAGCGACACGAAGTTCGTGTAACACGAACTTCGTGTTAGTCTTGCGCTCATGAAGAACGTCACCGTGACCATGGAAGACAGCGTGGCCGAATGGGCCCGGCTGGAGGCGGCGCGCCGCAATACCAGCGTCTCGCGCCTGGTCGGTGAGTTGCTGGCCGAGAAGATGCGCCACGACGACGCCTACGAGCGGGCCATGCAGGACTGGCTGCATCGCGAACGCAGCTGGGCCAGCAACGGTCAGCCTTATCCCGGGCGGAGCAGCCTGTGAGCGCGGCGCTCCTGGTCTTCGTCGACACCTCGGTGCTGATCCTCAGCGAGGACGGCGCGCGGCCGGGCGAGCAGGCCCTGGTCCTGGCCTGGCTGCGCGAGCTCTGGCAGCGCCGCGCTGGTCGCGTCTCCACCCAGGTGCTCAATGATTTCTACCGCCTCGTCACCACACGGCTGCTGCCGGCCATGCCCAATGGCGACGCGCGGGCCGAGGTGCGGCGCTACCAGCGCTGGCAACCCTGGGCCATCGACCACGCGACCGTGGAGAGTGCCTGGTCCATCGAGAGCCGATTCGGCCTGGCCTATCCGGACGCCCTGGTCGTGGCCGCGGCCAAGGCCCAGGGCTGCGAGGTGCTGCTGAGCCTGGAGCTGGCCCATGGCCTGCAGCTGGACAGCGTGCAGATCCTCAATCCCCTGCAAGCCGCGCCCGAGGCCTTGTTCGGCGCAGGCAAGACCTGACCCCGGAACCTTCATGGACGCTGTCATGGACGAACTGAGCCAAGCCCTGTCCCGCATCCGCGAAGACGTGCGCCAGACCCAGGCCTACCCGGTGCAGTCCGGCGCCGGCCTGGTCAAGCTGGACGTGATGGAGAACCCCTACCAGCTGCCCGAGGCGCTGCAGCAGCAACTGGGCGAGCGCCTGGGCCGCGTGGCGCTGAACCGCTATCCCGCCGAGGGGACGCAGCAGCTGGCCGCCGCGCTGGCCCGCCATGCGCATCTGCCGCAAGAAGGCTACGGCCTGACCCTGGGCAACGGTTCGGACGAGCTGATCTCCCTGCTGAGCCTGGCCGTGGCCCGGCCGGGCGCGGTCATCATGTCGCCCCTGCCGAGCTTCGTGATGTACGGCATCTCGGCCCAGTACCAGCATCTGCGCTTCGTGGGCGTGCCGCTGCGGCCGGATTTCGAGCTGGACGAGGCGGCGATGCTGGACGCCATCGCCACCGAGCAGCCCGCGCTGCTATACCTCTCGCATCCCAACAATCCCACCGGTAATCTGTGGGACGCGGACGTGATCGAGCGCCTGGTCGAGGCCGCGCCCGGCCTGGTGGTGCTGGACGAGGCCTACCAGCCCTTTGCCGAGCGCGACGCCATGGGTCTGATGCAGCGCCATCCCAAGGTGCTGGTCATGCGCACCATGAGCAAGTTCGGCCTGGCCGGCGTGCGCATCGGCTACCTGATGGGCCGCCGTGAGCTGGTCGACCAGGTCGAGAAGCTGCGCCCGCCCTTCAACGTCAGCGTGCTCAACGCCGAGGCTGCGCTCTTCGCGCTGGAGCATGAGGCCGTCTATGCCGAACAGGCCGCGGCGCTGCGCGCCGAGCGCGAGCGCGTCTATGCGGCCCTGCAGCAACTGCGCGGCGTGCAGGCCTTTCCCAGCCAGGGCAATATGCTGCTGGTGCGGGTGCCGGATGCCGCGGCCGTGTTCGCAGGGCTGAAGGCCCGCGGCGTCCTGGTCAAGAACGTCTCCGGCCTGCATGCGCTGCTGCAGCACTGCCTGCGCATCACCATCGGCACGCCGGTGGAGAACCAGACGCTGCTGAATGCCCTGCAAGCCACGCTGCAAGCCTTGAATTTGCCTTGAACCTGCCCTGAACCTGCCGAAGTCCTGATCATGAGCACCGCCCCGCGCATTGCCGAAGTCCGCCGCGACACCAAGGAGACGCAGATCCGCGTCCGCGTCAATCTCGATGGCACCGGAGAGGCCAAGCTGTCCACCGGCATCGGCTTTTTCGACCACATGCTGGACCAGATCGCCCGCCATGGGCTGATCGACCTCGAGATCGAAGCCCAGGGCGACCTGCACATCGACGGCCACCACACGGTCGAGGACGTGGGCATCACGCTCGGCCAGGCGGTGGCGCAGGCCATTGGTGACAAGAAGGGCATCACCCGCTACGGCCACAGCTACGTGCCGCTGGACGAGGCCCTGTCCCGCGTGGTGGTGGATTTCTCCGGGCGCCCCGGGCTGGAGATGGACGTCAAGTTCAGCGCTGGCAGCGTCGGTGCCTTCGACACCCAGCTGACCTATGAGTTCTTCCAGGGTTTCGTCAACCATGCCCTGGTGAGCCTGCACGTGGACAACCTCAAGGGGCACAACGCCCACCACCAGTGCGAGACCATGTTCAAGGCCTTCGGCCGTGCGCTGCGCATGGCGATGACGCTGGATCCGCGCTCGGCCGGCATCATCCCTTCGACCAAAGGCAGTCTGTGATGGCGACGCGATCTGTTGCGGTAGTGGATTACGGCATGGGCAATCTTCGCTCGGTGTCCCAGGCGGTGATCCATGCCGCCGACGGGCAGGGCGTGGAGGTGCTGATCACCTCGAAGCCGGAGGAGGTCTACGCGGCCGAGCGCATCGTCTTGCCGGGTCAGGGCGCCATGCGCGACTGCATGCGCGAGCTGCGTGAGTCCGGCCTGCAGGAGGCCGTGCTCGACGCCGCGGCGCGCAAGCCGCTGATGGGCGTCTGCGTGGGCATGCAGATGCTGCTGGAGCACAGCGAGGAGCAGGACACCCCGGGCCTGGGCCTGATCCCCGGCCATGTGAAGCGCTTCCAGCTGGAGGGCCGCCTGCAGCCGGACGGCAGCCGCTACAAGGTGCCGCAGATGGGCTGGAACCGCGTGTTCCAGAGCCGGCCGCACCCGGTCTTCGCCGGCGTGCCGGACGGCGCCTGGTACTACTTCGTGCACAGCTACTACGCCGTTCCGTCGGAGCCGGGCCACAGTGCGGCCGAGACCGAATACGGCGAGCGCTTTACCTGCGCCGTGGCCCGGGATAACATTTTTGCCACCCAATTCCATCCTGAGAAAAGCGCCGCGCTGGGCCTGGCCCTGTACCGCAACTTCCTGCACTGGCAGCCATGAGGACGTCCCCCGACTCCCGCATCCCCGCATGAGTGCCGCTTTTCTCCGTCCCCTGAATTTCTCTTCAACCCTTCCCCCACCACCTGCATTTCGGCCATGCTGCTGATCCCTGCCATTGACCTGAAAGACGGCAAATGCGTTCGCCTGCAACAAGGCGACATGAACGCCTCCACCACCTTCGGTGAGGACCCTGCGGCCATGGCCCGGCGCTGGGTCGATGCTGGCGCCCGGCGCCTGCACCTGGTGGACCTCAACGGCGCCTTCGCGGGCAAACCCGTCAACGAGCCGGCGATCAAGGCCATCATCCGCGAGGTGGGCGACGAGATCCCCATACAGCTGGGCGGCGGCATTCGCGACCTCGACACCATCGAACGCTACCTGGACGACGGCCTGTCCTTCGTGATCATCGGCACCGCCGCGGTCAAGAGCCCGGGCTTCCTGAAGGACGCCTGCTCGGCCTTCGGCGGTCACATCATCGTGGGCCTGGACGCCAAGGACGGCAAGGTCGCGACGGACGGCTGGAGCAAGCTCACCGGCCATGAGGTGATCGACCTGGCCCGCAAGTTCGAGGATTACGGCGTCGAAGGCGTGATCTACACCGACATCGGCCGCGACGGCATGCTCAGCGGCGTGAACATCGAGGCCACGGTCAAGCTGGCGCAGGCCCTGAGCATTCCAGTGATCGCGTCCGGCGGTCTCTCCAACATGCAGGACATCGAGGCGCTTTGCGCCGTCGAGAGCGAAGGCGTGGAAGGCGTGATCTGCGGCCGCGCCATCTACACCGGCGACCTCGACCTGGCCGCGGCGCAGAAGCGCGCCGACGAGCTCTCCGAAGCCCAGGCCTGACCCCAGTCTCATCTGAATCCGCCTGAATCATGGGGCCGCTTGCGCAGCGGCCCTTGTTCTTGAAAGACCTGAACCGACACCATGCTGGCCAAACGCATCATTCCCTGCCTGGACGTGACCGGTGGTCGCGTGGTGAAGGGCGTCAATTTCGAGGCCTTGCGCGACGCGGGCGATCCGGTGGAGATCGCCGCCCGCTACAACGAGCAGGGCGCGGACGAACTCACCTTCCTGGACATCACCGCCACCAGCGAGGGCCGCGACCTGATCCTGCCCATCATCGAGGCGGTGGCCTCGCAGGTCTTCATCCCGCTGACCGTGGGCGGCGGCGTGCGCTCGGTGGCCGATGTGCGACGCCTGCTCAATGCGGGGGCGGACAAGGTCAGCTTCAACTCGGCAGCCGTGGCCAACCCGGAACTGATCCGCGAGGCCTCGCAGAAGTACGGCGCACAGTGCATCGTCGTGGCCATCGACGCCAAGCGCCGCCAGGGCGATGAGCTCGCCGCCCGCGGCGAGGGCTGGGACGTCTACACCCACGGCGGTCGCAAGAACACCGGGCTCGACGCCCTGCAGTGGGCGCGCCAGATGGCCGAGTTCGGTGCCGGCGAGATCCTGTTGACCAGCATGGACCGCGACGGCACCAAGATCGGCTTCGACCTGCCGCTCACCCGGGCCGTCAGCGATGCCGTGTCGGTGCCCGTGATCGCTTCGGGCGGCGTGGGCTCGCTGGAACACCTGGTCGAAGGCATCCAGATCGGCGGCGCCGACGCGGTGCTGGCGGCCAGCATCTTCCATTACGGTCAGCACACGGTGGGCGAGGCGAAGGCGCTGATGGCTTCGCGCGGGATCGAGGTGCGGCTGTGAAACCTCGTTCGACACCGGCATCCAGCCAGCCGCAGCGAAACAAGCCGCAAGGCGCGCCGCGCTTGGCGCCCGCCGAGGTCCGCATCATCGGCGGCCAATGGAAACGCTCCAAGCTGCCGGTGGCGCACAAGCCGGGCCTGCGCCCGACGCCGGATCGGGTGCGCGAGACGCTGTTCAACTGGCTGGGCCAGGACCTGAGCGGCTGGCGTGTGCTCGATGCCTTTGCGGGCAGCGGCGCACTGGGCTTCGAGGCCGCCTCACGCGGAGCAGGCGAGGTACTGCTGCTGGAGCGCGACGGCGAGCTGGCGCGCAGCCTCAATGCCTCCAGAGCGCGCTTGAAGGCCGAGACCCTGCGCGTCGAGACCGTGGATGCCCTGGCCTGGATGGCTCGCAGCGCGCCGGCCTGCTTCGAGCTGGTGCTGCTGGATCCGCCCTTCGATGCCGGCCTGTTCGAGCCGGCCCTGCGCGCGGCGGCGCCGCTGGTGGTGCCGGGCGGCTATCTCTACGTCGAATCACCTGAGCCGCTGGCGCCGGCGCCGGAGCTGGGTCTGGTGGCACATCGCAGCGGCAAGGCCGGCGCGGTGCACTATGCGCTGTTCCGGCGCGTCGAGCTGGCCTGAAGTCTGACGCGGCACCCAGCCCGTGCGCATGAGGCATCCCGGCGCGTGAAACCCTGCCACCGGTGCGGGGCCGGGCGCGAGGGATAATCCTGGGGCCGTCGCCCCTGCATCCGCTTCATGACTCCCGATTCCTTTGCGACGACCAGGAGCCCGCGTTGACCTCTGCCACCGTGCTGACCGCCGTCTATCCCGGCACCTTCGATCCCATGACCCTGGGCCATGAGGATCTGATGCGCCGCGCCAGCCATCTCTTCGAACGCCTGATCGTGGCCGTGGCCGCCGGCCATCACAAGAACACGCTGTTCTCGCCGGACGAGCGCCTGGAAATCGCCCGTGAGGTGGCGTCGGCCTACCCGAACGTGGAGGTCATCGCCTTCCGCGGCCTGCTGCGCGATTTCGTGATCCAGCATGGCGGCAAGGTGGTAGTGCGCGGCCTGCGCGCGGTCAGTGACTTCGACTACGAATTCCAGATGGCCGGCATGAACCGCAAGCTGATGCCGGATGTCGAGACCGTCTTCCTGACGCCTTCGGACCAGTACCAGTTCGTCTCCGGCACCTTTGTGCGCGAGATCGCCAAGCTGGGCGGGGATGTCTCGCAATTCGTCTCGCCCTCGGTCAGCGCGCGCCTCGCGGACCGCGTGGCCAAGCTGGCTTGAGGACGAGGGCAGGAGTACCGCCATGGCACTGATGATCACCGACGAATGCATCAACTGCGACGTCTGCGAGCCCGAATGCCCCAACCAGGCCATCTCCATGGGCGAGGAGTTTTACCAGATCGATCCGACCAAGTGCACCGAATGCGTCGGCCATTTCGATGAGCCGCAGTGCGTGCAGCTGTGCCCGGTGGCCTGCATCCCGGTCAATCCCGAGCACGTGGAAAGCCGCGAGACGCTGATGCAGAAGTTCCTGCGGCTGACGCAGGCGGCGGCCTGAACGGACGGCACATCGCCTGGCGCAGCGATCGGCGTGCTGATCGGTGCATTGAACGGTGCACTGATTGACGCCAGCGCGCTCAGCCCAGCGCCCACGCCTCGCTGTAGCGCGGTGGCTGCGGCCAACTGGCAGCTGATGGCGGCTGTTGCGGATGCATGAGCTGCCATCGTCTCGCCAGCATCCATCCCCCATGGCTGATGACGAGGGCGTTCGCGGGCAATTCGCAGGCCGCGACGCGGTCCAGCAGTGCCGCCAGAGACTCGCCGTGCATCGGCGCGAAGTCGAGAAAATCCGCCACCCAGGCGTCGATCTCGGCCTTGGGGATGTCGGCCCAGCGCCGTCCGTCCCAGGTACCGAAGTCCATTTCCCGCAGGTCTTCGCAGAGGCGATGACGCCAGCCCCAGCGTGCCAGCCAGCGCCCCACGTCCGCGCAGCGCCGCAGCGGCGAGGTCCAGATCTCATGCGGCAGGCGATGCCGCCGCGCATGGGCCTGGATGCGCCGAGCCAGGCGCTTGGCGCGGCGCCAGTGCACGGGCACGTCGCTGCGGGCGCCGATGCAGCGGCCCCGGACGCCCTCGGGGCGCGGATGGCGCCAGACGGTGCAGGCACTGCGCATGCGCTCAGGGCCCGGCCAGGCCCAGGTGCGGCAGCGCGGCCAGCGCTGCGAGCAGCAGCAGCAGCTCGCTGAGCTGCTGGCTCGCGCCGAGGTTGTCGCCGGTGTAGCCGCCGAGCCGGCGCTTGAGCCAGCGATGCATCCACAGCAGGCCCAGGGCTGCTGCGCCCAGCTGCGTACCCAGCAGCGCGAGCACGGGCTGAGGCGGCCAGGGAGCGGCCAAGAGCGGCAGGCTCAGGAGCGCGGTCAGGAGCAGTGCCGCGGCCAGCGACCCCCAACCGATCTGCGTGGCCAGAGGCTTGGCCTTCGCATGCTCGGCATCGCCGGCATAGGGCAGAGTGCGCATCAGCAGCAGGGGGGCCAGCCGCGAGGCCATGTGGCCCCAGGCCAGCAAGGTCGCGGCCAGCAGGGCGGAACGCTGGGCGAGGGCCGCCAGGGCCGCCGCCTTGAGGCCCAAGATCAGGATCAGGCCCAGCGCGCCGTAGCTGCCCAGGCGCGAGTCCTTCATGATCAGCAGGGCCTTTTCGCGGCTGACGGCGCCACCCAGGCCGTCACAGGTGTCGGCCCAGCCGTCTTCATGAAAGCCGCCGGTGAGCCAGACACTGGCCGCGATGGCCAGCAGTGCGGCGACCAGCGGCGGCCAGAGCTGCAGCGCGAGCCCCAATGCTGCCGCGCTGAACAGCCCCACCAGCGCGCCCACGGCCGGGAAGTGACGGGCACATTGCTGCAGCCAGGCGGGCTCGAAGCCCACCCACGCCGGTATCGGCAGCCGGGTGAAGAACTGCAGGGCAATGAAGAAAAGGCGGATTTCGTGCAGCAGGCGGCGCATGCGTCTGGCGTGGCAGGTCGCAGGGCAGTGCGGCTCATGACTGGGCGGCCGCAGCCGCGTGCTCAGTCCTGCCCTGGCGTATTGACGGGGAGCTCGATGATATAGCCCGTGCCTGGCCGCGGATCCGGGTCCAGCTGGATGCGCCCATGCATCATCTGGCACAGCTGGGCCACCAGATGCAGGCCCAGGCCCTGGTCCTGCACCGTGCCCCAGCCCTGCAGCAACTGCTCACGCAGTGCCGGCGGCAGGCCGCGGCCGTTGTCCCGGTAGTGCAGCCGGACCCACTCGCCCTCGAGCTTGGCGCTGAGCTGGATGCGGCGGTCGCCGATGCCTTCGAAGGCATGGGCACAGCTGTTGCGCATCAGCTTGGCCAGCAGCTGCGAGAGCTGGCCCGCGCACATCACCACCGGTGCGGCCGCGGGCAGATCCAGCTCCAGCCGCGCCCGGGCACCCTTGAGCAGAGCGCCATGCACGCGCACGATGTTGCGCAGGTAGTCGCTGAGGTCGAAGGTGCCGACCTTCTGCTGCGCCTGGTCCGTGGCGTAGGTCTTGAAGCCGGACAGCAGATCCGAGGCCCGGCGCAGGTGGGCGCCGGCCAGCTGGCTGGCATCGGCGATGCGCTGGGCAAGCTCAGCAGCCTCGGTGGCGCTGAGCTTGCCGGCCCGCAGGGTTGTCAGCAGGTGCTGGGCGAATTCGTCCAGCCCGGAGCAGGCCGTGACGGCCACGCCGATGGGCGAGGCGATGTCATGCGTCATGCCAGGCACCAGGCTGCCCAGGGCGGCCATGCGTTCCTGCTCGATCAGGCGCGCGGTGGCGCGCAGCTCGCGCTCGCCGTGCTCGCGCAGCAGGCGCTGCTCCTGCAGCCGGGCGATCAGGGGCTGGAGTTCGGCGCTGCAGCGTCCGGCGACGGCCTGCAGCAGCTCCAGTGCGAACAGCCGCCGCTCCCAGCTCATGGGGCGGCGGTCCAGCACGGACAGCAAACCAATGACGCGGCCGTCGCCGTCCAGCAGCGGCAGGCCCAGGTAGCTCTGCATGCCCAACTCGGCCAGCAGGATGTCGGCCGGATAGGCCTGCTGCACCGCATTGGCGTGATAGCAGACGCGCCCCTCGGCGATCTGCTCGCTGGGCGTGCCGGGCAGCTCATAGGCCAGCTCGGGCCCCCAGTCGTTTTCTCGCCGGTAGGCCAGCAGCACGACCTGGCGGCGCTCGCCGTTCAGGTCCAGCCGCCCGAGGATCACGTGGCTGGCGCCCAGCTGATCGGCCAGGGCCGCCGTGATGGCGCGGAAGTAGGCGATCCCGTGCAGGTCCTTGCTGGCGCTCAGCAGGGCCAGGATGGCCGACGCGGTGCCGGCACCCGCAGGTATGTCGCTCGCCGCATCCTCGCCCGGTCCGCCGCTCGTTCCTTCGTTCATGGGTTCAGGCAACCTTGTCGGGCAGGCGTTGGTAGATGTCGCGGACCTGGTCCAGGTGCTCCAGCAGCAGCGCCACCAGCTTGGGGTCGAACTGGCTGCCCGACTGCTCCTTCACATAGGCCAGGGCCTCGTCGAACCCCCAGGCCTTCTTGTAGCAGCGGTCGCTGACCAGGGCATCGAAGACGTCGACCAGGGCCACGATGCGACCGGCGACGTGGATCTGCTCTCCGGCCAGGCCGCGCGGGTAGCCCTGGCCGTCCCAGCGCTCATGGTGCTCGTGGGCGATGATGGCGCCCAGCTGCAGGATGCGCTTGTCGGACTTGCTGAGCAGCTCATAGCCGATGCGAGAGTGGGTTTGCATGATCTCCCACTCATCAGGTTCCAGCTTGCCGGGCTTGTTCAGCACGCGGTCCGGGATGCCGATCTTGCCCACGTCATGCAGCGGCGCGGCCTGGCGCATGAACTCGACATCGGCTGCCCGCATGCCCACCAGCTCGGCCAGCATCGCGGCCAGCTCGCCGACGCGGCGCACATGGGCGCCTGTCTCCTTGGAGCGCCTCTCGACCGCCTCGCCGATGATGTAGACGGTGGAGCGCTGGGTGTCGGCGATCTCCTCGCGCAGCAGCAGGCTTTCGTAGGTGATGGCCACGTTGGCGCAGAAGATCTCCAGCAGCTCGCGGGCCTGGGCGTCGACGGGCTCGGAGAAGACCATATACAGCAGGCTCTCGTTGCCGCTGCTGGTGCGGTAGTAGCCGACGAAGCAGAGATCCTCGAAATGGCTTTGCTGGTCCCGCAGGGCGCGGTCCAGCGAGGTCTTGACCTCCGCCGGCAGGCTGTCGACTTCTTCGTCGACAAGCAGCTTCGAGTATTCGGACGTGGCCGCCAGCACCTTGAGCTTGCCCTCGATATGCGAGGCGGCGTAGGCCGAGATGCGGCTGGCGCAAAGCCCCTGGGCCTCGTAGCCCAGCAGGTGCGCCACCTGCTCCAGCACTGCCGAGGCGAAGCGGCGCAGGTTCTGGCTGTCGTAGATGCGGGTGATGGCGTCGATGGAGCGGCGCAGGGCCTGGCGCGACTGATCGATGATCATGATGTCGCGGTAGGAGCGCAGTGCCGAGTAGAAGACCGTGATCAGCTTGCGCTTGGTGAGCTCGGTCTTCTCTTTGTAGTCGTTGATGTCATAGGTCTTGATGACATGCTCTTCGGGCGCCTGCCCAGGCTGCCCGGTGCGCAGCACGATGCGCACATGGTGGTTCTCGAGCTCCTCGCGGATGTAGCGGGCGAGGTCCAGGCCGGCGTGTTCGGACTCCATCACCACGTCCAGCAGCACCAGCGCGATGTCCTGGCGGGCCTGCAGCAGCTCGCGTGCCTCGGTGGCGCTGTAGGCGTCCAGGAACTGCAGGCGGCGGCCGGCGAACTCGAAGTCCGCCATGACCAGCTGCGTCACCTGGTGAACGGCGGGATCGTCGTCGACGATCATCACCACCCAGGGGTCGATGGCCTTGGTGCGACCCTGAGGGAGTTCCTCCGGAAGTTCGTCAGCAAACACCAAGTCGGACATTGCTTGCTCCCATCTGCTGAGCGCCCCCAAAACCTGTCACTGCGTGCCAGGCCCCCCGAGGGGTCAAGAAAGCTTGGGGCGGCCCGGCGCTTTCTTGTGAGGCTGGGCCCATTATGGTGGCAAGTCTTGCCCTTGTGGGGTGTCCGGCAGGGCGGCTTGTGGCGGGGATGTGCCACAAGCCGCAGAGGCCTCAGTTCTGTCGCTCGCTGACCCCGGCGGAGGCGAAGCTGGCCATCTCGGCCAGGATGCGGCAGGCCGAGACCAGCAGCGGCCAGGCCAGGGCGGCGCCGGAGCCTTCGCCCAGGCGCAGGCCCAGGTCCAGCAGGGGGCGGGCCTGCAGCTGGTCCAGCATCAGGCGGTGAGCCTGCTCGTTGGACCGGTGGGCGAAGACGCAGCGCTCCAGCACCGCCGGTTGCAGCCGGGCGGCCACCAGCACGGCGCTGCTGGTGATGAAGCCGTCTACCAGGATCACCCGGCGCTCCAGCGCGGCCTGCAGCACGGCGCCGACCATCATTGCGATCTCGAAACCGCCGAAGGCCTGCAGCGCCTCCAGCGGCGAGCGGGCCTGCGGATGGCGGGCCAGCACCTGCCCCAGGATCTCGGTCTTGCGGGCCAGTTGGGTGTCGTCAAGACCTGTCCCCCGGCCCACGCAGTCGGCGATGGGCAGCTCGGCCAGGCGGGCTAGCAGCAGCGCCGCGGCAGAGGTGTTGCCGATGCCCATCTCACCGAGCACCAGCACATTGCCGGGCCGCGCGGCCAGCAGCTCGCGGCCCGCGCTGAGGGCCGTGGCGCATTGGTCGACGCTCATGGCGGGCTGCTCCAGTGCGTCGGCCGTGCCCGGCGCCACCTTGGCCTGGATCAGGCCGGGGCGGGGCGCGAAGTCGTGGCGCACGCCGGCATCCACCACGCTCAGTTCCAGGCCATGCTGGCGGGCCAGCACGCTGACCGCGGCGCCGCCGGCCAGGAAGTTCTCCACCATCTGCCAGGTGACGTCGGACGGATAGGCCGAAACCCCGCGCGCCGCCAGCCCGTGGTCGCCGGCAAAGACCATCAGCTGCGGCCGCTCCAGCGTGGGCGTCTCGCTGCCCAGGATCAGGCCCAGGCGCTGCATCAGCGTCTCCAGCTGGCCCAGGGAGCCCAGCGGCTTGGTCTTGCTGTCGATGCGGGCCTGCAGGCGCTGGGCCAGGGTGCTGTCTTCGAGACTGGGGATGTGGGGGATGAGGTCGCTCATGGTCACTGCTGCACGATGGATTGGATGGCGGCCAGGACCTGGGGCGCCCCGCGCTCCAGGGCCGCCAGGCCGGGCGCGAGGATGTCGGCGGACTTGATCTCCACCAGCTGGGCGCCGAGGTCAGCAAAGCCCGGACGGGCCAGCACCTTCTCAGGCACGAATTTCTTGCCGCACCAGGAGCCCAGGATCAGCTGGGGCTCGCGGGCCAGCACCTCTTCATGGCTGACGATGCGCTGCTTGGCGAAACCGGCGCGGGCGCGCTCGGCGAACACGTCGTGGCCGCCGCAGAGCTGGATGATTTCGCTGACCCAGCCGATGCCGCAGATCAGCGGTTCGTCCCATTCCTCGAAGAAGACGCGCGGCCGCCAGGACAGGGCGGCGGCCTGCTCCGCCAGGCGCTGCTGCTGGGCGAGCAGGCTGGCGCAGAGCTCCTCGCCGTCCTCCTCCTTCTGCACCAGGGCCGCGAGCCGGCGCACCATGGCGTGGATGCCGGCGATGTTGCGCTGGTCGAACCACAGCGTGGGCAGGCCGGCCGCCTCGCACTCGGCCAGCAAGGGCTTTTGCAGGTCGGAGAAACCGATCACGAGGTCCGGCTCCACGGCCAGGATGCGCTCCAGCTTCATGCTGGAAAAGCCGCTGATCTTGGGCTTCTCGGCACGCGCCTCGGGCGGATGCACGCTGTAGCCGGAGATGCCGGCCACGCGGTCCTGGGCACCCAGGCGGTAGAGCACCTCCACCGCTTCGGTGGACAGACAGGCGATGCGTTGTGGTGCGACGGGGATGGACGGGGCAACGGCGCGTTGGGCGAGGAGTGTCATGCGATGGGTTCCAGCAATTGCATCAGGGCACCCGGTGCGAAGTGGCGGTCGACAAAGTCGGCCAGGCCTTCGAACACCGGTTCCAACCCTCCTCCTTCAAGGCCAAACAAGGCACGCAACAGGGCCGGCTGTTCGAACAGTCCATGGGCATAGACCCCCAACACGTTCGATTGCTGCCAGCCCACCACGCTGCCGTCCTGCTCGTGCAGGATCTCGGTGGCTGCGTCCAGCGATGGATGCTGGACGGTGCGGCCATGGTGAATCTCATAACCTTCCAAAGCAAGTCCCTGTAAGGCCGACCAGGGTGACTGCATCGTCCCGGCAAAGGACAATCTTGCGGGCCTCAGCAGCTTCTCCCGCTCGAAGCGGGTCACGAGCGGCAGCAGGCCCAGGCCCGGCGCATTGCCGTCGATGCCGTGCGGGTCGACGAGGGTCTCGCCCAGCATCTGAAGGCCGCCGCAGATGCCCATCAGCGGCTTGCCTGCCGCGGCATGCGCGGCGATGGCGGCGTCCAGGCGCTGCTCGCGCAGCCAGGCCAGGTCGGTGGCCACGGCCTTGGAGCCGGGCAGGATGATCCAGTCGGCGCTTAGCAGGCTGCGGACGTCGCGGGCCCAGACCAGCTGCACGCCGGGCACCTGGCGCAGGGGTTGGAATTCGTCGAGGTTGGACAGTCGCGGGTAGGCCACGATGGCGATGCGCAGGCCCTGGCCCGTCGTCTGCTCGTCAAAGACGCCGTCCTCCTCCGGCAGGCCGTGGTTCCGCCACAAAGGCAGCACCGCGAGCGTGGGCACGCCGGTCAGCTGCTGCAGCATCTCGGGGCCGGGCGCGAGCAGGCGGGCGTCGCCGCGGAAGCGGTTCAGCACATAGCCGCGGATCAGCGCCCTTTCCTCGGGCGGCAGCAGCTGGTGCGTGCCGTAGAGGTGGGCGAAGGCGCCGCCGCGGTCGATGTCGGTGGCCAGCAGGCAGGCCGCGCCGACCTCGCGCGCGGTGCGCATGTTGACGTAGTCGCTGGCATGCAGATTGATCTCGGCCGGCGAACCCGCGCCCTCGATCACCACGACATCGTTCTCGTCCATCAGCTGGTGCAAGGCCGCACGGGCATGCGACCACAGCAGCTCGCTGCGCTCGCGCCAGGGCGCGCGGCTCAAGCCCTCGTCGACCTCGCCCAGCACCACCACCTGCGAGGCGGTGTCCGCCTCGGGCTTGAGCAGCACCGGGTTCATGCGCACATCGGGCTGGCAGCCCGCGGCCAGCGCCTGGAAATACTGGGCGGAGCCGATTTCGCCCATCTTGCTGGCCGGGCCGCCACCGGGTGCGCATTGCGTGCCCGCCGTTGACGGGCTCACAGGCACCACCCGGGCGTTGTTGCTCATGTTCTGCGCTTTGAACGGCGCCACCTTCAGCCCCCGCCGCGCATACCAGCGGCACAGGGCCGTGGCCAGGAAGCTCTTGCCGGCGCCGCTGGTCGTGCCCAGCACCATCACGGCGCGTGCGCGCCCCTTCTTGCCGTTCTTGGGGTTCAGATGCATTCGAGTTCCATCAGGGCTTGCAGCAGCACATCCTGGCTGTCGGGGCTTTGCACCGAGAGACGCAGCCAGCCCGGCGCGCCCAGCGAGGCGGCATTGCGCAGCTTGATGCCGCGCAGGCGCAGGGCCGGCAGCAAGGTGGGAATGTGGGTGCCCGAGGGCGGGCGCCAGAGGTTGAAATTGCAGACGCTGGGCCGCGCCGCCCAGCCGCGCAGATGCAAGGCACTGTACTGGGCCCGGCGCCAGGCAAGGAGCCGCTCGCGCTGCTGCTGCAGGGCCTGCAGGGTGGCCGGCTGCCAGGCCTGGTCCAGCAGGGCCACGCCTTCGGCCGACAGCACCCAGCTCGGGGCCAGCTGCAGCAGGCGTTCGGCCGCCTGCGTGGCGCGCAGCGGCGCCTGCACCAGACCGGCCCGCACGCCGGTGAGGGCCAGGGCCTTGTTGGGGCAGCGCAGGCGCCAGGCCTGCTCGGCCAGCTCAGGTGGCAGCTGGCTGGCACCCTCCAGACGCAGCTCCTCGTAGGCCAGGTCGATGGCCACTTGAGAGCCGCTGTTGAGCAGGGCGTCAGCCAGGCATTGCCAGGCGGACGGCGAGGGGCTGGTCCCGGTGGGGTTGCAGGGATCGCAGACCCAGACCAGGGCCGGGCTCTTCATGGGCAGGCCGTCCTCCTGGGCGCACAGATCCTGCGACAGGGCATGGACATCCGCATAGGCATGGATCTGCAGGCCCAGCGCACGCGCCGCTGCCTCGTATTCGCCAAAGCCCGGCTGTGGCACCCAGACATGGCGCAGCCCCTCCAGCGCAGCCCACAGCGTGAGTCGGCGTATGGCCTCGGCGCCACCGGCACTGGGCAGCAGCAAGTCGGCGGGATGCCGCAGCAGGCCGGACAGCGTCTCGCGCAGTTGCCCATAGACCGGATCGGGATAGTGGTGACGGTCTGCCGCCTGCACGGCCGCCAGCACCGGCTCGGGCGTGGGCAGCGGGCTGGCATTGCTGGAAAAGTCGTGGCGCACGGGCGGTCCGCCGTCGGTGCCGCCATGTTCCAGCATTGGGGCGTTCACCACGCGAGGCCTCCTCGCAGCAGCAGCGCCAGGCCCATCAGCAGCAGGGTGCTGACAGACAGCGTGCGCGCCGCCACGGCCACCGCCCGCGCGATGTCGCCCGCCGCAGGCTCGTGGCCTTGCTCATTCAGCAGGTAGACGCCCGGCTTGCCCAGGCGCAGCGCCAGGCACAGCGCCATGGCGCCCATGGGCCATCCGCCATTGGGCGAGGGCGTCAGGCCGGCCTGGCGCCATAGCGCGGGCCAGCGCTGCGGCGCCGCCATCAACAGGCCGGTGAGGCGGGCGGGGATCCAGGACAGCAGATCGTCCATGCGGGCTGCGCACTTGCCCGCCCATTCCCAGGGCCCGCGGTAACCCCACATGGCGTCGGCGGTGTTGGCAAAACGGTACAGCGCGGCGCCCGGCAGGCCCGCGACGGCGAACCAGAACAGCGGGGCCACCACGGAGTCATTGAGGTTCTCCGCCAGGGTCTCGATGCCGGCCTCGCGCACCTGTGCCTCGCTCAGCGCCCGCGTGTCACGGCTGACCAGACGGGACAGCCGGGCCCGGCCTTCCTCCAGCGATGTCTGCAGCGCCTGTTCCACGGCCATCACCTCCTCGCGCAGCATGCGCCAGGCCAGCAACGGCTTCAAGATCAATCCCATGAAAACAAGGGCCATCCCCCATTGGAGCGGGCTCTGCCAGGGGCGGATGCCCAACCACACCAGCTGTTCCGCGGCCACGGCCGGCAGGACGCTCATGCAAGCGCCCAGCAGCCACAAGAGCGCCCCAGCGGCCAAGGCCGGCGCGGCGCGCAAGCCGGGCAGCCAGCGCTTGAAGGCGCCCAGGTAGCGGCCCATGGCCACGACCGGATGCGCCCAGGCCGGCGGTTCGCCGAAGAGGCGGTCCGCGAGCAGGGCCAGGGCCATCGCCCCCGGGAAAAGCCAGACGGTGTCCATCACGCCTGCATCAGTCCTCGATGCCGCGCTGTGCCGGTACGCCGGCCTGGAAATGGTGCTTGACCAGGGCCATCTCGGTGACGGTGTCCGCCAGCTCGATCAGCTCCTGCGGCGCGCGCCGGCCCGTCAGCACCACGTGCACATGGGCGGGCCGCTCGCGCAGGGCCTGCAGCACCGGCTCCAGGGGCAGCCAGCCGTAGCGCAGCGGGTACATGATCTCGTCCAGCACGACGAGGAAGTGCTCGCCGGCGCGTATCGTGGCTTCAGCCCGCGCCCAGCCTTCGCGGGCCAGCTCGGCGGAATGGTCCAGATCCTTGCTCTTCCAGGAAAAGCCGTCGCCCAGGCCCTCGATGGGCACGCCCAATTGCTCGAAGATGCGGTGCTCGCCGAAGCGGGCCGAGGGCACCTTCATGAACTGGTAGATCTTGACCGCCTTGCCGCGGCCGTGCGCGCGCAAGGCGAGGCCGAAGGCGGCGGTGCTCTTGCCCTTGCCGTCGCCCGTATGGACGAGGATCAGGCCGCGGCGTTCGGCGCTGGGGATGACGCGTTCGCGGTCGACGGGCGGGTTTTCAATTTCCATGGTCGGGGGCTTTCATCAACAGGTCATGGAGCGGGCGGCGCTGGCGCCACCCCTGCTGCTCCAGCATGGGTCGTTCATAGAAGTCGGGAACCGGCCCCAGGCACAGCAGGCCCAAAGGCAGGGCGCCTGCCGGCAGATCGAGCGCAAGAGCCAGGGCCTGCGGGTCGAACATGGACACCCAGCCCAGGCCCAGATTCTCGGCGCGGGCGGCGAGCCAGAGGTTCTGCACCGCGGCGCCGGCCGAGCACAGAGCCATCTCCTGCGGCAGCGTGCGGCGGCCGAAGACGGTGCCGTCGTCGGGCGGCAGGATGAGCGCCAGCAGCTCGGCGCAATCGCGCAGGCCCTCGACCTTGAGCCGCAGGAATTCATCGGCACGCGACCCCAGCGCTGCCGCGGTGGCCTGGCGTTCGGCCTCCACCAGCGGGGTCAGGCGTGCGCGCCAGTGCGGCGTTGACAGGCGCATGAAGCGCCAAGGCTGCATCAGGCCCACCGAAGGCGCCTGGTGCGCGGCCTGCAGCAGGCGTTCGAGCTGCGCATCGGGCAGCGGTGGGCCTGGCACGAAATGCCGGCAGTCGCGGCGCAGGGCGATGGCCTGGCGCACGACGTCGGCCTGCTCTTGGGTGAAGGATGAAACCATGCGCTGGATCACCTCAAAGCCTGACCCGCAGGCTCAGGCGCAGGCTGCGCGGCTCCATGGGGTGGACCAGCCGGCCGGGCAGGCCCTCGCCGCCACCGCAGCCGGCGCCTTCGCGGCGCGTGCAGGCATTGCCCCAGTACTCGATGTCATGGGCCCGCGTGTTCAGCGCATTGAGCAGGTCCAGCCCCAGCTCCCAGCCGGGCGCGACTCGCCAGGCCAGCTTGGCGTTGACGGTGAAGGCGCCGCCGGAGCGCTCGCTGCCGCTTTCCTCCAGCGCGTAGCGGCCGATGTAGCGCAGGCGCAGGCCGGCGCTCCAGGGGCCGCCCGGGTCGTAGCTGGCGCTGACCGAGGCGCTCAGCGGGACGGCGTTGGGCACCTGGCGGCCGCCGTTCTCGGCTTCGACGAAGCGGGCGCGCGACCAGGCGATGTCGGCGTCCACCAGCCAGTCCCGGCCCAGGCGGATGTCGTTGGACCATTCCAGGCCGATGCGGCGGGAGGCCCCGCGCGCCTCGGTGACGCCCTCGTCGCCGACGAAGACCAGCTCCGAATCGAGGTCGGCCTGCCACAGGCTCCAGCTCGCCTGCCAGCCGGGGCCGAAGCGGTGGCGCAGGCCCAGCTCCTGGCTGCGCGTGCCGGCGAGCAGGGGCAGAGGATTCTGCGCGCTGCCGTCCTGCGGGTTGATGCGGCTGGTGGCGCCGCGCGCGTCGTTGGAGCGGAAGCCGCGTCCCCAGTGGGCGTAGAGCTCGGTCTCGGCATTCCAGCGGTGCACCAAGCCCAGGCGCGGGCTGAGGCGGCTGTCGCCGGCCCGGCCGCCGTTGCCGGCGTTGAACTCGCCGCCCAGCGCCTCTACCTTGGCCTGGACCCGGTCCCAGCGCGCGCCCAGCACGGCGCGCCAGTCCTTGCCCAGGGGCTGCTGCAGCTCGGCGAACAGGCCCAGCGCGTCCTGCCGGACAGCATCCTCGCGCACGGTGCGGCGGCGCACGCGATCCACCGTGTCGTAAAGGCCCAGGGCGGCGATGCGGTCGTGCCGCCATTGCAGGCCCCAGCTGAATTGCGCGGGGGTCAGGTCTTGCCAGAGGGCCCATTGCGAGCGCTGGGCCTGCCACGTCAGGCCCAGCACCTTGCGGCGGTCCAGCTGCTCATGCTGGTCGCCGTCCGACCCCTGGATGAAGCCGGAGGGCGCGGAGTAGAGCTGCAGGCCGTAGTCGATGAGGTAAGCGGTGGCCTGCTGCTGCCAGGCGCCGGTGCGGCCGGCCCAGTCCAGGCTGAGGCTGTGGCGGTGTGTGATGCCGCCGTCGTTGGGCGAGAGCGTGCCGTAGCGGCCGATCTCGCCGGACTCGATGGCCCGCAGCGGCACGTGCTCGCTGGCCTTCCAGTGCGCGGTGTAGCCCATCAGGCTCAGCGCCAGGCCGTTGTTCTCATCACCACGGGACCAGCGCAGCACGGTATTGCGCCGCTGCAGGCCTTCGGGCTGGTCCCAGGGGCCGTCGTTGCCGCTGGCCTCCAGGGCCGCGAGCGCCTGGCCTCCGGCCAGGGGGCGGCTGCCGGCCAGCAGGGCACGGCGGTAGCGGTGCGGGCCCAGGCTCAACTCGGCAAAGGGCTGGGCCAGCACGCGGGCGTAGGCGATGCGCGAGGCGCCGGTGGTGGCGAAGTCGCCGTCCTCGGCCGCGAAGGCGCCCTTGCGGTAACGCAGGCTGTCGACCAGCTCGGGCATCAGGAAGTTCAGGTCCATATAGCCCTGGCCATGGGCATGGCTGGCCATGTTGATGGGCATGCCCGAGAGCTGCGTGGCGAAGTCGCTGCCGTGGTCCAGGTTGAAGCCGCGCAGGAAGTACTGGTTGGCCTTGCCGTCGCCGCTGTGCTGGGTGACGATCATCCCGGGCATGGCTTCCAGCAGCTCGGCCGGCCGCAGCAGCGGCTTGGTGGCCAGGCGCTCGGCGCCGACCTCCCCCTGCGATGCGCTTTCCGCGGCGCCCAGTGCGGCCCGGCCTTGCACTTCGACCTTCTCCAGCTCCTCGGCATGCAGCGGCAGCACCATGGGACAGCAAAGCGCCAGCAGCCAGGGCAGCGGGCGGGCGGGACTGCGGGACGGGGATCGTTTCAGTTTCATGCAGGACGGACGGAAGCAGGCGCGGCAACGCCGGGGAAGGAAACAGGGGTGCCCGCCCGGAACCAGCGCCAGCTGGCGCCACAGGCCATCAGCAGGCCCATCAGTACCCAGGCCAGGGCGGTGGACAGCGGCGAGGGGCCCGGGAAGCGCGGCGCCTGGGCCTGGGGCACCGGCCGCAGCTGCAGACCACGCACCACGGGGGGCGGCACCGCGTCGGGCGGTTGATGGGGCTTGGTTGCCGCACGGCGTGGCGCCGGCGTCGGCAGCTTCGGCAGCTGGCCTTGCACCCAGCGCTGCACGCCCGCCAGCTCGTCGGGGCGGCTGCGGGCGCTGCGCAGTTCGGCGTAGCGCTGGGCCAGCTCGCGGCGCGTGGCGGCGTCCGGCTGCCAATGGCCCTGGGCCGCGGCGCGGATCAGGCCGGCCAGGGTCTGGGCATAACTTTCCTTGTGCAGGGCCAGCCATTGCGGCAGCTGCAGCTGGTGCTTGTCGCGCACCAGCACATCGAAGAGGCTTTGCCAGTGGTCGGGGCGCACGGTCTCGGGGGCCAGATTTTGCCAGCCCAGGGTGAACTGCACGGTCTTGAGCACCTGCAGCGTCCCGGCATAGCCCTCGTCCCGCTGCGCCCTGAGCCAGCCCGGGTGCAGGTAGCGGCTCTGCATCTCCAGTGCGATCGCGCGGCTGGCGTTCTCGGTCTGCTGTTCGCTGGCGTCCTGCAGCTGGCTGACATGGAGCTGCAAGGCTTGCTTGCGGCCCGCGGCCTTGGCGGCCGCGGCCAGGCCGCCCAGGTACTGGAAGGGGTCGTCCGAACTGAGCATGGCGTAGAGGTGCGAGCTGCGCGACATCAGCGCGGCGTCCGCGCGCTTGACCTGGGCCGCGAAGGCCGTGCGGGCGCTGCGCTCGTCCACCGCCAGCGGCTCGCCCTGCACATAGGGTTGGCTCATGCTCTGCAGAAAGAGCTGGCCCAGGCGCGGATCGGCGCGCTTGAGGGCGTCGGCCTGCATGGCCTCGGCCACGCCGGTGCCGTAGGCGCCCACGCTGTTGCCGAAGAGGCGGGCCTGCGCCAGCTGACGCGCCTGCGCCGGCTTCATCCCTTGCCGACGCAGCTCCTGCTCGACCTCGCGGCTGTGGCGCGCGATGGCGTTGTCGCCTTCTTTTTCCGCGGCCGATGCGGCCAGGGCCACGGCCTCGTCCAGCAGCTTCATCAGGCCCGGGAACTGGTCGCGGTAGGAGCCGGTGATGGACAGCATCACATCGACGCGCGGCCGGTCCAGCTGGTCCGGTGGAACGAGGCGCAGCTTCGTCGGCCGGCCGTTCTCGTCCCACACCGGCTCGACGCCGAGCGCGGCCAGGGCCTGGGCTTCCATCAGCCCTTGATGCCGCAGCGTCTCACCGGCCCACAGGGACAGGACCAGGCGCTGCGGTGGCTTGGCGCTCTTCGTCTGCTCGGCCCACCATTGCTTGAAGAGCCGTTGGGCAGCTTCGTAGGCCTGGGGCGTGGGCAGCCGGGCCGGGTCCAGGCCGCTGAGGTTGCGGCCGGTGGGCAGGCTGTCCGGGTTGCGCAGCGGGTCGCCGCCGTAGGCAGCGGGCACGAAGCGGCCCTCCAGCGCGGCCAGCAGACCCGGCAGTTCGCCTTCATGACTCAGGCGGCGCTCCATCTCCTGGGCGCGCAGGGCGAGCTGGTAGAGGGCGGCACTGTCGATGGGCTTGCGGGCTGCGTGGTTGGGCACCGGACCGTCGGGTTGGGCGGGGCGCAGGTCCAGTTCGCTGGCGGCCTTCGCATCCTTCAGCGCGAGCTCCAGCCAGCGCGCGGGCCGTGCGGTGGCCACGCGGTCGTAGTCGATCAGGAAGGCCTCGTCGATGTCCTCGCCCAGGGCTTCGATCAGGGGCACGCGCAGCATCTGCAGCAGGGTGCCGCGGCGCTGCGCCTCGTCGGGCACGCGGCCGAACACGGCCAGGCCCTGGGGCTGCGAGGCCTGCGCCAGGCGGTCCAGGTAGGGGTGCAGCAGCTCCAGGAAGCCGGAGAAGTTGGCGCTGATCTGCGCGGCCGTCCAGCCCAGGTCGCGATGCAACTGGTGTTCGACGAACTGCTCGACCATCTGCCGCTCCAGGCCTTGACGGGTCGGGCCGGGGTCGACCGTCTCCCATTCGTGCATCAGCTCGTGCATGCGGGCCATGCGGGTGTTGAAGCCGGCCGGTGCGAAGCTGGGCGTGCGGTGGCTCAGCATCAGCGCACGGCCGCGTCGTTTGGCGGTGAGCGCTTCGCCGAGGTTGTCGACGATGTAGGGGTAGATCACGGGCACGTCGCCCAGGGGCAGCAGGGCGTCGTCCTGCACATCCAGGCCGCGCAGCTTGCCGTTGGCCCACTCCTGGGTGCCATGGGTGCCGAAGTGGATCAGCGCGTCGGCCTGGCGCGCCCAGAGGTAGACGGCGAGGTAGTGGTGGGACAGCGGGGTCTTGCTGCGGTGCTGCAGGGCATCTCGGCCCAGGTGCTGGTCTTCCTCGCGCGGGGGCTGAGGCAGCACGGCCAGATGGCCGGCCTGCAGGCGCGGGATCACGAAGACGGCCTGGCCCTGTTGCCGGCGCACGTAGCGGCTCTGCGCGGGCGGGCCCCAGCGCTGCAGAATGGGCTGGCGCACGGCGGCGGGCAGGGTGTCGAACCAGCGCTGGTAGTCGGCCAGGGGCAGGGTGGCGGCCTGGCCGCGGTGCAGCAGGGCGTCGAGGTCGGCGCCGGGGTAGTAGGCGGCGAGCAGGGGCTGCAGGCCTTGCAGCCACTGGGCTTCGTCACGCGGCTCGACCGCATAGCCCGCGGTCTGCAGGCCCTGGCTCAGCTGCGCCAGGCTGCGCGGCACGTTGAGGAAGCTGGCGCCGAAGTTGCTGGCGCCGGCGGGGTAGTTGTAGACGAAGAGGCTCAGGCGCTTGGCCGCCGCCGGCTTCTCCTGCAACGCGATCAGGCGGCGGGCTTTGGCGACCACGGCCTCGGCCTGGCGCGCGATCAGCTGCGGCTCGGCGCCGCCTTTGGGATGTGCCACGACCAGCAGGGGGTCGATCAGGCCGGCGCTCTCGGGCTGGGCCAGGTAGAAGGGGATGTCGCTCTGCGCCAGGCCGGTGCTGCCGGCCTCCCATTGCGCGATGTCGCCCTGGCGGAAGGGCAGCGTGGCCAGCACCGGCCGGCCCCAGCGCTCGAACAGGGCCTGCAGCGAGCTGGCCTTGGGCATCAGCGTGTGGGTGACCAGCAGTTGGTGGATGGGTTGGCCCTCGGGGGCCAGCAGGGCCTGCAGCTGGGTCTCGTCCAGGGGGCTGGCGAAGGCCGCGAGCGCCTGCAGGCCCTGGGCCTCGAACTGGCGCAGCCAGGCGTCCAGCCAGGCCGTCTGGCCTTGGACGAAGTGATAGCGGTGCAGCAGGACCACGACCAGCCTGGCGGCGCCGCCGTGGGCGCGCGCGTCGGCCCAGCGGCGGGCTTCGGCGGCATCGCTCAGCAGGGCTGGTGCATCGGGGTGATAGAAGCCCCGCAGCGGCAGACGCTGGGCACTGGGCATCTCGACCTTGCGACCGTCGGCCTGTGCTTTCAGAACCTGGAAGGCCGCCTGAGTGTTGGTTGCGCCACCGGCTTGCAGCAGGGCGCGCAGGCTGCGTTCGGTGGCCGGCGGTTCGCCGCCGGGGATCCACAGGGGCTGGCGCGCGTCCAGACCCGGTACGCCGGTCAGCAGGGCGCGCAGGCGCGTCTCGGCCACGGCATGGGGCGCGTCGATCCACACCCAGCGCGCGGTCTGCACCAGGCCCTGCAGCTGGCGCTGGCGGGCCTGGCGTTCCTTGTCGGACAGGGTCTCGGCCTGCAGGGGCACCTGCCAGCGCTGCAGGCTCACGCCGGCCGCACTGGCCTCGCGCACGATCAGCGCCTCGCGGGCCGCGGGCGTGACGTCGGTGGAGATCCACAGCAGCTGGGCCTGGGCCAGGCTGGCGATGGACAGCAGGCCCAGCAGCAGAGCGTGCCGCAGCAAGCGGTCAATGCGCATCCGGTGCACCTTCTTCAGGGACGTAGATGACGCTGCCGTCCTTCAGCTTGTAGGCCACCCCGGCCTTCACGCCCTGGCCCTCGCTGCTGCCGCCATTGCCGCGGTACTTGATCTCCTGGCCGTTCTTGCGCACCACGATTTCCATGTCGGGCTCGCCGGCGCGCCGGATCACGGTCTCGTCGGCCTGCGACTGCTGCTGCAGGGCCACGGCCGTCAGCAGGGCGACGACCAGGACCAGGAACACGTCGACGAGGTTGACGGCCGAGAGCATGGGATCGTCGTCCTCCTCGGCGAGGATGTTGAGCCGATGTCCACTCATGCCCAACCTCGTTCCTTCTTGATGTCCAGCAGCTCGGCCAGCAGCCAGCGCCGGCGCACGGAGTACACGACCAGCGCGATGGCCGCGGCGGTCATGGCCAGCACCACGCCGGAGAAGGCCGAGCCGAACACGGCCAGCGCCTGGTGGCCCTGACCCGCGGCGACCTGCTGCAGCGCCGGGCCCAGCGGCACCATGGTCGCGATCAGGCCCAGCAGCGGGCTGACGCGGCCCAGCAGGCGGGCGGGCTCCAGCTGGCGCAGGATCTGCAGCTCCAGCTGCTCCAGCCGGCATTCAGCGCTGGCCTGCAGCAGGCGGCGGCCGCGGCGGCGCAGCACGGCGTCCATCAGGGTGACGCCGGCAGTCCACAGCGCATAGACAAAGCCCAGGGCGACGAGGACCAGCACCGGCCACAGCAGGGCCTGGGTGATCTGGGCGAATCCGGTTTCGAGCAGCATGAGGGTCGGGACGGAGGTCGGCTCAGGCGCGGAAGAACTGCGCCACGGCTGAAGGGTTGGACGGGAAGTAGTGGTGGATGTAGCTGGCTCGCAGCGCGCCCTGTTGATAGAGCGCCTCGCGGGTCTTGCCGCCGTTGGGATTGCTGGCTTGCGCAAGGGGCGGCAGCGGTGTTTCCAGCGTCGAGTAGTGGAAGCTGTGGCCGCGCAGCTCGCCTTCGGGCCAGGCGATGGACTGCAGGCCCAGGGCCGAGAGCCGCGCCTGCATGCGGCCGGTGCCGGGCAGCAGGCCGGCCAGGGGCCAGGTCTTGCCTTCGGCGTCGACCAAGCGCTCCAGCAGCACCAGCAGGCCGCCGCATTCGGCCAGCAGCGGCTTGCCCGCCACATGGTGGCGCTGCAGATCGGCAAAGAAGCGGGGGGCGGCGGCCAGGGCCTGGGCATGCAGCTCCGGGTAGCCGCCGGGCAGCCAGAGCGCATCGCAGTCCGGCAGGGTCTCGCCGGCCAGCGGGGAGAAGAAGTGCAGCGTCGCGCCCAGCTCGCGCAGGCAGTCCAGGTTGGCGGGATAGATGAAGCTGAAGCAGGCGTCACGGGCGACAGCGATGCACCGGCCCGCCAATGGGCGCCCATGATCGGGCTGGGCCGGGGCCTGGAAATCGACGGGTGCGAGCGCGGCCGCCAGGCCCTGGCCCAGCGCGCAGCCGGCTTCCCAGGCGTCGGCCCAGGCCTGCAGCTGGGCTTCGAGCGTGGGCAGTTCCAGCGCCTGGACCAGGCCGAGATGGCGTTCGGGCAGGCTCAGCTCGGGCTGGCGGCGCAGGGCGGCGACCAGGGGCAGGTCTTGCGGCAGGCCCTGCGCCACCATGCGGGCATGGGACTCGCTGCCCACACGGTTGGCCACGACGCCGGCCACGCGGATGTCGCCGCGGTAGCGGGCCAGACCGGTGGCGAGCGCGGCAAAGGTCTGGGCCATGGCCGAGGCGTCCAGCACCGCCAGCACCGGCAGGCCGAAGGCAGCGGCCAGGTCGGCGCTGCTGGGATCGCCGTCGAACAGGCCCATCACGCCTTCGACCAGGATCAGCTCGGCTTCCTGCGCCGCCCGCGCCAGCAGGGTCTGGCAATGCGCCAGGCCGCCCATGAAGAGATCCAACTGGTAGACCGGCGCACCGCTGGCCCGCTCCAGGATCATGGGGTCCAGGTAGTCCGGCCCGGTCTTGAAGACGCGCACGCGCCGGCCCTGGCGACGGGCCTGGGTGGCGATGGCGGCGGTGAGGCTGGTCTTGCCCTGGCCGGAGGCCGGGGCGCTGACCATCAAGGCGTGGCAGCGTGGCATGGTCTTGGCGGGGCGGGCGTCAGGTGGGTCGGCGCAGCGGCAGCACGGTGGCGAGCTCAGCGCCGGAGGGCGCCGGACTCGCGGGCGCCGGGCTGAAAGGCAGAGCCAGCCAATGGCCCTGCACCTGCAGGATCTGCAGGCGGTCGTCGAAGACAGACTGCAGCGCACGGTGCGTGGCGGGATCGGCCGGGGTGCCCTGGTGGCAGATCTGGCCGGCCGCCATCACCACCAGCTCGTCGGCCTGCAGGGCGATGTTGAGTTCATGCAGCACGCTGATGACCGTGCGCCCCTGTGCGGTAAGGCTGCGCACGCAGTCCAGCCAGTCGGCCTGGTGCGGCGGGTCCAGGTGGGCCAGGGGCTCGTCCATCAGCAGCACCTCGGCGCGCACGGCCAGGGCCCGGGCCAGCAGCACGCGCTGGCGCTCGCCACCGGAGAGCCGCTGCAGGCGGCGCTCGCGCCACTCCCAGCACTGCGTCTGGCGCATGGCCTGGGCCACGGCTTCGTGGTCCTCTGCGCTGGGCGGTGCCAGCCAGGCCTGGTGGGGCAGGCGGCCCAGCATCACGACCTCGTAGGCGCTGAGGTCGTCGCCGCCGCTTTCGTTCTGACCCAGCCAGGACAGCGCGCGGGCGCGGGCCTTGGGCGCCCAGTCGCTCAGGGGTTTGTCGAGGAAGTCGATGCGGCCTTGCGCAGGCAGCAGCGCAGCCATGGCGCGCAGCAGGGTGGACTTGCCGGCGCCGTTGGGGCCGACGATGGCCGTCCAGCGCTGGCGCGGGAGGGCGCAGTACAGGGTCTTGAGCACCGGCTGGCCCTGCAGCTGCAGGCCCATCAGGTCCACTTCGAAGGCCGAGGGGAGCTGGAGTCCGAGGTTCATGCGCGCTTCTCCGACAGAGGCCCGCGATGCATCAGCAGCAGCAGGTAGGCGCCGCCCAGCAGCGAGGTCACCACGCCCACCGGCAGCTCCTGCGGGGCGATGACCCAGCGGGCGACGATGTCGGCAGAGAGCAGCAGGCAGCCGCCGGTCAGGGCCGAGAGCAGCAGCAGCCAGCCGTGGGTGCAGAGCACGCGGCTGCGCACCAGGTGGGGGGCCACCAGGCCGACGAAGGCGATCAAGCCGGCCTGCGCCACCGCGGCGCCGGTGGCCAGGGCCAGCACGGCGATCAGGAAGAGCCGGATCATGGACAGGTGCACGCCCAGCGAACGCGCCGTGGCCTCGCCCAGGGTCAGCGCATCCAGCGCGCGGCTGGCGCCGATGCCGCCGACCAGGCACAGGAGCAGTGCCGGCGCCAACACCAGGACCGAGGTCCAGGTCAGGAAGCCGCTGGTGCCCAGCATGAAGGCCTGCATGGGTCGCATGATGTCCGGCGTCATCAGGGTCAGCAGCGAGGTCAGCGCGAACAGCACCACACCCACGATCACACCGGCCAGCAGCAGGCGGATGGACTGCTCGACGCCGCGCGCCAGCAGCAGGGTCAGGCCCACCCCCACCAGCGCGCCGATGAAGGCCGTGCCGGTGAGACCGACGCGCAGCAGCATCGCCACCGCGCCGGGGCTGACGCCGATCGCCACCAGCAGCATGGCCACGCCCAGCGAGGCGCCGGCCGAGGCGCCGAGCAGGTAAGGGTCGGCCAGCGGATTGCGGAACAGGCCTTGCGCGATGGCGCCGCCCAGGCCCAGCAGCGCGCCGGCCAGCAGCGAGCCGACCGAGCGCGGCAAGCGGATCTGCCACAGGATCTGCTCCTGCAGGGCGTCCTGGGCAGCGAGGATGCTGAAGGAAAAGCCCGTGCTGCCCACGGCCACGCCGACGAGGCACAGCGCGGTGGCGATCAGTGTCAGCAAGAGCAGGAGAGTCCAGGGTTTCATGGCGGAGCCTTCCTCAGCGCATGCCGCCGGGCGGGGCGTTGAAAGGCGTGGTGGGCAGAGGCACCGGCCCGGCGGCCGCCTGGCGCAGGCAGCGCGCCATCAGCGCGGCGGCTTCGGCCATGCGCGGGCCGGGGCGCACCAGCACGTCGGATTCGTCGGGCAGCCAGACGCAGATGCGCTGGTTCTTCACGGCCTGGATGCCGTTCCAGCCCGGCCGCTGCGGCAGGCCCGGCGCACTGCGCTGGCCCACCATGATGAGCTGAGGGTTGGCACGCACCACGAATTCGGGATTGAGCTTGGGGAAGGGGCCCAGCTCGGCGGGGACGATGTTGCGGGCGCCCAGCCGGGTGAGCGTCTCCCCGATGAAAGAGCTGGTGCCGGCTGCATAGGGGGCACTGTCCACCTCGTAATAGACGCTCATCTGCCGGGCTGCGGGCGGCAGGCCAGCAGCCGCTTCGCGGATGGCTTCGTCGATGTGCTGCCAGACCTGGGCGCCGGCCTGCGGCTTGCCCAGCAGCAGGGCGATCTTGCCCAGCACGCGTTGCACATCGGCGTGGGTCTTGGGCTCCAGCGCCACGACCTTGAGCCCCAGGGCTTCCAGGCGGTCGGTCAGGCGCGAGGAGATGGCCACCAGCACCACGTCGGGCCTGAGCGCCACGATGCTCTCGATGCTGGTGTCTTCCAGCGTGCCCAGCTTGGGCAGGGCCTGCACGGCCGCCGGGAAATTGGAGTAGCGGTCCACGCCCACCAGGCGCGCGCACTCGCCCAGCGCGCAGACGGTCTCGGTCAGCGAAGGCAGCAGGCTGACGATGCGCCGAGGCACGTCCGCCAGCGCGACGCTCTGCCCGCGGTCGTCCTTGAGCTGCACCGGAGCCGCCGAGGCAGCGTTCCAGCACAGCGCTGCCAGCAGCCCCAGCAACCGGGCGAAGGGTCGGGTCTTGCCCATCCACATGCTCATCTCAACATCCTCCACGCAACGCACACAACACCACACACGCTCAGAGGCATGGCTTGCGGCTCAAGGCCGCAAGCCATGCCACCCAGCCCGGGGGCCAGGGGCGTCAGCCCCATGGGCCGGCGCCGGGCCGCCCCAAGCCGGCCCGTCTGGCATTGGCTGTGGCTCAAGGCCGCAGGCAATGCCGTCCCCTTGGGGGACCGACCAGGCATGCCGGCGTTCAGCCCGGCAAGCCTGGGCGAGGGGGCCCATACTTCCGGCCGGCGCCGGGCCGCCCCAAGCCGGCCCGTCTGGCATTGGCTGTGGCTCAAGGCCGCAGGCAATGCCGTCCCCTTGGGGGACCGACCAGGCATGCCGGCGTTCAGCCCGGCAAGCCTGGGCGAGGGGGCCCATACTTCCGGTCGAGCGCCGGGCCGCCCCAAGCCGGCCCGCTTGGAATGACTAGCGGCTCAAGGCCGCGAGTCATACCGTCCCCCCGGGGGACCGACCAGGTTCGCCCGCGTTCAGCGGGGCGAAGTTGGGCGAGGGGTCCACATCTCTAGTCCAGGCCTGGCCGGCCACCATCAGGGTCAGCTGCGCGCAGCGCTTCGCCACCGCCTGGTTCAGCCGCCCGAGCTCGTCGACGTACTCGCGCACCTCGCGCCCCATCGGCATCACGCCCCAGCCCACCTCGTTGGAGACGAAGACCACGGGCGAGGGCAGTGCGGGCAGCACGTCCAGCAATGCTTCGAAGGCTGCGTTCCAGGCCTCGGGCCGCGGCCGGCCGTCCATGGGCATCAGCCAGTTGGTGAGCCACAGGGTCAGGCAGTCCACGATCAGCAAACGCCCCGGCGCTGCCGCCGTCTGCAGGGCCTCCGCCAGGTGCAGCGGGGCCTCGACGGTGGCAAAGCCGGCCGGGCGTTCGGCCCGATGGCGGGCGATGCGCTGGCGCATCTCCTCGTCATGGGCCTCGGCCGTGGCGATCACGCAGACGCTGTGCCCGGGCTCGCGGGCCCAGGCCAGCGCCAGGTGCTCGGCATGCCTCGACTTGCCGCTGCGCTGACCGCCGACGATGAGCGTGTGTGCCTGCTTGGCCATGCTTCCGGACCTTTCACGTCTTCCTGCATCGACCTGGCGACGCCCGAAGATCGGGCTGTGCCGGGCCCGCGGTCGTGCCCCATTGAGGGGCGCTCGAATCGCGTCAGTGGGGAACTTACAGCGAGGGGGTGAATCGCACGCCGACGAACAGGGTGCGCGGCGCTTGCGCATAGCCCTTGGCCGTCTCATAGTCCTTGTTGAAGGCGTTGTCGAGGTTGGCCTGCAGGCGCAGCTGCGAGTTCACGCGATAGCTCAGGTCCAGGTTGACCAGGCTGTAGCCGCCCAGGGGCTTGGTGTTGGCATGGTCATCGAAGCGGCCGCCATGGGCCTGGATCTGGATGCCACCGGACCACTGGTTCAGCGTCTTTTCCACCCGCAGGCTGCCGTGCTTCTTGGCGCGGCGGCCCAGCACCTTGTCGGTCCCGAGGTCGCGCGGGTCCTGCCAGTCCAGCGAACCCTGCACGCGCAGGCCGGCGATCTGGGTCTCGCCCTGCAGGCTCACGCCCTGCAGGCGCACCTTGGCCAGATTGCCGTAGCAGCCGCCCCATTGCGAGATGCAGTTGGCCGCGAAGCCGCTGTCCCAGGTGATCAGGTCGCGGATGCGGTTGCGGTAGACCGTCAGGCCCAGTTCGCTCTCGCCCTGGCTCCAGTTGAGGCCCAGCTCGGTGTTGCGGCCGCGCTCGGGACTGAGGGCGGCCACACCGGGCTTGGGGCCGAATTCGCTGTAGCTTTGGTAGAGGGTCGGCGCGCGGAAGGCGGTGCCGGCGCTGGCCCAGGCGCGCAGGCCGGGCAGGAAGCGCCAGCCTGCGGCCAGCGTGCCGGTGTTGATACCGCCGAACTCGCTGTCCTGGTCATGGCGCAGATGGAACTGGGCGTCGAACTGGCTGTTGCTGAACAGGTAGCTGGCCGCGACAGCGTTCTGATGGCGCTTGGCCTGGCCACCGGTGGCGGGCATCAGGCCGGAGTTGACCAGCTTGTCTTCGCGGCGTTCCAGCACGGCGTTGAGCTGACCCACGCCCAGCTTGAGGCTGCTGCCCAGGGTGTACTGACGAATCTGCGTTTCGGTCAGATAGGTCGACACCTTGTTGCTCTGCGTTTCATAGCGCTCGCGCGAGTCGCCGACGCTGGCCTCGGTCTGCAAGTCCGCGCTCCACTGGGCGCTCCACAGCGCGCGGGTGGCGCGGGTGTTGTGCAGGTTGCGGTCGTCGACGCCGGGCTTGGGCTTGGCGGCGGCATCGTAGGCGCTGTCCAGAGCGCTGTAGGTGTTGACCAGTTCCAGGCGCTGGCCCTTGTCCAGCTGGTAGCCCAGGCGGGCGTTGGCACTGCGGTTGCGCCAGCCGTCGATGTCCGCGACATAGCCGGGATCCTTGGGATCGAAGGCGACCTTGCGGATGTTGAAGCCATCGGCCGCTTCCTGGGCCAGGCTCAGGGCGTAGTCCAGCGCGCCTGCCGTGCCGCTGACGCTGAGCTCGCCCTTGACCAGGCCGAGGCTGCCGACGCCCGCGCCGATCTCGACGGTGGGCTTGCTCTTGCCCTTGCGGGTGAAGACCTGGATCACGCCGGACACGGCGTCCGAGCCGTAGACGCTGCTGGCCGCACCGCGCACGATCTCGACCCGCTCGATCTGGGCCAGGGGGATGGCTTCCCAGGCGGCACCGCCGGAGCCGGACTGCGTGTCCATGCGCACGCCGTCCACCAGCAGCAGGGTGTGCTGGGTGTTGGCGCCGCGCAGGAAGAGGCTGGTGTTGCTGCCGATATTGCCGTTGCGCACGAGCTCGACACAGGACTGGCGACCCAGCAGGTCCACCAGATTGCCGAAGCCCTGGCGTTCGATGTCGGCGCGGGTCAGCACGGTGACGTCTGCGAGCACCTGCTTCAGGTCGAGTTTGGAGCGGGTGGCGGTCACCAGAACCTGGCCCAGCTTGTTGGACGTCTCCTGGGCCTGTGCCGTGGCGGCCAGCAGGCTCAGCGAGAGAGCGCTCAGGGCATTCAGGGTGAAGGAGGGGCGGACGGAGGCAGACAGGCGCGCAGCCGAAGGCAGGCGTGCAGCACGCAGAATCGAAGCGGACATGAGAGAGGGCAGGACTACGAGGCGATCCAGGTGCCAGCTTCCCCGCAGGCTCCTGTGAAAACGAGGCGCTGCTTGCGCAGGCGCCTCACCCGTTGGCCGGTATCCGGGCTGGCGGATCGTGTTCCTGCGTCCTTCCCAGCGCCGGGGCGCCAGTGGACTCCTGTGCAGCAACTGAAGGCCTTGCGACCTTGTCCGCTTACCGTTGCGGGGACAGCTCAGCTTAGGTCAGCCCCGTGGAGGCCTTCCCTTCTGATTCCCGTTTAACTGCCCTGACCGATGGGTCCGAGCGAGCACCAACAGCGCGTATTCTAGTGCAGCTTGCGGTGTCTGGCGGCAGGGCCCTGCGCCTGATGCGGCTCAAGCCGACCCTGGGCAGCTGAGGCGGCCCGGTCAATGCGCCGCGCGCAAGGGTGCGGCGGGCAAGCTCGGCGGCTGCGGCGACAGATGGCCGCCCGGCGTCGTTTGCCAGCGCGGCTCCGCCATTGGTCGTCGCTGATGCCTGAGCCTGAGCCTGAGCCTGAGCCTGAGCCTGAGCCTGAGCCTGAGCCTGAGCCTGATGCCAGATCCTTAGCCTGAAGCGCTTTCCAGAGATTGCTCATCAGCGTTTGCCATCCTTGGTGCCAGGTATTGCTGGCGTGGCATGGCGGCGAGGCTTGTCAGGTTGACGAGGGTGCCGCGAGGCCGCCTGCTGTGTCTTGCCGTGGCGCGACTTGGCCGTGCGCTGCGAAGGGCTCGCTGCCGGCGCTGCAGCTGAGGCAGCGCTCGGCGGGGGGCGGGCGTTCATCAGCACGCCCTTGGGCGCCTGTTGCTCGGCCTGGGCTTCGCGCTCGCGACGCGAGCGTTCCAGTTGCAGGCCTTCCTGGCGTACACGCTCTCGGGTTTGCAGGGCGGCCTCAGCATCGTCAGGATCGAAGTGCAGCACCTGGCTCGCAGCGGTTTCGGCGGGGCAGGGCGTGTTGCGCAGCTCGCGCCCTTGTGCGCCGCAACGGTAGAGGACGAGCTCCGCGCCAGTGTCGCCCGGCCGGCCGGTCACCGAGGCGGGCGCCGGCTTCCACATCAGCAGCGCCAGCGCGGCGCCCAGGCAGGGCCGCCAAGGTGCGAGCCCGGCTGGCTGCATCCGCACGGTCCGGTGTGGACGCTGGTGTGGACGCTGGTGTGGACACTGGTGCGGTGCCCCGCCTGCGCTCGGGTGCAGTTCGTCGGCCAATTCATCCGCGCCGACGGCTGCGTGCGGACGACTGCTGGGCTGGGGTGGCGTCGTGCGCATCTGTTTTCCTGTTGAGCGTCCTGCCCGGCAGGTGCCGGTGACGTGTGGGCGAAGTGCTGATGTACTGCTGGAGTGGTGCTGCTGTGCTTTTGTGGTGCTGGCGTAGTGATGCTGTGGCGCCCGCAGCCTTGCCCCTGAGGAGCGGGCCAGATCGCTGGCGCGCTAAGGGTCAGGTCTTGCCTTCGTTCAGGGCGGGAGCCAGGGGTTCCGCCATGCTGGCATGGGCGGGGCTTGCATCGGCCTCGGCGGGCTTGGGCGGCTTGGGTGGTTTGGGGCGGGGCGGCTTGGCATGGACCTTGGCCAAGGCTTTGGGCATGTCGCCCTTGAGCATCAGCTCCACGGCGTCCAGGCTCTTGGCAATGCACTGCTCAACCGCGATGCGCTCGTCGATCGGAGGCCTGCGCAGCACATAAGCCGCCACTTCACCTTTGTGGCCCGGGTGGCCGATGCCCAGCCGCAGCCGCCAGAAGTTGGCCGAACCCAGCTGGGCCTGCATGTCTTTGAGGCCGTTGTGGCCGCCGGTGCCGCCGCCTTGCTTCAGCTTCATCTCGCCGGGCGGGAGGTCCAGTTCATCATGGATGGCCAGGATCTCCTCGGGCGTGATCTTGAAGAAGCGCGCCAGGGCTGCCACCGACTTGCCCGACAGGTTCATGTAGGTCAGCGGTTGGAGCAGCCAGATAGGGCCGCTGGCGCCCGGGGCGTTGTTGATGCGGGCCACCATGCCGTAGTAGCTCTTGTCGAGCTGCAGGCTGCCGCCCAGGCGCCGCGCGAGCTGGTCTACCCACCAGAAGCCGGCGTTGTGGCGGGTGTCCTCGTATTCAGGGCCTGGATTGCCCAGGCCGACAAAGAGTCGAATCATGGGGCCGATTATCCCAGCCCCGTCGTCGGGCTCGCATCCTCAGAGCTGCTCAGGTTTCGAGCGGCGAGGGTGGTGTGGCCGGCACGCCGGCACCCTCATGCATGCGCAGCGCCATGAGGCCGTGGGCCAGGGTGGCGCCGCCCTTGACGGCAGCAGCCACGGCGGCCACTTCGGCCAGTTCCTCGGCCGTGCTGCCATGGCGCCTGGCACCACGCACGTGGACGTCGATGCAGTAGGCGCACTGCGTGGCCAGGGCCACGCCCAGGGCAATCCACTCGCGGTGCTTGGCGCTGATCCGGCCGTCTTCGCGGAACACGGCATGGTCGAAGGCCAGCCAGGCCTGCGCCTCCTGCGGCGCCTTCTCGGCAAACTGGCGGGCCCGGCGCAGGTCCTCGGGCGATTGATAGGGCGATGTCATCGAGCATCTCCCTGGCTTCGGTCAGCACGGCGCAGCCGGCGTGTCTGGAACAGTCCGAGCAGCCAGCACATGGGGCAGCCGCGCATCAGTGCGAGGGCGCCGAGCACGGCCGCCGCCTTCATGAGGAGAGGCCAGCCGCCCAGCAGGGCGCCGGCCAGCAGCAGGGCGGCCAGGGCGCCGCGCAGCAGGTGTTCGGTAAGGGATGTGCTGCAGAACATGGGTCCGTTCCTCCTTGGATCCTTGGTGAGTCGCGTTCGCGGCGCCGGCCGAATGGCGGCGCTCGGCATCAAGAGGCTCAAGGGATCCCGAAAGGATTCGCGGGCGTGGAACGCCGGTGCGTTCTGCGTTCATCTGCGCCGGCCGTGCGGCAGTCGGCGGCGGTGGACCGGACGCGGCAGGCCCTGTCTTCCCCGCGTCAATCAGCCCTCGCAAGACGAAAAAAAGCCCCGCCGAGGCGGGGCTTTCGTGCAAGGCGGCGAAGAATTACTTCTTGCCCTTCTTGCCCTTCTTGTCGTCGGCGGCCGGGGCGGCAGCCACGACGATCTCTTCCACCACCGGCGGCACGGCCGTGGCGACCACGGGGTTGGGCTTGCCGTGGGTGACGATCTTGACGTGGGAAGCCACGACCAGGTCGTTCACGTGCACCGAGTGGCCCATGGTCAGCTTGCTCAGGTCCACTTCAATGAACTCGGGCAGCTGCTCGGCCAGGCAGGTGATTTCCAGCTGGGTGATCACGTGGTTGACCGTGCACTTGTCGGTCTTGACGGCCGGAGACTCGGCTTCGCCCACGAAGTGCAGGGGCACCTTCTTGGAGATCTTGGTGGTGGCGTCCACGCGCTGGAAGTCCACGTGCTGGACTTGCGGCTTGTAGGGGTGCATCTGGAAGTCACGCAGCAGCACCTTCGTCACGGCACCGTTCAGTTCCATCTCGAGGATGGAGCTGTGGAAGGCTTCCTTCTTCAGGGCGTGGAACAGGGCGTTGTGGTCCAGTTCGATGGCGGCGGGCTCACCGGCGCCGTAGACGATGCCGGGCACCTTGCCAGCGATACGCAGGCGGCGGCTCGCTCCGGTCCCCTGCTGCTTGCGCTCAAAAGCGACGAACTTCATAGGTTTCTCCAGGAATGGATGGATGCCCGCGACCAGGCACCCGGTGATGCGGTCTGTCGACCGCTGACAAAGACCGACCCCATGGGGCCGGTCACAAACGAGCGGGCGCTCCCTTGCGAGGAGCGCCCGGCTTCAAATCAGAAATTGTTGTTCTGCTCGGAGAACAGCGAGGTCACCGACTCGCCGTCGGAGATGCGACGGATGGTCTCGGCGAACAGGAAGGCCACCGACAGCTGGCGGATCTTGCCGCAGGCCTTGGCGGCGTCCGACAGCGGGATGGTGTTGGTGATGATGACTTCGTCCAGGGCCGAATTGGTGATGCGGTCGATGGCCGGGCCGGACAGGATGGGGTGGGTGCAGTAGGCAAACACGCGCTTGGCGCCGCGGTCCTTCAGCACTTCGGCGGCCTTCACCAGGGTGCCGGCGGTGTCGATCATGTCGTCCATGATCACGCAGTTGCGGCCGTCGATGTCACCGATGACGTGCATCACCTCGGAGACGTTGGCGGCGGGGCGGCGCTTGTCGATGATGGCCAGGTCGCAGCCCAGCTGCTTGGCCAGGGCGCGGGCGCGGACCACGCCGCCGACGTCCGGGCTCACCACCACCAGGTTGCTGTAGTTGCGGGCCTTGAGGTCCGACAGCAGCACGGGGCTGGCGTAGATGTTGTCGACGGGGATGTCGAAGAAGCCCTGGATCTGGTCGGCGTGCAGATCCATCGTCAGCACGCGCTCGACGCCGACGGTCTCCAGCAGATTGGCCACGACCTTGGCCGAGATGGGCACGCGGGTGGAGCGAGGGCGGCGGTCCTGGCGGGCATAGCCGAAGTAGGGGATGACGGCGGTGATGCGGCGGGCGCTGGCGCGCTTGAGCGCGTCGACCATCACCAGCAGTTCCATCAGGTTGTCGTTCGTGGGCGCGCAGGTGGGCTGGACCACGAAGACGTCGCGGGCACGGACGTTTTGCTGGATCTCGACCGCGACTTCGCCATCAGAGAAACGGCCGACCGAAGCCTTGCCGAGTTCCAGACCCAGATGGGTGGCGATTTCTTGGGAGAGCACCGGGTTTGCGTTGCCGGTGAAGAGGACGGTATTCAGCAGCACAGGCCATCCTTTGTGTCAGTGGCCCCGTGGCCTACCCAGCGGGTCCGGGAGGTGAGAAATGAAATTTGGCAGGGGAGGAAGGACTCGAACCCTCGCATGTCGGAATCAAAATCCGATGCCTTAACCAACTTGGCGACTCCCCTACACAGGACACTGCAGAGCTGCAGCACCCTTGTACTCTTCAGTCTTCAGCCCATCCGCGAAGCGGGTGCTGGACCAGACTGCGGCACACCTTGCCAACCCATCCCGGAGGCATCTCCGGTAATGTCGCCATGGGCTGGTTCGACATGCCATCTTTCCCTTGAACAACAGCGAACACTGCACTGCCTGAACCTGTCATCCGACTGTTGCCGAATCTCGATTCGAGCAGGGCGAGGGCCTGCGTCACTTGACTGCTGTACTGCTCAGCGGGCTTCTGCAAATCATTGCGCAACTCGTTTTTCAACTTGCTGCTATCGATTTCCAGAAAGCTTGCGATTCTAGCACAACTTTCAGCGTTCAGTTCCACTCGCGAAGCAGATTTTTTTGCATTTTGCAAAGTGTCAGCAACATCTGCATTGTTGCTCCCGCTTTGCTTGGTGCTTTTTTTGCTGCCGTGCTCAGGAAAGACCGCAACTATAGCCAGAGATTCTGAGCGCTGCAAGAGGGGGCTGGAAAAAATTTCCTTGGTCGGGATGCTGACGTCGGGCTTGACGATGGCAAAGCTGCGCTCGGGCAGCTCGATGGGGGTCAGGTCTTCACCGATGCCTTGCACGAAGGCATTGCGCCCGCCCAGGAAGAAGGGCACGTCCGCGCCCAGCTTCAGCCCCAGGGGCAGCAGGCGCGAGAGCGGCCAGTGCAGGCCCCACAGGCGGTTCAGGGCCAGCAGGGTCGACGCGGCATCGGAGGACCCGCCACCCATGCCGGCGCCGCTGGGCAGGCGCTTCTCGATGTGGATGTCCGCGCCCGCGCTGCAGCCGCTCTCGGACTGCAGCAGGCGGGCGGCGCGCAGGCAGAGGTCGTCGGCGGGCAGCGGGTCGCCGCGGTCATGGCGCTGCAGCAGGCCGTCGCTGCGCCGCTCGAAGTGCAGGGTGTCCGCCCAGTCGACCAGGACGAAGACCGACTCCAGCAGGTGGTAGCCATCCGGTCGCTTGCCCACCACGTGCAGGAAGAGATTGAGCTTGGCCGGAGCCGGGACGTCGTAAAGCGCTTGCATGGCGGGGTGCGATGTAGGAGGGCGGGGCGCAGTATGCCGGTGCGGTCGTCAGTCCTCGCGGGTCAGGCGCACGCGCAGGGTGGCGGCGGGGGCGGTGAGCTGGGTGGCGACGAGCACGCCTTGCGCCAGGCGGTCGGTCTCGACTCGCCAGCCGAGTTGCTCGAAGCCCACCGTGGGTGCCTGCAGCGGCATGGCGGGCGCACCCGACCAGGGCTGGCCGCGCAGCCAGTCGAAGAGGGCCGCGACGGGGACCGACTCGCCCAGCAGCTCCAGCGTCAGCGCGTCCAGGCTGTCATAACTCCGCTGTTCCTGGGGGCGCTCAAGACTGACGCTGGTGGGCGTCCAGCGCACGCGGGCCAGCAGGGAGCCGGTGGGGGTGGAGAGCTCCAGCTGACCCTGGCTGGCGTCGCCCAGCAGTTCGAAGCTGCTGCTGCCGCCCTGGGCGACGCGCCGGCCGGGCTGGGGCGGAATCTGCACGCTGAGCTTGCCGCTGAATGCTGGCGTTGGCTGCGTATCTGGCGTGGTCGTGGCGGGCTGGGGGCGGGCGTCGGCGTTTCGCGGTGCATGCGCGCAAGCGCTCAGGCCAGTGCACAGCAGCAGCAACGCCAGTCGCCATGCCAGGGGTGTGTGACGCGCAATCAAGGGGCGGCCTGCAGGCGTTGGCGCGTTTCCAGGATGGCCTCGTTGCCGGGCTCGTGCTGCAGCCCTTCTGCCCAGATCTGCCGCGCCTTGTCCTTCTGGCCGGACTGCCACAGCACCTCGCCCAGGTGTGCGGCGATGTCGCCATCGGGCCGGGCGGCATAGGCCTGGCCCAGCCAGCGCTCGGCTTCCTGCAGGCGCCCCAGGCGGTACTCGACCCAGCCCATGCTGTCGACGATCGCCGGTTCCTTGGGGGCCAGGCTCAAGGCCTTGACGATGAGCTCGCGGGCCTCGTCCAGGCGCAGCTTGCGATCGGCCAGCGAGTAGCCCAGTGCGTTGTAGGCGTGGTAGTGCTTGGGGCTGATCGCGATGGTGCGGCGCAGTTGCTGCTCCATCTCGTCCAGCCGATTGAGCTTCTCGGCCATCATGGCCTGTTCGTACAGCAGGTCGGCATCTGACGGCAGGCGGGCGGTGGCCTGCTCCAGCAGCTCGTAGGCGGCGGCCCACTGCTGCATGTCGCGCAGGAGCTGGGACTCGGCCATGAAACGGCTGCGGACCTGCTCGTCCGTCTCGCCGGGCAGCGCCTGGATCAGCTGGCGTGCCTGGTCCAGACGGCCTTGGCGGGCCAGCAGCAGTGCCTTGCGGTAGCTGAGGTCGGCGCGCGGCGTGACAGGCTCGATCTTGTCCAGCCAGGCTTGTGCCGTTTTCCAGTCCCTGCGCTGCTCGGCCGCGCGGGACAGCAGCAGCCAGGCTTGCTGGCGGGCATCGCGGCCGGCCTCGCTGAGTTCGGCATTGGCGGCCGAATCCTCCAGCCGCTTCAGGAACGCCAGCAAAGCCGGCTCGGCACGCTCGGGGTGGCGCAGCTCCAGTTCGATGGAGCCCAGGGCGTACCAGGGGGTGGGTTGATCGGGCTGCTCAACGGTCAGGCGGCGGAATTCGCCGGCGGCTTCGACCAGCCGCTGCGAGCGGGCCAGCGCGCGAGCGTAGGCCATGCGCAGGCCATGGTTGCCGGGCTGTGCATCCAGCAGCGCGCGCACAGGCGCCTCGGCCGCCGGCTGGCGGTCCATCAGGTCCAGGGCCAGGCCCAGGGCTTCTTCCTGGGCCGGGTCTTGTTGCAGCACCTGCTCGGCGAGCGCCCATGCCGGCGCGGCGTGGCCGGCCGCCAGCTGCAGCCGGGCTTCGCACAGCTGGGCGCCCTGGCGTAGGGCGGGTGTCCGGGCCGCGTTCTGCAGCGTGGGTTGCAAGGCCGTCAGCACGGCTTGCGGCTCTGGCGAGCGGGTGAACAGTCCCGGCAGCGAGCGCAGCAAGGCCTGCGACTGCTGCTCGGTGCCCAGCTTCAGCAGGCTTTGCAAGGGGGCCGCGGTTTCCTGCGGCTTGTTCAGCAGGGCCAGCAACTGCAGCGTGGTCTGATGGGCTTCGAGCGAACTGGGAATGCCGTCGCGCCAGGCCTTGGCGGCGACCAGGGCCTGCTCGCCGGCGCGGCCTTGCAGCGCGATCTGCACGACGCGCTTGTACAGCGCCTCGTCCTGGGTGCGCCGGGCTGCATCCAGCAGCACCTGGTAGGCCACGCCGACCTCGCCGGAGCGCAGTTCCATCTCGCCCACCAGCAGCTGGTAGAACATGGGCGCGTCCATGGCGGAGTTCTGGACGGGCAGCGTCGGCGGCGTGCTGGACTTGTCCTCGGCATCCGCCTCTTCGGCGCGGGCTGACAGCGCGAGGGTGCCCAGCGCCAGGGCGCAGGCCAGAGCCAGCCGCGAGGGGTGCAGCAGCAGGGACAGGGAAAGCGGCATGGATTCTCCAGAGGAAGCAGGTCGCAGCGCGGCCTGCCGGCCCATTCTAGGCATGCCGCGCGCCCCCTCCCTTAGGGCACCCTGAGCCCTGTGCCAAGGCCGTGCCGGACGCCGGCTGCGTATCATGCCGCCCATGCCTGAGCTGCCCGAAGTCGAAGTCACCCGTCGCAGTTTTGCCGACGCCATCCTGGGCGCGACGGTGCAGTCTCTGCGTCTGGGCAAGCCGCTGCGCTGGCCGCTGGGCTGCGCGCCCGAGCGCCTGGTGGGGCAGCGTGCCGGGCTGGCCCAGCGGCGCGGCAAGTACCTCTGGCTGCCGGTGGGCGACGAAGGGCTGCTGCTGCACCTGGGCATGTCCGGATCGCTGGCCTTTGGGCGCGATCTCGGGCCGGCGGGCCCTCATGATCATTTCGAACTGCAGACCGATCGCGGCCTGCTGCGCCTGCATGATCCGCGTCGCTTCGGTGCGGTCGTCTGGTCGCCCGGGCTGGATGTGCCGCCCGTGTCCCAGCTGCTGGCTGGCCTCGGGCTCGAACCTTTTGACGAACGCTTCACCGGGGCCTACCTGTACGAGCGGCTGAAGGGGCGGCGCGTCGCCATCAAGCAGGCCTTGCTGGCGGGCGACATCGTGGTCGGCGCGGGCAATATCTATGCTTGCGAAGCCTTGTTCCTGGCCGGCATCCACCCGGCCAGTCCGGCGGGTCGCCTCAGCCGCCCGCGCGCTGAACGCCTGGCAGCCAGCGTCCGTCAGGTGCTGGCCCAGGCCCTGGCGGCGGGCGGCACCACGCTGCGCGACTTCCGGGATGCGCACGGCGTGGCTGGCAGCTTCCAGATGCAGGCCCAGGTCTATGGCCGCGAAGGCCAGCCCTGCCGCGTCTGCGCCACGCCGGTGCGCCGCATGATCCAGGGCCAGCGTTCGACCTTTTTCTGCCCGCGTTGCCAAACCCGTTCCTGAGTCGACCTTGAGTGCATCTCCCGATCCCCTGGCGCCCGTCGTGGCCTCCCTGGCACCTGATTTCGCGCCCCGCTTGGTCGCCTGGCAGCGCCAGCATGGCCGCCATGCCTTGCCCTGGCAGCAGACCCGGGATCCCTACCGCGTCTGGCTCTCGGAAATCATGCTGCAGCAGACCCAGGTGAGCACCGTGCTGGGCTACTACCAGCGTTTCCTGGAGCGCTTCCCCTCGGTGCTGGCGCTGGCCGACGCCCATCTGGACGAGGTGCTGGCGATGTGGCAGGGCCTGGGCTACTACAGCCGGGCGCGCAACCTGCACCGCTGCGCGCAGGCCGTTCGCGACCTGCATGGCGGCGCATTTCCGCCTGCGGCCGCTCAGCTGGCGGAGCTGCCCGGGATCGGCCGGTCGACGGCGGCGGCCATTGCCTCCTTCTGCTTCGACGAGCGCGTGGCCATCCTTGACGGCAACGTGAAGCGGGTGCTCGGGCGGTTGCTGGCCTTCGACGGCGACCTGGCCTCCAGTGCGCAGGAAAAGCGGCTCTGGCGCCACGCCGAGGCGCTGCTGCCTGTGCTGGCGGCGGACATGCCGGCCTACACCCAGGGCCTGATGGACCTCGGCGCCAGCCTGTGCAGCACGCGCTCGCCGCAATGCCTTCTGTGCCCGGTCCAGGGCCTTTGTGAGGCCCAGCGCCGCGGCATCGCGGAGCAGTTCCCCGTCAAGACGCGCAAGCTCAAGCGCAGCCGCCGCGAGCACTGGTGGCTGTGGCTGGAGCATGAAGGGCGGATCTGGCTGGAACAGCGACCGGCAAAGGGGGTGTGGGCTGGCCTGTGGAGTCTGCCCCTGTACGAGGACGAGGCGCAGCTGGAGGCCCGGGCGCGGCAGCTGTCCGTCGCATCGCCTGAGCCGCTACCCCGCATCGAGCATGCGCTGACGCATTTCGACTGGGTGCTGCACCCGCGCCGCCTGCAGCTGGAGCGGTCGACCGAACTTGGCGCCGGTACCTGGGTGGCACGCGAGGAACTGGGCCGCTACGCTTTGCCGGCGCCGCTGAAGAAGCTGCTGGGCTGAGCGCCCAACTGCGGCATAGCCCAAGAGGCATCAAGGAACCTCAACGAGTATTTCTCCCGGGGCACTGTCCCAGGTGTTCCTGGATTCCCCGGGGGCTCAAACCTTTGTTCGACGGGCGTGATTGCGCGTATGCTTGCGCCCCGCCCGTTCGCCATCCGTTTTTCGCGCGCCGCCATGAATGCCCAGGTCAAGAATGCCCTCGAGTCCGCACTGCTGGCGGCGCTGGTCTTTGCGGTCTGCCTGTGGCTGATCCTGTCCAGCGAGGAAGGCGGGAGCGCCGTGAGGGCGACCTTCGGCGGCATCGGCATGGTGGTGAGCATCATTGCTCACCTCGCCTACGTGGGCGTCGCCCTGCATCACGCCGGCCGCGCGGTCTGGCCCTGGGCCGTGGCCATGGTGCTGGTGCCGGGCGCGTCGGTGGTGGCCATGGTGCTGCTCAGCAGTGCCATGCCGGACAAGAACTCCGCAGCACAGCCGGACGAGCCGCGGCAGCCGAGCTGATCGCGGCATCAACGCCGGCAGGCGTTCGTTCAATCCAGCAGGATGACGCCCAGCGGCCGCGCCGCCCAGGCTGTCAGCAGGAAGCACAGCACGGTGAGGCCCGCCGAGCCGGCCAATGCGCCCCAGAAGCCCCAGCGCGACAACATCCAGGGGAAGGCCAGGAACATTGGCAGGGTGGGCAGCACGTACCAGAAGGTGTACCAGGCGTGGTTGGCGATGCGCTGGCTCGGCTGGCGCTCCACGTAGAGCCAGACCAGCGTGAGCAGCGTGACCAGCGGCAGGGCTGCCACCAGGCCGCCCAGGCGCTCGCTGCGCTTGGCCAGCTCGGAGATGCCCACCACCAGCCCGGCGGTGATCAGGTACTTGGTGATCAGCCAGGCCATGCCGGCCCCCGCAGGTGTCGACTCATTTGGCGTCCAGCTCGCGGTGCCGCTTCAGCACCTGGCCGTGGTATGCGAACTGCCTGCACAGCGTCTCGACCAGATAGACCGAACGATGCTGGCCGCCCGTGCAGCCGATGGCCACGGTCAGGTAGCTGCGCTGGTCGGCCGAGAAGTTCGGCAACCATTGCGCGATGAAGGCGCTGATCTGGCTCAGCATCAGGCGCACCTCGGGCTGGGCCTCCAGGAACTTGGCCACCGGCTCGTCGCGGCCGGTCAGCGGGCGCAGCTCGCGGTCGTAATAGGGGTTGGGCAGCACGCGCACGTCGAAGACGAAATCGGCGTCGCTGGGCACGCCGTGCTTGAAGGCGAAGGATTCGAAGACCAGGGTCAGCGATTCGCCGGAGACCACCACCAGGTCCCGCACCCAGGCGCGCAGCTGGGCCGGGCGCAGCTGGCTGGTGTCGATCACGGTGGATTCCACCCGCAGGGCCGCCAGCAGTTCGCGTTCGAGCTGGATGGCGTCCAGCAGCGCGCGGTGCTCGTCCTCGCCGTTCTCCTTGCCGGTGCCTGGCGTGGCCGGATGCTGGCGCAGCGGATGGGGGCGGCGCGTCTCGGAGAAGCGCCGCATCAGGGTCTCGGTGTTGGCGTCCAGGAAGATGGAGCGCAAGGCCACGCCTTCGGCGCGCAGCTGCTTGACCAGGGGCAGCAGGTGGGGCAGCGAGCCGGCGCTGCGCACGTCCACGGCGATGGCCACGCGGCGCTTGCCGCGCTGCTGCTCCAGCTTCAGGAAGTCCAGCAGGAGCTCGGGCGGCAGGTTGTCGACGCAGAAAAAGCCGGCGTCCTCCAGCGCGTGCATGGCGATGGACTTGCCGCCGCCGGACACGCCGGTGACCAGCACAACATCGCTCTGCTCGCGGGCTTCGGGCTTGGCTTTCTTCATGGCTTGGCCTTTCGGGGGCTGGGCCTGGCGGCGGCTTGGGCCGACAGGTCCAGCATCTCCTGCGCATGCGCCAGGCTGGTGGAGGACAGGCGCTCGCCGCCCAGCATGCGGGCGATTTCGGCCACACGCTGCTCGCCGGCCACGACGCGGACCTCGGAGCAGGTGCTGCCGTCCTTCAGGGCCTTGGCCACCACGAAATGCTGGTCCGCACAGGCGGCGACCTGGGGCAGGTGGGTGACGGCCAGCACCTGGCGGTCGCGGCCCAACTGCTTCATCAGGCGGCCCACGGTCTCGGCCACGGCGCCTCCGACGCCGGCATCGATCTCATCGAAGATCAGCGTGCCGGCACCGCCGCTGTGCTGGCAGGTGGTGACGGCGATCGCCAGCGCGATGCGCGAGAGCTCGCCGCCCGAGGCCACCTTGGCCAGCGGGCGCGGCGTGCTGCCGGCATGGCCGGCGACGAGGAACTCGGCGGACTCCAGCCCGAAGCTCTGCGGCTCATCCTGCGGCAGCAGGGCGATCTCGAAGCTGCCGCCGGCCATGCCCAGCTGCTGCATGGCCTGCGTGACGGCCGCGGCGAGCCGGGGCGCGGCGGCCTTGCGGGCCTTGCTGAGTGCGGCGGCCTGCGTCTCGAAATCCTTGCGTGCAGACGCCAGCTGGCGCTCCAGCGCGTCCAGGTCGGTGGCGGCGTCCAGCCGGGCCAGCTCGGCCTTCCATTCCTGGTGCAGCGCGGGCAGCTCGGCGGGCTGGCGGCGGTAGCGGCGCGCCAGCTGCATCCAGGCCGAGAGGCGTTCGTCCAGCTGCTGCAGGCGCTCCGGGTCCAGCTCGGCGCCGTGCAGATAGGCGCTGAGCGTGTGCGCGGCATCCTGCAGCTGGGCCTGGGCGCCCTGCAGGGCCTCGACGGCCGGTGCCAGGCTGGCGTCGTAGGCGAGCACGTCCTGCAGGCCATCCAGGGCCTGCTGGGTCAGGGACTCGGCATTGAGCTCGGCCTCGCTGAGCGCGTCCAGGGCTTGGCGGGCGGCGTCCATCAGCGACTGTGAATGCGACAGCCGCTGGTGCTCGCTGTTGAGGCCTTCCCATTCGTCCTCGCCGGGGGCCAGGCGCTCGATCTCGCCCAGCTGCCAGCTCAGGCGCTCGTGCTCGCTGGCCAGGGTCGCCTGCTGGGCGCGCGCCTGCTCCAGGGCCTCGCGGGCCTGGCGCCAGGCGCTGTAGGCCTGGGCCACGGCGCGGGCGTCCATCTGGGCGTAGCCGTCCAGCAGCTCGCGCACGGACGGGCCGCGGGTCAGGCCTTGCCAGGCGTGCTGGCCGTGGATGTCCAGCAGGTGGTCGGCCAGCTCGCGCAGCTGGGCCACGGTGGCGCTGCTGCCGTTGATCCACGCGCGGCTCTTGCCTTGGGCATCGATCACGCGGCGCAGCAGCAGGGTCTCGGACTCGGGCTCGAAGCCGCCTTCCTCCAGCCAGGGCAGCAGGGATTCGGGGCGGTCGAACTCGGCGCTGATTTCGGCGCGGGCGGCGCCTTCGCGCACCACGCCGGCATCGCCGCGCTGGCCCAGGGCCAGCTGCAGGGCGTCGATCAGGATGGACTTGCCAGCGCCGGTCTCACCGGTCAGCGCGGCAAAGCCGGCGCCGAAGTCCAGCTCCAGCGCGGGCACGATCACGAAGTCACGGAGGCTGAGGCGGCGCAGCATCGGTCAATGGCTCGGGTGGGAGGGAATCAGCTCACGCCTTCGTACCAGCGCAGCTTGCGGCGCAGGGTGGCGTAGTAGCTCCAGCCCTTGGGGTGGAGGAAGGAAACGGTATGGGCGGAGCGCCGCACGGTGATGCGGTCTCCGTGCAGCAGGCTGGCCAGGCTTTGCATGTCGAAGTTCACGCTGGCATCGCGCCCGGCGACGATCTCCAGGCTGACCTCGCCGCGGTCCGGCAGCACGATGGGCCGGTTGGACAGCGCGTGCGAGGCGATGGGCACCAGCACCCAGCCGGCGATGCTGGGGTGCAGGATTGGCCCGCCCGCCGACAGCGAATACGCCGTGGAGCCGGTGGGCGAGGCGACGATGACGCCGTCCGCCCGCATATTGGCGACGAATTCATCGCCCACGTCGACCCGCAGCTCGACCATGGACGCGGTGGCGCCGCGGCTGACCACCACGTCGTTGAGGGCCACGCCCTCGAAGATGATGGCGTTGTCCCGCCAGACCTCGCCTTCCAGCATGGCGCGCTGCTCGGCGTCGTAGTCGCCGGCGAGGATGGGCGCCAGTGCCTCGCGGAAGTGCTCGATGGAGATGTCGGTGATGAAGCCCAGCCGGCCCTGGTTGATGCCGACCAGCGGCGTGCCGTGGCGGGCCATCTCGCGGGCGAAGCCCAGCATGGTGCCGTCGCCGCCGACCACGATGGCCAGATCGCAGCGCTGGCCCAGCTCGGCGTTGTCCAGTGCGTCATAGGCGGTGATCCCCGTGTTCAGCGCGGTATCGCGCTCCAGGGAAACCTCCAGGCCTTGATGGGCCACGAATTCGGCAATCTCCTCCAGGACCGGGCGGATGCCACGAGCCTGATGTTTGCCCACAAGCGCCACATGTTGGAATCGTTTGGCCATGCGCAGAATTACACCACAGCGATCCTGGGCCCAGCGGCGGATCTCTCCCATGTCCGTACAATGAAAACCATGCTCGACGAGCGATCCAAATCCCTGCTGAAAACCCTGGTCGAACGCTATATCGCGGACGGCCAGCCCGTCGGTTCCCGCACGCTGTCCAAGGCCTCGGGGCTGGAGCTGTCGCCGGCCACCATCCGCAACGTGATGGCGGACCTGGAGGATCTGGGTCTGATTGCCAGCCCGCACACCAGCGCCGGCCGCATCCCCACGCCGCGGGGCTACCGCCTGTTCGTGGACACCATGCTGACGGCCAATCCCGGCCTGCTGGGCGCCGAGCCCATCGCCCTGGACGCGCATCTGCAGCCCGACCAGCCGCAGCGGGTGATCACCAGTGCGGCGCAGCTGCTGTCCAATCTGTCCAGCTTCGTGGGCGTGGTGACGGCGCCGCGCAAGCCCAGCGTCTTCCACCACATCGAGTTCCTGCGCCTGGGCGAGCGGCGCGTGCTGGTGATCATGGTCTCGCCGGACGGTGACGTGCAGAACCGCGTCATCTTCACCGCCCAGGACCACAGCCAGTCCGAGCTGGCCGAGGCCAGCAACCGCCTCAACGCGCAGTACGCCGGCCTGACCCTGGAGGCGGTGCGCGAAAAGCTCCGGAACGAGGTGGATGCGCTGCGTGGCGAGATCGCGCTGCTGATGAATGCCGCGGTGCAGGCGGGTACCGAGGCCATGGCGCAGGAGGAGCAGGTCATCATCTCCGGCGAGCGCAACCTGCTCACTGTGCAGGATTTCAGCCAGGATATGAACAGCCTGCGCCGTCTCTTTGATCTCTTCGAGCAGAAGACCCAGCTGATGCGCCTGCTGGACGTCTCCAGCCGCGCCGAGGGCGTGCGCATCTTCATCGGCGGCGAGAGCCAGATCGTGCCTTACGAAGAGCTGTCCATCGTGTCCGCGCCCTACGAGGTGGACGGGCAGGTGGTCGGCACGCTGGGCGTGATCGGCCCGACGCGCATGGCCTACGACCGCATGATCCAGATCGTGGACATCACTTCGCGCATGGTCTCCAACGCGCTGTCGCAGAAGTAGGCGAGAGCGGGGAACGAAGCCCGTACAATCCGCGCTCCCGGCTCCCCGCCGGGTCGACTTGTCGTCATTGGCGACGCCTCCCCGGCGTCTGCATCACGGGGGCCGTTAGCTCAGTTGGTTAGAGCAGAGGACTCATAATCCTTTGGTCACAGGTTCAAGTCCTGTACGGCCTACCAATCCCCGCCGGCCGGTCGCCACGGTCAGCAAGCGCCGTCGGGTACCATCCGCCGCAAGACCCGGCCACCACCCCTTCGCCGTGAACTTCCCAACCATCGACAGCAGTGACGCGCTCCTGGATTGGTTCCGCCGCAGCGGCGTCACCGGCCCGTTGGATGTGTGCGAGGGGCCCTTTCCCTCTACCGGCGTGTCGCTGGCGCGCTGGTCCAGGCGGCAGGCGGACGCGGACGTGAAGCCGGTCAGCCCGCATCCGGGCTGCTATCGCATCGCCGTCATGCTCGAACCCCTCGAGTCGCAGATCTGGGTGGGCGATCAGGCCATCTGGGGCGGGGTGATCGGCGCCAATCGATTCCGCATCTGCGCGCCGGATTCGCCCGGCCGCTGGCGGCAGCTGAGCGGCTGCGACATTGTCAATCTCTTCGTGCCGGTGCAGACGGTGGATCGCCTGCGGCAGGCGGCAGGCTTGCCCGATGGCGTCGGCCTGTGCAACACGACGTTTTCGCCGGACAGGCAGGTGCTGGACCTGACCTGGAAGATGCTGGACGCCAAGGCCTCGGCCGGGGCACTGGCCGGCCAGTACTGCGACGGACTGGCCACCGCGCTGCTGTGCTATTTGCTGGATCGCCACGGCGCTCAGAGCAGCGCGGTCGCAGGCAAGGGCGCACTGGATGGTGCGCGCCTGCGCCGCGTCCTGGCCTTCATCGCGGACAACGCCCAACGAGAGATCGCAATTGCCGAAATGGCGCGGCTGTGCGGCATGAGCGAGTCGCATTTCTCGCGTGCCTTCCATGCGGCTGCCGGCTTGCCGCCCCATCAGTACGCGATGAAGCTCCGCCTGGAGCGCGCCCGCGCAGCCCTGACGCAGACGCAGGATCGCATGGTCGACATCGCGCTTGAGTTCGGCTTCAGCAACCCCAGCCATTTCTCGCGGGCCTTCGCCCAGCGCTATGGCATGCCGCCCGCGCGCTACCGGCAGTTGCACGGCCGCAAGACCTGACCCTGGGACTTTCCCTCGAAGGCTGCTGGGAAGCAGCAGGACTGTGCAAGTTGCGCAGGAATGGAGGCGCCGCAAGGCGGCGTGTTTTTCAAGAATCGCGCTTCATTCGCAAGCGTCGAGCCGCCAGCAGGCTCGCCGGCGCTTGTCCATACCAAGACCGCGAGGGATCCCCATGCCGATGCCGCATATCCGACCGATTGTTCGTGCCGTTGCCTTTGTCTGCGCGGCCAGTGCCGCGCTGCCGCTGCTGGCGCAGGAGGCCCAGCCCACGGACGCCCAGAAGCTGAACCGCGTCGAGGTGACGGGCTCACGGATCAAGCGGCTTGAGTCGGAGACGGCCTCGGCCATCCAGACCATCACCCGCGATGACATCATCAAGTCCGGCGCGCTGACCGTGTCCGATGTCCTGCGGGACGTGCCCGCCGGCAACGTGGGCGGCATCGCGACAGACGGCCCCGTGGACTCGACCTTCGGCAGCGCAGGCATCTCCTTGCGCGGCCTGGGCGTGGGTTCGACGCTGGTCCTGATCAACGGACGGCGCGTGGCACCCTTCGGCTTCGGCACGGCCTCCTTCGTCGACACCAACTCCATTCCCGTGGATGCCGTCGAACGCATCGACGTGCTGCTGGACGGCGCCTCCGCCATCTACGGGGCCGATGCCATCGGTGGCGTGGTGAACATCATCCTGCGCAAGAACTTCGAGGGGCTGACGGGCAGCGCCGACCTGGGCCTGTCCAGCCGTTCCGATGGCGGCAGCCGGAACGCATCGCTCAGCTATGGCAAGGGCGCGCTGCACAAGGACGGCTACAACGTCTTTGCGACCTTGTCGCACCGGGAGCAGGATCCCGTCCGGGCGTCGGACCGCGATCGCACCCGGGATGCCGACTTCAGCCGCTTCGGGCTGCCCGACCGCCGCTCCACCTACTACCGCAACGTCTATCGCCTGTCGCCGACCACGGGGCCGTATGGCAGTTCGTCCAGCTTCATCGCACCGCTGACCGGCCTGGACGCGCCCTGCACGCCGGCCAGCAGCACCGTCGCCAGCCTCAATGGCCGCTGCCTGAACGACAACACCACGGCCGTCAACCTGGTGGCGGGTTGGCGGACCGACAGCCTGTATGGCGCGGGCGTGCTGGCCCTGCCCAAGGGCTTCGAGCTGTTCGGCGACGTGTCGCTGACGCGCAGCCGCTATGACACCCGCAGCTTCAGCTATGGTTCGGACGCCTATGGCTACTACACCTACGACCTGGTGGACAAGCTGGGCCAGTACGGCAATGCGCCGGGCGCTCAGGTGACCTATCTGATCCTGCCGGTGGGCCACCCGCAGAACCCGCTCAGCAGCGCAGAGGTGGGCGTGCGCTACCTGTTCAACGACATCCCCTCGACCATGGCCAGCGACACGCTGAACCAGCGCTACACGCTCGGGGTGCGCGGGGAGTACGCCGGCTGGGATCTTGAGGCGGCCGTGATGCTGTCGCGCGCTCGCACGAACACGACCCTGACGGGCTTCCTGCAGGACTCGGTGTTCACCGGCGAGGTGCTGGACGCCAACGGCAAGGTTCGCAGCAACTTCATCCTGGGCAACCCGGCCGCCAGTGACCCCGCGCTGATGGCCCGCCTGTACCCGTCGATGCGCAACAAGGGCACGAACGGCACCGACACCCTGGACCTGCGCGCCAGCCGGGAGCTCTGGGCGCTGCCGGGCGGCAAGCTGGGCGTGTCCGTCGGGGCGGAGCACCGCCGCGAGAAGGTGGACTCGGTGCCCGATGCGCTGCTGTCGTCCGGGGCCATTTCGCTGTGGAACATGCAAGGGGCTGCCGGCACGCGGCGGGTGAGTGCGCTCTATGCGGAAGCGGTGGCGCCGGTGTTGAAGAACCTCGAGCTTTCGCTGGCGACTCGCATGGACGACAACAGCGACTTCGGTCGCTCCAGCACGCCCAAGCTGGGCGTGAAGTGGCAGGTGCTGCCGCAGTTGCTGCTGCGCGGCACCTACGCCGAGGGCTTCCGTGCGCCGACGCTGCCCGAGCAGCACATGGGCACGCAGACCTACTACATCAAGGTGCGCGATCCCAAGCTGTGCCCGACCTACAGTGCCGACAACCCCAACTGTGACCGCTATGTCGTCGGCGTCTACGGCAACGCCGGCGACCTGCGCGCCGAGACCTCCAAGAGCCATTCCGTGGGCCTGGTGTTCCAGCCCACGCGCAATGCCAGCCTCGCTGTCGATGCCTACGACATCAAGCGCCAGGGCGAGGTGACCTCGATGACCACCACCTATCTGCTGGACCACGAGGCCGAGTTCGCCGACAAGATCGTGCGCGGGGCGGCGTCCGGCCAGATCGACCAGATCTACCTGACGGCCACCAATCTGGCGCAGACCCATGTGCGCGGCCTGGACGTCGATGGTCGCCTGCAATGGGACCTGCCGGGCGACGGTGGGCGTGTGAGCTTCAGCGGAACCTACAACCGCCTGGCCCGCTATGACCAGACCAGCGCGCCGGGCGCCGAGGTGAAGGAAAACGCCGGCTACTACCAGATGCCCAAGGAGCGCATGCGCTTCGGCCTGGGTTGGAGCCGCGGGTCCTGGCAGCTCAACCTCAACTGGAACTACACCGGCGCCTATGCCCAGGTCGCTGACTCCAGCGTCAACTGCAGCTACGCGTCGCAAACCCCGGCGCGCCCCGAGTACTGCAGGATCAATGCCTGGATGACCGCCGATGCCTACGTGGCCTACCGCGGCTTCAAGGATCTCGAGCTGAGCATCTCGGTGCGCAATGTCGACGACCGCGCGGCCCCGTTCGACGCCGACCGCATGGGCTATCTCCAGGGCTTCAATCCGGGCTATCACAACCAGCTGGGCCGCTTCTTCCAGGTCGGGGCGAAGTACAAGTTCTGGTGAGGCTTGCCGCGCCGCATGCTGCGAGATCCGGGGCGTTGCCACGATGCGTGGCGCGCCTGCGTGATCATTCGTCCTTCTGGCCGGGGCTCAGCGGATCCAGGGACTCGATCAGGCGATCCGCGTGCCTGTCCTTCAGCGCCCGCCACCGCAGCGCTTGCAGCACGGCCGCATCCCCATACGCCACCGCCAGGCTGGCCCCCTGCAGCGGCAGATGCCGCGCAAACCAGCGCTGCCCCTCATGGGTCAAGGTGAACAAGGCATCGTCCAGCCGTTCCCAGCACAGCGATTGCGGCGCCTGGAAAAAGCCTTGCCCCATGGCTTTGAGCACGGCTTCCTTCAGCGTCCAGAGCTGGTAGAAGGCCGGCAAGAAGTCCTGTTGCGCCCGCAGCCACTGCAGCTCGCGCGGATGGAAGACGGTGCGGGCGATGCCAGGGCCGTCGTCCAGCGGCCGGTGGCATTCGATGTCCACGCCCACAGCCTGGTCGGCGATGGCCACCGCCACGGCATCGGCGCTGTGGCTGAGGTTGAATTCGGTGGGGACCGGCCCGAGAACCCGGGGTTTGCCGACGGGGCCAGCCTCGAATTGCCAGCTCAGCGGTGCATGTGCGGGGTGCCGCTGGCTCAGTGCGCAGCGCTTCAGCGTGTGTGCGTGGGCAAAGGTCCGGGCCGTTCGCTGGCACAGGAAGCGCCGGTGCCGCGCCTGCTCTTCGGCGTCGAGGAGGAGGGGGCCTTCGGGCGGGTGGAGGGTGTACCAGACATCCAGCATGGAGCGGGCAGTATCGCCGCCCTTGGCGGACTCAGTTGGGCGGGAGCTTGTCCAGCCAGTCGGTGTCGACCGTTTCCAGTGGCGTCAGCATGTCGAAGCCGGTGTCGACTTCCAGCCACTCCGCGAGGGTGCTGTCCCGGACTTCCAGACCGTCCAGCGAGGCCGGCATCTCCTGGATATCGGGATGGTGGCCAGGGCGGGCCTGGTAAGGGGCGAAGTAGAAATCGAGGCTGAGGCTGGGCATGTCGGGGACTCACGACGTTTGCTACAACCCGAAGCATCGCTGGTAACAACTCTGATGGCAGCCCCCCCTGAAGGGCGTCCCCAGGACGAGGGGTGAGGCGAGTCACCCCTCCCTCATCCCCGTGCCAGGCGTGTCAGTGGGCGGGGGCCGGCTGGCTGACGGCAGGGGCGCGGCTCACGCGCGTCTTGCCGCCGGTGGTCACCAGGATGACCGGGTCGCCGGGGTTGAAGCTCTCCTGGCCCTTGGCCTGGATGACCGCACGGCGTTCGCCGTTGCGCAGTTGCACCAGGATCTCGATCGCCTCTTCGCGAGTGGCGCTGCGCTCGATGGCATTGCCGATCACGGCGCCAGCCACGGCGCCCAGCACGCCCACGACCTGCCCCTCGCGGCGACCGCCGACTGACGAACCGGCCACGGCGCCCACCACACCGCCCGTCACGGCGCCTGCACCGCTCTGGCTGCCGTCCACGGTGACCGGGCGCACGCTCAGCACGGTGGCGTCAACGACCTGGGACATGCGCTGGGCGTCATGGCGCGACACGACGTCCGGGTTGCTGGTGGAGCAGGCGCCCAGCAGGCTCAGGGCCAGGATGCTGGCGCAAAGGGTGAAGGTCTTGTTCATGAGGATGGTTCTCCGGCGGGTGTCTGCAGCGGCAACGTTGCAGGGGCAGAGGCGTTGACGCCATGACACAACTTTACCGGCGCACGGCCCGTGGCTCCCGCGCCGGAGGTGCTCGCTCGGTGGGAGTTTTGTGTACGTTCTGTAACTCAGCCGGGAGCGACCTTGACCCAAGCGAGGTTCCGGCCTTGCGGGCTTATAGATTCCCGTGGGCGTAGATCGACATGGCCTGCGCCAGAAATGGCACCATGTCCGGGTGGTAGGCGTCGTGGAAGGCCTTCATATCGGGGTTCTCGCCATAGTAGAGACTCATGCCGATATAGGCCTCCTTCGAGGGCTGGAAGAAGCGGGAAACGATCTCGTAGTGCTCCGCCATCACGGCCTGGATCGTCGGCGAAGACGGGGGATGGCGCTGCATCAGCGGCGTGAGTTTCTTGTACAGAACATCCCAGTCGCCATGAACCTTCGGCTTGTCGACATGTGCCCATTGCTGGGTCTGCGCCAGGGATTGGGTCTGCTCCCTGCTGAGGGCCTCGCGGCATGCCGCGAGATAGTCTTCCGAGTGGATGTCCATGGCTTTCTTGAGTTGTTGTCAGGCGGGTCTTGCTGGGCGAGCCGATTGTGCGGCGCTCAATCAACGCGCATGGCCAGAACGAAGCCCGAGAGTGCGGTGAATGACCCAGTCAGACCAGGACGCCACCTCAGCCATGCAGCCGACTGCTCCTGGGCACGCTCGCCAGCAGGAACTCCATCTGGTCGACCAGGATGCGCCGGCCACGCAGGATCATGTCCTCGTGCAGGCTGGGCACGTAGGGCAGGTAGAGCAGGCTCATGCGCGCCTCCTCCGGCAGCCGGTTGGCCTTGCGGCCATTGCAGCTGCGGCAGGCGGTGATGCAGTTCATCCAACTGTCGCGGCCGCCGCGGGAGCTGGGGACGATGTGCTCACGCGTCAGGTCGTCCACATGGAAGGCACGGCCGCAATAGGCGCAGAGATAGCGGTCACGGGCGAAGAGCTTGTGGTTGGAGAGGGCAGGTTCCTGGCGCCAGGCACGCGAAGGGACGGCGCCGCGCACGGCAATGATGGAATGGACCTCGATGCGCGACTGCAGCCCGGTGCGGCGCTGCAGCCCGCCGCGCAGGACCTGGCAGGGCTCGCCCAGGGTCCAGGCGATGCCGTCGTTCGCATAGATCACGGCCGCTTCCCGGGTACTGATCCAGGCTTGCGGTCGGCCCGAGACATCCAGTTGCAGAACATCCACAGCGTTGACCTCCAAGTCTGCAGCGTACTGCAGGTTCGCCAAGGGACTCAAGGCACCTTCGCGCGCAAACCGCGCATTCATCGGGCTTGTGGGCCGATGGCGACCGCGTCAAGCGCCTGTCATCCCGCCTGTGCAGACTGGCGGGCCCGCCGAACGGGCTACTTATCGCTTATCGCCCGGTTTTTGCCAGCTTTGCCAGGTGTGCCGCTTGCCGGGCCAGCCGACAGCCCGCCGTCCGCACCGCCGCGGGCCCCAAAAATTCCTGGGTGGCGCAACAAATATCAGGGTTACCCCTGGCTTCTGGTGCAGGAATGTGCTCTTCTAGGCGGGTGCCCCTAGAAAGCCTGCTGCGGGGCTTGCGCAGTGCGAGGTCTTTTGGGCAAAAATAGAACGATCGTTCGTTTTATTATTGAGACTCACCGAGCTCACGAAAGACCACCGTGCCGACCGCACCCCAGCCTGCCAGCAAGCCCGAAACCCGGGCACCGCGCCGCGCCGTCCGCTCCCTGCAGAAAGGGCAGCAGACGCGTGCCGCCATCCTGGAAGCGGCCCTGGGCCTGGCCTCGCACATGGGGCTGGAGGGCCTGTCCATTGGCGCTCTGGCCGATGTGACCAAGATGAGCAAGTCCGGCGTGTTCGCCCATTTCGGCTCGCGCGAGGAATTGCAGATCGCGGTGGTGCGTGAGTATCACGCCAAATTCGAAGAAGAGGTGTTCTTCACGGCGATCCGCGAACCGCGCGGCCTGCCGCGCCTGCGGGCGCTGTACGAGCGCTGGGTGCGCCGCGTGTCGGTGGAAATCGACTCGGGCTGCATCTACATCTCGGGCGCCGTCGAGTTCGACGACCGTCCCGGCCCCGTGCGCGACGCCCTGGTCTCCATGGTCAAGGCCTGGCACGCCGCCCTGCACAAGGCCATCCTGCTGGCCATGGAAGAGGGCCATCTGGCCGCCGATACCGATGCCGAGCAGATCCTCTTCGAGCTGCACGGCCTGATCCTTTCCCTGCATCACGACGCGCGCTTCATGCGCAGCCCCGGTGCGCTGGAACGCGCCGGCAAGGGCTTCGAGCGCGTCATCGCGCCCTGCATCACGCCGGCCGGCCGCAAGGCTGACGCCGCGCAGGGCAGCGCATCCAACACCCCGGAGACGGGGACCAAATCCCGCGGCACGACCGCCTCGCGCAAGCGAGCCTGATCTCTCACCACAAGTCCACACAGGAGCCGAACATGCCCACCTACACCCCTCCCCTGCGCGACATGCAGTTCGTCATGCACGAGCTGCTGAATGTGGTTGACGAGCTGAAGATGCTCCCCGCCCATGCCGACATCGACGCCGACACCATCAATGCGGTGCTGGAAGAGGGCGGCAAGTTCTGCGCCGAAGTCATCGCCCCGCTGAACCTCAGCGGCGATGCCGAAGGCTGCAAGCTGGACAAGACCACCCACGAGGTCACCCCGCCCAAGGGCTTCAAGGAAGCCTACAAGCAGTATGTGGAAGGTGGCTGGCCGGCACTGTCCTGCGACCCGGAATACGGTGGCCAGGGCCTGCCGGTGCTGGTGAACCAGGGCATGTACGAGATGATGAACTCGGCCAACCAGGCCTGGACCATGTACCCCGGCCTGAGCCACGGCGCCTATGAAGCCCTGCATGCGCATGGCACGCCCGAGCAGAAGGCCACCTACCTGACCAAGCTGACCAGCGGTGAGTGGACCGGCACCATGTGCCTGACCGAGCCGCACTGCGGCACCGACCTCGGCCTGCTGCGCACCAAGGCCGAACCCCAGGCCGACGGCACCTACAAGATCACCGGCGCCAAGATCTTCATCTCGGCCGGCGAGCACGACATGGCCGAGAACATCGTCCACCTGGTGCTGGCCCGCCTGCCCGACGCCCCGGCCGGCTCCAAGGGCATCTCGCTCTTCATCGTGCCCAAGTTCCTGGTGAACGCCGACGGCACGCTGGGCGAGCGCAACGGCATCTTCTGCGCCGGCCTGGAGCACAAGATGGGCATCCACGCCAACTCCACCTGCCAGATGGTGCTGGAAAACGCCATCGGCACCATGGTGGGCGAGCCCAACAAGGGCCTGGCCGCGATGTTCGTGATGATGAACGCCGCCCGCCTGGGCGTGGGCAACCAGTCCCTGGGTCTGACGGAAGTCGCCTACCAGAACGCCGTGGCCTACGCCAAGGACCGCATCCAGATGCGGGCGCTGTCGGGCCCCAAGGCGCCGGACAAGGCTGCCGACCCCATCATCGTGCACCCCGACGTGCGCAAGATGCTGCTGACCGCCCGCGCCTACGCCGAAGGCGGCCGCGCGCTGTCGACCTACGTCGCGCTGCAGCTCGACAAGGCGCTGACTTCGGCCGATGAAGACGAGCGCAAGGAATGCGAGGCCGAGGTCGCGCTGCTGACCCCCATCATCAAGGCCTTCCTGACCGACAACGGCTGGATCGCCACCTCGCATTGCATGCAGGTCTTCGGCGGCCACGGCTTCATCCACGAGTGGGGCATGGAGCAGTTCGTGCGCGACGCGCGGATCAACATGATCTACGAAGGCACCAACACCATCCAGTCGCTGGACCTGCTGGGCCGCAAGGTGCTGGGCAACAACGGCGCCACGCTGAAGAAGTTCGGCAAGAAGATCGCCAGCTTCGTCGAGGAAGAGGGCACCAGCGAAGCCATGCAGGAGTTCATCAACCCGCTGGCCGACCTGGGCGACAAGGTCACCAAGCTGACCACCGAAATCGGCATGAAGGCCTTCCAGAACCCCGACGAAGTCGGTGCCGCCGCGGTGGACTACCTGCGCGTCGTGGGTCACCTGTGCTTCGCCTACTTCTTCGCCCGCATGGCCAAGATCGCGCTGGAAAAGCAAGGCAGCGGCGACCCCTTCTATACCGCCAAGCTGCACACCGCGCGCTTCTACTTCGCCAAGCTGCTGCCCGAGACGGCCTCGCTGATCCGCACGGCCCGTGCCGGCCTGCAGCCGCTGATGGCCATGGACGAAGCCCTGTTCTGACCGAGCAGGCCAAGACGGTGACGGCATTGCAGAGAGCCCCGGCCTCTGCGATGCTGGCGCACCCGGTGCGTGCGCCTCGGAGAAGGTCGCGCACCTTTCATGACAACACAGGAGACACGCCCATGACACGCGCCTTTGCCGTTCTCACCGCTGCGCTGACCGCCACCTTGATGCTCGCCGCGCCCGCCTGGGCGCAGACCTCGCCGGTGGGCCTGTGGAAGACCATCGACGACGACGGCAAGACCGAGAAATCCCTGGTGCGCATCGCCGACAGCGGCGGCGTGCTGACGGGCCATATCGAGAAGGTCTTCGACCCCAGCAAGCAGGACGCCAAGTGCGACCTCTGCAAGGACGACCGCAAGGACAAGCCCGTGGTGGGCCTGCAGATCCTGCGCGGCGTCAAGCAGGATGGCGACGACAAGGCCCTGTGGACCGGCGGCGAGATCCTGGACCCCAACAACGGCAAGACCTACCGCACCCGGCTCAAGCCCGTCGAAGGCGGCAGGAAGCTGGAAATGCGCGGTTATGTCGGCTTCTTCTACCGCACCCAGGTCTGGGTCCGGGTCGAGTAATGCCTCCAACGGGCGCGGCGCTTTCGTGTCATCCACTAGGCCGGGCCCATCCCTGAATTGAAAGAGGAGTAATTCCGTGAGTCGATTCCAAGTTCGCAAAGTCGCCGTGCTCGGCGCTGGCGTGATGGGTGCGCAGATCGCTGCACACCTGGTCAACGTCAAGGTGCCCGTGGTGCTGTTCGACCTGCCTGCCAAGGAAGGTCCCAAGAACGGCATCGTCACCAAGGCCGTCGAGGGGCTGAAGAAGCTCAAGCCCGCGCCGCTGGGCGTGCCCGAGGATGCCGCGCTGATCCAGCAGGCCAACTACGAAGAGCATCTGGAACTGCTCAAGGACTGCGATCTCATCATCGAGGCCATCGCCGAGCGCATGGACTGGAAGCTGGATCTCTACACCAAGATCGCGCCCTTCGTCGCTCCGCACGCCATCGTGGCGTCCAACACCTCGGGCCTGTCCATCACCAAGCTCTCCGAGGTGCTGCCTGAAGAAATCAAGCCGCGCTTCTGCGGCATCCATTTCTTCAACCCGCCGCGCTACATGTACCTGGTCGAGCTGATCAACACGCCGACCACCCGCCCGGAAGTGATCGACCAGCTGGAAGGCTTCGTCACCACCGCCGTGGGCAAGGGCGTCGTGCGCGCCAACGACACCCCCAACTTCGTGGCCAACCGCGTCGGCATCGCCGGCATGATGGCCACCATGATCGAGGCCGAAAAGTTCGGCCTGTCGGTCGACGTGGTCGACGACCTGACCGGCAAGAAGCTGGGCCGCGCCAGCTCCGGCACCTTCCGCACCGCCGACGTGGTGGGCCTGGACACCATGGCCCACGTCGTCAAGACCATGCAGGACAACCTGAAGGACGATCCCTTCTTCTCGACCTACGCCACCCCGAAGGTGCTGGCCGGTCTGATCGAGAAGGGAGCCCTGGGTCAGAAGTCCGGCGCCGGTTTCTACAAGAAGGTCGGCAAGGACATCCTGCGCCTCGATTTCTCCACGGGTGAGTACGTCGCAGGCGGCAAGAAGGCCGACGAGATCGTGGCCCGCATGCTGAAGAAGCCCGCAGCCGAGCGCATCAAGCTGCTGCGTGAGTCCAGCAACCCGCAGGCCCAGTTCCTGTGGTCCATCCTGCGCGACAGCTTCCACTACGTGGCCGTGCACCTGGCCACCGTGGCCGACACTGCCCGCGAGATCGACTTCGCCATGCGCTGGGGCTTCGGTTCGCAACAAGGTCCCTTCGAGCTGTGGCAGGCCGCCGGCTGGACGCAGGTCGCCCAGTGGGTCAAGGAAGACATCGAAGCCGGCAAGACCCTGGCCAGCGCTCCGCTGCCCGCCTGGGTGTTCGAAGGCCCGGTGGCCGAGAACGGCGGCGTGCACAGCGCCAACGGCTCCTGGAGCGCTGCCGAAGGCAAGTTCAAGCCCCGCGCCAAGCTGCCGGTGTACGAGCGCCAGGCCTTCCCCGAGTCCCTGGTGGGCGAGGGCGCCGTCGAGCCGCTGAAGGCCGGCACGGAAGAGTTCAAGAACGAGGAAGTGCGCGTCTGGAGCCTGGACGGCGAGGTGTTGATCGCCTCCATCACCGCCAAGCTGCACCTGATCAGCCCGACCGTGACCGAGGGCCTGCTCAAGGCCGTCGAGATCGCCGAAGCGAAGTACAAGGGCCTGGTGATCTGGTCGCCGGACGACGTTTTCTCAGCCGGCGCGAACCTCGAATCCCTGATGCCCGTCTTCATGAGCAAGGGCGCCAAGGGCATCGCCCCGGAAGAGAAGAAGCTGCAGGACATGATGCTGCGCGTGCGCTATGCGCAGGTGCCGGTGGTTGCCGCGATGCGCGGCCTGGCCCTGGGCGGCGGCTGCGAGCTGGCGGTGCACTGCGCCCGCCGCGTGGCGCACATGGAGTCCTATGTGGGCCTGGTGGAAGTCGGCGTGGGCCTGATCCCCGGCGGCGGCGGCCTGACCTACATCGCCCGCCGTGCCGCTGAAATGGCCGCGGCCGGCAACTCCGGTGCCGACATCTTCGCCTTCCTGAAGGACGGCTTCACCACCGCCGCCACGGCCAAGGTCGCGACCTCGGCCGTGGAAGCCCGCAAGAACGGCTTCCTGCTGGATTCCGACCTGATCGTCGCGAACAAGGACGAGCTGCTCTTCGTGGCCAGCGCCCAGGTCAAGGCCATGGCCGACTCCGGCTACCGCGCCCCGATGAAGGCCCGCATCCCCGTGGCCGGCCGCTCCGGCATCGCCACCATCAAGGGCCAGCTGGCCAATATGCGTGACGGCGCCTTCATCAGCGACCACGACTACCACCTGGCCAGCCTGATCGCCGACGTGGTCTGCGGTGGCGAAGTGGAAGCCGGCACCGTGGTCGATGAGGAATACCTGATGACCCTGGAGCGCAAGCACTTCTGCAGCCTGCTGGAGAACCCCAAGACGCAGGAGCGGATCATGGGCATGCTCCAAACCGGCAAGCCCGTCAGGAATTGAGGGCTACTGCGCGAACGTCATGCGTCGTTGGACGGTGCTCGGAATCCTCACGTACCTCCAGTACGTTCCGGTTCCTGCGCTCCGTCCGCCTAGCCTGACGTCCGCTCGCTACGCCCGGTGAGAGCCCGAATACCTCGTTGATCCGATGACTAACTCCAACCGCCTCGCCCGCACCCTGTCCAAGCTGGACGCGCTGCCCGCTGCCCTGCGACCGATGGCGCGCAATGCAGTGCTGCGCCGTGCCGTGCCCTTCACCGGCACGGCCAGGCTGGACTTCGTGCGGCTGGACCGCGAAGTGGCGGAGATCGCCATCGCAAACCGTCGTCCGGTGCAGAACCACATCGGCAGCGTGCATGCCGCCGCCATGGGCCTGCTGGCCGAGACGGCCACGGGCATGGTGGTGGGCATGAACGTCCGCGACGACTGCCTGCCTCTGTGCAAGTCCATGCAGGTGGCCTTCAAGAAGCGCGCGACCGGGGCCCTCAAGGCTCAGGCCGTGCTGACCGAGCAGCAGCGCCAGCTGATGCAGACCGAGCCCAAGGGCGAGGTCAAGGTGCAGGTGACGGTGACCGACGAGGCCGGGCTGAACCCGGTGGAATGTGAATTTGTCTGGGCCTGGGTTCCCAAGAACGCCCCAGCGCCCGCCAAGAACTGAAAGGTTGAAATCATGGCCAAGCAAGTGCAAGAAGCCTACATCTGCGCCGCCACGCGCCTGCCCATCGGCAAGTCCGGCCGCGGTTACTACAAGAACACCCGTCCCGACGAGATGCTGGTGCGCGCCATGCAGGCGGCCCTGGCCCAGGTGCCGAACCTGGATCCGGCCGCGATTGAAGACGCCATCGTGGGCTGCTCCTTCCCCGAAGGCGAGCAGGGCATGAACATCGCCCGCGTCGGCGCCGTGCTGGCCGGCCTGCCCAATTCCGTCGGCGGCGTGACGGTCAACCGCTACTGCGCGTCGGGCATCACCGCACTGCAGATGGCGGCCGACCGCATCCGCGTCGGCGAGGCCGAGGTGATGATCGCCGCAGGCGTGGAATCCATGTCCATGGTCCCGATGGGCGGCAACAAGCCTTCGCTGTCCCCCGCCATCTTCGAGCGTGACGCCAACATTGGCATCGCCTACGGCATGGGCCTGACGGCCGAGAAGGTCGCCCAGCAGTGGAAGGTCAGCCGCGAAGACCAGGACGCCTTCGCGCTGGAATCGCACCGCCGCGCCCTGGCCGCCATCGAGGCCGGCCACTTCAAGGCCGAGATGACGCCTTTCGAGATCATCGAGCGCATCCCCGACCTGGCCAGCGGCGAGATCACGCTGAAGAAGCGCGTGGTCGACATCGACGAAGGCCCCCGCAAGGACACCTCGCTGGAAGGCCTCGCCAAGTTGAAGCCCGTGTTCGCCGCGCCCAAGGATCCCACGGGCAAGGCCACCGGCATGGGCAGCGTCACCGCCGGCAACAGCTCGCAGACCTCGGACGGCGCCGGCGCGCTGATAGTGGCCTCTGAAGCCGCCGTCAAGCGCTTCGGCCTGACCCCGCTGGCCCGCTTCGTCTCCTTCACCGTGCGCGGCGTGCCGCCCGAGATCATGGGCATCGGCCCCATCGAGGCCATCCCCGCCGCGCTGAAGCTGGCCGGCATCTCGGCGGCGGACCTGGACTGGGTCGAGCTGAACGAAGCCTTCGCCGCACAGTCCCTGGCCGTGCTGAACGACCTGGACAGCAAGGGCATCGTGCTGGACCGCGCCAAGGTCAACCCCAACGGCGGCGCCATCGCCCTGGGCCACCCGCTGGGCGCCACCGGTGCCATCCGCGCCGCTTCCGTGATCCACGGCCTGCGCCGCACCGGCGGCAAGTACGGCATGGTGACCATGTGCGTGGGCGCCGGCCAGGGTGCTGCCGGCATCCTGGAACGCCTGTGATCCTCGCCTGACAACGCGGCCTGCGGGCCGCGTTTTTCATTGCACGTCCGAAGTTCACAAGGAGCGCTGCCATGCTGCACTTCAAGGCCCGCGACGGCTTCCCGCTGAACGGCCATCTCTACGGCGACCCGGCCACCGCGCGCGCCGGCCTGCTGATCGCGCCGGCCATGGGCGTGGAGCAGCGCTTCTACGCCGACTTCGCCCACTGGATGGCGGGCCAGGGCTGGCTGGTGATGAGCTTCGACTACCGCGGCATGGGCGCCTCGCGGCCGGCCGCCATGCGCCATTCGCTGAAGGGCCTGGACGCGGACATCCACACCTGGGCCGAGCAGGACGCGGCCGGCGCGGTGGACGAGCTCTCGCGCCTGCTGGGTCCCGACCGCCCCTTGCACTGGCTGGGCCACAGCCTGGGTGGCCAGATCCTGGGCCTGCTGCCCAACCGCGATCGCATCGCCAAGGCGGTGACGGTGGGCTGCGGCAGCGGCTACTGGCGCGAGAACGCCGCAGGCCTGCGCCGCTACGTCTGGTGGCTGTGGTACGTGGTCGTGCCGCTGAGCCTGCCCGTCTTCGGCTACTTTCCCGGCCGCCGCCTGCGCAAGGTCGGCGATCTGCCGCGCGGCGTGATGGCGCAGTGGCGGCGCTGGTGCCTGGACCGCGACTACCTGATGGGCGAGGGTGGCTCGGCGCTGCGCCAGCAGTATGCGGCGCTGAAGCTGCCCATGCTGTCGCTGTCCTTCACCGACGACGAGTTCATGTCCCGCCGCAACACCGAAAGCCTGCACGGCTTCTATGCCGGTGCGCAGCCCCAGATGCAGCGCATCGCACCTCGCGAGGTGGGCGAGCGCCGCATCGGCCATTTCGGGTTCTTCCGCGCCCGCTTCGAGGCCAAGCTCTGGCCGCGGGTGAGCCACTGGCTGCAAGGAGTCTGAACATGGACGCAAGACCTGACCTCCGGGATGTTCCCCGTGCGGTTTCCGAGCCCTCCCGCCGCGTGGTACTGGGCGCCGCGCTGCTGTCGTCCACCGGCCTGCTCAGCGCCTGCCAGGGCCAGCTGCCCGAGGGTTTTCAGACCTGGACCGAGGCGCAGAAGGCCGTGCTGGATCTGCGCTTCCATGAACGGCGCCATGAGGGCGCCTGGAACGTGCCGCAGCTGCTGGTGCATCTGGCGCAAAGCATCGAGTACTCGATGAGAGGCTATCCGGCGCCCAAGCCCGCCTGGTTCCAGTCCACGCTGGGCAAGACTGCCTTCGCGCTCTTTGATGCCCGCGGCAAGATGAGCCATGACCGCGACGAGCCCATTCCCGGCGCCCCGGCCCTGGACGCCGAGGCCACGCTCAAGCAGGGCGTGCAGCGCCTGCTCGATGCCATGGACGCCTTCGCGGCCTGGACCGGCGAACTGAAGCCCCATTTCGCCTACGGGCCGCTGAGCAAGCCCGAGTACCAGCGGGCCCACCTGATGCACATCGCCCACCACTGGGAGCGCCTGCGGCCCGCCGCTGCCTGAACCCCCGACGCGCCAGGGCCGCCGTGCCGCTCTGGCATCATCCGCCCCCAAGAAATCTGCCTGGAGAGATTGCCGTGACCATCAAGACCGCCACCGTCAACGGCGTGCTGACCCTCGAGATCGCACGCCCCGAGAAGAAGAACGCGCTGACCCGCGCCATGTACCAGGCCATGGCCGACGCCCTGATCGCCGCCAATGGCGACAAGGCCGTGCGCGCCGTGCTGATCCAGGGCCAGCCCCAGATCTTCACCTCGGGCAATGACATCGAGGACTTCATGGGCAGCCCGCCGCGGGACGAGAACGCGCCGGTCTTCCAGTTCATGCGCGCCCTGCTGGGCTGCGAGAAGCCGGTGATCGCGGCCGTCAACGGCGCGGCCATCGGCATCGGCACCACGCTGCTGCTGCACTGCGACTTCGTCTACGTGGCCGACGACGCCCGCCTGGCCATGCCCTTCGTGAGCCTGGGCCTGGTGCCGGAGTTCGGCTCCAGCCTGGTCGTGCCGCGCCTGATGGGCCATGTGAAGGCCGCCGAGAAGCTGCTGCTGGGCGATCCCTTCACCGGCGCCGACGCCGTGGAATGCGGCATCGCCAACGCCGTGCTGCCCGCGGGTGAGGTGGTCAACCAAGCCCGCCGCGTGGCCGAGCGCTTCAACAACCTGGCGCCCAGCGCCGTGCGCGAGAGCAAGCGCCTGATGCGCCGCCACAGCCTGGAGCAGCTGCAGGAAGCCATCAAGATCGAGGCCGAGATCTTCGGCGCGCGCCTGCGCTCGCCCGAGGCCACCGAGGCTTTCCAGGCCTTCTTCCAGAAGCGCCAGCCCGACTTCTCCCAGTTCGACTGATGCTGGGTCCGGCCAAGCTGCTGCTGGCGCCGGTGCTGCTGTGGCAGGGCCGGCAGGTGCGGCGTCGTGCCCTGAAGCTGCCGGAAGCCGCAGGCGCCCGCGCGGGGCAAGCAGGGGAGGGTGCGCTGAAGCTGCGCCTGCTGATCGTCGGGGATTCCTCGGGCGCTGGCGTCGGTGCGCCCACGCAAGACCTGGCCCTCGCCGGCCGGCTCGCGCAGCATCTGGCCCAGGCCCTGGACGGGCGCGTGCACTGGCAGCTGGTGGCGCGCACCGGCCATGACAGTCGCGATGCGCGCCAGCACCTGGTGGACGCCGAGCTGCAGCCGGCCGATGTGCTGGTGACGGCCCTGGGTGTCAATGATGTCGTCGGGCAGCGCCGCGCGAAGCATTGCCTGCTGGACCTCGATGCCATCCATGCGCTGGCGGTGCAGCGCTGCGGCGTGCGCTACAGCCTGCACAGCGCCGTGCCGCCCATGCATGCCTTCCCGCTGCTGCCCCAGCCCTTGCGCTGGCTGCTGGGGGCGCAGTCGCAGCAGCTGAACCGCCAGCTGGCCCGCCACCTGATCGGCCGACGCGACCGCGGCCTGCAGGCGCTGCCGGCGCATCTGCACGGCCCCGAGGCGGCGCGCCACATGGCCGAGGACGGTTTCCATCCCGGGCCCGCAGGTTACGAGGTCTGGGCGCAGACCTTGTGCCAGCGCCTGATGCGGGAGCACCGCGTCTGGGCGGCTGCGGACTGATCTGCGGATGCCGGGCCGGCCCGCTGGCTCAGATCACGTTGAGCTCGCGATAGGGCTCGCCGCGCAGCAGCCGGCCGGGATCCAGGGGCGCGAGGTCCAGGGTCTCATAGCGGCCGCTCGCGATCCATTCCGCCAGGCCGCGCCCAATGCCCGGCGCATGCTGCAGGCCGTGGCCTGAAAAACCGCAGGCCAGCAACAGGCGTTCCTGGCCAGGCCAGGGGCCGACCAGGCCGTTGTGGTCGAAGTCGTTCATCTCGTAATAGCCGGCCCAGCTGCGCTCCTGGCGCAGGCTGGCAAAACCTGGCACCCGCTCGGCCAGGGCGGGCCAGAGGCGCTCCTCGAAGAGCGAGGCCTCCGGATCCAGCGGCAGATCGGCAGCATCCTCGCCCAAGGGTGGACCGCCGCAGATGAACTGGCCCGGGCCCTCGGGGCGGAACCACAGGCCGGAGGGGTCGATGACCAGCGGGCAGCCGGGCGCAGCTTCCGGCGTGCGAAAGGCGTAGACGCTGCGGCGCCGGCCACTGACGGGCAGCACCACGCCCGCCGTCGCTGCCAGCGGCGCAGACCAGGCGCCGCTGGCCAGCACGAAGCGGTCCGCCTGGTGATGGGTGCCGGCGGCCGTGCGGACACCGCAGACCTGGCCCAGGCCGTCCAGCTCGAAGCGCAGCGCTTCGTCCTTGAGGTATTGCACGCCCGCGGCCTGTGCGCGCTGTTTCAGCGACTGCAGCAGGCCCCAGCCGTCGAACCAGCCTTCGCCGCGCAGGCCCCAGCTGCCCAGGGCCAGGTCTTGCGTGTTCAACCAGGGAAAGCGCTGCGCGAGCTCGACGCGGCTCAGCAGCGCCACCTCGGCGCCCTGCGCGCGCTGCAGCGCGTTCAGCGCTTGCTGCTGCGCGGCGCCCTCGGGCGGGACCAGGTAGAGATAGCCTTGCTCCACCAGCGCCGCCTGCGGACCGGCGGCGCGCAGCACCTCCAGGCCGTGCAGGGACAGGGCGATGTTCAGCGGCGTGGAGAACTGCTGGCGGATCGAGGCCGCCGAGCGGGCCGATGAGGCCAGCGCATAGCTCGGATCCCGTTCCAGCACGGTGATCCGGCCGTGCCAGTCCTTGCGTTCCGCCAGGCAGGCGGCCACGGCGCTGCCGAGCGCGCCGCCGCCGATGATCAGCAGCGTTTCCTGCATGCCCTGCGACTCGCGGCTCAGTCTTCGAGGGTGAAGGGCCGGGGCTTGCCGTCTTTGTCGATGGCCACGTAGGTCAGCTGCGCTTCCGTGACCTTGACCACATGCGGGCTGGCCGGATTGCGCTCGGCAATCACCTCGACCTGCAGCGTGATGGAGGTGCGGCCCACGCGGATCACCTGGGCGTAGAAGGACAGCAGGTCGCCGATGGACACCGGCTGCTTGAAGAGGAACTCCTTCACCGCCACCGTGGTGATGCGGCCGCGCGAGATGCGGGCTGGCAGGATGGAGCCGGCGATGTCCACCTGCGCCATGATCCAGCCGCCGAAGACGTCGCCGTTGTGGTTGGCGTCCGCCGGCATGGGCATCACGCGCAGCACCAGCTCGCGGGGCCAGACGCGGGCATCGGGGGCGGGGGCGGCACTGGGGGCGGGGGCCAGGGGGCTTTGGGCGTCGGACATGGTGCTCGGTCGGGACTGCAGTGACAATGCGGCCCATTCTCTCCCTATCACCATGCGCCGTCATCCTCCTGTCACGACACCTGCCCCTACTTCGCACGCAGGCTCGACGAAAGCCGCCGAGACACCCCAGCTGAACACGGCCACCAAGGGAGACTGGGGCACCGTCGCCAAGCTCATGCCCTATCTGTGGCATTACCGCTGGCGGGTGGGCCTGGCCCTGGGCTTCATGCTGATGGCCAAGCTGGCCAATGTCGGCGTGCCCATGCTGTTGAAGGAGCTGGTGGACAGCCTGAGTCTCAAGCCCGGTTCGGCGGAGGCGATGCTGGTGGTGCCGGTGGGTCTGCTGCTGGCGTATGGCCTGCTGAGGCTCTCGACCTCCTTGTTCACCGAACTGCGTGAGCTGGTCTTTGCCAAGGCCACTGAGGGGACATCGCGGGCGATCTCGCTGCAGGTCTTCCGGCATCTGCACGACCTCTCGCTGCGCTTCCACCTGGAACGCCAGACCGGCGGCATGACGCGCGACATCGAGCGCGGCACGCGGGCCGTGCATTCGCTGATCTCCTACTCGCTCTACAGCATCCTGCCCACGCTGATCGAGGTGGCGCTGGTGCTGGGTTTGCTCGGGATCAAGTTCGACGCCGTTTTCGCGCTGATCACGGTGGGGGCGCTGGTCGTCTACATCGCCTTCACCGTCTACGTGACCGAGTGGCGCACGCAGTTCCGCAAGCAGCTCAACGAGCTGGACTCCGTGGCCCACAGCAAGGCCATCGACTCGCTGCTGAACTACGAGACGGTCAAGTACTTCAACAACGAGGACTTCGAGGCCAGCCGCTACAACGAAAGCCTGGAGAAGCTGCGCCGCGCCCAGCTGAAATCGCAGAGCACCTTGTCCCTGCTCAACACCGGTCAGCAGCTGATCATCGCGCTGGCCCTGGTGGCCATGCTGTGGCGGGCCACGCAGGGCGTGGTGGCGGGGAACATGAGCCTGGGCGACCTGGTGATGGTCAACGCCTTCATGATCCAGCTCTACATCCCGCTGAACTTCCTGGGCGTGATCTACCGCGAGATCAAGCAGAGCCTGACCGACCTGGAGAAGATGTTCCAGCTGCTGGCCCGCGAGCGCGAGGTGGCGGATGCGCCCGATGCGCCCGCCCTGGCGGTGCCGCACGGCGCCGTTCGCTTCGAGGACGTGCGCTTTGCCTACGACCCGGAGCGGCCGATCCTGCATGGCATCAGCTTCGAGATCCCCGCGGGGAAGAAGGTGGCCGTGGTGGGCCCCAGCGGCTCGGGCAAGAGCACGCTGGCGCGCCTGCTGTACCGCTTCTATGACGTCGACGGCGGCCGCATCCGCATCGACGGCCAGGACATCCGCGCGGTGCAGCAAGGCTCGGTGCGGCGCGCCATCGGCATCGTGCCGCAGGACACAGTCCTCTTCAACGACAGCATCGCCTACAACATCGGCTACGGCCGGCCCGGCGCCACGCAGGCCGAGATCGAGGCCGCAGCGAAGGCGGCGCACATCCACGGCTTCATCGCCGCCACACCCAAGGGCTACGACACCACGGTGGGCGAGCGCGGGCTCAAGCTCTCGGGCGGCGAGAAGCAGCGCGTGGCCATCGCCCGCACGCTGCTGAAGAACCCACCCATCCTGATCTTCGACGAGGCCACCTCGGCGCTGGACTCCAGCAATGAGCGCGCCATCCAGGCCGAGCTGGAGGCTGCGGCGCAGAACAAGACCGTGCTGGTGATCGCGCACCGGCTCTCCACCATCGTCGATGCCCATGAGATCCTGGTGATGGAGCAGGGGCGCATCATCGAGCGGGGCCGCCATGCCGAGCTGCTGGCCCGCGGCGGACGCTATGCCCAGATGTGGGCGCTGCAGCAGGCCGCCGGCTGAGCCCGTCGGCCCAAAAGCTACACTGCGCCCGTGGAAACGAAATGGCTTGAAGACTTCGTCAGCCTGGCCGAAACGCGCAGCTTCTCTCGTTCGGCCCAGCTGCGTCACGTGACCCAGCCGGCCTTCTCACGCCGCATCCAGGCGCTGGAGGCCTGGGCGGGCGTGGACCTGGTGGATCGCTCCTCCTACCCCACGCGCCTCACCGCGGCCGGTGAGACCCTGCTGGGCCAGGCCATGGAGGTGCTGGGCAATCTGCAGGCCACACGCAACATGCTGCGCAGCCATCAGTCCGCCGGGCAGGACATGATCGAGTTCGCCGTGCCGCACTCGCTGGCCTTCAGCTTCTTCCCGCACTGGCTGATGGAACTGCGCCAGCGCTTCGGGGCCGTCAAGAGCCGGCTCAACGCGCTGAACGTGCACGACGCCACCTTGCAGCTCAGCGAAGGCAACTGCGATCTGCTGGTGGTGTATCACCACGCGAGCCAGCCCCTGCAGCTGGACCCGGAACGCTACGAGATGGCCTCGCTGGGCCATGAGACGCTGGCCGCCTATGCCCGCTCCGATGCCCAGGGCCGGCCGCTGTTCAGCCTGCCCGGCCATCCGGGGCAGAAGATCCCCTTCCTCAGCTATGCCGCGGGGGCCTACCTCGGCCGCCTGGTGGAGCTGATCGTCAAGGCCTCGCCCACGCCGCTGAACCTGGACGCGCTGTACGAGACCGACATGGCCGAGAGTCTCAAGGCCATGGCCATCGAGGGCCACGGCCTGGCCTTCCTGCCCGCCAGCTCGGTGACGCGCGAGCTCAAGTCCGGTCGCCTGGTGCGTGCTGCGCCGGAAGGCCAGTTCGAGCTGAGCATGGACCTGCGCATCTACCGCGAGCGCCCGGCCATTGCCAAGCGCAGCAAGCCGGCGGCGCTGGCGCTGTGGAACTACCTGAAGGAAGAGCAGGACAAGGCGCAGGCCGTTTGAGCCTAAGCGCCCGGCCCTGCCATGGCGCCCGGTTTTGCGGTACAAGCTCGTGTCGCGAGCGGCAGACCGGCCGCATCCACCATCCCCTTTCCTTTCATCAAGGAGTGAACCCGATGAAGAAGACCCTGACACTGCTGAGCCTGGCGCTGCTGGCTGCCACGGCAGCCCACGCCGAGGACACGCTGAAGAAGATCAAGGACTCCGGCACCGTGACCATGGGCGTGCGCGAGTCCTCCGGCCTGTCCTACACCATTGGCGACGGCAAGTACGTGGGCTTCCACATCGATGTCTGCCACCACGTGCTGGAAGACGTGAAGAAGCAGCTGGGCCTGGCCAAGCTGGAGATCAAGTACCAGCCGGTGACCTCGCAAAACCGCATCCCGCTGGTGCAGAACGGCAATGTGGACATCGAATGCGGCTCCACCACCAACAACGCCACCCGCCAGAAGGACGTGGCCTTCGCGGTGACCACCTACGTGGAGGAAGTGCGCATGGCGGTGAAGGCCAATTCGGGCATCACGTCGATCTCGCAGCTCAACGGCAAGCACGTGGCCACCACCACCGGCACGACCTCGGTGCAGACCTTGCGCAAGCACGAACGCGCCACCGGCGTGGACTTCAAGGAAGTCTTCGGCAAGGACCACGCCGACAGCTTCCTGCTGCTGGAATCCGGCCGCGCCGACGCCTTCGTGATGGACGGCTCCATCCTGGCCAAGAACATCGCCACCTCCAAGAACCCGGCGGACTTCAAGATCGTCGGCGAGGTGCTCTCGGTCGAGCCCATCGGCATCATGATGCGCAAGGACGATCCCGCCTTCAAGAAGGCCGTGGACGACAGCATCAAGGGCATGATCAAGTCCGGCGAGCTGGCCAAGACCTACGACAAGTGGTTCATGCAGCCCATCCCGCCGGCTGGCGCGAAGATCGGGATGCCGCTGAATGAGGCGACCAAGGCGGCTTGGGCGAATCCCAACGACAAGCCGATGGAGGAGTACGCCGCCAAGAAGTGATTCGGGCGGTGGCTTGAAGGGAAGGGCGGTCCGGAGCGGCCGCCTTTTTTGCGGTGCGCCCAGCATGGGCGCACTCCTACGGGTGCAAGTCCCGTCGT